>NZ_BBJB01000047.1 GCF_016584665.1 Pseudanabaena sp. lw0831
ATAGAGAGAAACAGCAACAACTCACCGAATTGCTTGAACAGGAAATGCAGGGCAAAATCGATTTGCGATATCTTGATGAAAGTGGCTTTTCTTTGACTCCACCGATTCCCTATGCTTGGCAAGAGAAAGGACTGGGTTTAAGCCTACCCAGTCAACGTAGTAAGCGGTTAAATGTCGTGGGGTTGATGAATCGAAACAATGACTTATCTGCTTATGTTTTTGAACGTAGTATCACCAGTGCAGTCATTCTCGCTTGTATTGATGACTTTGCTCGCCAATCTACCAAGCCTACTGTGATTGTTATGGATAAAGCCTCTATTCACACCAGTCAAATGATTAATGAAAAACTGGAGGAGTGGAAAAGTCAGCAAGTCGAGATTTTTCTGTTGCCTCCTTATAGTCCCCAGTTAAACTTGATTGAAATTTTATGGCGGTTTATGAAATATGAGTGGATTGAACTAAATGCATATGAATCTTGGGAAAGTTTAGTCTCATATGTTGAAAAAGTTCTTCGAGAGTTTGGTTCAAAATATGTAATTAATTTTGCTTAACTACTTAAATAATGCCAGAATTACCAGAAGTTGAGACGGTTCGTATCGGTTTAAATGAAAATACGTTAGGTTGGCAGATTGAAGGCGGTGAGGTATTGCTGCCCCGTGCGATCGCCTATCCTGAAAATTCAGAGACTTTTTTAGCATCGGTAATTGGTACTGAGTTCATTGATTGGCAGCGTCGGGGGAAATATTTAATTGCTCAGCTTTCGCAAGGCAATCAATTAGGTGTGCATTTGCGAATGACGGGGAGTTTGCTCTGGTGCGATCGCGATACGGTTATAGGTAAACATACGCGGGTGAGGCTATTTTTAGAGGAAAAAGGAAAAGGGGAAAAGGGAAAAATTTTTGGTCAGAAGGAGTTGAGGTTTGACGATCAGAGGACTTTTGGTAAGGTTTGGTGGGTTCCATCCGATCAAATAACGGAATCAATTATTACGGGGTTGCAGAAGTTAGGTTTGGAACCTTTTGATCCTGAGTTTACTCCAGAGCATTTAGCCGCTAAATTTCGCCGTACAGGTCGCCCGATTAAGACCGTGCTTCTAGATCAGGAAACTGTTGCGGGTATTGGAAATATCTATGCTGATGAATCATTGTTTCTTGGCAAAATCCATCCTCAAAAAGCAGCAAATTCTCTTGATTTGGCTCAGATCGCATCTCTACATCAAGGGATTATTCGTTCTCTTCGTGATGGTATAGCGAAGGGTGGGACGACTTTTAGTTCTTTTCAGAATGTTGCAGGACTTAAGGGGAACTACATCGATACGGCTTGGGTATTTCGACGTACAGGTCAGCCTTGTAATGTCTGTGGCACAGTAATTTCAAGGATTAAGCTCGGCGGGCGATCGACGCACTTTTGTTCTCAATGTCAGAGTTTATAGCGATCGCTTTTAATCTCAAGATCAAACTGCGATCGCCTATTTTTGTCAGGTACACCTAATGTTCAAATTTTTTATTCCTTGAATACCCCAAATTTCAACTCTTTCTTGCTTTATCAGCAAACCCTAATTAGTGATGCGAGGCTTCTCCGCGCACCACTAATTATACCAATTCACGAAAGTGTGACAACACTTTTGTGAATTAAAACCCAAACCCAGTAAGGGTTTTAAAAACTAAAAATGGCTATGCCATTTTTAGTTTTGGTATTATTCACTGGGAAGGGAGTAAGCATCAACTAAATTTACTTCGCTGAGATTGGCACTTTCGAGAAAGTATGTTGGATGGATCGTCAGCAATAACCAACATTTAAGCAAAATTGCGATCGGTGCTTACAATGTCTGTTAGTGTAGGGTTCCATTCTTTAAATCCACCTATTCGATCAGCGATCGCACCATCAAAAATTAGGGGATGCCAGTTTTCGGAAACCCAAATTCTGCGAGATTCAAGAGTGTAATAACTGTTTCTCGACCGAGCTTCTAGCCTGGATAACTGGAGTCATCCTAGCATGGATCGACTGGTTGTGTTGTGGGGTAGATGGGTGGCTTTATGGTCTGGGTTTGTAACGATGCTATTGCTTCCTCTGGAGAAAGTTCTCCATTAATTACTATGGAAATGTGCTGGTGAGCCCCTTCCATAGTATTCAGATTGGCGCGCACCAATTGCCCAATCAACTCTGCCGTTAGGCGATCGCCTTCGACATCTATGCTAGTTTTATAGCGAATTTGTCCATTCAAAAAATTCATCTCAAAATTGCCAATTAACAGACCGAAATTTAAACGGGTCAAGAATTCCGAAACAGGGCTTCTTCTCGATTCTGGAACGACTTCGGGAAAGATAGAGTAAAAGATCAATTGTTCGGCATCCACATAGATGCGGGCATAGCAGATAAATTCTCGTTCTTGTCCCTTATAGATTGTCCCGAACGTTGTTTCTCCCTTTAAGGCGTAAATTGTCCATCCTTCGTCCGCAAAAAAGCCCAACGTGGTCTCGAATAGACGGCTCTTGGTGGAGTCGGGACGATCTGAAACATTTTCGTTTGGATTTGTCTCTTCCGTGCTGTCTAGGGTAAATAAAGTCTCTAGTTTCTCTGCCAGCAAGTCCTTTAATTCATGGCTCAATGGTTCATTATATTTTGGCGAAGTTGTTTGAGAAAATTCCTCGTCAAGAAGATGTAAAATGTCTCGAGGAAATGGAATTCCCAATTCTTCCTGCATATTTTCACTAACCGCAGCAAATATTTCCGTCAGAAATGAAGGGGTCAATTCACTTGCTAAGCTCTCACCAATGGTTTCAGGATCGAGGTCAGGTCTTTCCTGAATAAACTTGACGATCGCTGGTAAAAAATTGCCTTTCTCAAGCATTTTTGGAGTATCCTTTGAGATTTTGAGGTGATACCACAGGGTGTGATAATAGGATTTCTCTTGGTCTTGCTTTTGCTCGATCTGAAGTGCAAACCAATGGTTGGCAGTAACTAGAGACTGGGTAGATGGATCGTTACTGGCACGGGTAAATAAATCAGCAATGCCTGCAACATTCTGCCCGTAGACTGCTAGTTGCGGCAATAGGTCTGGGCGAAGATTGAGCGATAGCTCGACTTCTCTCCCACTCTCGAATGGTTTGCCATGTATGTTCCCTCTGATTTCAGGCTGAAGATTGAAGAGAGCGCCTGAATCAATTTTTTGGTAGGTCTCCCAATCGACACAAAAGGTGAGTTGGCAGGTAACGATCGCTTCAGCCCGTTTACTAAGAATCAACTTGGGAGTGAATACTTCAAATGTTGTTGACGGAGCAAAAAACGTAAGATTACGCTCAAATGTATGGCGGAGATTTTTGATTTTCACGGCTATGAAGATGAATTTCGGAACTTTCTATAGTTAAGCATTCCTGCGACTATGGCAGATGTACATGTTGCAGCAAGCAGAACAACGAATTTAAACCAACCTATTGCTGACATCAGGGCAATGCTTAGCTGTACGCGATCTAAACCCTTGAATACCGTGGAAATTTGCACGGTGACTAGCATAAACAAGGTGGTGGCGGCAATGCATCCAAGTATGGCGGCGATCGCCATCGTCAGACTCAGACTAGCAACATTGCTGAAAATATCGCGATCTTCTTGCCCGATCGCGATCGCGTTCCAGATCAGTATGGCAATAGGTAAAATCAGGATCAAAGCTAAATAGATATTCGCGTTGATCGCGCCAATGTCGGCAGGGGAGCCACCTGCGATCGCACCAGACCAACCTGATACAATGCCAGCCATAAAACCAATAAAGGATAGCAAGCCTGCCTGAGTGATACCTTGATTTATACTTTTATTCATCATGTAACTCTCTATATCAACCTATTGTCTAAGTTTATCCTTTATACGCAGCCAACGCCGCTAAAAGCTGATCGGATGCCACACCTGTTTCTTGATTGCTAGCAAGTGAATCGGCGATCGAGTCGCGAGCGGGTGCCACATTTGCCTTGGCGGAACCAACACCTGCCTGAAGTGCCTGGACGGGTTCGGTCAGTCCGGCAAACTTGACAACCATTTGAGCGATTTTAATCTGAATTGCAGCAAAAATTTTCTTCAACCTTGCTTTAAGGTTACCGTAGGCTTTAAGGAAGAAACTCTTGACACTTTTCCATCCAGATTTGAATAGATTCTTGAGTTTTTGTTTAAAAGTGGGCTTCTCTTCATCTTTAGCGATTCCGCCTGCGGTCTCCGCTTCAGTCAGCTTTTCGTCGAGTTGCTCGATCTTCGAGCGTTCTGACTCAGCCCCACTTTCATTCTTGAGCTTATCTTTCGATATCGAGGATTTTACATCGACATCAAGAGAGGTTTCACCCTTCTGAGCTTCCGCGTCGATCGTGTCCGCACTTTTGTCGATGTCGCTAGTTGGTTTTACCAACTGGTTTAAATTGGTTGCTCCTGTTGCTAAATTTTGATCGGCTTGCCCGATATTCGATTGTTCTGTATTTGAAGCGTCGCGTCCCGAATCTAGGGTTCCTTTAACGTTATCTTGAATAATTTGCTGCGCTTCGGTTTTGGCAGAAGCTAAGGCTGCGGCTTTCTCAGCTTCTTGTGCTTCATCTGGAGTACGCTGCAAGAAAAGATCGTTAGCTGGCTTGAGTCGTAATTCGCCCAGTTCTGGAGCAGATCTGCTTCGACCCATTCGAGGACGGACTGGAGGTTGGGCTTGAACTGGAGGTGCAAGTGTTTGCGGTGGAGCGACGACAGTTTGAGAAGCTCCGAGCGAAGATTGAGACGAGGTCAAAGAGGATTGAGAATTATTTAATGAAGGTGCAACTGACTGCGGCGGTGTGGGAAGTGTTTGCGGTGGAGCGACGACTGTTTGAGAAGCTCCGAGCGAAGATTGAGACGAGGTCAAAGAGGATTGAGAATTATTTAATGAAGGTGCAACTGACTGTGGCGGTGTGGGAAGTGTTTGCGGTGGAGCGACGACTGTTTGAGAAGCTCCGAGCGAAGATTGAGACGAGGTCAAAGAGGATTGAGAATTATTTAATGAAGGTGCAACTGACTGTGGCGGTGTGGGAAGTGTTTGCGGTGGAGCGACGACTGTTTGAGAGGCAGCAACTGGAGGAGGAACAAGATCGTGCTTTTCTTTCCCGATCTGCTTAATTCCCTCTTCCACACCCTTACCGATCCCTCCCAAGGGAACTCCCCTTGCAGTTGTGCTTAGCACACTAGCGACTTTAGGCCCAGTAGCTGTTGCTGCTGCTTGAGCCGAGGAGCTACTCAAAGTAGTATCAAGGTTGATTCCACTTCCCGCACCAAATGTTATTCCTAAGCCAGCGCCTGCCGAGGCAAGGCTAATAATGTTCGAGATCGCTTGTGCAAGGTGTTTGTAAGTCTGTTTGCGAGCATTATTAGCAACAGCAACATCAGGAGGACTGCCTGCCATAGCTTTGGTGTGGAAACCAAGATTTGAAACCGCTAGAATAGTATTCAAAATCAATCGAACTAGGGCGATGCCGGCTGTAGTAAGACCGCATACCGTGGCGATCGCAGCCAACACCGCAGCGGCAGGTTGACCGTAAGGAATCGCGGCAGCAATAAATGAAGAAATCCCACAAACAAGCCCGATCCATCCGATTATTTTACCGACTTCGGAAATGACCTTTTCTGAGTTAGCTAAAAATCTAAGGACTCCGTGGGGTTCGGTTTTATCCACTGATTCCGAGCCCATATCCGAATATATGGCTTTATTCTCGCTGAAACTATCCGTAAACTTTTTGCGACGATACTCGCTGATGTACATGAACGGACCGCAAAATGTTTCAAGAACAAAAGAACGCACGCCTTCACCAATCTTGAGGGAGGGGGAGTCCTTTACATCTTTCTTTAGCTTTGCATAATTAGCCATAGCGAGGTTATGCTTTGCCTGATCGATATTCCCATCTGCTAAATCTTTGTCAGCTACTGCTTTCCACTTGTCCAGTGCAGCATTATGGTTCTTGTCCCACCGAGGAAGTTCTGGGTTCTTGTTGTAGAGCGAACCTGCCAAAAAGTTGGGAGCCTTGTTTTTAGAGGGTTCAACGCCAGTTGTGTCATCTCGCTGGATCGTAGACTGCGGCGCGGGGGTAATCTGGGGCATACGTTGAATCGTTTGGATGTCAAAGTCCGATGTATCCACCGTGTCTGCTTGACGATTGACTTTTCGATTTACGTCGATCGCAGAACTCTGGCTCTTAACTTGAGAAACCCTCGGATCTGCGGAAAACGAGTCAACCTCAATGGTGCGATTGATCTTTGGGATTGGGGCATTTGTGGGGTGAATAGATAGCGGATTAGTCTGTCTTGCTTCACCAATCTCTGCGGTGACATCCGTTTCTTCAGACTCATTTGATGGCAATCGATTGATTTTCTCGTTTGAGGCATGTTTCCGCTGGATTGAGTCGGGCTTCATCTGAAGCTCCTCTTCATCTTCAGGCATTGCCCCGCGTTGGATTGAAGAGATTGGTTTCATTTGCAATTCTTCATCATCTTCTTCCATCGCCCCTTCGCGTTGGACAGATTGATCCTGTGCTGGCGAATTTATCTGCTGAACGACCCTAGATGCAGTGGCATCAGCTTCCTGCTCATACTTATCATTTGGCTCACCAATACTCAGCTTGGCTTGAATCGCCATCCGCTCAGATTGAAGCGCCTTCAAGCGGTTCTGCGGTTTTTCGTGTATTGATGCAGTAGTCGATTCAGCACTGGACTCATAATTTTGCTTGGCTTGTATCGCCATACGCTGAGATGAGATCGCCTTCAAGCGGTTCATGGGTTTTGCTTGGATCGGCGTATCAGACGACTCAGTGCCACGCTGATTAATTATTTTTTCTAGAAAATTCTCAGAGTATCCAGATGGTCGAAAGGTAACATCTTCATCCAAATCCGTCTGAAGTGGAGCAAAGTCTCTAGTTTGTAAAAATGAAGCTGTGGGTTTGACTGAAGTCGTGGATTGGGAAGGCTTTTTTTCGTAATCGTAAGTACGCGACATGTCACTAACCCCTAGATTTATTTACTCAGACACAGCATGTATTTGATATTGCATATTCTCGCATAATCAAAATTTTTTAACGACAGTTTTGATTGTTTACTGCCCCATCTTGCAGAGTCGTGTTACATAACTTTACATTCGTTAAATTTGTATTGATTAACGAGGCGTTTTCCAGATATGCATCAACTAAATTTACTTCGCTGAGATTAGCACTTTCGAGATTGGCAAAACCTAGCTTGGCATTTGTCAGATTGGCTCTAAGTAAATTTGCCCCTTCAAGATCGACAAATTGGCGCACAGACGTAAACACATCGACATTGCCATCCGCATAACTGTCAGTCAGATTAGACTCTTGGAGATTGCTCTGGCGAAAAGAAGCCTCAAGTAAATGCGTATTGCTCAGATTTGCCCCCGTTAAATTAGCTTGACCAAAATTAGCAAGCCGCAAATCGGCATAGCTAAGATCGGCATAGCTAAGATTTGTTCCTTGCAAATTTGCGCCCCTCAGATCGACACTACGCAGGTTTGCCCCTTGGAGGTTAGCTTTATTTAAATCTGCCCCAATTAGTTTCAGCCCATTCAAGTCAGTGTTTTGTAAATTACAGCCCTGACAGCGATTAGTTTCGATCAGGCGTTGACGATTAGCCGCTTGGATACGATCGCTACTAGGATCAGCCAAAGCAGCCAAGGGCAAAGCGATCGCGATCGCCGCAAAAAATCCCGAAAATAACATCCTAGCCATAATGCTCATTTTCAGACCCCGATTGAGTAATAGCATCCATCGAAAATATAATGATAAATTAATGTGGATATGAAAAGTTGTCATCACATTACTCGATGTAGTTTGTGACAGATTTTGCTAAACCTGTGGTTGAGAAATTGGGATTACCAATGATTTTGCGTTCTTTTTTTCAGTCAGTCAAACAAGGCAAGCGGTTTTGGTTACTCATGATTTTGCTACTAAACTTGCCGATCGCACCGACCGCGATCGCCCAAGAAAAGTTACAGGATTTTGACTATTGGGCCTCGCTTTGTAGTTCCTTGGTCAAATCTCGAAAATACAAGGAGGCAGTGGATGCATGCAATCAGGCGATTACTCTAAATACGAATGAGCCGATCGCTTGGCTAGAGCGTGGCGATGCCATGGCTGGCTTAGGGATGAATATCGAAGCGGTGGTGTCCTACGATCGCTTTATTAAGCTGAAACCCGATAACTCAGGCGGTTTGGCAAAACGTTGTGGGTCGCTGATGGAGTTAGAACGCTATGAAGATGCGATCGCCTCCTGTGAATTGGCTCTAAGACTCGATCAAAACTGGGCTGATGCATCACCTGCGATGGTGTGGTACATCCAAGGAGCCTTGCTAAAACGGGCGGGGAAAATGGCGGAGGCATTAGAGTCGCTTGGGCTTGCCATCCGCTCAAATCCGAATTATTCCTTAGCACTCACCGAACGCTGCGATATTTTTGTTACCCTCGATCGCGCTGCCGATGCGATCCAAGACTGCGATCGCGCCATCAAGGTAAATGCTAATTGGGGCAGATCCACCCCTGCGATCGCATGGAAAACTAAGGGCAAAGTCCAGAACCAGTTAAAACGCTTTGATGAAGCTCTATTTTCCTACGACAAAGCGGTAGCAATCGAGCCGACAAATGCTCAGGCTTGGGCGGAACAGGGGATGATTTTATGGAGATTGGGTCGCTATGCCGAAGCTTTAGCTTCGCAAGAATGGTCGCTCAAGGCGAAAGAAAAATATTCCCTCGCCTTAGCAAACTCCTGCGCCGCCCTCAACCAACTCCGCCAATATAAAGAAGCACTAGCCGCCTGCAACTCGGCACTCCAAGAAGGCGATCAACAATGGGACTATTTGGGGCCAGCTTGGGCATGGGATCAGAGAGCTAATGCTCTCAACGGTTTAGGTAAGTACGAAGAGGCGCTTGCTTCGGCAAATCGGGCGATCTCCCTACAGCCAAGCCAAGCTAGTTTTTGGGGCAATCGGGCAGCAACCCTTTGGGCGCTGGGGCGTTTTGACTTAGCGCTGTCCTCTACTAATCAAGCGATCGCCCTTAACCAAAACTCATCGAGTGCATGGTTTAATCACGGGCGCATTCTTACCTCATTGGGGCGGACAGAAGAGGCGCTCAAAGCCTATGACAAAGCCATTGAAGGCGATGCAAATATTGGTAGCCAAATCTTCTTGGCAGATATATGGACAAACAAATCGGCTTTGTTATGGCGGCTCAATCGGTTTCAAGAATCATTGATGGCAAGCCAACAGGCTCTAGGTATTAATCCCAAATCAGACACAGCTTGGTTTAATCGTGGTTTAGCAATGATGTCCCTTGGTCGTAACGCCGAGGCTGCTACAGCCTATGGCAGAGCAATAGTGATCGATGTTAAAAATGCTGACTATTGGACAGGGCGGGGTCTAGCTTTACTTGCTCTAAATAGCAATGCCGATGCGATAGTCTCGTTTGAGCAAGCCCTAAAGCTTAATCCTAGTCAGATGCAAGCCACGATCAATAAAGCGATCGCGATCGAGCGTTTAAAACCAAAACCAGTCAAGCCATAACTCAGTCCTCTACCAATCAGGTGGTAGGGTGGGCAATGCCCACCTTACTAATTTCTAAATACCAGGAATTTCTGAAAGATTACACTTTAATTCTTCGACCTCAAAGTTGGTCATCTGTTGCCATTCTGCGATCGTGAATTCGTATCCTTCAGCCTTTGCCATCTCCACAAAACTTTCAAGATCAGGAGCCTGATTTAGCTTTGCTTTGAGGAGGGAATCTGTCTTCGCTGCTCGATACAGACGAGCTACTTGATCTCTTGCCATAATCTTGAATGGGGGTAAAGTGGTGGGATATGCTTTAGACAAGAATGTATAAACAATACAAACCTTTGCCACAAATCACACCCCTGTAATCGATAATAGTCTAACAAGAATAAGGCAAGCAATCTATGGCTAAGAAGTCTCCAAATGTTTGGCAAAAATTCTGGAAACGCATCACTGATCTTTGGGGGCAGTTTCTTGGCACTATTGATGGGCTGATTGGCAATAAGTTTGTTGACTTTTTAAATAAGACAGTTCCTGCGCCCTTAAGATTTCTAATCCCTTTTCTTAAGGACGATTTAGGGATTGCACCTCCTTCAATTACTTCTTTTCGAGGTATAGGAATACCCGAAAAGGACGAAACCAAAGAAATTTTAAAAGAAATTTCTGTTGATCAAAGAGTGGGGACAATTTGGCAAATCAAGCCGCAATTTCTTCGCTATCAATGTCAAGAATCAAATCCCTTTCGGTGCGAATTTCCTCACGAAACCGTCATCGATGATCCAAATAATAAATATTGTAAAAAATGTCAGTTCCCAGCAAGCTTGCCCCCTGAAGTCAAGGTTCGTGGCAGGGGGGGAGTTTACCAAGTTGATAACTATATCGGCATTCGAGGCAGTGGCAGGCTCTATAACGCTACAAATCTAACGGATGGGGAACCATTTTTATTAAAAGAATATGTAATTCCCAAAAAATATTTTAACGATCAAGAAACTAGAGCCTGCAAGCGTAATTTTGAAGCATCGTCAGAACTCAAACTTTCAGATGGTCGAAAACAAGACTCGCGGTTAATTACACCGATAGAAGCGATCGCAGATGTTCGTGAAGAACGCTGTTATGCAATCCTGCCCAAAACTGATGAGGCACTCACTTTATCTGATTATTTAGATATGAATGGCGCGATGAGTAACTGGCAGGTGAAATCATTTCTTAATCAAGCTTTACAAACTCTTGAGTCCTTGCATTCTCAAAAGTATCGATTGCGCTCTGGTGTGGTGACTTCAGGGCTACCTCATGGTAATTTAACCTTTTATAGCATTGCCATCCGATCAAATTTTCAGGGGTTTACAGTCTATCTCAATGATATGGCGCTTTGGGAAGATCGTTTCTATCCGCCCGATGTGCAAACGCCTGCGTATTCCATCAATCGCGATCTCGAAGATTTAGGCTATATCGCTTTCTATCTATTAAAAGGTGGTGTGATCGATCTTGAAAATCGTTCTTGTTTAAATCCCTATGATCCAGATCATTGGGGCAGTAGAGTTCATTTGGGACTGAAAAAATTTGTTCAGAATTTACTCGGTTTTGGTGAAACTACTTATAGCAGTGCCGAAGTGGCTCGGAGGGCGCTACTACGGTTACATATTGAGCGCGACGCTCTACTCGAATTTATTGACCAAGAGGAAGTTGAGCCAGTTAAGAAAAATTGGTGGGGATGGCTAACTAAAAAAGTAATCGCGATCGCGATCGGCATAATTCTCTTATTACTACTAGCTTTCTTGCTGTATTTCTGGTTGACGCAACCCCAAAAAGCTGCAAACCTAAATTTCCCTTGCTGTATCAACCAAATATCCGATATTCCTGAAGGCAAATTCACCTATATATCTGACAAAAATGGCACTTGGAATTACACTCTTTTACAAAATAATTTGATTGCTAAGGGTTCGACCCTCGAAGATGAACTCCAAAAACGTCAGCCAAAACTCCAGCTGAGCTATCAGCCAGTTAATGTTGATAGAAATGCCGATCAGTCCCCGATCTCTCAATTGCTATCCAACCAAGCCGACTTTGCTATTTCTAGTGTGACCGATAATCTTGGCGGTAACTTTATCACTCAAAATATTGCCTACGATGGCTTAACGGTGTTTGTCGCGTTTAGTTATGCCCAACGCAATAACAGTTTACCGACTTCTCTAGAAGGTAGACTCACCTTTGCCCAATTGCGCCAACTTTACACAGGAGAAATTATCAATTGGCGGCAGTTAGGAGGACCAGACTTACCTGTGAAGCTATATATGCCCCTAGATGATGAGTCAGTCAAGATTTTTGAGAAACGGGTGCTGAAAGATGAAACAGCGATCGCCGCTTTCCGACAATTGAGCAAAGATGGAAATAATGGCATCACATCACTATCTATTTTTGATTCATTGCGGCAAGTAATCCAAGACTTTGAGGATCGCAATATTGGTAGTATTTCTTTTGGCTCAATTAGTCAGGTTTTTGGGCAATGCTCGGTCTATCCTCTGGCGATCGCTGATGATTATCGATCCTTCGTTGCACCTCTAGTCTGGACAAATGGTGCTCCCATAACCCCTAACGCTGATCTTTGCAATGAGAAAGGTAGTTACAGTCAAAACTACAATGCTTTTATCAATCTAAACTATCCCCTTGCTTATCCGATTTCGGTAGTCTATACCCGCGATAACCGTCGATTGCCGATCGCTGAGCGGTTTGTCTCGATCATGCGAACCGAAGAAGCCCAACATCTACTAAAGCAAACTGGACTAATCCCTCTAAAATCCCCAATAAAGTAGCTCACAGTAGTTTTCGATCAAACGAAACTTAAAATCAGGTTTCATAATGAGAATTGCTGATTTTAATAAACTTGACTGGAGCTATACTATAGGTAGATATACACTGAAATATACGTTTAAATATACATATATTTGGCAAAGCGTTGATGGGAAAACACTCTGACGAATCAAAAGAACAAGCCGAACTTGCCAAGTTTGCGGCAAAAGTCTTACGGGAGCCTTTGCAAATCAGATTACTCAGCGATCGAGTTTATGAATTGCTCACAAATGAATTGCGACAACAAAAAGAACGTGTCGGGAGAAATTATGAGGGGAGACTATGACTAATAGTAGTGGGTTTGCTAGAGCAGAATCTTACGTTACAACTAATCATTTTTATGTAGAAATGTTGCCTACAGCAACAATTGTTGCAGGGTTCACAGAATGTTCTGGATTAAGCGCTAAGGTTGATGTAGATACTTTTTTTGAAGGGGGCGTTAACGATCAACAAAGAATATTACTAAAACATACTTCTTTTACTGAAGTAACACTTAAGCATGGTGTAACTAATGACTTAAGTTTCTGGAAATGGTTTACCGCAACAACAAGCCGCAGAAGAAATATCCGAATTTTACTTTTTAATCAAGCTGGTGACACAAGGCAGTGTTGGACGTTGATTGGTGCAGTTCCTGTTGGTTGGTCAGCCCCATCACTTCAGGCTGATGGGAATGCTGTTGCTATTGAAGAATTGAAGTTAGCTATTGAAGGCTTGACAGTGGCTTTTGAAGGTGGTGGAGCAGCGACAGTGGTTACAAGAGATTCATCAAGTGGTTCTTTCCCCAGTTCTTAAATCATGACTGAAAATACCAAAATCCCTTTTGAGGCAAGTAGCGGTGGAGATATACATGATGAGATTCCATTAGGTAATTATGCGCCTCTGCTTGTGCCGCCATCTCTTGGGCAGTCTTTTTTGCAACCCAAATTTATCTATCCCTTAGGAGCAGTCTCATTATTTAATCCCGATAATGCCGCTCTTAATGATGATGAGCCTCTTAATAGTTCATTTGATGATTCTCCGTTTTTCGATCAGCCCATATCTCCAACTTCTCTATCTACGGTTGATGGGCAAGCGGCAAATCAATCTAGTATTCAAACTAAGTCTCTTTCCCCAAAAAAAAATCTGCAACGCAAGCAACTAGCCAAGCTATTTTCAAGTACTTCTTCAAACGACACATCAATTCAAAGACAACCTTTAAACAACTATCCTTCTTCTCAAACCAATGAAATAGAGAGACAATCTGATATTTCTGCTATAGATAGTATTGCGCAAGGCGATCGCACTCAACAAATTCAAAAATTTTCTGTGTCACTTGCTTTAGATAGTATTTCTCAAAGCGATCTCACTACTCGAAGAGAACCTGTATCTAATATTGGTGATATTACACAATCACCTCAGACTGATGCTTTACAAAGACAATCTGATACGGCTTCTGTAGATAATATTTCTCAAAGCGATCTCACACAACAAATTCAAACGAAAGCTGATTTATCTACAAAAGATAATACTCAGAAAGCTCAAACATCTCCTGAATCGCCTGTTTTAGATAGTTTTTCTGGAGATGATCTCACTATTCAAGAGGAATTTTTACAGAAACAATCTGATGCTTCGGCTATAGACGATATTTCTCAAGGCGATCGCATTCAACAAATACAAAGAGAATCTGAGCCGCTGGCTTTAGATAGTGTCTCTCAAAGCGATCGCACAATCCAGAGAGAAACCGACCTAAATATTACTCAAACTCCTCAGATTGATTCGATACAAAGACAACCTGATATTTCGACTGTAGATAATATTTCTCAAGGCGATCGCACTCAACAAGTTCAAAGATTATTTGAATCACCTGTTTTAGATAGTGTTTCTCAAAGCGATCGCACAATCCAACGAGAATCTAATTCATCAACAGTTGACATTACACAATCTCCACAAGCTGAAGGTGTACAGAAAAAATCTGATATTGCGCCTGTAGATGCTGTTTCACAAAGCGATCTCACGATCCAAGAACCTGAATCAAATATTACTCAAACTCCTCAGATTGATGCGATACAAAGACAACCTGATATTTCTAATGTGGATGACATTTCGCAAAGAGATCGCACTCAACAATTTAAAAGATTGTCTGAATCACCTGTTTTAGATAGTGTTTCTCAAAACGATCTCATAATCCAACGAGAATCTAATTCATCAACTGTTACGCCTGTAGATGCTGTTTCACAGAGCGATCGCATTCAACAAATACAAAGATTTTCTGAGCCGCTTGCTTTAGATAGTGTCTCTCAAAGCGATCGCACAATCCAGAGAGAAACCGACCTAAATATTACTCAAACTCCTCAGATTGATGCGATACAAAGACAACCTGATATTTCGACTGTAGATAATATTTTACAAGGCGATCGCAATCAGCAAAACCAACAACAGTCTGATATTGCTGTTATAGATGTTGTTTCACAAGGCGATCTCGCTCAACAAATTCAAAGATTTTCTGAGTCACCTGTTTTAGATAGAGTCTCTCAAAGCGATCGGACTATTCAGCGAGAATTCGATTTGTCTCCTGTTGATATTGCACAATCTCCTCAGACTGATGATTCAAAGAGAGAAACTGATATTTTACCTGTAAATATCCCTTCTCAAGGCGATCTCACTCAACAAATTCAAAGATTTTCTGAGCCGTCAGTTTTGGATAGTGTTTCCCAAAGCGATCGCACGATCCAAAGAGAAACAAACCTAAATATTACTCAATCTCCTTGGATTGATGCGATACAAAGACAATCTGATATTTTGGCTGTAGATGATATTTCACAAGGCGATCGCAATCAACAAAGACAAAGAGAATCTGAGCCACTGGCTTTAGATAGTGTCTCTCAAAGCGATCGTACTATTCAGAGAGAACCTGATTTATCTCCTGTTGATATTACGCAATCTCCCCAAACTGAAAGTTTACAGAGCGAATCTGACATTTCGGCTTTAGATAATATTTCGCAAGGCGATCGCAATCAACAAATTCAAAGGTTTTCTGAGTTGTCAGTTTTGGATAGTGTTTCTCAAAGAGATCGCACGATCCAAAGAGAAACTGACCTAAATATTGCTCAAGCTCCTCAGATTGATGCGATGCAAAGACAATCTGACATTTTGGCTGTAGATGATATTTCTCGGGGCGATCGCAATCAGCAAACCCAACAACAGTCTGATATTGCTGTTATAGATGTTGTTTCTCAAGGCGATCACAATCAACAAATACAAAGATTTTCTGAATCACCTGTTTTAGATAGTGTTTCTCAAAACGATCGCACAATCCAACGAGAATCTAATTCATCAACAGTTGACATTACGCAATCTCTTCAAGCTGAAGATGCACAGAAAAAATCTGATGTTACTCCTGTAAATGCTGTTTCACAGAGCGATCGCATTCAACAAATACAAAGATTTTCTGAGCCGATTGCATTAGATAGTGTCTCTCAAAGCGATCGCACGATCCAAAGAGAAGCTGACTTAACAACTGTTGATATTAATCAAACTCCTCAGATTGATGCGATCCAAAGACAATCTGATATTTCGACTGTAGAAAATATTTCTCAAGGCGATCGCATTCAACAAATACAAAGATTTTCTGAGTCGCAAGTTTTAGACAGGTTTCCCCTAGGCGATCTCACGAACCAAGAGTCTGACTCAAATATCACTCAAACTCCTCAGACTGATTCTCTACAAAGACAATCTGACATTTCGACTGTAGATGATATTTCACAAGGCGATCTCACTCAACGACAAGAAACTGATTTGTCTCCTGTTGGTGATATTACCCAATCTCCTCAGATTGATGCGATGCAAAGACAATCTGACATTTCGGCTGTTAGTGATATTTCTCAAGGCGATCGCTCTCAGCAAACACTGCAAAAATCTAACGTTTCAGCTATAGATGGTATTTTAGATGATCGCATACAGCAAATTCAAAGGTCTTCTGATGCGCCTGTTTTAGATAGTATTTCTCAAAGCGATCGCACTATTCAGCGAGAATCCGATTTTTCTCCTGTTGATATTGCACAATCTCCTCAGACTGATGATTCACAGAGAGAAACTGATGTTTTACCTGTAGATATTACTTCACAAGGCGATCTCACTCAACAAATTCAAAGATTATCTGAGTCGTCAGTTTTAGATAATGCTTTACAAAGCGATCGCACGATCCAAGAACCTGAATCAAATATTACTCAAACTCCTCAGATTGATTCGATACAAAGACAACCTGATATTTCGACTGTAGATAATATTTCTCAAGGCGATCGCAATCAGCAAACCCAACAACAGTCTGATATTGCTGTTATAGATGTTGTTTCTCAAGGCGATCACAATCAACAAATACAAAGATTTTCTGAATCACCTGTTTTAGATAATGCTTCACTAAGCGATCTCACGCTCCAAAGAGAAACTGACCTAAATATTACTCAAACTCCTCAGGCGGATACGATACAGAGGGAAAATGCTTCACAAAGCGATCACACGATCCAAAGAGAATCTGAGCCGCTGGCTTTAGATAGTGCCTCTCAAAGCGATCGCACGATCCAAAGAGAATCTGACTTAACAACTTTTGATATTAATCAAACTCCTCAGATTGATGCGATCCAAAGACAATCTGATATTTCGGCTGTAGATGACATTTCTCAAGGCGATCGTACTCAACAAATTCAAAGATTTTCTGAGCTGTCAGTTTTGGATAGTTTCTCTCAAAGTGATCGCACGATCCAAAGAGAAACTGACCTAAATATTGCTCAAGCTCCTCAGATTGATGCGATGCAAAGACAATCTGACATTTTGGCTGTAGATGATATTTCTCGGGGCGATCGCAATCAGCAAACCCAACAACAGTCTGATATTGCTGTTATAGATGTTGTTTCTCAAGGCGATCACAATCAACAAATACAAAGATTTTCTGAATCACCTGTTTTAGATAATTCTTCACAAAGCGATCTCACGCTCCAAAGAGAAACTGACTTAACAACTGTTGATATTAATCAAACTCCTCAGATTGATGCGATCCAAAGACAATCTGATATTTCGACTGTAGA
>NZ_BBJB01000048.1 GCF_016584665.1 Pseudanabaena sp. lw0831
GAATCTTTAACCGATGTAGATATTTCACAATCGCCTCAAGCTGATATGCCTAATGTTGTGCAAAGCGAGCGCAATATCCAGAGAGAATCTGACAACATTACACAATCTCCTCAAAGTGATATCCAGAGACCATCTGATATTTCAGTTGCAGACAATATTTCAGAAGGCGATCGCAATATTCAGCGCGAATCTTTAACCGATGTAGATATTACACAATCGACTGAAACTGATATACAGAGACAAGCTGATATTTCTAATTTTTCGCAAGGCGATCGCAATATTCAAAGCGAATCTTTAACCGATGTAGAATCTCCTCAAGCTGATATTTCTAATGTTGTCCAAGGCGATCGCAATATTCAAAGCGAATCTTTAACCGATGTAGATATTTCACAATCGCCTCAAGCTGATATACAGAGGCAAGCTGATATTCCTAATGTTGTGCAAGGTGATCGCAATATTCAAAGAGAAACTTTAACTGATCTAGAATCTCCTCAAACTGATATACAGAGACAAGCTGATATTTCTAATGTTTCGCAAGGCGATCGCAATATTCAAAGAGAAACTTTAACTGATCTAGAATCTCCTCAAATTGATATACAGAGACAAGCTGATATTTCTAATGTTTCGCGGGGCGATCTCAATATTCAGCGCGAAATTTTAACTAATGTAGAATCTCCTCAAGCTGATATTTCTAATGTTTCACAGGGCGATCTCAATATTCAGCGAGAATCTTTAACAGAGTTAGAATCTTCTCAAACTGATATACAGAGACAAGCTGATATTTCTAATGTTTCGCAAGGCGATCGTAATGTTCAAAGAGAATCTTTAACAGAGTTAGAATCTCCTCAAGCTGATATTTCTAATGTTGTCCAAGGCGATCGCAATATCCAACGAGAATCTGACAACATTACACAATCTTCTCAAAGTGAGATACAGAGACAATCTGACGTTTCGGTTGTTAGTGATATTTTGCAAGGCGATCTCACTCAACAAATTCAAAAGTTTTCTGATTTGCCTGTTTTGGATAGTGACACACAAATAGAAGCTGACAATATTACACAAGCTCCTCAAAGTGAGATACAGAGACAAATTGTAAATAGTAATCTTTTACAAGGTGATACTTTAAATAATAGTGAGTTTGTAAATAGCGATCGCAGCCAATTGATTCAGAGAAAAGTTGATTCGAGCAATCATGAAAATCCTGTAGGCAAAACTGAGAATCAAACAGTTATTCAAATGATGACAGATCCTAGTAATACCGCCGATCTAAAATTACCCAAAGTCATTGAAAATATTGCTCAGACAGAATACTTGGGCAATTTTTCGGCGCTGACACCACCGCAAACCGTACAGCGATCACAAGCTGATCGCCCTGAATCAATTACCAATTACCAATTACCAATTAATTTAGCCCAAACTGATCGCCCTAGCCAAAACGACTTATCCAATAACTTATCCAAAATAATTCAGCCCAAACAAGAACAAAATCCTGATAGCAATCAAACTGATTCTTCAGGTTGGGCAAATATAGCGGAGTTACTGGCTAACTTGCCACCGCCTCCAAGTTCTAATAATTCATCTGCAAGTTCACTGAACAGCCAAAAAACTAGCGATCGCAGTTCTCTTGCAACTAAACCTGCAACCATTCAGCGATCGCCAGATCCCAACTATACAGATAACGCTAACGATCAAGACCTATACATCACACCAAAAGGACTACAGAAAGGAAACCCAAACAAAATCACCAAAACTCAATCTAATACAGTTCAACGTGAACTCACCTATGACACATTCCCAGAAGCAACCGTCTCTGTTGAAACTCGACAAGATCAGCCAAATCAGGGCGCAGAAAACTTCGACAAAAATCTTGAAACCCTTGCTCAAGAAATATATATTTTGTTAAAGCAACGTTTAGAAATAGAAAAAGAACGACAAGGAGCTAGATATCAAGGAAGATTACCTTGGTAATTCAAAGCTTTAATCAAGCCTCTTGATACTTTTTTAGAAACTTTTAGGAAAACAGATTATGACACTCGTTAAAGCAATGCTCACCACCACCGACGCAGGTGCAGTAGCCATCAATTTTCAATTTAACCCCGACAGCCTGACGTTTGCGCGAACAGTTAATTGGACAGTAGAAGCAGGTGCATATACCACAGCAGGTTTCCCAAAAGTTTCTTACTCCAATCGAGGTGCGGAAACTTTGAAATTATCAAATTTATGGTTTGATACTTACGAATACGCAACCAAGACAAGTGTTCTCACCCTAATTTCGCCGATCATTAAATCCACAGAAATTGCAGGAGCATTAAAACGACCACCCGTATATATATTTGCTTGGGGAGAAAATTATATGAAATGTGTTGTCACCAGTATTAGCTATGAGCTTACAATGTTTCTTGCCGATGGTACACCTGTCAGAGCAAAGGTAAGCATCGATCTTCAAGAAGTTGATGACATTTAGTTAATGACATTTGAAATATTTCCAACGACATTTTTTATTACTAACCAGAATTACCGATGCCAGCAACATATAGATCCCAGTTTTCCCTTGCAATTGATGGAACTCCCGCTTCCGAAGATTTGATTGCCGATATTTTGCAAGTATCTGCTGAAGAAAGCCTGCATCAACTAGGCATGTTTACCCTGATCATTAGCAATAATTACTTCGCTGGTAACGCCGCTGCACCTTGGACGCATATGAGTAAATTTGCGATCGGGAAAAAAATCAAAATTGGATTTACCTCCAGTACCACAGAAGATCCCGATTTTGACGAAGCATCGAATGCATATGTCTTAGAAGGAGAAATTACCGCGATAGAAGCTGATTTTACTGAAGAATCCAAAGCTCCGATCACCATTCGTGGCTACGACATTTCTCATCGCTTACATAAAGGACGTTACAATCGTTCTTTTCAAAACGTGACAGATAGCGATCTAGTAACCCAAATAATTGGTGAAGCTGGTATTACGGCAGGGACTGTAACTGCGACTACTGTCGTCCATGAATATGTTTTTCAAGAAAACCAGACTAATATGGAGTTTTTGCAAGAACGGGCTGCTCGCAATGGCTTTGAGTTATATGTGCAAGATGGAAAGTTGAATTTTCGTAAATCCACAAAAGGGCTGGAATTATCGCTTAAGTGGTTAAAAGATCTTTATAGTTTTCGAGTTCGTGTTACTGGTTCCGAACAAGTTAGCTCTGTTGAAGTTAGAGGTTGGAACTATACGACCAAAACAGCCATTGTCTCTACAGCATCAACTGAAACAGCAATTACCACTAATGCTAGCGGCAAAGGTAGTGCATCTAGTACTAAATTTAGTGGTAGCCCCAAAATGATTGTTGTCGATCAGCCAGTTTTTAGCACTAGTGAAGCTGACAAGATCGCCCAATCTCTATGTGATGAATTAGGTGGCGAATTTGTCAATGCTGACGCGAAAGGCACTGGTAACCCTCTGATCAGGGCAGGTAAGGTAGTAAATCTAACTGATATGGGTGACTATAGCGGTAGTTATTATGTTACCGAAACGCATCACTTATTCCAGAATCAGAAATACACCACACATTTCAGCGTCCGAGGTCTACGCGGCGGAGATTTGTACTCCATGTTGTCATCAAAGACTCATCTGCAACCAGGGCAAACGATGTTGGTGGGGATAGTGAGTAATAACAGCGATCCCAAAAAATGGGGACGAGTCAGAGTCAAGTTTCCTACGCTCACAGAAGCGCATGAGAGCAATTGGGCTAGGGTCGTTGGTGTAGGTGCAGGTGCGAGTAGAGGCTTTGACTGTTTGCCGGAAGTCAATGATGAAGTTTTAGTCGCCTTTGAGCATGGTGATATCCATCGACCCTATGTGATTGGTGGTGTCTGGAATGGTACTGATGCTCCCCCAGCCTTGGTCACTGACAGCGTAGCCGAAGGTAAAGTACGCTTGCGTACGTTTAAAACTCGTGTTGGGCATCAATTACAATTTGTTGAAGAAGATAAAGGTACCAAAAAAGGTGTGTACCTAAACACAATCGGTGGTCATAATCTGCGATTAAATGACAGCGATCAGTTTGCTGAGCTAGAAACAACTGGTGGGCACAAATTTCGGGCTGATGATAGCAGTAAGGTAATTAGCCTAACTTCTACAGGAGATATTACAGTTAAAACTGGAACAAGTGGTACTACTAAAGATCTAACGATTGATGCGGCTAATATGACCTTAACGGCAACAACCAACATTACCCTTAAAGTGGGTAGTAGCAAAATAGTGCTTTCTGCCACTGGCATAGTGATTGAAGGAGTGCAAGTACAGATAAAAGGTACGGGGTCAGCAAAAATGGAAGCGCCCGTGATCAATGTTGAGGCGACTGGGGCTAATACAATTAAAGGCGGGTTAGTTAATGTGGATGCAAGTGGGATAGCTGTTATTAAAGGTAGTTTAGTTAAGATTAATTAATTGCCCACTGAATAATTGTGGTGAGTGGCAAAGCCGCTCATCACAATTATTCAAGAATTAGAGTTTCCTCCATCGCAAGGCGCTGTAATATTAAAAATTAGAGGAGATAAGGTATGGGACAACAAGTTGTTATGGGCGCAATGCTTCAATGTAGTTTTGGAGTTGCACCAAGTTCATTGATTGTGATTCCTAAAGGGATGCCTGTCATGACGGGAGGTCCTCTTGCCGCGTCAATTATGGATTTTGCGCCGATCGCAAATATCCCCCCATTTGGTATGTGTAGCTCACCTGCTAATCCGATGGTGATCGCCGCTACAGCAGCAGCTTTAGGAGTGCTTACCCCTATGCCTTGTATCCCTGTAACCGTAGCGCCTTGGGTTCCAGGTTGTCCAACTGTGCTAATCAATAACTTTCCTGCTCTTAATAACTCTTCAAAATGTATGTGTGCTTGGGGTGGGGTGATTTCAATTAATTTTGCTGGACAAGTAACGGGACAAATTCCATGAGTAGTTTAGATCGCGATTATCTTGGTAGAGGGATTTCATTTCCCTTGCGGATTAATATTCAGGGTGAACTAAAAACTGATAGCGGCGATCGCAATTTAGAGGAGTCAATCTCCACGATTTTGAATACGAAATTGGGAGAGCGCGTATATCGTCCAAATTTTGGTTGTCGCCTATCGGATCTCACTTTTGCGCCGATGAATCCACAGACGATTTTGCTAGCCAGAATTTATGTTGAGGAAGCATTAAATAGGTGGGAGCCTCGAATCAAGGTTACGGGGGTCTATGCGGAGCCTGATCCGATTAAAGGACGGTTAGATCTCAAGATCCAGTATCAGATCAAGGAGAACAATGATCGTCGCAACATGGTTTATCCGTTTTATTTACTGCCACCAGATAGTAATTAATAAAACCAAAATCTGTACCGCCCGCTGCGCAGGCGGTACAGATTTTGGTTTTATGATTAGCTACTTAAAATAATTTGATATTTCATAGCGAAGGGTAAAGATAGCTAGTAAAATTTGAATAATCGCCTAATCGCCAAATTCACCTAAGAGCACTGTGTAATGACGAAAGAGTTTGATTTTCTTCCCAATTTGCCAAAATCTGATCTTGACGATCGCACCTTTGAAGAATTGGTGAATGAGTGTCTGCTCAGGATTCCACGCTACTGTCCAGAATGGACAAATTACAATCCTAGCGATCCAGGTGTAACTCTGATCGAGCTATTTGCATGGCTAACCGATCAGATGTTGATGCGGTTTAACCAAGTGCCGCGCCGCAACTATGTTGCTTTTTTAGAATTACTTGGTATTCACTTACAGCCACCTGCCCCCGCCCAAACTGAAGTAACTTTTTATCTGAGCGCTTCTTTACCTGAACCCTATACAATTCCTGCGGGGATTGAGGTCGCTACGCTGCGGACAGAAACTGAAGATGCAATCATATTCAGTACCGATCAGCCATTGGTGATTGGCAATCCAAGAATTTTGAACCTATTAGCTGCACCTAGATCCGAAGAGAATCCTGAATTCCTACGCGATCTGCTTTTAGATGTATGGACAGAGGATCGCGAGGAAGGGTGGTCAGGACAGGAAATAGCTCTGTTTAGCGATCCGCCACAACCGAATAATTGCTTTTATGTGGTCTTTGATGGAGAGCAACCGATTAATGGCAATGTGATAGCCCTGAAGTTCAAGGGAGAGTCAGCCACAACTACAGGGATTAGCCCCAATAACCCGCCTCGGTTTTGGGAAGCATGGAATGGCAATGCATGGCAACCTGTACTCCAAAAAGAAAGTGACGATCGCACGAGGGGATTTAGCTTTAGCGAATTAGCTGATGAAGGCACAAATCCTTTGCAGGGAGCTGAGGTGATTTTTCATTTGCCACTGACTTGGGATGTGACCCAGTTTTCTACCTATCGGGGACGGTGGCTGCGCTGTAGCTACGTCGAGCCAACCCCTAATCAAGCAGGTTATAGTCGAGCGCCACACATTATTGGCATGAGCGCAAGGGCGATCGGTGGGACGGTCAAAGCAACTCAATGTAATGCAATAACGAATGAAGTGGTGGGTGAGAGTAATGGTAAATCAGGGCAAGTCTTTCAATTACTGCATCAGCCAGTATTACCGCGCAAATCTGATGAATATTTGCTAGTCACCCCACCAGTAGGACTGCCGCAAATATGGCATGAAGTTGCCGATTTCTCAGAATCCACAGAAAGCGATCTGCACTACATTATTGATTCCACTTCTGGAAACATTCAATTTGGTCCCTTTGTGCAAACGCCCAATTATCAGAGCCAACATACATTGCAGCGTCTACGCATTCAGGGCGAACCGATGCAAAGGGTTGTCGCCGATGAAACTAAAGCGATCGCGATGAATACAAAAACCAGTGGTACTCAATATGGAGCTGTGCCGCCTAGAGGTTCGATTATCCAAATGATGAAATATCGCACGGGTGGTGGGTTTCGAGGCAATGTGCAACGCGGCAGTTTGCGAATATCTAAGAGTGCCATTCCCTATGTAGCAAGCTTAACCAACCATATTTCTGCGACTAATGGCGTGGATGCTGAGTCCCTTGATGATGTAGCAGTCCGCGTACCCAAGATGCTCCGAACTCGCGATCGCGCTATCACCCAGACGGATTTTGAATATCTGACGCTGATCGCAGGTGATGGTGCTGTGGCTCGTGTGATCTGTGCGCCAGCTAAGAGTAAAGAAGATGCTGGAATTGTTAGATTACTGACTGTCCCAAGAGTCCGTACTGAAAGTATTGATTTAGGTCAAGGGATGACTCCAGATCAGTTCATCTTGAGCGCGCCATTATGCGATCGAGTATTAGCCTATCTCGATGAGCGGAAGATGCTAGGTGTACAAATTCAACTAGAGCAACCTGAATATGTGGGCGTATGTGTCCAAACTGAGATTGCCCTAGAATCTTCCTACAGCAATCCAAAGGTACAACAAGATATTGTTCAACAACTCAAGGTGATGCTCTATCGCTTTCTTAATCCGATTACAGGTGGAGTTAGTGGTCAGGGTTGGGAATTTGGTCGTCCAGTTTATCCGTCTGATATTGTCAAACTATTACAAAATTTTCAAGGTGTGCGCTTTTTAGGTACAGTACAACTATTTGAGTTGCGCTACGCAAATGGCGAATGGATGAGGAGACTCGCGCCGCAACCGATGATTGATCCAGGTCCATTGGGCTTGATTTGTTCTTGGCGCAGTCCAAGGTTACGCTCTAGTCATGTGATTAATATTGTCAGTTAGACAGCATCTAAACACCACCTCCTATGACTCAAAAAAGTAAGCTCCAAGCACTAAGCATTCAACTAATTTCGATGAAGTCTCCTGATGCTAATCAGGACACATTGGCGAGTGCTGATAATTTGGGTAGTTCACAGAGCAATTTGTTACAGTCGAATAGTGTTGACAATGGGATTAATAATTGGCGATCGCAATCTAAGTGCAACCTGCTAGTTAATCCTAATGAGCCGAGCGAAATAGTAGTTAAGCTCAGAAACTCCAGTAATCGAACATTACTGACTAACTTGCGCGTAGAAGGGAACTTCCCAACCCATTGGCTACAAATTGGTATGGAAGGCAATGAGTTGCCGCCCTATGCAGAGATGGAAGCAGTTCTCTATTTCCAAGTTCCTGTAGACTTTTTTGAGGATCAAGAAGCGATCGTCCATGGTCAGCCACTTACGATTAACTATCAGGGACAGTTACAGATTTATGGTGGTTATGCTAGTTCTAACTCAGATCCTGGATTTTCTCCGAGGTTAGAACTATTTGCGATTGAGACATTTCATCTTTATATCCGTCCGTCTAGTCTGTATCTGGACTTCTTACCTGATACTTACCGCGAAGTTGACTTTGTCGGCAGGATGCTGAAAATCTTTGAAGAAACGCTCGAACCTGATGTCCAAATTTTGGATACACTCTGGGCTTATCTTGATCCGATGTTAGCTCCTGAAACTATGTTGCCGTTTCTTGCTCATTGGGTGGGCTGGGACACAGCACCGACTCTTGGGGTTGAGCGACAGCGCTATTTGATCAAGCAAGCAATGCAGATCTATCGTTGGCGGGGAACTCGGAGAGGACTACGCTTTTATATCCATTTATTTACTGGCTTGCCCCTTGATGAACATTTGACTGAAGCAGAAAAGCACATTAGCATTTTTGAAATTACAGGTAGAGGCTTTGTAATTGGTGAAGCCATTCTTGGTAACAATGCCTCGACGGGCGGTGGTAGACCTTTTCATTTTGTAGTGAGGATTCATAACAATTTGCAAAATAGCCTTGATTTACCTTTGATTCATAGGATTATCGAACGTGAGAAACCTGTTTTTTGTACTTACGATCTAGAGATTATTTAAGCTTAAAAGCACTTAGCCGTTAGCTTTTAGCGGACAACCTTAGTTTATCCCTCAAAAGCCAAAAGCTAATTGCTAAAAACTTCACAAAAAAATTATATGAACGACTTCCCTTATCCCGAAATTCAGTCCTTTGAACGGCTACAGGTATCTGATGGCTTGATGATTAATAGCGAACGATGGCGACTCGCTCACGAATATCACCAGCATCGCCAAAATGTACAGTATCAGTCCCTATTTTTGCCAGGAATTATCTGTGGTTTAGGAGTTGCCCCGATCGCAGCACCTGAGGATTTGCCAGCCAAGTTTCGCGATGGGCGATGGGTGCAGATCCAACCAGGGATGGCGATCGATCTGCAAGGTAATTTTATTATTGTGCCAACGCCTCTTGATTTTCGGATTTCCACGACTGCCTACAATAATGAAATTGAGACCATTTATCTAGTCCTTAGTTATGTTGATCCCGCTAAACTCAAGCGAGCTAGTGCCAATGAAGTACTGGTAGAAACCTTTCGAGTAAATGAGAAGACTGACTTACCCCTTGATACAGATATTGAGATCTGTCGCCTTGCGATCGAGGAAGGACAATTAACAGTCCAAAAACCTGTGGATGTATTTTCACCTAGCCAATCTCAACTAGATATGCGCTTCCGATTGCAAGCCCGTATTCGTCCACAACACTCGATTCGGATCGCCTGTTTTTATAATCAGAAAAATCAAAATCAGAAAAATCAACAGATTACCATCCCAGAACATTTCCGTTCCCTTGGACAATCTCTACCAAGTCTTGCCCCTAGCCTGAGCCTAATCGAGCCAATTGGTAATCTCGATATTAATGCCGAACTAACGCTAAATCATCTTAGCGCTTACCATCTTGTTTATCTAACCCATGCTCAAGCCATATCTATAAATGAATCTACACAATTAGCTTTACGAGAATACACTGCGATCGGTGGCGTGATTGTAATTGAGGCGGCGATTCGGAATAGTCAGCTAGCCAATCTATTGGAAATTCAGAATGAATTAGAAGCTGCTAAGAATAAATTGCGAAAAACCATGCAAACTCAATTTGTTAATGGTCAGCCAAATGTAAATATGGTTGACCAATCTAGCCTTCAAGCAGAACTACAAGCTGAGTTAGATGCGATCGCGATCGAAGTAAGTTCCTCTACTGAAGATTTACTTAATTCCTTGCATAGTAGCATTCCCATGGAAATACCAATGCGATCTTTCTCTGATTTAGAGCATACGCATCCTCTCCGTAGCCAGCCATTTCTCTTTCCGAGCTTAGCAGCGATCGCAGAGCAACCAATTCAAATACTGACAAATGGCGGTGTAATTGTCGTATTAGGCGAACTATTATCAATCTGGAGTGGTCAGTCAGAGCAATCTCTGACTAGGGAAATCATTCGGAATTGTCAAGAATTAGGTATTAATATTCTTAACTACGCTACTCAGCAATATGAGATGCATAAAGCAATGCTAGTAAATCCTCAACCCCAAAATCAACTTGATCCTCAATCTGCAACCGATCAGCGCCGTATCACTAATATGGTTGACAAAACCGCATAGAGCCGCTAAATATTCACAATTATCCAAGGTTATTTATCTATGTCTTCGATTCGACAAGTTCTTCCTATTGTCCTTAGCATTCAAATTACTGTGGCAGTAGGTCTCACGGGCTGGATTTCATTTAATAGTAGTGAACGCGCTGTCCAAAAGCTAACCCGTCAACTTTGTGAGAATTTAAATTTTCGCGTTGAACAACAAATTACTTCCTATCTAGAAGAGTCGGTGCGAGTTAATCAAGCGATGACGATTGCCCTTAGCAACGGCAGTGTTAACCCGAACGATATTAGTCAAGTTCAGAAAGATATATTTAATAAATTAAGAGAACTGAATACGCAAAATATCTTGTTTTATGGCAATGAAAGTGGAACCATGGTTGGTATTGAACGCAACGGTGACTCCAGCTTTTTATTGCGAATTCGGGAAGACAACGTCAGTCCTAATCGTCCGACTTATGAACTCAGTAATAACGGGGTACGAGGTAAACTAGTCAAAACCGAAATAAACTATGATCATCGAACCCGCCCTTGGTATGTTGCGGCTAAACAGTCTGGCAAGGCGATCTGGAGTTCGATTTTTGTGAGTACTACTGACGGTGAATTAACTACCACCAAAGCTACCCCAAT
Source organism: Pseudanabaena sp. lw0831 (assembly GCF_016584665.1). Lineage (GTDB taxonomy): Bacteria > Cyanobacteriota > Cyanobacteriia > Pseudanabaenales > Pseudanabaenaceae > Pseudanabaena. The sequence goes on from NZ_BBJB01000048.1 coordinate 11,034, forward strand.
CTATAATCCTAGTGGCGGTCTTCAGGGTGTAGTGGGTATCAACGTCTCGTTGAAACAAATTAAGCAGTTTATGCTGCAAACCCGCCCTTCGGAGCAATGGCATGTTTTTTTAGCTGAGGGTGATGGCAGTCTGGTAGCAGCTACGACTGAAACGCCAATCTTTGAGAAAAATGGTGATATAACTAAGCGTTTTGAAGTTTCGCAAAGTAAAGATATCCGATTACAGGATGCTGGGCTTGCCATTCAAAAACAGTTTGGTGGATTCCAAAATCTTCAAGATTCTCAAGTAGTTGAGTTTGAGTTTAATGGCGAAAAATATATTGTTAGTACACATAAATTGAATAAAGATTTACAACTAGATTGGTCGGTCGGAATTATTGTGCCAAAGTCGATATTTATGCAAGAGATTGATGCCAATAACCGAGTCACCCTAGTTATTATTGTGATTATGCTAGGTGCTACTATTTTGATTGGTTTAGCAATTTCGTCATGGCTTTTACGTCCAATCAAAGATTTGATGAAGGCTGCCAAGGAAATTGAAGAAGAATCTTTTGATCCTGAGGAATTAACATCAGTTGCTCAGCGCAAAGATGAATTGGGTCAAATGGCGAGAGTGTTTCAAGAAATGGGAAGTACCATTGCTGAACGTCAAAATGGTATGAAGAGTCAACTTCGTCAACTTCGGGAAGAAAAGGATGAAGCCAAAAAGATGGCGATCGCTTCCCAAATGGGACAGGGGAATTCATTGCAATCAATTCTGAGTCGTTCGAGAGCTGCCCGTAATAAGTAGAATGTGAGGTGCTGGGCAACTCACATTCCAAGCAATACTAATAAGAGAAAACAAGGAAAACACGGCGATGTCAGCAAATCAAATTGGCTTAGAGATGCCTCAAAAAGAACTAAATTTTAAAATTGGTTCTAAAAAAAATTCTTTCCCAGTAGTTGTCATTAATGATAGTAATCAATTTGCCAGTTTTCAAATTGATATAGTTGCCGCAGGAGCAGATACTCAAGCTATTGACTATGAGTGGTTTACAGTTTCTCCTGATGTGAGTGTGAAGATTCCACCAGGAGACTTGGTTGAATTTGTGGTTTCTATTATTGAAACTCCGATCCCCGGTTTCACTGGCATTATGAATATTACAGTAAAAGCCTTTTCGATTGAACTGCGCGAAGAAAATCGAGCTGTAATGCGAATCATCTTGGAAGAAGGCGCAGGGCGATCGCACTTGGATTTAGATGCACCTTTTTACAAGATCCAAGCTACTCCCCTTGAAGATATAGAAATTCCGATTTTGATTGGGAATCCTAGTAAACAGAATACTAATGTCACCTTAACCTGCCTTGATCTGCCTGAATCATGGATGCCCAAAGGAAGTATCCAGCAATTTCCACTAAAACCAGGCGCAAAATTTAAAACCACATTTTTATGTAGAGTTCCCTTTGATCGTGGCGCGATCTCCCAGCTTTATACCTTTACCGTAGCTGTTTCCCATACTAATGGCTCGTCTTCTGAATCACAATGTAGTTTAGAGGTATTGCCCAAAGGTTCTCTAGAATTTGTCTGTTCGCCCAAAAAACAAACTATTCCCGCCAATCGTTCTTGGAAATTGTGGTGGAAATTTTGGCAATCATCACCTGCTATATTTACTTTAATTGCTGATAATGCTAGTAATCTGCCACAAAAAATTGATTTTGAAATCGAAAATGTTCAGACGAGTGATTATACAGATTTTTCCTTTGAGATTTCCCCTAATGAAGCCATAGTTGAACCATTCAGCAAGACAGAACTAAGCCTGCAAGTCAATAAATCTCGATCTTGGTTTATGAAAGTCCAGAAATTGATTTTATTTGCCAAAGCTAACTGGCAAGACCCTAGAGTTAATACAGTTGACGAAGTTCAAGCAATTGAAGTGGTTATTAAACCAGTAATTCCGACTATTTTGGCTGTGATCTTGATGGTGCTGATGCTAATTCCTACTTGGTGGCTATCATGGCTCAATCCTAACAATCCATTCCCTCCTCATAAAAGTGCGGTTACTTCAGTACAGTTTGATGGCACTGGTACATATGGAATTAGTAGTTCTAATGATCGGACAATGCGTAAATGGGATGTAGAAGGTTTTTATTTGCCATGGGTCAATCAAGATCTGGGAGCTATTGGCGAAGCCCAAAAAGCAATTCGAGTAGCTCGTTTCCGTCCAGTTAATAACGATCTTGTGGCGGCAGGATTGGAAAATGGTGAAATTCAAATTTGGGATGCTCACAATATAGGTAAGAGTCCTTTAGCCACATTTAGCAATCAGTCAGACGATCGAGTTTTTGACTTAGCTTATACGCTTGATTCCCGAACACTTTTTAGCGGTCATGGAAGTGGAGCCATCTTGCGCTGGGATCTCCAAAACTTGTTCACCAACCCACCAACTCAGCCTAGTCAAATCAAAAAATTTGATTTTGCGGTTACTTCGATCGCTTTAGTCGGTAAAGACGATAGTACATTGGCGATCGCAGGTCGCTATAACCAACTTGTACTATGGAATTGGGTTAAAGATACCGTAAAAGTAATTCCCTATCCTAAATTAGGTAAACAGGAAGAAAAGGGTGGACAGGATGATTATATTCAGAGCATTTCAGCTACCGATCGCAAAAGAAGTCTGCTCGCGACTGGAGATAATCAAGGTTATATTGCTATTTGGGATTTGAAGACTTGCTTACAAAGCGATCGCCCATGTGAAATGCTGGATGGATGGGAAAATGCTCATCATGGCAAGCCCGTGCGATCGGTAGCGTTTAGCGATGAAGGCTGCTACTTAGCGAGCGGTGGAGATGACAAGGAAGTCAAGCTATGGATGCTCACTGGTAATGGCAAGCGCGTCTCTAGTTTTATTAATGGTAAGACTATAGAGATTAGCCCGTCTAATGTTAATGCTGTTGATATTCATCTAACTGCCAAGGATGTTCTGACTATAACTGGTACTGCGATCGGTCGCGTAGTTGGTCAACAGTCAGATCGGCTTTTTAATCTAGGCTGTGATACTAATAAAGCCCAAAACTAGTGCTGCGGGCTGCTCGCCGCACTAGTTTCTATAACAGTGCTGCGTTTTTGTTTTTTACGCGATCGTAAAGTATTTCCATCGTTTCGATAAATGAACTGTCCTTTTGCCAGAAAGGAGGGTTATCGCCTTGTTTTTTGATGGCGATCGCAGACACACTTGCAGGAGTAGCAAAGGGAATCGACTGTGGCAATCGCTTTTGTCCTTGCCAAAATTGTTTTAGGGTTGGGACTTCTTCGATAGCGATGTTTTGTGGTCTAGTGAAGTAAGAGGTTGCAGATTCTGGTTCAAGATTGCGATCGCCTAGTTCTGAAGCAAGAGCTTTACCGAGAGGCGATTTAGCTAACTCGGCTTGCAGTGCTTCCTTCGATATCCCACGCATCTCAAATAACAAAAACGGATCTTGATCCATCTCACCAGCCAGTCGGTAACATAGCCCAGCAATATGTTTACAAGGATTGGAATAGTCTGGACAGGAGCATTCTGTATGAAAATCTTTGCGACTATAGGGCAGTAGTTGTTTGCCCACAGCGGTAAAACTATCTTCAATATTTTCAGGAACTTCATTCAGCAATAATCTGGCGACCACGCTTGCCTTTGAGGACATATTGGCAATGATTTTCGTCCAGTCTTTAGCGGCGATCGCAGTCATTTTAATTTCAGTCTCATACGTTGGTTCTTTATAGACTCCAAAATAAGGATTGACATTACCGCGAATCGTGGCTGTGGCAATTCCTTTGGTAATATCAAATAGGAGAATACGACTATCGCCAGAATAAGCGCGACCGCGCTGGAGTCTACCTGAATCGGTGAAAGATTCGAGGGCGCTAATAAATTTTTGCCCCCACCATGTCCGACTATGTTTTGCCATTGTTTTACTTTTTGATGATTAATGTGAATTATAGCTCTAGCCCTTGTTTGCGATATTTATCAATCAGTAAGTTTGTATATTCATTTTGTGGTTGCTGAGATGTTGAATTGCTCTTCTTCTTTGCGGCGACTAGTTCACGGATACGAGGTGATTGTAGTCCTAGCACCATGTCGTTTTCGGGTATGCCTTTAGCAATGAGTTCTTGATCGACAAAAATTTCAGTAGAGTTATGTTGTAACCAAACTTTGTTATCAATGATATCAATCTGCATGGGACAGCCGTAAATTCGCCGAGCGCCTTGCCAACCAACATGAACTAATAAGTAGCGATCGCGTTTTTCGTCAAATACTAATTCAGCAGTGACGTTTTCATTAGGTGATACACTTTCTTGGGCATATTCTTTCAGAAAGGTACGCACGATTTGGCGATAACGTTCTACTCGATCCATTGTTCTATTTCCTCTTTTTCTGTATTGTAAACAAGCAGCTTAACTTGAAAATTGTAATTATCTACTTGTTACCGTGGAAAATAAATCTCTGTAAGACGACTAGTAAATAGATTTTGCCAGATTTTTTTTAAAGATTTAGAATCTTCTTGTTTAGAATCTTCTTGTAATGCTATTAATTTATCCTGAGAAATTGAAACTGCAACTGTTTCTGTTAAGACTGTCGCAAATTTCCCATCTATTCTGTCAGTTCCAGCGACAATTCCAACTACTTGTTCAGAGCCAAAATGCCCTTCCACAGAAATTTCTAGTTTATCAATTTTGCCTGTTATAGCAGCAAAAGTAGTAGAACAAGGCTTAATCTCAACTTTCCCATGAAAAATAATATATGTTTTTTTATCCAAATCAAGCTGAGTGCCAGTATAGTATTTTTCGCACTCAAGCAGATGTCTTATACCATCAGCATTATTGAAGAATCTTTTGGAGTCAAGGATATTATTAATGATCCTATTTTTAATTATTGAATATACTTCTGTGGTAAAGTTGCTTCCCTCTGGTGGTAAGAGTTTTCTAAATTGTTCGGTATTTATTTTCAGACACAAACCTTCGTCATGAGCTTTTAATGTTGCAGTCCTTTTAATTTCAGGTATCCAAAGACTAAACTCACCAATGATTTGCCCTTCTTCAATTCTGATTTTTTTACCTCCTTGAAGATGAACATAAATAGTTCCAGATACAGGAAAAAAACAACTATCGGAATCATCATTCTCTTCACAAATCACATCTCCAGCTTTAAAGAGCAATGGGGATGAAAACTTGAGTACATTTTTAAGTACTTCAGGAGACATCTTACTAAAGAGTCCATCAGAAGGGGCATTTTTGGGGCGATTTTTCCCATACTGGCTAACCCTGTTGCAGAGATCCTTAACAGGATCTTTCTGGCTATCTAAAAGGTAAGTCCCATCTTTATACCCGAAATCCAAAAGCAATTTACCTGCCGCGAGTGCAGCTATGAAATCATTAGATTTTATAGAATCCTGAATTAGAAAAGCGTATTCTTGGCTCATTTTTTTCCATAAGCCACCAATACATTGCCATCTTAGAGCAGATGCATCATCTTTATTTAAACAAGTGTCTCCTCGATGAAGATTCGAGACTAAAATTTCTTGACCATGTTTCATAGTACGATAAAAAGAATCTCCTACTATAAGCCCTCCATTTTCAGCTTCAGTATTCTTGATGCAGTTTTCAATATATTGATTTGATGCTAATAATTGAGATGGTGCAGAAATTGCTAGTATTCTCGAAGTTATATTAATTCCGTCTCCCCAAACGTTATCAATACCGCTAAAATCTTTATTCTTTTTAATTCGTCCAGAATGTAAGCCAAATCGGAGTTGAATCTTCATCCCATTTTTGGGATTTTTTTTTGCTTCTTCACAAATGAAAAAAGCAACTTCAAATGCTAAGCTACAATGGTGAGGCTTCTGGAATGTTAAATAGCCTCCATCACCAGCAGGACTCCACGTAATTTCGTGCCTAGGAATACGCTTAGAATCTAATGCCGCAACAATCCATTCATGAAGTTGGTCTATGACTTGAATCATCTGATCGCTACTTTTAAGAGTCGAAAAAGCGACAATATCCATACCTAGTACCGCAAAAATACCTTCATCTTTATCATCATTATTTGTTTGTCCTTGTCCATTTCCATTTTTTTTGGTCGCCATTAGATAATTCCTAAATCTAGTCCCTTCAATTAACCATTTTAAAAGTTTTTATGTCATAAACAACATCAAAAATTAACTTGTGTCCATAACCACTCTAAATCCTAAAGTATCATGTTTATTTTCCTGCTCGGCTTGTCTACGAGATGATGAGCGACAATTGTGTTTGTCATCAAACCAAGACCCCCCACAAATAACTCGGTAACAACTTTCTCCAGTTAGATTTCTAAACTCTTGATTAACATTCCAAATATCTTTACACCATTCCCATACATTGCCGTGCATATCGAAGAGACCAAAAGCATTAGCTACACGATAACAACCAACTAGTGTAGTCTGCTCAGGAGAATTTTTCTTTTTATCTCTATAATTAGCTATGTCAGGCGTAATAGTTTCTCCAAAATGATATGGCGTTTTTGTGCCAGCACGGCAGGCATATTCCCACTCAAATTCACTTGGTAGGCGGTATTTCTTGCCAGTCTTTTTAGAGATTCTTTCGCAAAACTCTTCTGCCTCTAACCAAGAGATTCTTTCTACAGGAAAACTTCCGCCTTTGAAACGGGCAGGTTCTAGTTCTAATTCATATTTGATTTTAGGTAATTTTGCTACAGATTTCCATTGAGATTGTGTTACTAGATACTTACTCATCCAAAAAGATGGAATCAGGGTATTGTTTTGATGATATTTATTGCCTTGATTTTGCGATAAATCCCCCACATCGTGCGATGTAGAACGAATAAGCACCATATCTAAGTATGTTTTCTCATCTAATTTCTCTCTATAATACTCAGCATATTTGCGTTGCTGACTAATCTTTAATCCCTTAAGATTAACTTCAATGACTTCATAACTAAAATTTTTAGTGGAGTAAACATTGTTGGCAAAAAATTCACCATTATCTAAATGTACTTCATCTGGATTAGTAACTGTTTGATCGATAATAAACCCTTCTTTTAATTCTGCATAAGGATAGGTAACTGCATCTTGAATATCAATAATATCCTCATCTCGTAAGCCCAATATTTCTTGCAAATCCTTAAGATCTCGGTTAGTTTTTTCTGGTAATGGGAACTGTTGTTGAACGGCTCTTTTTAGAGCTTTCCGATAGCGTTCTAGGTTTCTTAGACGGTTGCGATCTGGCTCCAAGACTTCATTCTCTATGGAAATTGCTATCTCATCAGTTAACCTCCATTGATCTCGCCTCAGCTTTAAAATCTCCTGCCCTACAATGGAAACATCCCCATTTTCAACATATTTTTCCACTAAAAGTCGATACTCAAGTTTCATGTCAACCCTTGCCCTAGACAAAAGAATCTTAATCCCCTGCCTAATCCCATAAATCTCTGGCTTCATCGCAGGCTTAGCCGACTGCACATGACGCTTAGCATACTCATGCAACTCATCCGCCGAGATCATCCCATCCCCATCAGATTCCGCCGCCCCCGACTCAATCCCCTGCACAATGTAATTTGTATAGAGCGACAGTTCCCCCTCCTTATCCTCATAGGATTTTTGCGTCGCAGTCGAAGAAGTCAACACCACACTCCCCTCCACCTCAAGCTGTGGCTTCAGATTGATATCCACACTCTTAGCCAGCCAACCCTCCGCAAACGCCCCACTATAGCAACAGTCCAAAATCAAAACCTGCTGACGTTGATAGTGATGGTCGCGCATGATGCCCTGAATAAAACTAGCGGGAACGGAATTCGCCTTAAAAGTATCCTTACTCGTGCGGCGCGTTGCTAGATATAGGCGATCGCTATCGTCAGTAATCCCATGCCCTGAAAAATAGAGCAAACCCAAATCGCCCTTTTGACAGCTTTGAAATAACAAATCAATCGCCGTTTGCATTGCCTCCAAATCAGGATCTATCAGCGTCTTGACATCATCAAAAGCACCAAGCTCAGGACTTTGCAACACGCGCAACATCGCCGCCACATCCTTTGGTGCAGCCGCAAGGGGTGGCAAACCCGCCTCATACTGACTTACGCCAATCAGTAGAGCCTTCTTAGCCATTGGCAACATCTCCACGCAAAGCAGCTTGCAAATCAATAGCCGCTTGTTTGGCTTGGGCGATCGCCTTTTCGCCACTGCCTTTAATCGTCACTTCGCGATCGCCGATCTTCACATGGACTTCGATCGGCTTTTCCCCAAACTTCTCACCGACAAAATTAAAAAAGCCAATTACTTTGTCGAACTTAATCTCAGCCGTCAATGCCCCAACCAGTTTATCGATACCACCTTTAGTGCCTACTTCAGAGCTTAGATCGTCAGTACGCTCTACAGTTTCAGCATCGCCTTGCTCCCGTAGCTGCTTCAGCAATTTCTTAGCAAACTCTTGTCGTTCATACTCATCCAAACTGAGATCATCTAGCGCAAAAGTAACCTCAACTAAAGACTCGCTCACGATAAAAGCTCCAAAGATAATTTGCTAAAAACAACTATAAGCTAAAATCTAATCCTAAAGGTTGATAAAACTCAAAATTTGCTACTGAGGCAGCGATCGCAATGCCATCAAAAATTATCAATGGCTTCAAATTTCAGTTTTACTCAAGCGATCAAAACTCAATCTCTTGTTCGAGAATATCTAAAAGCTCATGAATGTTTAACGAATTACCTGAAACAACATTTTCCTCGGACTCAACATGAATATGATGCGGAAAGTTAGGCAAATTGGGGAAATGCGGCACATTATCCCAACGTTTGCGTAAGATAGCGCGATCGCAGTCCATCCACTGATAGCGATATCTAGTCGTTGAAACAACATTCTCCGTAATTTTAAAATACTCAGCAATTTCCAAAAAATCATCATTACTGAGCGTAACCCTTGCTCGAAAATAACCGCGATCGCCAAAATCTAGTTCTTCAATAATTGTAAAAGCAGCGATAGCATTGCTGGCAATCAGCCTAGATTTAATATTTTCAAGATATTGACTAGCTTCCATAATGATTATTGTCTTTTTGGCTGTAACACCTGCAAACGCTCTTGAACAGATTGCCAAAGCTCATAAATAACACCCCATTCAAAATAATCCATCTCATCACCTAAACTACCCTCACTAAATCTTTGATAGAAAATCTCTGAAGGTATTTGATATTGAAGTTCATAAGCCTGTAATTTTGATTGAAGTTCAGAAGCTTGCTTGAGAGTATTTGCTCTTTCTAGCTCGATGATTTTGGTAAGAGCGCGATCAATTAAGCTACTACGATAGCCTTTTAAATAGAGAGAATCAAGAATTTGCAAGGGTTCAGAAATTTGGACAATCATAAGTTCTATCTCGTGAATTGTTGGTTTAGTCGTGCAAGTCTGATTTATTTTCGCATAAAAACCTTTTTAATTCCTTAATCCATAATCGCACTCTTATTTAAAGCAATAAGCTGCTTGAACTTGTCGTTGTCTAGCTCCGTGAGCCAAGACTCATCGGCTCCGACGATCGCACCCGCGAGTTTCTTTTTGTCCTCAATCATTTGATCGATACGCTCCTCTAGGGAACCGATGGTGATGAATTTATGGACAAAAACATTTTTCTTTTGACCGATCCGAAAGGCGCGATCGGTGGCTTGGTCTTCAACGGCGGGATTCCACCAGCGATCGAAGTGGAAGACGTGATTTGCTTTAGTGAGGGTGATGCCGACACCGCCAGCCTTGAGCGAAAGAATAAATACCGAAGGCTCGGTTTCAGGATCTTGGAACTCGGTAATCATACGTTCGCGTTTATCGCGATTTGTGCCGCCGTGAATGTAGTAGGTGTTGTAATGCAGCTTTTGACGAACGTACTTTTCTAGAGCATCACCAATCTCGGTAAATTGTGTAAAGATTAACAGGCTTTCTCCTTCGGAAATTACTTCCTCCATCATCTCGGATAAACGGCTAAGCTTATGCGATCGCTCGGTTGTGAAGTCACAACCATCTTGTAAAAATTGACGCGGATGATTACAAATTTGCTTAAGTTTCAGCAATGTCGAAAGAATTAAACCCTTACGTTGAATTCCTTCAACTTCATTGAGTTGTTTTTCCACATCCCTCACAACTACTTCATAAAGCGAGGCTTGTTCCTTGGTGAGGTTGGTATAGAGCTTTTGTTCGATTTTATCGGGCAGGTCTTTAATGATCGATTGATCGGTTTTGATTCGCCTGAGAATAAATGGCTCGACCAGTTTCTTTAATACACCTGCTTGAATTTGATCGTTATTTTTTTGAATTGGTGTTTCAAAAGATTTTTTAAACTGCGCTTCTTTACCCAAGTAGTTGGGATTTAGGAAGTTAAAAATTGACCATAAATCTAACAGACGATTCTCAACGGGTGTACCTGTGAGGGCAAGGCGGTGCTTGGCTTCGAGTTTAAGGATTGCTTTGGTTTGAGCAGCTTTGGGATTTTTGATGTTTTGGGCTTCATCAATCACAATCCGATGCCAGTTTATGCCACTAAATAGAGCTTCATCTTTGCGAATAAGAGTGAAGGAAGTAATAATCAAATCATGGGTTTGATAGACATCTTGAAAAGCAGAAGCATCTTGTAGGCGATCGCTACCGTGATGGACAATCGCTCGTAAGTGCGGCGCAAACTTCTCGATTTCCTTTTGCCAGTTACCGACAACGGAAGTGGGGGCAATCAGTAACGTGGGCGGGATCTCATTCACCGCTTCAAAGGCAGGAAGAGCTTTCTTGGATTTCGCCGTTTTTGTTGATTTTTTGGCTTTAGTCGGCTCGGTATCTTCACCAATTGCGGCTCGCTCATTCACCAATCTGGCAATAATCTGAACAGTCTTACCCAAACCCATGTCATCGGCTAGACAACCATTTAAGCCCAGACTTTCTAAATATTGCAACCATGCCACGCCGCGTTTTTGATATTCGCGCAGAGTTCCCTTTAGTTGAGGTGGATTCTCAATTGGTTCAAATTGTTGCTTATCCTGTAACTTTGATAGCATTTCTGCAAGGGTGCTGTTGCGATCGACTTCCCAATCAGGATCGGTGGCAGTTAACTTCATCAGGTCAATCAGACTCATTGCCGATGTGCCTTGTCCCTGCTTTTGCCAGAAGGTGAGCATCTCCTGCATTTTGTCGAGATCAAGTTCAATCCATTCGCCGCGAAATTTGACTAACGGTGTTTTCGCATTAACTAGCTGTTCCCATTCCTGAGTCGAGATGCTTTCATCACCGATCGCTAATTCGTACTGATATTCCACAAGCTGATCGAAACCAAAGTAGCTCTTAGCTTGAGTTTTAGAACTTGCTGCACTTTTGCTAGAACCTTTCAGTTTTATTTTTGCCCTGCGTCGTCCCGCAGGAGTCCACAAAGCAGGGACAACCACTTTGTAGCCAGCATCTTCTAAAACCCAAGCTGATTCCTTCAGAAATTCAAAGGCTTGGTCAAGATCGAGACTTAACCCAATCGGGCGATCGGTTTCTAACCCTTGCCAAACTGGATTATAAATTCTGGCGGCATAGCCAAGATTTAATAAGAGATTCTGCTCAAACTCTTTGCCAAATTGTTTTTCCATCGCTTTCTTTTTGGCTGCCGTCATTGTCCAATAATCGGCTAGTGGCAATTTCAGCGATGGATCTTGTTTAGGAGCAACTTGAAATAGCAGTTGCCAAGGTTCTTGCTCTTCTACAGGTGCTTGGAGTTGAAAACAAAGATAAAAAGCAGAATCCGATTGGGTGCGAATAATTTTTTGTCGCCATGCTTGCCATTGTTGGTACTCTTCCAATGCTGCATCATTAGCAATCATTGGATCGCCAAAGCGATCATCAGAAAAATCCAAACCTTTGTGCAGTAAAGAATCAAATACTTGCTTATCAAATTGGGCAGTGGATGGTGTGTGGGTAATAATATTATGCAGCAATGATTCTGAGAAATGCTGTAACAAGGTGCGGCGATCGCTAAATAATAGTTGTCCCGCAGGTTCACTAAATCCTGAAACACAGGCTAGCGACATATACTCCACATACTGCTGTAACTCTTCTTCATATTTCTCAAAAACAATCTCCCAAGCTGGATAAATCTCAAATTTTGGCGCTTGATTGGTTTCTTTTTTAGGTTTCGCAGAAGTTTTTGCCGCAGTTTTTGCAGTGGTTTTCGTGGATTTTGTCGCTTTAACCTCAAGTTCTCGATATTTAAAGGCAGGAATATATTGATCCTTGAGAATAATTTGTTTAAAGGCTTGGGTGTAGTGATACCAAAACAGTAAATCTGAACCTAATTGCACCTCAGCAAGATTGTTAATCGCAATAAAATGTAAGTCATTCAGCAATTTGACAACGTTAATTGCTCTGCGATAATTATTAAAACCATTGCTTTTGACAGGCGTAGTAACTTGATAACAGTCAATTTGCCAGTACTCTAGCTCAAAACTTTCAGGACTCTCAATTTCTAAATATCTTGCTGATTCTAGAGAGGGCAATGGCTGCTTCTCAATTGTGGGCAATAAAAAATATTTCGGGAAGACAATCTGCTCCTTGCTGGATCTCTGATTAGCTGATTCCTGTAGAAGATCATCTTTAATGGCAAGATCGTTATAGAGAAATGACTTTAATTCTAGCTCAGCCATACTAGGAGGATGTTTTGTGGATAAATCCTCAGATGCTTTTGCGGCTTTGGACGATTTGCGTTTAGGTTTGGCGATCGCCTTTGCTTCGGTTGTCTCTACCCAAACATAAAAATTGCCAGTTTGGATAAAGTCACTGCTATGATCGGGAATCCAAGTACCATGCAGGATTTTCATAAAATTTCTCGGTTCGGCTGATGCAAACTATCCAGTCAAATATATACCGATATGAGATTAAGTAGCTAGGTGCAATTAAATATAAAACCGCAAAACCTGTAGTGCACGCGCAGCGTGCGCTACAGGTTTTGACTTGGGGGTTTTAATTATGCCTATCTACTTAAATAGTTTATGAGAGTGTGACCCTCTGGGTCATACTCTCATAAACTATTTAGGGATGTTATAGATATTTCTCAAGAGTTGTACTAAATTCTGCGTAGGTCTTGACTCCGATCATTGTTTCTACTAATTCTCCTGACTTAAAGAATAGAACCGCAGGAATACTCTTTAATCCAAATTCCTTGGCTAAGGGTTTATTCCCATCAATGTCTAATTTCATCACTGAAGCGCGATCGCTATAATTTTCCGCCAATTGATCGATAAATGGAGCAATTACCTTACAGGGACCACACCAAGTTGCGGTGCAGTCAACGACGAGTAAAGATGTCTGTTTGCGTAGGGTTTCAAATTCTGCTTGGTCTTGAATAAAAATTGCTGTACTCATATTTGTTTTTTTACTGTTTTTAAGTGGAAATTAAGTTTAATTTGAGTTCGATATAGCCATTAGCATTGTGCAAAGCGCGACACTAATGACTACAAATGATTGCGATCGATCAGCGATCGCAATCATTTGTAGCTTTGAACTGACGTAAATTAGTCTGTAATTGATAGCAGGAATACTACACAAGTTCTAACAACCGTGACATCATACACCGATATATTGCTATCGACAGCTTGATTAACATCAATCCCAAAGATGAAGGGTGACGCGGAGCGTCGCCCTTCATCTTTGGGGGGCTTTGCGAAAATGGAGATAACTATTTTAGGCTTAATTCCTGAATAGATAAGTTTTGTTCTGTAGTCAATCAATTCACGCATTAGCTCAAACATGATTCTGTAATCGTAGAGAAGTAGAAACTAATCGAAGACAAGATACTCCTTGGAGATTTCAGACTATGCAAAAACTTATCCTAAGCTTCCTTTTTACAGCGTTTTCGATCGCGATCGCCTCCACCACATCAGTCACATCAGTCAAGGCTCAAACTATGGGTGAGTACTTAGATGAGACAACTCCCCAAGTAGTCGAAAAGATTGCTGGCAATATTGTCACGTTCAAAAATGCTACGGGAGAATCACACAATTACTATGTTCCTAATTGGATGTTTGACAAATACAACCTCAAAGTAGGCACTTCAGCTAATCTCTACAATCGCAACGTGACTCAGGGAATCTATCGCGATCTGCATGTCAACAATCGCTATATAGACATAGTAAGTAAAGGGTTGCCTGAAAACATGGGTGCTTTTGCGCTTCATGATATTCGCAGACATTGTATAGTTTCTGAAGGTCTTGCTACTGAAGATTTATATTCAGGCAAAAGGGTTTGGTTTAAGACTGAGGGCTGCCCCTCAACCATTCCTATCGTAGGAGCGATGTCATTTTATCAATCCAAACCGATTGCATCTGTAGAAAAAAGCGATCGCGATGCAGCTTTACCTTCTACAACACCAGAAGTTGACTCCAATCAAATTAGATAGAAATCCTATAACTGTTACAGTTTAGGCAAATTAAAACCCAAAAAGTAAATAGCGGCGCAAAGCGCCGCTATTTACTTTTTGGGTTTTAATCCCTCAAAATGGCAACGCCATTTTGAGGATTGGTACAAATAGAGAGGCAATAAGATCATTGCGATCGCACTACGCCTAAGTCATAAAGTCCCGTCTTGCCTTCGGGTATATCTATTGAGAAAACTATAGGTGGATCGCTATACATTCGCAACTCGTAACGTCCGGGCTTAATACCTGTTAAAGCAAATTTTCCTGCTCTGTTGGTAAATAGTTGTAGAGGCGGCAAATCTGGATTAGACAAAGAAACGACTTCACCTGTTAGTAAAGATAGAGGTTCATCTTTAGCATTGCGTAATGTACCGCGTAAAAAGATAGTGGCATCAGTACCGATTCTGATCGCTGTGCCACTTTTATATGTTGGCAAAACAGTATAACTGGTCGTACCTAAATCGTATCCCAGAGGCAAACTAGGTGCATCAATACGCAATTTAGAAACTTGATAAGCCGATAAGTCTGGCAGCACAGCCACTCCCGCCCAGTCAATTTGAGCAGCATAGCCACCAATGCCATTGGGATTAATCCCAATTACTCTGCCTTGTAATGTCGGGTGAGGCACTGCTAAAACAAAGCTGCCATTTACAGGACGTGAGATGCCAAAGTACCCATCCGCAAATACCAGTGATGCGCCAAAGTCGAGTCGGGTTGTATTTGTAATCTGACCATTGCGGCTAAATAGTGCATCCTGCGAAAGTTCTAAATTGCCACGATAGCCGTTATAGGAAAGTCTACCCGTAAAGTCATCGGCAGTAGGAGACAGAGCTGTTGCTAGTGAAACGTTAATTCCTTCTAAAGAATTAGGCGAACTGGCGCTCCAACTTGTCCGCAAAGTTTGGCTACTTTTACTGTTCAATTCAGCCGAAGTTTGGATAACTTGTCGCTGTTGAGGCAAAACCCAGACTAGGCTCACAAATGCTCGTTGCTCTTTTGGACTGACTCCATCTCCAGATTCACTAAGATTGATAGTCATTCCTAATCCATTATCAAAGGATTTACCTAGATTTAATCCTACTTGGTAGGAATTAGGGCGATCGCGACCAAATTGGTAGCGAAAATTTAGACCTCCAGTGACATCCCAAAATATTTTTTGTTGATAATAAGCAGTCAAGTCTAATACTGAAGGAGCACGAATAAAATTATTGATTCCATTGCTAGCTGCTAGAAAGTTCACTCCACGATGTTCAACAGTAAAGCCAAAAGTCTGTTCTAAAGGATTACTTATGCCTGTTTTGAGGAAGTCATACCGCAATCGAGCTGCAAGCCCTGTCCCCAACTGATTGTCGTTGCTTAAAGCGGTATCCCATGCAAAATTCCCTAATGTAGTTGCTAAAACTCCTTCAAACCCAACTAATTGTTGGTTACGATCCGCTTGTAGATAACCGCCTATGGTCAAAACATTGCTAACTCCTAAACGATGCGATGCTACAAGAGTTGGGGCCGACAAGTCATAGTTTTGAGTACCATTTGTGACAAGACTAGGAAACCCAAAGCTATAGGCAAATTGTTGAATACCTTGTCCAAGGAGATTGGCAGCGATCGCATTGGCAAAATCTAGGCGTTGTATCCGTCCGACATCATCTGTAATCACAAGCTGAACATCATTAATGCCCGAACCGAGGGACAGATTGCGAATATCTTGCTGACCTGCGGGTAATCGTAAGGTTTGAACTAGACGACTGTTGCTAAATACTTCCACCCTAGACGGATTTTCTAAAAAGAACTCGTACTGACTGACTGGGCGAGTGATTAGATAAGGCTGCAAACCATAATTGCGCGCAACTGTGAATCCGAAAAGCGGTCTACTCGTCTGATAGCCCACCACTGGGACAGCAAGATCTCCTGCTACATAGCGCAAAGCGTTATCTAAATCATCGCGAACAATCCGAAAATCTCCGCGAGTCCATTCTGGTTTTGCTCGTTCTATAAATGAGAAGTTTCCTTCTAAAACCCAATTATTTAGATTAATTGCCGTATCAAAGTTCAGGTTGAGTGGTCGCCGAAATGGTTCCGAACTAGTAAAATTTGACGAGACAAATTGTTCACCACCACGTATGGTCAAATAACCGCTAAATTGACTCGGTAAAATGACGTTGGCTAAGCTGAGATCTTGAGATTGTGGGTTATAAACATTAATCTTGCGCCGAGCAGCAGGTATTTGAATAAATAATTCCAGTCGCCGCTCGTCAAAAATTGCTTCTAGTCCATTTTGACGCAGCGTATCAATGGAGATAGTTCTCTCAGTATCAACAGAAGCTTGCAGTTTTTCGAGAATCTCAGGGCGGACAATTTCGGCAAGATTTGTCAAAAGGGGTGCAGACTGAATTTTGATGCCTGATGCGCTACTAGGCAAAAAGAGAACAAAAATCTGTCCTTTAGATTGATTATCAATCGACCAAGGCACAATCAGTCGCTGTACTCCCTGAGTTATGCGCGATCGCTTAAATACTTGCTCAAACAGTGCATCTTCAGGTGGATCAGATTCAATCTTGGGGGTAGCTTCAGTATTAGGTTTGACTGGGGTTGGAGGTGATTGCTTTACTGAATCTGTCTGAGCTAAAGCACTTGTTGGAGAGATTAAAACCAGACTGGCGATCGCGAAGAGAATATTTTTTGCAACGTTCATAAACTCTAACGCGATCTCTAAATCTCAAAAAATTTTATAGTGTTTTACAAGCTTACCAAATTAATCATTATCATCAAAAAACACTTTCTAAGCCATCCTAGAAAGCTTTGCGCTCAAGGCCGAACCAATAATTTTTTAAAAGTGTTGCGAAGCAACACTTTTAAAAAATTATTGGTTCGTTTGATTCACTCACACACAAACTCAAAAATCTACAAATGATTTAGGGCTGATTCATTAAGGTGTGTAGTCAAATGTAGCGGTGACATTGCCCTGTGGTAAATCAGTTGGGTAGGGGAAAACAAAACGGCGTTTATTTTTTGCCAAAATCACTTTGGAACTAATTTCTTGAAGTTGATCGGGTTTTAGGACAATGGTTTTACCGTCACTAGTAAGATTTAGGCTAAAGTTTTTAAGACTAGCTCGTGCTGATCCTTGATTCTCTAAAATCAAAGCGATCGTTGGCTTACCCTTATCATTCTTTTGCACAATCACACTATCGACAACCACCTTAGACTGCACATCCGTAGGACGGACATACAGCGAACCCATATAAGTTAAAAGGAGGTCTACTTTACCTGTTGGGCGATTAGGTTTACCGATCTCAGGCTTTTTGAGATTGATCGGAACCTGTCTCGATACCAATCGATAGGCAATTTCTTGTTGAGGGTTTGGGTCTCCCAACCATGTCACCCGCACAGTTTGTCTTGTATTCGGTTTGAGAATTATTTGTGGCGGATAGATCAAAAAATCATCATCTGCTGGCTCATAGCTTTCCTTGCCATCTAAGTCTATTGCCCGCTTGACTACTGACATCTCAACAGCCTCTGGCTCTGACTTATCACTTATTAGTTCATAGGACTGGGTTGCATTTGATCCTGAGGGTGTAAAAGTACGCGAAATCGGTTCAATTTTGAAAGCCCAACTAGGTTCGATATTTGCTAATAACAGAAAAAGTGCTAGCCCAAAACTGGAGAATGTGAATTTCATTGTTTTAATTTCATAGAATACGAATAAAAACTATGGATGATTTTATGCAGTGTAAATAATTTAAGGGTTGTCTGCGATCAAGATCGTAATATTGGCGATATATGTTCCTGGATCTTGCAAACTAGCAGAAGTATAGAGAATGTAGAGATCGCGGTTTTGGGAACCTGCTTGATTGGTTAGAAATGTATAGTTATTGCCAGAAGCAACCGTAAAATCACCAGAACTTGGTGGATTATCTCCAGATACTACTGTCATTACTTGGTAAGAAATGGGAGTATTTTGACTTGCTTTTGTTAAGTTACCAGAACTAATAGTTATCGTAAAACCTTTGTTACTGTCTGTAACTAGTGTCAGGTTAGAAACTTTGACAACTCGTGTTGTTGCGCTACCTTCACCATCAAGAGGTAGACTGCTAGCTGATGACATCACGTTTACCGAAACGGAAGATTCAGCAAAAGCTGGCTGTATTCCCATCAAAGCTATACAGGTTAATAGTCCTATGCCCCAGAGTGCTGGCTTCATTTGCTTATTCTTCATGATTTAGCAATAAAATAACAATCTAAAGTAAGAAAGCAAAGTAAAGATTTGACGTATCTCCATTGAAAAATTAAAAGCATATGCAGATTTTATTTGTTTACCGCATATGCTCTTGATTTCTTCTTGTTAACTTATTACTTTAGATTTGAAAGTTAACCACTGTCAGCATTAGTCTGCGTTATCTGTCACGGTCAGGCTAACAGTTGCACTATAGGCTATAGGATCTTGAAGAGCCGCAGGAGTATACTCAACGAACAGGCTGTAAGGAGTTGAAACTGCTTGTGCTGCTGTGGGTGCTATAAGTGAGCCTGCAATTGTTGTGTAACCTGTAGTTGGAGTTGTGGGCGATGCACCAGCAAGGACTGCCACACCGACTGTGATAGGAGTTTTAGCGTTTAAGTTGGTAAAGGTGACTGCTGAATCTAGAGCTAGATTCAAACCTGTAGCGTTATTCGTCCCCATCGTAATATCACCAACCTTAACACGTTGGACACTAGGAGTTGTAAGGTTCATACCAGTATTAGCAGTTGGTGTTGCAACCATCTCGAGGGTGGTAGTAACTGTACCGCTTAAGGGAATAGAGCCAGTCGTACCTGCAAAAGCTGCGGATGCCGCAAAAGATGAAGCAATAACAAGACCAGAAGCAACCAAAACGCGGCGAAGTGAAGTAGATAGCATGTATTTGTCCTCTTTTTTTCTATGTAAATGGATAGATTTGTCTATCCGTAAATGAGTTCTGTCTAAATAATTTTGAGAATCGATACAGAGTTTTAGATTTTCTCTTCCCCAGTTGTATCTTTTTCTCCCCCGTTTTCCATGTATCTAATCTATCGTCATTCCCACTTGATGTATATCAGGGAATACCCTGATATTTAATTTATACCAATTCCCGACAGTGTAACTACACTGTCAGGAATTAAAACCCAACCCCAGATTCAAAACCTATGCCGATCGCTGCGCGATCGACATAGGTTTTGAATCTGGGGCTTAATTACGCCGAGGCATTAATAACTCGTCCAAAAGATGAAAAAACGTCACCTTTCAGATCTAATCGTCTAAACTAATCAGCCCCACCCGTAGAGCATAACGAATTAGTCCAGCCAGATCGTGAATATTTAGCCGCTGCATTACCTGACCACGATGAGTCTCAACCGTTTTAACACTTATAAATAAAGATTTTGCAATTTCTTTGGTCGTCAATCCATTCGCGACTAAGCGCAAGACTTCACATTGACGAGGAGTTAAGAGTTCATTATCAATAGAATTATGGGCTTCTTTTGTTTGTGGCTGTTTAGGTTGCTGCTGATCTTGTTGTTTTTCTTGTTGGTGATTTAAATTGAGGCGATGATTTAGCCTGACGGCAATATCTTCCAAAAGCTTAGCTGCATCGCGACTAGTCCCAAGCTCATAAGCCAAATCATTTAAGGGTTTACTTTGGTTGACTACTTGTAAAATTCGACGTTGACGACTTGTTAATCTTAGTTTCTCAGAATTATTTATTTCAGAAATTTGTTTTTCAGGCATAGATTGATTCATGATTGCTTAGAGATAATCCTGATGTAAACCATAAAATCGCCTGAAATAATGTAGGTATTATAAGTCTGAATTGCGCTTGAAACAAGGAGATATTAAGGCGATCACTTATGTTTATTCCAGAAATTCAGATTGCCTTCATCTACCTTATAGCAATTCTCAAAATAGCAACGTCATTTTGGAAATTGGTATTAATAGCGCTATAAATCTTTGGAAGAGTTGAGACATCTATAAATCTATAACCGATGGACTGAATTATCATAAATTACTTCATTTGCTGTTGCTGAGGCAAACAAATCGACAACAGCGTAGGGATAGTCAACACCAAGACGAACATTAAAACGCTTCTGCTCAACCGCTAAAAGCTGCCATGGTTGATGGACTTTACTAGCCGGGAGATCTGTAAGTTCTGGAAGCCAATGCTTGACATATTCCCCTTGAGAATCGTAATCCTGAGCTTGCTTATTGATATTAAAAAATCTGAACCCTCTAGCATCATTCCCAATTCCTGCGGTATAGTTCCAATTGCCCCAATTACTACAAGGATCGTAATCAATTAGTAGAGATTCAAACCATTCAGCACCCATTCGCCAATCGATACCAAGATTTTTGGTGAGAAAGCTTGCCACATTCTGACGACCACGATTGGACATAAAGCCTGTAGCTGCAAGTTCCCGCATATTTGCGTCAACTAAAGGGAACCCCGTATTTCCTGTTTGCCAAAGCTCAAAACGTTCCCAATCTTGTTCCCAAGGTATATCCGCACCACGTAAACCTGTGCGATAGAATAATTTATCACCATGTTTCGCCGCCACAAAACGAAAATAGTCGCGCCACAGCAGTTCAAAAATTAGCCAGTACGTCGAGTCATTGGCTAGCCGATCGCATTCATATTTTTTTACTTGAGCATATATATAGCGTGGGCTAATACAACCTAATGCTAACCAAGGGGAGACCTTAGAAGAGTCATCAGCATGGAGCATTCCATTCCGAGTTTGCTTATAAACTTGTATGCGATCGCTATCCCAAAAGTAATGCTCTAATCTTTGTAGCGCTTTGGTTTCACCGCCTTGGAACTGTAATACAGCGCGATCGCATAGTGCGGGTTCTTTAAGTCCGAGCCTTGCTAAGTTAGGGATTTCGCCGATATCAATACCTTCGGGTAAGGCAGGAAGGAGATCGGGTGTGGGGAAAACTTCACGAACTGTAAGATTGGCTTCAACTTGCTTGCGAAAGTGGGTGAAGAGTTCAGGAAGATTGGCGATCTCCTCAAAGGGCAAGTCATCAAGATGAATTAACGTGCTTCCCCAAAAGCTCTTGAAACTAACATTCTGTTTTTTGAGAATAGAATCTAGCTTTTTTTCTAGGATTTTCTCCTCAGTGGTGACTTCTGCATGATAGTAAATTGCACCAATTTCTAGTTGCTCAGCTAATTTAGGCAAAACTTGATCGGGATTGCCAACGCGAACAATCAAATCAGAATTAAGCGATCGCAAGCTTTCCCGCAAATTTGCGACACTCTCGATCAGAAATTTGGCGCGAAATGCTGCTGTTTTCTCAAAGCCAAAGTATGTCTTATCAAAATGGGCGCGATCAAAGCAATACACAGGAAATATCTGTGCGCCCGGCTGAGCCGCATCTTGAAACGCCCGATATAAGGTTTCGCAATCATGCGATCGCAAGTCATTACGGAACCAAACTAAAATATTTTGATTATTCATATCAAAATTCTATTTGATTTTTGGGTAGGGGCAATTAATGAATTGCCCCTACCCAAAATGGTTGAGATTTATTAGATTAGCGTTCAACAATCTGGAACTGGCGATTTAGTAAATTCATACTTGCGGAAATGGTCAAACTCATGGCGAGATATACTCCCATGATAATCAGAATTACGTTTACAGGTCTTCCTGTTTGATTAATTGTCGTCGATGCAATGCGATAAATATCGGTATAACCGATCGCGATCGCCAGACTGGAATTTTTAGCAATGTTCACATATTGACTAGTCAGCGATGGAATGATAACTCGCAATGCTTGCGGCAAAACAATTTTTTGCATCGTTTGGAAGTTACTTAATCCCAAAGCTTTCGCAGCTTCCGTTTGACCTCTAGGAACTGAGAGAATCCCACCACGCACAATTTCAGCAATGAAGGCACTGGAAAACATAGTTAAGCCTAAGACTAGAGCGCAAAATTCCGAACTCAAAGTCATTTTTAAAGCGGCAATCGTGATGCCATCTTTAGCAAGGGTGGCAAATCCCAACGATATGCGATCGCTAGCGGATGGAAGCGCCAAAAAGATAGCTGAGTACCAGAAAAATAGTTGTAATAGTAGTGGTGTATTACGGAGGATTTCCACATAAACCCGTGCAAGTTGCTTGACTAGCCAATTATTTGATAATCGCGAAACTCCAACTGTTACACCGACAACTGTGGCGGAAATAATGCTAACTGCGATCGCCTTCAGAGAATTCAGCAATCCGACCTGCAAAGCAACGGTGTAACTATCCGAAGCCTTGTAAGGAAAGGGCGAATCGGCAATATCAAAAGAAGCAGGATCGCCGAGAAAGTCAAAACTAATCGCTAGCCCTGAATTTCGCATATTTCGAGCGAGGGTATTCCATGCCAAAATGCTGCAAGTAATCACGATCGCTAAAAAAATTAATTGGGCGATCGTGCGCCAATTCCAGAAATTTGTCTTTAAATTATTTTGCCAACTTGTCGCGAACTTCTTATTACTTGCAGACATTGCTCGAATCGCTCCCAATATGGTCTGAAATTAAGTTTAGTATAGTTGCAGTAAGTAACTCAGTATAATTGAAAAAACAGAGCCAAAACCTGTACCGCCAGCTGCGCGGGCAGTACAGGTTTTTTGGGTTTTGTATTTAATTTTGCTTAGCTACTTGTATCCCCGCATCAATTTATAATTATGTCCAAATCATCGGTCAAAATAGCTGTAGTTGGAGATGTTCATGATTTGTGGCAGCCCGTTGAAGATCGCTTAGCTCTTCAGTCTTTGGGAGTTGATTTAGTTCTATTTGTTGGTGACTTTGGCAATGAGTCAGTAGAAGTTGTAAGGGCGATCGCCAGTCTCGATATGCCGAAAGCGGTTATTTTAGGTAATCATGACGCTTGGTACAGTACTTTAGATGATGGCAAAAAATCCAATAAAAACGAATGCCCCTACGATCGCATTAAGGAAGATCGGGTGCAGCAGCAATTAGATATTTTAGGAGAGATGCATGTTGGCTACAGTTGGCTAGACTTTCCTGAATTAGAGCTCTCAGTGGTCGGCGCACGTCCATTTAGTTGGGGAAGCTCTAAATGGAAAAAAGAAGCTTTTTATCGCGATCGCTACAATATTAAAAATTTTGTGGAATCAACTCAACGCATTACCGAATCTGTTGCCAAAGCTGCCTATGAAAACATAATCTTTTTAGGTCATAATGGTCCCTGTGGACTAGGTAGTGAGGAGCATTCAATTTGTGGCAAAGATTGGAAAGTTGGCGGCGGTGACTATGGCGATCCCGATTTTGCAGAAGCGCTTTCTCAATCCTATCAAATGCAAAAAATAGTTCCCTTAGCTACATTTGGGCATATGCATCACCATTTGCGGCTCAATCCTCATCGTACTCGTGAAGCGATCGCGACTAACGACATGGGGACGATTTTTCTGAATGCTGCCTGTGCTCCGAGAATCGTCAAAAATAATGACGGAGAATACCGTAACTTCTCCATTGTCAGCTTAGAATCTGGACGGATTTCCCAAATATCCCTCGTATGGCTAAATTCTCACTATCAAATAGTTAGTGAGAATACTCTATACCGTTTGTAAATTTTCCATTGCCATTTGGGCGCAATAACGCATTTCGTCAGCTCTGCGCCAAAGTTCTTGTCCAGTATGCAAATGGCGATCGTCAAAATTTAGAGTAAAGTAATTTAATTCTTCAATCCCATCACTGATCGCATTGAGACAGTGATAAAGATAGCTAGCAATCCCTGCGGCAGAGGCTGGATTGGGAAACGCACGGAAGAAAATCTGCGCCTTGGCATAGGAACCACGACATTCATCAATATAGTCCTCAAAATCTTCCATCAGTCCATCATCGTAGGGATCGGCAGAGAGATCGTCGATCTTCTCGTCTAGACTATCGAGAATTACTTCGAGCATTTCCGAGATCGGTTCGTAAACTTGTTTAAACCAGCGATCAAGTTTCTGATCTTCATTGAGATGGGTTTCTCGATTAGAAGGCGATCGCTTGAATCCCTTATGAGATGATGCTCCATTAGGAGTATGTTTAATGCCAAGACTGCGATCGTAGTGGGCGCGAGATTGGGGATTACTAAGAACCTCGTAAGCGAGGTTGATGGAGGCAATATCATCGTGATTATCGAGATGATGATTGCAGTCAGGATGAAATTCTTTTACTAGACCACGATAGGCAGTTTTGACCTCGGCATGAGCAGCGGTGTAGCTAATTCTCAGAGTCTTGTAGTGATTTGCTTGTTGGATGCGATCGCTTGTCCTAGCCATGTCCTTGTGATTAATCTACGTTTGCGGTAATTTTTTATGTTTTTCATGCTGAATTTTTCGGGATTTCGAGATTCTCGAAACATTATTTTTAAGCAGAGCAAAACTTTTCTATTAAGCATTTTGTAGGGATATTCAGTCAGCGTCAACCGCTTGACAAATAAAAAAATAGAGTCTGCAATTATTGCCGATTCTGTTTTTGAGATATTTTATAGCTATAGCTAGATAAGTCAGACCAAAAACAAAAACGAAAAGATGGTTACAGCGCGAAGCGCTGTAACCATCTTTTCGTTTTTATGTCTTAAGTAGATGTACATAATTTACAAACCCAAACCCTTAAAGTTGCGCCCCGCAGGGGCGCAACTTTAAGGGTTTGGGTAATTTATTTTGCACAAGTACATAACTAGAGTGACTAAAAATTGGTTTCATAATTAGAATTGTTGGATATTTAAGATAAATGTTGCTAAAGCGATCGTATGTCTGTTATGATTCCATAGCATTAAATTTGCTGGTGTAGCTCAGTTGGTAGAGCAGCTGATTTGTAATCAGCAGGTCACGAGTTCGAGTCTGGTCACCAGCTTAATCAACTTAATAACAACAAAGTAAAAGACAGTGCTTAGCACTGTCTTTTACTTTGTTGTTAGGCAAAGATACCGCGAGCTTTGTCAAAATAATATTTGCGATCATCTAGCCCGTTATAGCCGCCGTTCTCAGGTAAGGTCACTCGCATATGGCATTCATAGCTTAGAAATCTCTAGTTTCTGAGTATTGAGACCTATAATAAATGGCTATTTGTTAATTTACAGAAGTATTGATTCAGGAATTTTGTAGTGGTTACTCGGCAAAAAATCGGGGTGATTGGCGGCGGACAACTTGCGTGGATGATGGCGATCGCAGCCAAGCTTATTGGCCTTGAGTTAGCTGTGCAAGCCGCAAGTCCCGATGACACAGCCGTAAATATTGCCGATCGCGTAATTTATGGAGAAGTTGCTGATGCTAGCGCAACAGCCAAGCTTGCTGAAAATTGCCAAGTAATTACCTTTGAGAATGAATTTGTCGATCTCGTTGCGCTTCAAGAGCTAGTTGATCGGGCTGGCGATCGCGGCTTGTTGTTTTTGCCAAAACTAGAAACTTTGGCGATCTCCGTCGATAAGCTAAATCAACGCCAACATTTTCGCGATCATCAGATTCCCACACCCGAATTTTATAGTGTCGATACAGAATTAGAGCTTTTAGCATCTGCCGATCATCTCGGCTATCCCTTAGTTCTCAAAGCACGACGACATGGCTATGACGGCAAAGGAACTTGGGTTATTGCCAATGAAATAGAACTGCGATCGGCTTGGGAAAGTATGCATAAAGCTCCTGCGATCGCAGAAGCTTTCATTCCCTTTGAGCGCGAACTTGCCATCATTGTTGCGCGATCGGAATCAGGTGAGATCGTAATTTATCCCGTTGTCGAAACCTTGCAAACTAATCAAGTTTGCCACCGCACGATCTCACCTGCTCGTGTCGATCCCAAAGTTAGCGAAAAAGTGGAAATCATTGCTAAGCAAATTGTGACCACCCTTGATGCGATCGGTGTATTTGGGATCGAATTCTTTTTGACCACCAAGGGAGAAGTCAGCGTTAACGAAATTGCGCCACGCACGCACAATTCAGGACATTACACGATCGAAGGCTGTCAAACTTCGCAATTTGAGCAGTTACTTCGCGTCGTTAGTGGCAAGCCTTTAGGTAAAGTGTCGATGGTTGCACCTGTGGCGGTAATGGTCAATTTGCTAGGTTTTGAGAATGTCTCTGGTGTAGACGCTGATTATTTAGAAAAACGCGCTGAGATCGCCAGTTTTCCGAACACGTATATTCATTGGTATAACAAAAAGATATCCTCTGTTGGGCGAAAACTGGGGCATGTGACAATCTTGGCGGAAACCCACGATATTGCTATAGATATCAGCGATCGCATCGAAAGTATTTGGTATAAGTGAGGTTGTGCCCCGCAGGGGCACAACCTCACTTATTTGGGTACTTGATTTGGTGAATCAAGCCAAAATGCTTATATAGAAAGCGTTTCAAATAAGCGCTTTAGCTGATGAAAACCCTTTTCGCTTCGTGGGAAGTTATATATGCGTCTCAATTGTTTCATTGAACAAGAGTCAGCGGGAAATGGATTTACTGACGTTGCCATTTACCCGCTTTTTTTTGCGTAATTTCGTATAAAAGGTGGTGCTTTGCACCACCTTTTATACAGTTTGGCTGGCATGATAGGAACTTCGCACCAAAGCCCCCGATCTCACATGGGCAAAACCAATTTGCTTTGCGATCGCCCCTAGCTCGTCAAACTCTTCAGGAGTCCAATATTTCTGTACGGGCAAATGTTCAAGGGAAGGACGT
This sequence comes from Pseudanabaena sp. lw0831, assembly GCF_016584665.1. Taxonomy (GTDB): domain Bacteria; phylum Cyanobacteriota; class Cyanobacteriia; order Pseudanabaenales; family Pseudanabaenaceae; genus Pseudanabaena. The sequence goes on from NZ_BBJB01000048.1 coordinate 38,130, forward strand.
AAATATTGCCCAATTGTCAGGGAACTGCAACCGATCTTATGCAAATCTTGCATGGTCTCTGTTAGCTCCTCTAAGGTCTCACCATGCCCCACCATCAGCCCTGACTTGGTAATAATGCGCGGATCGATCTCCTTCACCATTGCCAAAACCGACAGCGATCGCTCGTACTTTGCGCCACGCCGCACTTTACCCTGCAAACGTCGTACTGTCTCAATATTATGGTTATAGCAAATAGGCTCAGCCAAAGCTACCGTCTCAATGCAAAGGCGATCGCCCCGAAAGTCAGGAGTTAGTACTTCGATTTTGACATTTGGGCGCGATCTCCTAATCTCCTGCATCGTATCTACAAAACAGCTAGCCCCCTGATCTGCTAAATCATCCCTTGCTACCGAAGTCAGCACCACATAATCTAAGCCCAATAAATTTACTGCCTCGGCAACTTTTTTCGCCTCATCAGGATCGAGTGGCAACGGCTGATGTCCCTTATCAACTTGGCAAAACCCACAAGCCCGAGTGCAAATTGGCCCCATCAACAAAAAAGTTGCCGTCTTTTGGGCATAGCATTCCGCTCGATTCGGACAGCGCCCCTCTTCACAAATAGTATGAATCCCTCGCTGCTTAATAATTTGCTGAACTTCAGAAATTTCACTAGCTTTGCCGATTTGTGGTCGCAACCAACTGGGTAAACGTAACTCTTCTTTGGCGGGCATATCGTTATATAAAAAATAGGAGAGGCACTTCGTGCCTCTCCTATTAAAACCTATTTAAAACTTATAAATTTAGAGGCAACGCTTTGTCCCACCTGTAATTTATCGGTTTGTCAGAAAAAGTCTCATAAAACCTGATTAAAACCCTTTACAGATGTAACCCTATTGACTAGCATATTGCACTGACACATTTTAATCGCCATCATGATGCATGGAACACAAGTAAAAAACAAGAGAGAATAGGGCGCGTCGCGCCCTATTCTCTCTTGTTTTTTACTTAACAAGCAACAGTAAAGAATTTTGGAGGGGTAGTGTTTGATCTATTAACCAATATTCTGATTTGGATTATTGCAATCCCAATTTTTGTAATTCTGTTTAGGGCTATTCCCAAGGACTGGTTTCGTCTTTTTGGATTAGTAATATTTACAGCGTTAATTGCGATCATTTTTGCTAACTTCAGATTTGTGGAAGAGCCGATCCCCAAAACTGTTGTTGAATTTCTCACGTTTCCATTTACGCTAGTTGGGTTTTTGCTGCTATTGCTATTTTTTAACTACTGGCTGAGACTCAAAAATCTCAACATTAAAAGTGGGGAAAAGGTCGACAATAAAGGTGCTTCAGAGAAAGTTGCCACAGTTAGAAAGGAAATATTAATAGTTTTACTGATCTTTGCGATCGCCACTAACAACGCCACCTCAGAACTATTTACCTGTTACTTAGAACAGCAAGGATCAAATGCGATCGAGCAATCTTATCGCCGCCCAGTCCGCGATTTGACCGAAAAAGAATTATTAGATTTTAAGCGCGGAGTTTACGATCTCATTGTCGTCCTTGCCGAAAATCCTCCCTATGAGCCACGCCTCCAAGAAGCAATCAGATTATGGAACGAGGCTGAAATCTCAAAAAAACCATACATCATCTTAAGTGGGGGTAGACGAACATCTTACCCCTCGACAAAAGGATATGCCTGTCTTACCGCACCAGAATCTCCGCCAACGCGCACCAAAGAAAATGTTAGAGATGCGATCGCCAGTCGAGCTGGAATACCCGATGGAGGATTGCGATATGACCCGCGCTATGAGGGCTACTTTACCAATCGAGCCGTTCCCAGCGACGGTATTCCTCTAGTTGACCTAACTGAAGCCGATCAAATGTGTGGTGCTTTGACTAGTTTCCCAAATATCTCTTCAATTCGTTCTTTTGTAATTATTGAGCCATCTGGCATGACGGTAAGAAGTAGTGGCGATGAAATTAGCAAGCTGATCAAATCCCTAGAAAAAAACAAGCTAATTGCTGAAGATCCCCGCAACAGTAGAAGGATCTTGCTGATCACTTCTCCCATCGAGGCAACTCGTGCTTTTTTGTCTTTTAGAAACCAAGATCTTAATGCTTCGCTGACAACTGCTAGCTATCCCTCTGATAGCCACAGTAACCTTGGTGAGCAATGTCCTTGGCCAATTGGTAAGCAGTTCAGACTCAAGCCACAATATTTTCTTTTTAACGCTGAAGCTTTTGTAAAATCTGAACGAGTATGGACAGAGATTAAAGAATTAGTATTTTACACCCTTAGATTTTGGTTGCGTCCCCCGTTAACAGATGACCGTCCTTACTATCCAAAGCAGCAAGTCTAAATAAAACCCAAAAAAGAGCTGCGGCGCTTTGCGCCGCAACTCTCTTTTGGGTTAAATAAAAAAGCCTCGCTTAGCGAGGCTTTTTTATTTGTTACTTAGCTGCGCCCTGAGCTTCTAGAAGCTGTTTTAAGCGCTCAAGATCAGATGCCCAACGCGGGTCAGGTTGGTGAGCTTCAGAGGAGCCACTGGAACTAGATACACTTCCAGTAGTTTTCTTATTGTTATTGCTACGCTTTTTGCGTTTTGCTGCGGCTTTAACTGGCGCTGCAACGTTACTGGTTACAGGAGATTCACTCTCTGACTGGGGAGCGTCATCAGTAGAACCATCTTCCAAATCAGAACCATCTTCGGCTTTACCTTTTGTACGAGGCAAAGCTTTTTCTAGCTTTAATACAGCACCATTAAAATCATAACCATTGAATTTTTCAATGACTACGTCAGCAACTTCATCAGAGCCGACGGTCACAAAACCAAAACCACGGCATTTGCCTGTTTTGCGATCAGTTATAACTTTCAATGATACTGAATCACCTGATTCATTGAAAATTTTTTCTAGAGCTTGGCGATCTAATTCTGCTGGCAAATTGCCAACATAAAGGCGAATGGACATGATAATAGAAAACCTCTACGCTATAAAATCTTCAGCAGGTGACTAGAGCAGCCGCTACAAAAAACTTGTTTAAAAAACTTGTTTGCTACTTGTTAGCTTAAATTGGAGCTATTGATTACGTGCTACCTGCGATTAATCAACTTGATACGACACTCTTGTGACATGTAACAACATAACATACAAAACGCTTGTCTTAAAAATAAAATGTAATGAAAGTATCAAAATCCGATCGATGTCAAAAAAACAAATGTATAGCGATCGATTAGCTTGGTCATCAACAAAACCAATTTTGGTTTTGTAATTTAGAACTTAGGGCACAATTAGAAACAAGAGAGAGCTGCGGCGCTTAGCGCCGCAGCTCTCTCTTGTTTCTTTTGAAGATTAGACAGCTATGATTTAAATATTAAGTTTTGATGTTTTTTATGGTTAATTACTTGACGAATAAAGTTTAACTGTGTAGTATCCATCTCCATAAATTTACATGGGATTTACATGGAATTTTTTGGGATTTTTATTCTTGGTTACTGTTTATGGATTGGTCAGGCACTTAATGATGCCCAAAAGAAGCAAGAACAGGATGTGGAAAAGCGGATCAAAGAAAAGCTGAAAAACGATCAATACATAAATGTGCGAATTATTGAGAAACTCTAGGCTTATAGATTTTGCCCCACCCGTAGGATGCGTTAGGCTATAGCTATAACACATCCTAATAATTAGTGGTGAGCCGCAAAGCGGCTCACCACTAATTATTTACTAAAGACGTTAGGTAAGATTATTTATAGTCTAGTCTGTTAGAGATGCAATCACTTTCGTGGGGTAAAAATCGTGAAGCAAAATCTGCAAGCCATTAGTGGAGAGCTAAAAACTCAAGTTAAAATCTTGGCGGGTTTGGTAGCAACTTTTTGGATTATCGTCATCTTAAATGAAGTACTTCTTGAGAATATCTTAGTAATTTCCACTGGTTGCGGCTTGCGTCGGGGGCTTAACGCTCTAGGCATTGTGCCACATAGCTTTATTGGTTTGCGAGGCATTTTGTTTGCTCCATTTCTGCATGGAGGCTTCTATCACGTTTTGGCAAATACCGTCCCGTTTGTTGTTTTGGGATGGTTTGTGATGTTGCGAAACATGAAAGATTTTTATTTTGTGTCGGTAATGTCCGCACTGGTGGGTGGTTTAGGAACTTGGTTAGTTGGGAGACCTTGTTCTGTCCATGTTGGCGCGAGTGGCGTGATTTTTGGCTATTTTGGCTATTTACTATTTCGTGGATATTTTGAAAAAAGCTTCGTGGCGATCGCTATTTCAATTGCGATCGCGATTGGTTATGGAGGAATGATTTGGGGTGTATTACCTACCAGATCTTATATTTCATGGGAGGGGCATTTATTTGGTTTTATTGGGGGCGTTATTGCGGCAAAACTATTGTCGCCAAGCAAAACTGCCCAATAAAAAAGAGTCGGCGTTTTACGCCGACTCTTTTTTATTCAAACTAAGCAACGCTTCTGATTGCTTCTAGCAAACTACGAGTACATGCTCCTTTGTCACAAAAAGCGTCAATGTTTGCGCCATTGGATAAAGCTCGATCTTTTCCACCATCGGCGGCTGAGTAAGCAACAATCTTAATATGAGGGTATTCAGTTTTGATGGCGTTGGATGCTGTCCATCCATCCATCACTGGCATATGCAAATCCATGACTACAACATCTGGTTCTCGTTTATGCACTTTGGCGATCGCTTCTTTGCCATTAGTTGCAACTTCTACATCGCCAATGCAGGATTGCATTGAAAGTGCGAGCTGTAAAGTGCATCGGGTTAGTTCGTGGTCATCCACCACCAAAACGCGCAAGGTTTTTGTAGAAGCTGTCATGGTAGGTTCGGTAAGAAGGGCTTGACAATAACTCTGTTATGTAATTTAAGATACTTCTTTTTTTTATTTAAATCTTCTATCGCAGGGACTAAACATCAAAGCCCAAAAGCATAGGAGGTGAGAATCTTAGCCAATTCTTTTGTTTTTTTAGCAATTGGAATCCTATTTATGTGTTAGCGGGTAAAAAAAAGTATGCCATCGGCATACTTTTTTTACCCACTATACCCACTAACAGATGCTTAGTTGCGCCATTTAACTTTTGGCAAGATTTGCTTTTGGTCGATGCGATCGCGATATTTGACTGCAAAGTTAAGCAATGAGTCGATTAAGGCATCGGATAGAAAATGCGGTTGTAAGCCAAGATCGAGGAGATTGGTATTTTTGGCATTGAAATAATGCTCCTCTAGCTCGACTCGTGGATTGTCGATATTTTGGACTTCGACTTTGATTCCAAGAGTTTGCCCAGCTTTCTGTACCATAAAAGCAAGATCGCGGATCGAGAAAAGCTCCGTAAATTGGTTGAATACACGCATTTTGCCAGCCTCCGCAGGCGTAGCGATCGCTAGTTCAATGCAGCGCACCGTGTCCCGAATATCCAGAAAACTGCGGGTTTGTCCGCCCGTACCATACACAGTCAGAGGATGTCCAATTGCAGCTTGGATGCAAAAACGGTTAAGAGCTGTACCAAATACGCCGTCGTAATCGAGACGATTAATCAGTAGCTCGTCAGTGCCAGTTTCTTCCGTCAGTACTCCATAGACTACGCCTTGGTTGAGATCGGTCGCCCGCAAGCCCCATGTTCGACAAGCAAATTGAATATTATGGCTATCGTGAACCTTGCTAAGGTGGTAAAAACTTCCAGGTTGCTTAGGATAAGGAAGCGTGTCCTTGCGTCCGTTATGCTCAATGGTGATGTAGCCTTCTTCGATATCGATATTTGGAGTGCCATACTCGCCCATCGTACCCAGCTTAACTAGGTGACAGTCGGGATTATGCTCTTTAATCGCATAAAGTAAATTGAGCGTTCCAACTACATTGTTGACTTGGGTAAGTACAGCATGTTCGCGATCGATCATGGAGAATGGTGCCGAACGCTGTTCTCCAAAATGAACGAGCGCGTCAGGTTCAAAACTACGGAATGTATTCTGTAAAAATTCATAGTTAGTGATGTCACCAATAAACAAGTCAATTTTTTGACCTGAAACAGCTTGCCACTTGTATATTCGCTCTTGAATAGAGGCGATCGGTGTGAGCGTCGCAACACCTAACTCATTGTCCCAATGCCGACGAATTAAGCTATCTAGCACACCAACTTCATATCCTTTATTTGCAAGATGTAAAGCTGTCGCCCATCCGCAATAACCGTCGCCACCAATTACCAGTACTTTCATGAATTCTGTGGGTTACAAAAAATTTGAGTTACAGTTTCCAAATTAACCCTATCAGGATTTATCTCGTTTGTGATGTACAAGACTGAAATTTTTTAAGTTGTAAGTACTTTTCCAAAATAAATTACCCAAATTTGTAAGGTTGCGTCACTGCGGGGCGCAACCTTACAAATTTGGGTTTGTAATTAATTATGCTCATCTACCTTATGTGTCGAGAAATACATGGAATGTTTGGTTTGTATCAGCAATTTTCATTATGGAACCGATTTTGGTATTTCCAGCGCCAAAGGTGCTGGAAATACCAAAATCGGTTTTTTGAAAGCTCGCCGTAGGCAGACTTTCAAAAAACCGATTTTTATAATGAGAATTGCTGGGTTTATATAGATTACTCTCGACTTTTCGAGAGTAATCTATATAATGTATGTTTGGTACAATCACGCAATTTAGCCGATCGCAGCTTTAAGTCGGCAAGTGTAATGTATTGAAATTAAGATAGCCAAGAGTAGTTATAAAGCTATTCACTAGTTAGCCTAGGACGATTAGTCAAGTATGCTTTCGATTGCCGAACTTGCCCATAAACGAGATCCAAAGGCGATCGCCGAAATTATTCGTCAGGAGTTACAGCCCCTTGACATCGAGCAGCTTTATGTTGCCGTAGATATTGTCGATAGTAGTTTAGAGCTACAAATTCGGACAGATTCTGCCATTGACAAAGAAAAACTGCTGACATTAGTACATAGCAAACTTCAAAATTTGCATATAGAATCATTAGCTAAATTTAGGATTCACTGTTGGCGCAATGATGAAGAAACGCACAAACAGCGCCTGCTATGGACGGAGCAATTTATGCTAGATCTTCCAAAATCATCACTGACTCCATTTCCAGACATAGATCCAGATGTGAATAGTAAGCGACCAGAAACGCGATCGCCAGAGCCGCAACTTTCTAAGCATTCTGTCTTACAGAATGCGATCAAGAAAATTGCCCCAACAAATTCTCAAGCTCAAAAACATCTTCTAGCTGCTGATTTAGATCAGCAAGCTCTTGCGAATGGCTTAACAATTAAATCAACTGATCTTGCCAAAGCTAATAGATCGCAGCTTCAGTCATCTGATAGTAATTATTGGCAGTTGTTGTTTGTAGGATTATCGATTGTCGCACTAGGATTGGGAATTGGTGCATCAGTCAGAGCAATTACATCAAAAACCGCTATTGAGTCAAGTTCTTCCTCATCATTAGCAACCCCATCAGTTGAGAATCAAGAAACAAAAAATACAACAACTACAACAAAAAGCACTCCTAGTCAGACTATCCAACCATCTGCCGCAACTACTCAAACTACACCTAAAGCTAATCCTTCTTCAGTTGCCCCGATCGCGAATCCAAATGAACAGGAACAAGTTATAACCTTGGAAAAGTTTAATCGCATTCAAAAAGGAATGACTATTGAGCAGGTGGAAAAAGTTTTTGGTACATCTGGCAAAGTTATTGCTGAGAATAATTCAAGCAACAGCATCGGACAGGTTTATTCTTGGAAAAATCCTCAGGGTAGTAATGCGATCATTGAGTTTAAAGATGGTCAAGTTGTGGCTAAAGCTCAAGCAGGTTTATAAAAAAGAGAGAGGGCGCAAAGCGCCCTCTCTCTTTTTTGTTGCTATTGCTATAAAATTACATATTGGGTAGCTAACTAATTTCTTGATTCAGACAGCTAGAAAAACCCAGTAAAAGCCTCGTGGGAGAAAAATTTTTTGGGTATCGATTTACGCAGCTATGTCTACTTAGACAATCTTCAAAAACAACATGCTGCTTACTTAGGAACGATCGCACAAGGATTTTTACCCTTACCAGGTGACACCTCCCTCTGGATCGAAATTTCCCCAGGTGTTGAAATTAACCGCATTACTGACGTTGCTCTAAAATCAACTTCAGTACGTCCAGGTGTGCAAATTGTTGAGCGTTTGTATGGACTACTAGAAATTCATTCGGCAAGTCAAGGGGAAACCCAAGCCGCAGGTCGGGCTATTTTAGAGATGCTGGGCGTGACCGAAGAAGATCGGATTAAGCCAAGATTGTTATCTAGTCAAATTATTCGCAATATTGACGCACATCAAACCCAGTTAATTAATCGCTTTCGGCGAGGGCAGATGTTGCTGTCTGGGCAAACCCTGTACATCATGGAAGTGGAACCCGCTGCCTATGCGGCTCTTGCGGCTAATGAAGCTGAAAAAGCTGCCTCGATTAATATTCTGGAAATTGTCGCCGTAGGTAGCTTTGGGCGTTTATATCTCGGTGGCGAAGAGCGAGATATTATGGCAGCTTCGGAGGCGGTGTTGAATACGATTAACAATGTTAAAGGTCGTGATGTGTACGGTATCCATCTCAAAGAGTAATCAAAATTTGCGAAGAATAAACCCAAACCCGTAAGGTTGCTCCCCTGCGGGGAGCAACCTTACGGGTTTGGGTTAGAGATCATCTTCCCAGCCACAGCAATTACAGCGCCATTGTTCAGGTGGAATCCGCATTCGGGAAAAGGCTGTGCGGCATTCTGGACATTTACCTGTAAAGATGGGATGCCAGCCACATTCTGTTTCCATGGCGGGATCATAACTATGGGGATCGTCAGGTTCCCACAATTCCGCTGAGACAAAATCTGAGCAATGTCCCCACTCTGGCCCGTAAGGATGTACTGCACAGACCAAAAGTTGGCTGTGAGAGTAAAAATTACAGCGATCGCACAGAGATATTTTTGCCATAGATGTATTTTATCGCTTTCGCCAGTCTTGTTAGCATATACAGCAATTTGCTTTCAAATCCGCCACAATAAAACCCATTGCGGGGCTACGCCCTGCGACCCTTTTTGTGGTGGGTTTGATCGATAACTGCTGTAAAACCCAAAAAGCTTGAGGCGGCGCTTCGCGCAGTCTCAAGCTTTTTGGGTTTTGATTTGGGTTAACTAAATCGAGCAATTTCAATACCATTTTGACGAATTACTAGCTCTAAAATCAGTGAGCTAGCAGGGAAAATAGCTTCCTTAGCTACAGCCCTAATTTCGTAGGGAGACTTAAGTTCGCTCACTACTTTAAAAAGCTCGGTCAATGCGTCAGGAGGAAAATTGCCGACTTTGCCTGTAAGTGGATTAGCTAGGACTCCCTCACGACGAGCGCGAAAACTAACTAACAAAAATAGTTGCTCAATTCTCGACGCAAGAGCCTGTGGCGATAGGTCAGTGGTAAATTGTAAGGAGGCAATTTCAGCACCTGCGGCAAATATTTGGCGGTTTAGGGTCACATCAGCAGCGATCGCAACTCTGGTCTCGCGTTTTAGAAAATTACCAGCAGAAAGAATCCGAATCACATAGCTTTTTCCGTCTTTGATCCGATTGAGCAGTCCTTCGATCTGCGCCTCTGTAATTTTAATGACTGGTTCTTGGGGAGCTTGATCGGGGAGGAAATCTAATAGTTCTCGGGCATTCCGCTCGGCTTGGAGTAGTAGTTGGGTACTGGCTTGACGTAACTCAGCTTGGCTAAGATTTGGACGCACAACCCCTATCGATAAAATTTGATCGGCAAAAATAGCGACGTTACCCTTACGTAAGGCTTCAAGACTAATCAGCAATTGCTCACGGGCGGATTCTAGAGAGGCAACTTCTGAGCCAAGAGCTACCCGTTGTTTTTCGATTTCCACTAAGCGCTGTTCTGATTCATCGACTCTTTGTTTGAGCGTTTCGCGATCCCGAGAAATACTGGCTAGCTCTGTGGAAATTCGCTCTTTTTCATCCCGAAGCTGCTTACTTTCGGCTTGGAGATTTTCTTGCTCGGCACTCAAACTCTTGATGCGATCGCGCAGGTCGGCTTCCTGCTGCGAGGCTTTTTGCAATTGCTCGTCAGCTTTTTCAAATTTGCTTTCCACTGACTGTAACAAAGCCTGCGTCTCTGACTGTTTCCGCAGAGCTTGGACTAACGACTTGTTAATTTCCCCTAACCGTTGTTGCGCTTTTTCCTGTTCAGTTTTCGCGGCATTTAGCTCAGTTTCGATTTTTTGCTTTTGTTCTTGGCTACTAGATAGCTCCGAGCGAATACTCTCAAGGCGAAACAATCCATCCCTGAGCTGTCCGTTTAGTAGCAATAAAATTCCTAAGGTTGAGGCAGAGATCATTCCGCCTGTGGCGATCGTGACGACTGTGGCGGTGTCACGCGGTCTCAATTTGAATATACTAAGCCGCGCTTTTCCAACCTTAGTGCCAATGCGATCGCCTAAAGTTGCGATCATGCCTCCTAAGATCAAAATCGCTAAAATCAGCGTATATCCAGCCATGTAACTCCTAAGTCCTCACACTGTTGATTTTAGCAGATCCACGCCCACGAAAGCAGTAGAGGCAATTCATGAATTGCCTCTACTGCTTTCGTGGGCAAGCGAGCCGCAATAGGCTAGTATGACAAGTATTGCAAAATTCGATCTTCACAAGCTTGATGGGGAACATGGAAAAGCAACTCAAAGTACAACAATTAGTTGACAATCTGGCGAAGGCGATCGTTGGCAAAGATGAAGCCATTCAACTGGTCTTGGTGGCACTATTTTCTGGCGGTCATGCCTTACTAGAAGATGTGCCTGGGGTCGGCAAGACTTTACTCGCCAAATCACTGGCTGCTTCTATATCTGGAAAATTTCAGCGTGTGCAATGTACTCCCGATCTATTGCCCACTGACATTACGGGGACAAATATCTGGAATCCCCAAAAAGGTGAGTTTCAGTTTTTGCCAGGACCAGTATTTGCAAATGTTTTGCTGGCTGATGAAATCAATCGGGCGACCCCACGCACCCAGTCAGCATTGTTAGAGGTAATGGAAGAGAGTCAAGTCACCGTTGATGGTATATCACGTAAAGTTCCCTCACCATTTTTTGCGATCGCCACTCAAAACCCCATCGAATATCAAGGCACTTTCCCATTGCCAGAGGCACAACTTGATCGCTTTGCCCTGTCCTTTAGTATTGGCTATCCCAATGAAGCGGAAGAGCTAGAAATGCTGAAAAGGATGCAAATTGGGAAAATTGGTTCAGCTCAATTAGAAGCATGTATCACCCCTGAAGAAGTACTAGAGATTCGTCAACTCTGCACTCAAGTCCCTGTTAGTGATGCGACTAGCCAGTACATTGTGAATATTGTCCGTGCTACTCGTAATGATGAAGAAATTACCCTTGGCGTGAGTCCTAGAGGTACAACAGCGTTGTTGCGATCGGCTCAGAGTTATGCCTTTATTCGACAAATGCTCGATCTCGATCGCAAGTCTGATTATGTCCTACCTGATGATGTGAAGTTTCTTGCCCCCTATGTTTTAGGTCATCGAATTATGGCAGCAGGAAGGCGATCTCCGAAGAAGATCGTTCAGCGATTACTAGATGTTGTACCTGTTCCTTAATTTATGACTTGAGATTTGGAAGCGATCGCATTTCCCTAAATCTACAGTGCGATCGCTTCCAAATCATTTCCATATAAATCACTTTTATTTATTACCTCTAGATCACTACTTAAAAGACACTCGCTTGTACAGATCCATTAGACTAATTTCAAAATTCACTGACTCTAGTTTTAGAACTGCATCTTCACCTACATAGTCAGCTAAGATCCATTTACCATCAGTCTGTTTTGCATATTGTTCCACTCCATAGCTAGTTTGCTCGACTAAGATATATTCTTTGAAACTAGGAATAGAGCGATAAAGCTTAAATTTATTTTCACGATCATATTCACCGGTTGAATTAGAGAGAACTTCTACAATTAAGCAGGGATTAGTAATCCCAGTCTGTTTCTCATCAGTAAAAATTGGCTGTCCCTCAACCACTATCACGTCAGGATAAGCGTAACGCTTCTGATCTGGCATCCATAGACGCATATCACTCATAAAGACAGCGTTATCTAAATCTTCTAGTGCTAACAAAATTCGAGCCAAAAATTTAGCAGTCAAAATATTATGAGTTGCCGTTGCTCCTTCCATAGGCATGATATCTCCGTTGACAAATTCACTTTTAAACTCGGCTTTTTCTTCTAGTTCGAGATATTCATCTACGGTGAAGCGCTTAGTTGTTGCAAGTACCATGAGTTATTAGCCTCCCAACTTTGATTTAATTATATCCAAAGGTTGACGCTTTGCTCTGACCTTCACAGTTAGAGCCAGATAAAATATTGCGGTGGGCTTCTCTCGCCGCAATATTTTTGGATTTTATATTGTGATACGGATCGCATTTTTAAGTGATATATCTCATCGTGTAACGACAAGGAAGATATGATACTTTGAAATAAGTACAAATCACCAAGTGCTATGGATATCCCCCTTTCCCAGACAAGAGGACAGCAAACACTAGCGGCGATCGCCTTTAGCGACATTGTTGGATTTAGCGCTCGAATGGGAAAGGACGAAATACATACGCTAAGTTTAGTGGAACGTGACTTTCAGTTTATGACTGAACTATGTCAAAAGTTTACTGGCAGGGTGCTAAAAACTACAGGTGACGGTTTACTAATGTATTTTGTTAGTGCTGTCCAAGCCGTTGATTGTACTCGCGAGATGCAAACTGAGTTTGCGAAGTCTGCGAATATTTTGCCTAAAAATGATGTCCTCGCACATCGGATTGGGATTCATTTGGGTGATGTCTTCTTTAATGAAACCGATGTAATGGGTAATGGAGTAAACATCGCGGCGCGGCTTCAGGCAAAAGCTGAGGTTGGCGGTATTTGTATTTCTCAAACTGTCTATGATGTTGTTAAAAATCGCCTAGAGCTAGATGTTACTTATCTTGGTGAATTAGAACTAAAAAATATTCAAGAACCAATTCCCGCTTATAACGTTTTAATTCCTTTTTTAGATCCTTCTTTGCATAGCGATCGCCAAGATATAGCTGCTAAATCGCCCAAATCATCTCGACAAATAACTCAACAAGGCTATCGCGATCGCCAAATCATGCTGAATAAAATACGAAACTTTTGGGTTGAGGGTGTTTTAGAGACATCGATTCATGATAAGGCGCTGATCGAATTGGGTTTGCAAATAAGATTAGATGCGATCGCGCATCCGTGGCATATAGAATGGGCGACCTCTGATGAAGCGAGGAAGCCTTTGCCAACAGGTACAAAAGCAATTAATCAATTTGATCGCCTTGGCACTGGTCGAACCCTCTTGATTTTGGGCGATCCAGGGGCGGGTAAAACGACAACGCTATTGGAACTGACGCGAGAATTGATTGTCCGAGCAGAGCGAGATAGTGAATTACCGATGCCAATTGTGTTTAACCTTTCGTCATGGCAAGACAAGCAGAGCTTAGCTGACTGGATGGTATTGGAACTGAACACAAAGTACCAAGTTCCGAAAAAGATTGGGAAATCATGGGTGAGCGAACAGCAGTTACTGGCGATGTTGGATGGTTTGGATGAGGTGAGTAGCGATCGCCGCAATGCTTGTGTGGAGGCAATCAATCGCTTTCATGGTGAATATGGACAGACGGAAATCGTGGTATGCAGTCGGATGAAGGACTATGAGGCTTTGGCTCAGCGATTGCAGTTTCAGGGTGCGATTTTCATTCAGCCCTTAGAGGAATCGCAGGTATTTGAATATTTCGATCGCCTTGGTGCTGAGTTGGAGGGTGTGCGGGAAATGCTGACTACGGATGCGAAGTTATTGGAGTTGGCGAAGACTCCTTTGATGGCGAATATTATGGCGATCGCATATCGCGGTATGTCGGTGACAGATTTGATCAAGATGAGTCTATCGGAAAACCATGTGCAGCATTTGTTTGATACTTATATCGACCGTATGCTAAGGCGAAGACCTGACAAGAGTTATGCGCCAAGTAAGGTGAAGCGGTGGTTGGGGTTTCTGGCTAGGCAGTTAAAGAATGAGTCGCAAACTGTTTTTTTGATTGAGAGAATCCAGCCGAGTTGGTTAACTGGAAATGCCAGAGCAATTTATGCCACTTTAACAGCGATTATTCTAGCTCCGATTATTTCCCTGATCGTTTTGCCTAGTTCTATCGGAATATTGATTCAACTAACAACGTCAAATACTCTAGCTGAAGCAGATAAATATTTTAGGAGCTTTGGGGGTGAACTTCCCGCATTTGCTGCGACGTTTATACTTACAGATAAAGAACGATTATATTTAGGAGTCCTTTGTGGTTCTCTTCTAATTGGATTTGTTGTTGCGATATTGTGGGGACTTACCATTAGATTCAACAACAAAAAAATTAGTAAAATCGACATTCTTATCCGTTCGATAGCTTGTTCATTCATAGTTTGTGGGCTAGGAATCGCTCATATAATAAGCAGTCCACTCTGGATATTTTTATTTTTTTTGTTGGGCTTTCTAAGTAGTTTCATGATTTTCGACATACTAGAAAGACCAATTAAACCAACTGAAACTTTAAAATGGTCTTGGAAATCTTTTAAAGAAAATTTAACTATTGGGCGATCCATTGGGCTGATATTTGGATTGATTGCAGGATTACTTATAACATTGATTGATATTTCGGTGTTTATAAGTTTATTTACTTTGTTGTCTCCAATGGACACTATTAAATAGCCTCAATTGTTTGATTTTAAAGTTTCTATCGTTTTTCATAATTAAACTCTCTGACTTATATAAGTATGACTTTATTCCATATCATCTCCTTACTATTCTTAATGCTAATTAATTTATTAATCTGCGGACTTATTGGTCAGCTAATTGGATCTTTAATTAGCGGATTACTTGCTGGACTTGCTGGAACAGAGATCGAGCGAAGTACATTTCCAAATCAGGGTATAAGGCAGTCAATTTCTAACGGTATAATATTGGCGGTTATTGGTTCAGTTTTACTTTCATCTATATTTTCTCTATTTGGTTTGCCAAACCTAATAGGAATGGGTTTGGGACTACTGCTTGGTTTATTTGCATTAGAAGCAGCCTTAAAACATTTAGTTCTGAGGGTAGTCCTTTTTATTGGCAGATGGAGTCCTTGGAACTATGCTGATTTTTTAAACTATTCTGTAAATAGTGTTCTTCTTCAAAGAATTGGTGGTGGATACATCTTTGTCCATAGGAGTTTGTTAGAGCATTTTGCGTCTCTTCCTATTGGTTATAGTATTAATCATCAACATCAATCGAGCGAACCTACATTCAAAAAAGGAAAGCGGTTAATATCAACTGTTCTTATTTCGATCAGTTTAGCAATCGCTTGGAACGGATGGCAATCTTGGTTTGGCAGTAACGGCACTCCTACTGAATGTACGATCAGCACTATATCTGAGACAAGAAAAGGTGTTGTTCGGACTGCTACCTTTACACCTAATACTGATTGTGAAGCCATGCGTAAACTGGTGGAAGAAGGGAAACCATTACCAACTATATCTCAACCCTAAATCTTGTTCCTGATTGGTTCTAGAGACATACCGCTGTTCACAAATTTGAATTTATAAGTTAAAACTTTGATTGAATGAAGTCAAGAAACATATGCTTAATAAACTCGCCAATATTGATAGTCTTTCTCCTAAACTACATAAAGACCAAAGAAACAGATTTCGCTTTATCTTACATTGGTTTAATATTATCAGTATCAGCTTTTTGGTGATCTGGGTTGTTATTGGTAACTTTGCTGCATACCAACTTGAGCAGCCAGTCTTGATCGCAAGAAGCGATCTAGTTCGTCAATTCCCTCAAAGTGCAACTAATGATTCTCAATTGAGGCGGAAAGAAATACAGGAAAAATTTAATACAATTATGAGTATGTCGGACGATATCCGCAGTGATTTGTCGAAATATGTCGAAGACTCTAATATTACACCTTCTAATTCTTTACAAAACTATCTTGCAACCAAGTCAGAAAACTTAGCAGTGCTTCGTAGCTACGTACTGCAAAGTGATATTCCTATTCAAGAGATATTTGATTTGGATATACTCATAAATAAGGGGACATTCGACAGTTTACCAAGAAGTTTTCTTGGAGAATTCACTTGGCAACGCATATTAATCGCTGATGCAGTTAACAATTATCGCCTCGGAAAGATGCAAATCGCATTTGATTCCCTAGAAGTTGCTTGGAGGCTTAATCAAGCTAATAGAAATCAGCCTATTCTTCTAAGTCAACTTGTTGCTAATATTTGTGATAGCATACAAATTCAAGGGCTACGCAAGATAGCTATTGTTCCTCCAATTTGGCAAAAAAGATTAGTCTCTTTTGAGACGAGTAAGTCAATGCTTCGGTCTGCTCTAAAGTTTGAAACTTTTGCGCTTTATGGACTTATCAGAAACTTTCCATTAAGAAAAGGTGGTTCCGAGAAAGATGGAAAATCTATGTCTCTCTTTAACCGCTTTTTACATCCTTTTGTTCAGCCATATTATACACTTTCTGCTGTAGATACATGGCAAGTAGCAATGCGAGATCTTGATCTGGGATTTAATCAAGATCCTTGTATGCCAATTTCTTATGAGGATATGCCTAAACTTTCTTCATGGAATATCCTAGGTCTTGTCGGATCATCCTCCTCTAACTTCCAAGTATACAAATTAACTAAGCGGCAAATTGATATGGAATTAATGCAAAAGATTCTAAAATTACGCGAAGTTGCATCTCAAACTGGTAAATTCCCCCAGACCATAGCAGGAATAGATTCTTCTGTAATTTGCAAAAATCTTCGCTATGTTTACCAGCCTTCCGCCGATGGTGAGTCAATGACAATTTCTCTAAGCAATCAAAATCGACCAGAATGGCTGGCTGAACGTGAAGGTGATATACCTCTCAGCTACACTACCAAATTAAGAAAGCTATAGTTTTTCTTGTCAAATGAAAAACCCTCTTCGCTTTCATCGACAAATTATCCCTGCGTTGTGAGGTTTGGGCAAAGCATTCCCAAACTTAGGGGATCTGAAAATCATAGATTCTAGTGAGAATGCTTAGCCCCTTCAGCTTTTTGGACTTAGTAGATGACATCTCTACATATTAGCAAGTTACAATTCATCACAACATTAGAAAATGCGATCTCATTCACAGCAACTTTAGCCAAATTACAGTTAAGTTATACTGATTATAAATTTCAAAGTTTTATTAGGACGAAAAAAAGATGCAAATCGCCTTAAAACCAGAACAGGAAAACTTTATCCGTAAAAAGCTCAAAGATGGAAAATATCAAAATGTTGATAATCTATTAAACTTTGCATTTCAACTTGTAGAAGAATACGAAATTAAACAGCAAAAACTGATCGAACTACAGAAAAAGATTGCCGAAGGAACAGAACAAATTAGGCGATGCGATGCTGTTGATGGCGAATTGGTATTTCAGCAGTTTCAAGACAAACTGGCGCAGATCGCGATCTGAAAACTATATTTGAAGACTTTGCGGATGAATAGATTAATTGACAATAGCTAACAGAATCTTAATGCGATAATCGCATCGATAAACTGATCCGTTTTAGAGATTCATTTACTTCCAAAACACGCACCTTCACCACCTGACCAACCTTAACGATTTGCTTCGGATCGCTGACAAAGCGATTATTAGCTAAAGTTTTGTTTTAACTAACCGTCAAGTTTTGTAGAGCGATCGCCATTTAATGAGACTGTTGAGAGCGATACAATGACATCAACGCAATCTCAGCGTAATCTTTATGCCAGCTAAAGACATCTATCACGATAACGTTTGTAACGCCCTCATCAAAGACGGTTGGACGATCACAGATGATCCCCTTGTTCTTAGCATAGGAACACGTTCTGTATATATTGACTTGGGCGCAGAAAAACTAATCGCCGCCGAACGAGACAATCAAAAAATTGCCGTTGAAATCAAAAGTTTTCTGAGTTCTTCTCCCATCCGCGATCTGGAAAATGCTTGGGGACAATTCTTTTTATATGCCAGAGCGCTCAAAAAAAGAGAGCCAGATCGATGTTTGTACTTGGCGATTCGTCTCAGTACTTTTGAGACAATATTTCAAGAAGAGGCTGGACAGCTTATATTAGAAGAACCTGATTTTCGTCTTATTGTTTTTGACCCAGATCATGAGGACATAATTCAATGGCAACCACAGATAACACCCTAGACTCATGGCGCAAGACACTAGAAACTTTGCTCCAATACTATGCCGATCTTCCCTATCGCTATGGAGACGTGAGTGCTTACGTTGTCGTTAGCCGCGATCGCAACCACTTCATGCTGATGCGCGAGGGATGGGAAAACAGTCGGCGAGTACATGGATGTGTTGTTCATGCCGAAATTCGTAACGACAAAATTTGGATTCACTATGATGGTATTGAAGATGGGATTACGGAAGAACTGGTTGCAACAGGAGTTCCCAAGGATCATATTGTCTTAGCTTTTCATCCGCCTCAAGTGAGAGAGCATACTGGATATGCTTTGGCATAAGCTCTGATGCTAAGATCGCATTGATAAACTGATCCGTTTTAGAGATTCATTTACTTCCAAAACGCGCACCTTTACCACCTGACCGACTTTGACGATCTGCTTTGGATCGCTGACAAAGCGATCGGCTAATTGCGAAATATGGATTAATCCATCTTGATGTACACCGATATCCACAAATGCGCCAAAGTTAGCGACATTGGTAATAATCCCTTCTATCTCCATGCCGATTTGCAGATCAGAGATTTTCTGAATTGCATCACTGAAGGTCGCATATTTGAACTCCGCACGCGGGTCACGTCCTGCTTTCTCTAGCTCTCGTAAAATATCGCGCAGGGTTGGCTCACCGATCGCAGCGGTTACATATTGCTTCAGGTTAACTGTTTTCAGCTTGTCCGCTGCTTGCGAGATTTCTGATAGTGGTACATTCAGGTCACGCGCGATCGCAATCACCACACTATAACTTTCAGGATGCACAGCCGTGTTGTCTAAAGGATTAGCACCACCCCGAATCCGCAAAAATCCTGCTGCTTGTTCAAAGGCTTTTGCGCCGAGCTTTGGGACTTTAAGCAAATGACGGCGATCGCAAAATGCACCATTTTGATTGCGATAGGTAATGATGTTATTGGCAACGGTGGCGCTGAGTCCAGACACAAAAGTGAGTAGTTCTTTAGAGGCTGTGTTCAGGTCTACACCGACGAAGTTAACGCAGCTTTCTACGGTTTCATCGAGCTTCTTTTTTAATAATTTCTGATCGACATCATGCTGATATTGTCCAACTCCGATTGACTTGGGATCGATTTTTACTAGCTCCGCAAGAGGATCTTGCAAGCGTCTGCCGATGCTGACAGCGCCGCGTACCGTTAAGTCGAGATCGGGAAACTCTGCGATCGCAACAGGACTAGCGGAATAAATTGAAGCCCCCGACTCGTTAACCATTACTTTGATTGGTGGGTTTTTTAATCCCTGAATTGATTCCATTACAAAGGCATCGGTTTCTCTTCCTGCTGTACCATTGCCGATCGCAATTAATTGAATCTGATACTTCTCAATCAAAGTTCTCAATGTACGGGCTGCTTGTTCTATTTGAGCTAGCGCTTGATGAGGAAAGATAGTTTGATATTCCAAAAACTTGCCTGTCTCACTAATTACGGCAGTTTTACAACCTGTACGAAATCCGGGATCGATCGCAAGGGTTGGTTTCATCCCTGCGGGAGCTGCTAGCAACAGGTCGCGCAGGTTAGTTTCAAAGGTTTTGATCGACTCCCCATCTGCCCAAGCTTTCTTCTCCGTGATGACCGATGCGATCGCTGAAGCTTTGATCAAGCGGTTAAAGGCATCCTTGAGCATATCCTGATAAAACTGCTTTACGACTGGAGTCTTCGCCCGAATTTGTTGCGCCTCTAAGTAACTCAGCACATGCTCTTCGTCAAAATCTAGATTGAGGGCAAGGATTTCTTCAGTTTCGCCGCGCAACAAAGCAAGAAGATTATGGGGGGCGATCGCCTTGACTTTTGCTTGATAGTCGCGGTACATCTCAAATTTGGTTGTGCCGACTGCGTGGGTTGCCTTGATCTGCGAAACGAAGAAACCTGACTGCATCAAGCATTCTCTAATGTAGGCTCGATATTCTGCGCTGTCAGCGATTTCTTCAGCAAGAATGTCTGATGCACCTTTGAGGGCTTCTTCGACAGTTTTCACTTGCTCTGACAAATATTTAGTGGCTTCTTGTGATAACGACGCAGTATTAATGTTCGGACGGTTGAAGGCTTTGATGGCTTCCGCAAGTGGTTCAAGTCCTTTTTCTCTTGCGATCGCAGCTCTAGTTCTGCGCTTAGGACGATAGGGCAGATATAGATCTTCGAGTTCTGTCTTTTGGATGCTTGCCTCGATTTTGGCTTTCAGCGCATCGGTTAGCTTGCCTTGGTCAGCGATCGCTTGGAGAATTACGGCTTTGCGATCGCGTAGTTCGGTGAGATAGGCATAACGATCTTGGAGATCTCTTAATTGGATCTCATTCATTTCGCCAGTACGCTCTTTACGATAACGGGCGACAAAGGGGATAGTTGCGCCTTCAGCAAATAGTTCTAGAGCATTTTTGATTTGTTCGGCGCGAAGAGAAAGTTCTTGGGCTATGAGTTGGATGATCAGCTGTTCAGGGTTCTGCATTTATCTAAGCAACTCCATAGTCTGGATATGGACGTTTATGACGTTTTATAAGGAGGTAGCAATCCTAGCACAATGTCTTGTCTTGGTACTCTCATCACAATTAATTCTTCCATATAGTAGATGTAAACCCAAGAGAGAGTTACGGCTTAGAGCGTGTTTGAGAAGTTTTTTACCCCCCTTAATCCTACCGTGTACACACAAGTCGGACTTACCCCCTTTTGTTCCCCCTTGATTTCATACACAAACTGAGATGTGTGTACACCGTAGCTTGCAAAGGGGGAGAATTCAAGTTTCCCCGCTTTGCAAGGGCGTTCATATACTTGGCACACTAAAGCGCTAAGCCCTCACCCCTAGCCCCTCTCCCGCAGAAGAGGGGAACAAGAAATCTAATATTTCTCCCCTTCTCCTGCGGGAGAAGGGGTTGGGGGATGAGGGGTGCGTCAAGTATATTAATGCCTTTGCAAGGGGGATTAAGGGGGGTAAAAGCAGAAATTTATACTAGCTAGGAGACTTCTCAAACACGCTCTTACCAGCCGCTATATAATCCTTGGCATAATTATTGTTGCGATCTTAAAAAAGTATGCGTGTATCTCCCGCGTCCTCTCTTTTAGCTAACATATCTGCTGGCATAACGACAGGATTAGTAAACCTTATTTATAGTATTTCGTTCGCGGCATTAATTTTTTCTGGAGATCTCGCACGCTTTTTTCCTCAAGGCTTAGGTATTAGCTTAATTGGAGCGACCATAACCGCAATTATTGTGGCTTGGCGTAGTTCTTTCCCTTTTGCTTTGGCTGGTCCCGATCCCAACTCTGCCGTCATTTTAGCGTTGGTGGCAGCGGAGATTACCACCTCTCTTCACAAGACTAATACTGAAGCATCTTTATATCCAACGGTTTGGGCTACGATTATTTTTAGTACGCTGACAACTGGTTTATTTTTATTTATTTTAGGCTGGTTTCAATTAGGCAGGTGGGTAAGATTCATTCCCTATCCAGTGATCGGCGGCTTTCTCGCTGGCGCTGGTTGGTTAATTGCCTGTAGTTCTTTCAAGGTAATGACTGGCTTTTCACTGGGGCTGGAAACCCTGCCTAAGTTTATGCAATCAGAAACTCTATTTCAGTGGTTGCTGGGACTACTATTTACGGTAGTTCTCTTATTTATGTGCGATCGCTATAAGCACTTTTTGGCTTTGCCTAGCCTATTACTGGTGGGAATTATTTGTTTTGATGGAATTTGGGGGCTGACTCATTCATTTTCTTTTCAGCTTAACTCTCAAGACTATTTTTTTAAGCCTTTTCCAAAGGAGCAAATTTGGCAGACATGGCAATGGTCTACTTTTACCCATATTAATTGGTCAATCTTCATCCAGCAAAGTAGCACTATAGTCGCGATGACGGTTATTGTGATGATCTCGATCCTTTTGAATGCTACAGGCATAGAACTAGCTACTTCTAGAAGTATCGATTTAAATCGTGAGCTTCGCGCAAATGGGCTCGCTAATTTGATTAATGGGTTTTGTGGTGGTGGCGTGAGCTATCTTTCCATTCACCGTACTCTTCTAAATCAGCAAGCAGGCGCGACTAGTCCTTTTGCGGCAATTATCGCGGGTGGATTTTGTGGTGGAACGTTGATTTTTGGTTCTTCTTTTTTAGCATATTTGCCCAAAACGATTTTGGGCGGATTACTCTTATACCTTGGTTTACGGTTGTTGATTCGTTGGGTCTATCATGCATGGTTCCAATTTCCAGTAGTAGATTATTTTCTCATTATTATAATTTTAATAATTATTGCGATTTGGGGATTTTTGCAAGGTGTTGGCGCAGGGATTTTAATTGCTTGCTTTTTCTTTATTTTTAATTACGGTCGTATTTCGGGAATCAAATATACGTTATCGGGGGCAACATATCGCAGTAATGTGCAGCGCTCTTTCCCGCAACGCATGTGTTTGCATGATGAAGCTGGCTGTATCTATATCCTTGTCCTACATGGCTTTATCTTTTTTGGCACGGCAAATGATTTGCTTGACGAAATTAGCGATCGCCTCAACAATCCTGATTTACCTCAGTTGCAATTTGTTGTTTTTGATTTCCGCTTAGTCAATGGCATAGACTCTTCGGCAGTTCTGAGTTTTATGAAGCTAAAACAGTTGGCAACCAATCTACACCTGAATTTAGTATTTACCCAACTTCAACCACAGATTGCAGAACAACTAGAGCAAGGAGGATTAATTATACAAGGGTCAAATATCTGCCATAAGTTTAACGACTTAGATCGGGGAATTGAATGGTGTGAAAATCGTGTTTTGGAAAACAAACACATGTACGACAATGAATCTATTCCTTTTCAAGAACAACTTCAAGAATTTATCCCTAATGATGAATCAGTTAACAAGCTAATGGGTTATCTCGAAATGTTGGAGATTCCTGAAGGAAAGTTTCTATTCCGTCAAGGTGATGTATCGAATGGGCTGTATTTTTTAGATTCAGGTCAAGTCAGTGTGGTTCTTGAACTATCTGATGACCAAACAAAACGGCTACGGACTTACAATCATGGGACGATCTTAGGAGAGATGGGCTTATATACTAATGCCTCTCGTTCTGCTTCTGTTATCGCTGATCGCCTTAGCCATCTCTATTATCTTTCGACCCAAGCCTTTGAAAAAATCGAAATTGAAGATCCTCAATTAGCAGCCTCAGTTCATAAGTTTATTGTGAGCTTGTTAGTAGAACGTTTGAAACGCTGTGAGAAAGAATTGAAAGATCTGCTTCAATAAGAAAAAGTATTATAGGGCAACCACGGAGGGACTACCCCTACCAGAACAATTCAGATTTTTTGGGGCTGTGTATCCTTGCCAGCCTTAGATTTAGGCTGTATCAGGGATTTTCTTTTGCGTAAGGTGAGTTATCTAAAATCGAATGGGGATGTAAGGTGTCTAATTCCCATGATAAAGGATTATTCTCAATATACTGCCGTAGGTAATCACAAGATTTTTCGGAACGAATAATACGTTCGTGATAGCCTCTCTGCCATAGCCTACCTACAAATGCTTGCCATTTCCCCTGATTAACTCCGTGACGATATTTTGCTGTCGTATAGGATTTGAAGCGATGAATGATCTTGCCTAATGTCATTGATGATTCTTTTGATTGTGATTTTAAAACAACAATGCCGTGAATATGATTAGGCATCAGGACAAAGGCATCCAACTCTATATTCAAATAATATAAAGGGATTTGATTCCAAACTGTTTGTACCATTTCTCCTGCTGGTGTGGGTTTCATGATGCCATTTCCTATTTCTCCTAGCAATGTTTTCCGTTGATTAATGCAAATAGTAACAAAATATGCACCTGCCTTTGAATAGTCATATCCTTTGAGTCGAATGGAACGGCGATGATGGATGTCAGGATTGTAGGGCATATTACATTTTTTGGAATCCAGGATGTAAATTGTCCCACAATGAACAAACAAGGGCAATGCCCATACACCCATTAAATCCTGTAGGGGCGATGCCCCCGTGCTCGCCCTTCTCGTGGTGTGTGGACAATTCTCAAATACGGAATATTTTTTTATATTTTTGGGAATATCTCAATATTGAAATTCTCTACGATCGGCGAAGAATGGCGAGCACGGGGGCATCGCCCCTAAATCTATTAAAACAATTCTCAATTGAATTTTCTGCGATCTGCGAAGAGGGCGAGCACGGGGGCATCGCCCCTACATCTATTAAAATAATTCTCAATTAAATTTTCTGCGATCTGCGGAGAAGGGCAACCACGGGGGGATTGCCCCTACGTCTATTTTGAACAAACAAATAAACAGATGGAACTATCAATCGCAATTACCATGTAGGGGCGATGCCAGCAATTCTCATTATGGAACGAGTCTACTGGCTTTCAGCGATTTACAGGTTTGTTAATAATTGTTAAAGCCTCTTTGTATAAGGGTTTCAAAGACCTCATTTTTCATAATGAGAATTGCTGGGGCGATGCCCACGTGCTCGCCCTCTGACGCTAAAGAGCATATAATGAATAGGGAAAAGAAAAAAGGGAAAGAGTGTAAAGAATTAAGTCCTCACGCCCAAAAACAAGAAGAGTGAAAATCAAACTACAACTCGAAAACCAACATTGTCGTTGCGTATGCCTGCATTGTTCCTATTGCGATACGCTGAACGACAACCGAAATCGCTGTTGCTCCAAGAGCCACCACGAAGGGAGCGTAAATTTTGTTCGCCACCATATAGCCTAGCTCTTTCATCAGTTGGCGCACCATAGTAATTGTCATGCCAGATATCTTCGCACCACTCCCAGACATTGCCATGCATATCATACAATCCCCAAGAATTTGCTAACTTCTCCCCAACTGGATGAGTTTTACTTTGCGAGTTCTCCCCATACCATGCATAGTTCTCTAATTGATTAACATCAACATCGAAATCATCACCGAAATCAATATAGTAGAAATAATCAATATCGAAATCATTACCGAAATAATATTTTCCAGTACTTCCCGCCCGACAAGCATATTCCCATTGTGCTTCGCTAGGCAGTTTTACAGTTTTTTTAACCATTCCTGATAGCTTCTTACAGAAAGCTACTGCATCATCCCAAGATACCTGCTCAACAGGAAGATTGTCACCTTTGTAGTTCGATGGATTATTTCCCATAACTGACTGATATTGCTTTTGGGTAATCGGATATTTACCGATTTTAAATGCCTTCAAATTAACTCTGTGAGTTGGTTTTTCATCCTCAAAGTCATCACTTCCCATTGAGAAACTCCCCTCAGGAATATCCACTAATTCTAATTTCACGCCATTCGGCAAATCCAAAACTAGACCATTAGATTCTTTTTTTGGTTTCTCAAACTCTTTAGACAGCACGAATACTGGACTGGCAGACACTATCAATCCATATTTGTCATCTATATCCGCAACATCATTGATCATACTTTCTAGCTCTTCAAACCAATCGCAACTTGTCAAATCATATTTGCGATCAATATCCGAAACATCCTCATCACGCAATCGCAAATGATCTTTCTGATAATCACGCAAATCTTTTAACTCTTGAGTCGTTGGTGGATTCCGTTCCTCCAACATCTCCTTTAGCAATTCCTCATACTCTTGCAACTTCCGAGCCTTAGCCAATATTGGCTTCAACACATCCGTCTTAATCTGTTCAGCTTCCTCAGCCGACAATTCCAATCTAATTCGTAAAGAATCTAACAAACGTCTAGCAGCAATCGACCACTTCCCATCCACAATCCGACTCTCTAACTCACGCCGATAGACCAGACGCGGATCGTCCTTCGCCTGAGAAACCTTTGCAATATAAATCTTTCCACCCTGCTCTACTGGATAAAACGCAGGAGTCATATTTGGCGACTCTTGCGACACCTTTGACGCTGCATATTCATGCAACTCATCAATAGAGATTTTACGATCGCCATCTCGATCTGCCGCCCCCGTCTCAATGCCCTCCACCAAATAGCGCGTATAGATCGACATCTCGCCATCAGTCTGAAACGAAAATTGAGTTGAACTCGAAGAAGTTAAAATCGCCCTTCCTTTGCCGCCCAATTGATTTTTGAGGTTCACCGAACCATCATCCATCACCGTCATCCCCTGCGCAAACGCACCACTAAAGCAACAGTTGAAAATCAACACCTGATGCTGTGACTTGCTATCATTCATCGCATCATGCAAGTAACTTGCTGCCACAGTCGTAGGTCTGACGATCTTGTTTCCCTCCTTGCGCGTGCTGGGAGTACCCAAAAACAACTTGTTCGCCTCATCAACAATCCCATGCCCCGAAAAATAAAACAGCACCAGATCATCTTTTTGGCGATCTCGTGAATTAAACAAATTGTGAATCGCATCCTCGATCGCCTGTCTCGAAGCATTTTTTAAAACTACAACGTCCTCTGTGGCAAATTCACCATTTGCCACCAACACGCGCTGCATCGCATCTACATCCAGCAATGAGCCATGCAAAGGTGAAAGTTTTTCACATTCAGGATATTCACTTGTGCCAACCAACAAAGCCAAACGTTTCATGCAGACTTAATTTCCTTACTGACCTTGACTTGCCCATTTTGCAATCTGTTCATCCGCTTTCGCGATCGCATAATCAAACTCAGCTTGACTGCTAGCCTCAATCGCCAATTCCTTGCCATAAGCCTTAACTGACACTTTCAAGGTTTTACCAACGATCCGATCCTTGAGAAATCCGCCCAATTTTTGTAAATTCGCCGCACTAACCTCTGCGGTCAACAGTCCTACCACAAACCCACCCAAAGCCATCGAGCCTTCAGGAACATCAGTTACCGCAACAAGATCGGCTTCTTCGACACCATCGACTGCCCTAACCTGTTTCAGTAAATTACGCGCCGCCAATTGCAAATCCTCAGCATCTAGAGAGGAATCCACTAATTCCAAGTTGACGAAAACGTTAGTAGTCATAAGTTCACCGATATTTCGATCTCAAGTTAGCTTATCACTTTTCTTGCTTTGGTCTTGATTTATTCGCTTAAAATGTTTGTTCTGCGATCGCAAATGGATAAGTAAAAGACTACATCTCATAGTCGCCACCCGACCCGTAGTACCAAGCGTCAATCTGACGTTGCCATTGATACTTTTGCTCTGGCAAGAAATTCCCGATCGCAGGTTCTAATCTCTGACCAATTTGATTTAAAAAGCTATAGGCTCCTAAACCGAGATAATGCTTTAGCCAATCTAATAAAGTCGGAATCCCAACCTGCTGAATAATCTTCAGAACTAAAACAGGATCGGCAATAGACATTGCTAGCATCGTCCTTGCTAGAGGGATAAACTGCACCACATCTTGCAAGAATGGATAGAGAACCCGATCGCCTAATTTCTCCATGGATTTAAAAGTTACACCTAACAGATAATTAATGCGATCGCTTTCGATTTGTTGATTGACAGATACACTCATCGATTTTTGAAATAGCCAAGTTACCGAGAGATTAGGTTGATAGGGCTGTAGCGATCGCAGATTTTCTTTTGCTAACAAGTCACAACGCAAAGCCGTATCGATCCCATCGGTCAAACGTTGCAAATGCCTCACCATTGCGCCAAATCCACCAAAGCTAAGTGGCGACTGCATTCCTGAGCTATCTCCAACTTGCAAAATCCGATCCCAAGGTGTTTGCAAAGGGTTTTGTTTGTAAGAAGGGAAAAATCCAAAGAGAACTCGTTGAAATTCTAGTTGATTAAGTTCTATCTCTTGATATTTGGGCAGCCAAAATAAATAGTCTTCCATTAGTTCTGCAAAACTGGGGCGCTGCGGATCGGCATCTACATAGGTGAACATATAGGTGGTTCTGCCATCTTTAGCAGGAAAGGCTTCCCAAAAATATTGGCATTGTTTTTGGATCGGCGTAAAGCTATAAATTAAGTCACCATAGGACTTTTCTGGCATTCCCTTCGCACAACTTCCCACCACCATACAAACGCCATCGGGCTTGATATTTCCCTGTACTTGCGATCGCGCTTGCTTTACGATCGGCGAGAAATGTCCCATCACATCCAATAATAATCGCCCCGTAATCCTCTTATCCCCCTCTCCTACGGG
Source organism: Pseudanabaena sp. lw0831 (assembly GCF_016584665.1). Classification (GTDB taxonomy): domain Bacteria; phylum Cyanobacteriota; class Cyanobacteriia; order Pseudanabaenales; family Pseudanabaenaceae; genus Pseudanabaena. The sequence goes on from NZ_BBJB01000048.1 coordinate 66,479, forward strand.
AGAGGGGCTAGGGGTGAGGGCAACTTCCACAGCAACTCCGTCAGCATAGGTGATCGCCTGTTTAAATGCAGTTTTCTCTAATAATATTCCCCCAGCATCTAAAAACTTCTGTTTCAGAATTTCTAATAAATAGACAGGATCAACGCCAATATTGAGAATATCGCGCACCCATAAATCTTTACCACCCTGAAAGCCAACTCTAGCGGGATTATATATTGTCGCGATCGCAGTTTCTAGTTCCGCTTCGGTTAATAAATCTAATTCTAGAAACGCATTTAATTCCTTACGGGAAATATTCCATTCTTGCGCTCTACCCCGCAATATACCCTGTTCAATAATCGCCACTCGCCAGCCTCGACGCTGCAATGCACAGGCGATAAATATGCCCAATGTGCCACCACAAACGATCGCATCAAAATCTTTATCGCCTAACTTTTCTGACGTTGTCTGAACTACCTTCGCGATTTCCTGACTACCTTGACGATAGCTTGTCCAGAAAGCATCCATACGTTCTAATTGCGCTGGAATTTCCGCAGGCATTTGCGATCTCACAGATTCAAATAAAGACATAATTTCCCACTATCCTAACCTAACGCTGATAACGAGGATCGCAGTAGTCGCGCAGCCACTTATTGGTCGCATCCGCGATCGCCGCATCACTGACATCCACAGGTGGCGCTTGTCCAATTCGCATAAATGCCATCGATAGCCGCCAACCATTTGAGGTGGGAACCACAAATAACCAGTAAGCCCGTTGCGATGTTTCGGTTTTACCCGTTTGCCTCTCTAATATCGACAAGAATACCTGCTGTGGAAGGCGATCGCGAGCTTGATCGGGCGCTAAAGGCAAAGGCTCTAGTTCTGGCTGGCTAATGGTCATCACCTCGCGTTTAATCCGCAAACGGCTATAGACACGGTTGATATAGTCTGGCAAGTCTTTAGCTAATGCTTTACTTAAGCTGGGAAAGTCCGCAGGGCAAGTGCGGTTATTAATATAGGTTTCAGCTTTTACAGAATTAGGAATATAGATACAAGTAGTTAGGGCGATCGCCGCCACAAGTTTGGAAAATGATCCGCAATGCAGGGATGGTTTAGGCGATCGGTAATTTGTCATAAATTATGATACGGGTGCTGCTATTTAATAAGGAACCAGTTTTTTTTGTGGCGCGGCGAAGCCGCGCCACAAAAAAACTGGTTCCTTATTTTACTGCGAGTCCCTAAGCATTAACAAATAAAGTTGATTGAACTGGATTAAGGGCTTTTTGATTACGTTTTGTATTGTACTCAATCAATTCATTCAGGAAATAAAACAACTGTCTGACAGAGTTGGGATTTACGCAAATAAGCCAAGAGTTCAAGTTACATGGAAGTAGGGATTTGGGCTTGGAGACCAAGCCCCTACATTTTTTGTATAGTGGGCTTGGTCTCCAAGCCCACTTTCAATATGATTTTTGTTCCACGTAACATCAGTTAATTAACCCGTTTCAACGGGTTTGAGCTTTTAGCCCGCACTTGAGTGCAGGGCTGCGTAAGTTTCAACCATAGTCAAGGAACTATTTATATGGCAACGGATTACTTGATAGTTGGTAGTGGTTTGTCGGCATTGACCTTTGGTGCTTTGATGGCACATTCAGGCAAGACAGTCCAAATCCTCGAAGCTCACGAGCATCCTGGTGGATTTGGGCATACGTTTACGATGGCAAAAAAATATAAGTTTAACGCTCAATTTCACTATGTCTGGGACTGTGGTGAAGACCAAACTGTGAATCGAGTACTAAAAAAGCTGGGTCTAGAGCAGGAAGTCACCTTTGAACGTTACGATCCCAAAGGCTTTGACCATATGCGGATGCCAGACTATGCCGTTGATATTCCCTCAGATCCAGAGGAACTAATTCAGCGATTGTCTGCTCTCTTTCCAGCAGCTAGCGATCGCCTTCGCCAATTCGTCAATGCAGTGGAAAAAACTGGTCACGGCTTAAAAAAACTGTCTCCGCCCATCAACCCGATGGAATTATTAAAACATCCAATTGAGGTGATTTCTACAGTTCAATATCTCAATAGTACGCTTCAGGATGTATTTGACAAATTTCAACTGCCCCAAGCTGCCCAAACGCTATTAGCGCTGCAATGGCCAGATTTTTTATTGCCGCCCAATCAACTCTCTTTCTATGCGTGGGTAGTGCTATTCCGAGGTTATCAAGCAGGAGCCTATTACCCAACTCAGCATTTTGAGCATGTGATTAACTCATTAGTGAAGGTGATCGAATCTAATGGTGGAAAAGTACTGCTCAATTATGAAGTTACCAGTTTTAAAGTTATCGATAGAACGGTTATGGGCGTTCAGGCGATGAATCTCATTAGCCATGAAACCCATGAGTTTATAGGCGATACGGTAATTTGTAATATTGACCCCAAAAAAGCCGCGAAGATGATCGGCGAGTCGCAATTTTCTAAAACAGTACGCCGAAAACTCGACTATGAATATTCGGTGTCTAACTATATGGCTTACTGCGTCGTTAAAGATCTCGACCTTCGAGACTATGGCTTTGGCAAATGGAATCTCTTTCATACAGGACATCAAAATCTCAATGAAGCCTTTGCGCAGATGTACGATCGCTATGACTACTCTAATCCAAGTTTTGCGATCACCACGCCTACTTTGCTTACAGAAGCAAGTCAAGATAGCCCAGAGGACTGCCAAATTGTGGAATTTCTCACCGTGGCAAATTATGACTACTTTAAGAAGTTAGAGAAGAGCGATCGCAAGACTTACAACCATCGAAAACAGGAGATTCTCGATTCGATTCTCGATGTTGTGGAAGCAAAATATGTACCAAATTTTAGAAAACATATGGTTTTCCATATTACAGGCAGCCCCACAACTAACGAGCGTTTCTGCTGGTGTCCCAATGGTAATTCCTATGGCTCTAGCTTAACCCCGCGCAATATGGGGCTGGGAAGGCTGAATCACGAAACTTCACTCAATCATTTCTATTTTTGTAATGCCTCTTCTGGCTATCCAGGCTTTGCGCCCACCATTTGGACAGGTGCGTTGTTATATCAAAGATTATCTGGTGATGTAATTTTAGGTGGAGGTCAATCATGAAAATCGCTATCATTGGGGGTGGAGCTAGTGGCATGGTCACAGCCTACCTACTCGATAAACAGGGGCATCAAGTCACGGTGTTTGAGCGACAACCTAGTTTAGGCGGACATATTCGGACATTAAACAAAAATGTGCAGCCGAACCAATCCGATTGCCAAGAGATTCTAGAATGTGGCGTGATTGAATTCCCTACGGTATTCCATAGCTTCATCTCACTTATGCAAGAACTAGGAGTAGAGCTAGAACCTGTCAATGTCGGTTCCGCGATGTATTTTAAAAATGGCAGCCACTATTTATCAGGAGTCACAATTCAGAAGAATTTTACTGGTATCCGTCGTTTCATCGAATATTTACGTCTTGATACGCTTTATGCCCGCTCCGCAGGACTATGGCTGAGAATGAAATTTGCGGATATTAAAGATTTCTACGATCATCCTCTTTCATATTATTTGAAACGTCCTTGCACTCGCAATACTTGGTTAAAGCTATTAGTCATGTATAGCTACTCCATGCCATTGGAAGCGATTGATGATTTTCCAGCAGAATTAGCGATGCCTGTTTTACGTGACGATGTTGCGGTCAAATGGGTCAGGGTTAAAGGTGGCGTGTATTCCTATATTGAAAAAATCTTGGCAAAATTCACGGGGGAGATTTTACTAAATGTGGAGATTGACCATATTTCTAGAAGTGAGAATGCTGTCAAAATTGTGCGATCCACAGGCAAAGTTCAGGAATTTGATAAGGTCGTATTTGCTACGCCTCCAGATCAGGTGATGACGCTGTTAGCTGACCCAACTGAGAATGAAACTAAACGGTTTTCCCATTGGCAAGCTAATCATATAGATAGTATTGTTCATAGGGATAATTCTATGTACGATCGCTATGGGATTAAATACGCATCAGAATTTGATTTCTTTCAAACTGATAGTCGCTGGGGCTATAACAGTTGCCTAAATCAGCTTTGTGATATCTCGTCGCCAGAGCGTTATTTCCTATCCTATCAATTAGAGGAGTTGATTGCTCGCGATCGCTACATTCATATCCAAAAGCATCACACTCCATTTTATACCACTGAATCTTTTCGATATCGCGATGAAGTGGTAGCAACTAATGGTGAAAATAATACTTACTATGCGGGAGCCTATCTTGGTGATGGATTACATGAAGGTGCGATCGCATCAGCTTTTCGGGTCGCACAACTGTTACAGGTCAAAAGCACTAAGAGATCCCCCTCAATCTCCCTTAAAAATGGGGAAGAATATTAATTAAGATTTGGGCTTGGAGACCAAGCCCCTACCTATACAAAAAATGTAGGGGTTTGGTCTCCAAACCCTCTTTCAATATGACTTTCTGCGGCACGCAATAAAGCTTTTTCTAACAGATCAAAGTCGATGGGCTTACTGATATATGCATCCATACCTGCGGCGGCATATTGTTTTTGATCTTCTGGGGCTGCATTCGCAGACACCACAATGATGTAGGGGCGAGAGTCCTGATCCCATTCAGCAATAATTCTTTTGGTGGCTTCGATTCCATCTAGTACAGGCATTTGGATATCCATCAAAATTACATCGTAGGGTTTCTCCCGTAGCATGGTTATCGCCTCTAATCCATTGTTAGCGATGTCAGCATCGTGTCCTAAGTTCTCCAAGAGTACCTTTAACAGCATCTGATTATAGTCCACATCCTCGGCTATCAGAATGCTTAATGGCTTGGTTGATGTTACTTTTTCCTGAACCGCGATCGCAGCTTCTTCGATCGCATTTTCATCTGTTGGTGATAGTAGGGCGATCGCTTTGGGTGCTTGCTCGATCAGGGCTTGCGGGTGATTTCCTGCTAAGTCCAACTCAAAGCTAAAGGTACTGCCCACATTGACTTCGCTGACGACCTTGATTTCACCGCCCATTTTTTGGACTAGATTTTGGCTAATCGCTAAGCCTAAACCAGCACCTTTAGTTCTCGTTTCAGCTTTGCCAGCTTGCTCAAAGGGTAAGAATATCTTTCCAATTTCGGCGGCGGTCATGCCTGTACCTGTATCGGCGATCGCAAACTGAATTAGTTGATCCGGAGATTTCGTAACTGAAAAAGTAATCGCCCCAGTGGAGGTGAACTTGATCGCATTGCTAAGTATATTGAGCAAGACTTGTCTTAAGCGTTTTTCGTCTGCATAGATAGTTTTAGGAAGATTGGGTGCAAACTGCGTTGTCAAGGTGAGTTTTTTCTCCATAGCCTTGAAATAAACCATCGCGACTGTGACTTCCAAGAAATTAGATATAAACAAAAGATTTGGCTCGATTTCTATTTTGTTGGCTTCGATTCTAGAGATATCGAGCAGATCTTCAATTAGTGAAAGCAAATGTTCACTAGACTGCAAAATGATTCTTGGATATTCCTGAGATTCCGCATCTAGATGCGGATGATCTAGGAGAATTTTGGAAAAGCCCATGATTGCATTGAGAGGAGTGCGTAATTCATGGCTCATATTACCCAAAAATACGCTCTTAGCTTGATTTGCTCGTTCATAAGCAGTCATTGCTTCCGACAATTCTTGATTTTTGACAACCATTTGCTGCTTTTGGAGATTGCGTTCAGTGATATCTTCGATCGCAATCAAAATCATCCGCCCGATATTACCTTGCTCAATCCGACAAGCATTGATCAACATCGTGCGCCGACCCAGACGAACAAAGTCCTGAGTAAGTTCATAATCTTGGGCAGAAATATCCAACATGAGAATGTCATTTAGTAGCGATCGCAGTTTAGGAATATCCCAATCTCCATCCCCTAGTGCAAAAATCGACTGCTGCTCAGTTTGGTGAGGATGCATTTGGAAGATATTATAAAAGGCGCGATTTGCCGTAATCACTTGTAGATCGGCATTTAGCACTATCAAGGGCTGATGTAAAGTCTCAATGATCGCTGTGGCATAATTGCGTGCTGCTTCTAACTCGATCTCATTGCGTTTAAGCAGATCGATATCAAATAAACTAATCACCACTCCATCAATATGATTGTCAGTAGTTCGATAGGGACGAATTCTCAAGCTAAACCAATTTCCTGAATGATCTTGTACGGCCTGTTCATAGGGAATCAGCGTATCAATTACCGATGTTACCAAGCTTCTGATATGGAGAACATCAAGGTTAATCTGAATGTCGCTAAAGGGTCGTCCTACATCACTAGGAATCAGGTTAAAAGCCTGCTCCGCCATTGGTGTAAAACGTCTAATTCGCAAATCGCCTGACAACATCAAAATTGGGATATTCACACTGCTGAGCAGATTTTGCATATCGTTGTTGACTTGATGCAACTGGATATTGCGGCTGCGTAATTCATCATTAATCGTGCCTAACTCTTCATTAGTGGCTTGAATTTCTTCTTTAGCAGTTTCCAATTCCTCATTGGTGCTTTGTAATTCCTCATTACTTGATAAGATTTCTTCACCAGCAACCTTGAGATCTTGGTTATTCGCTTCTTGAGTGTCAATGATCGATCGCAAATATTCTTTGGTTTTTTCTAACTCATGAGTGAGCCGCACCACTTCTATATCCGTCTTAGTCGATCGCTCTTTGCGGGGCTTAGCGAGTATGCTTGCGGCGGCAGGTGGCAGCAATATTTGCGCTGGACGGCTCTCAAATAGCACTAAAAAGCATTGATCGCCATTGGCTCTTAAAGGAATCACATCCAACTTGACGAGCAGCCCCTTCGACATCTCAATGCCATCTTTAGCGATCGGCAAGTCTTGATCTCTGGCATTATAAATCGCCGATCTCAAATCTAGGCGCAATTCTAAACGAGCCATCTTGAGCAAATTTAGGCTCGCCTTACCAGGAGATGGCTCTAAATAAGGGCTAGTCTGCCCTCGAAACTGCAAAATCTCCAGATCGGAGTTAATGATCACGCCCGCAGGCGCATACCGACTTAATATCACCTGATCGGCTAGCTGTTCCAAGTTTGTTTCCGCAGTGTTTTCATTGCGGGGTTCCCGATTTACAATCTCACGCATCTGGTTGCTTTTGACGAAGTTAAAATTCATCCTTGATGATGTGATTTTACCCTTATAAATGCGATTCTTTTTGTCAACGATCTCAAACAAATCTCCCGCATTGCCAATTCCTTCAGAACTTCCCAACATCAAAAATCCATTGGCATTAAGTGCGTAGTGAAAAATTGGCATCACCTTTTTTTGCAGCACTGGTTCCAGATAAATCAGCATATTGCGGCAGCTAATCAGATCTAGCCTCGAGAATGGCGGATCGCTAGTCAAATTTTGTCGCGCAAATATACATAATTCCCTAACCAATTTGCTAATCTGATAGCCCCCATCTGTGGGTGTAAAAAAGCGCCGCAACCTCTCTGGAGAGACATCAATTAGCAAATTATGATGATAAACTCCAGCCCTTGCGGTTTCGATCGCCTGTTCGCTAATATCCGTAGCAAAGATCTGAATGGCAGGCTTGATCGGATAATCATCTAGAAATTCTAATAAACTAATCGCGATCGAATAAACTTCTTCACCCGTTGCACAGCCGGCCACCCAAATCCGAATTGGTAAAGACTGCGATTTATTTTCACAAATAATGGGAAATACTAATTCCTGTAGCGATTTAAAAGATTCGGGGTCGCGAAAGAAACTAGTCACATTAATCAAAATGTCATTGTATAGTTTTTCAATTTCACTAGGATGCTCTTGCAAATAGAAGGCATAGTCTTCTACTTTTTGCAGATTCAGCAAACCCATTCGCCGCATCATCCTTCGACTGATTGTCCCTTTCTTGTAATGGCGAAAATCGGCTCCTTTCGCTTTCTGCAATAGTCCAAAAATAGTTGATAAAGCTGCGATACCTTCTCCCGTTTCTGTAAAAACTAACGCCGATTGATCGTCAGGTTCATAAAGCGTAATGGCAGTATTTATTGCTTCATCATGGACATTTGTACCAAGGCTAATATTTACCAGTTCAGCGGCAATCTCCGCAGGTGACAACACAAAATCCACAAAGCCCGATGCGATTGCAATCATTGGCATGGTAGGGAAGTCTGCTGAGGCAAGCTCTTGAGCGAAGGTGATTCCCCCTGCCGCCTTAATTGCGCCGATACCTGCTGTACCATCTTCATTGCTCCCCGATAAAATCACCGCGATCGCCCGATCCCCGAGATCGGCAGCAAGGGAACTAAAAAATTCATCGATCACCATATATTTTCCCTTGACTCGCTGACGCGGTTCGAGCCTCAAGATGCCCTGCTCCAGAGTCATCGAAATATTCGGCGGAATCACGTACACCGAATTTGGCATAATTCTCATGCCTTCCCGCGCTTCATTGACTGGCATCTTTGTCGAACGCCGTAAGATCTCACTTAACTGGCTATCATGTTGCGGAGCTAAATGCTGAAGCAGCACAAAGCCCAGCCCAGTATCCGCTGGTAACCCTCTGAGAATTTGCACAAATACTTCTAATCCGCCTGCTGATGCGCCGATTGCAACGATTGCTGAGCATTCTGTCAGCGTTTGCTCAGATGCGATCGTTAAATCAGATAAACTAGTCTCTTTGTCTGAATTCGATGCAGCATCGGACATTACTAGTTCCCTGAGATTTTATAGTGTATTTTCATACTAGCAAAACCGCTGCAAATTCCATCTTTAGAAATAATAATAACGAACCTTACGCAGAAGTTTGCCAAACCCTCACCCCTAGCCCCTCTTCCGCAGGCTACGATGTACACACAAGTCATAAAACCTAGCTAAGTCAACAATTAATCGCCCCCTAGCCCCCAATTCTGGGGGAACAAGAAAAGAACTGTCTTTCAAAGTCCCCCAGAATTGGGGGATTTAGGGGGCTTATATAAATCGAAACGAAGACAAATTGACTTGTGTGTACACGGTAGCTCCCGCAGGAGAGGGGAATAAGAAAATAATACGGTCTTGCTCTCCTTCTCCTGCAGGAGAAGGGGTTAGGTGATGAGCGCAGATCTTCACTCTGCGTATGGTGAGATAGTAATTTAATTGCCGCAAGACCATAAAGGTTTAGCCCTCTGCGCTTCTTTTCATAATCGTTTCATTTTTCGCCTTTATATGCTATATTTTAAAAAATGAAACGATTATGAAAAATAATCATGGAGCCTAAACTCAGTTGCATTAAAAGTTTGATGTCCCTGAAAAGCTATCAAACTATCCTTACTAGTCTTGTGTTTGCAGTTAGTCTGAGTGGATGTAACTTCCCGACTACCTCGCCACAAACTAGCAATATCTCCAATTCCCCAATTAGATCGGATCGCAAAGACAAAAAAGTGATCCTGACCACGTTTACAGTGCTTGCCGACATGACGCAAAACGTCGCAGGTGATAAAGCGATCGTTGAGTCGATTACGAAGGTAGGCGCTGAGATTCATGGCTACGAGCCTACACCCAGTGACCTCCGTCGCGGTCAATCAGCCGATCTAATTCTTGACAATGGGATGAACTTGGAACGCTGGGCTGAGCGCTTTTATAACAGTTTTCCTAAAGTCGATCGCCTAACCTTGAGCGAAGGCATTCAACCCATCAACATCGCCGAAGACTCCTATCAAGGTAAGCCCAATCCTCATGCTTGGATGTCGCCCCAAAATGCATTGATCTATGTCGAAAATATTCGCAAAGCTCTGAGTAAAGCCGATCCCGTCAATACCGCAACCTATGACGCTAATGCAAAAGCCTATAGCCAACAAATTCAAGAGATCGATGCCAAGCTCAAACAAACTATATCGACCATTCCTCTAGACAAGCGCTACATCGTCAGTTGTGAAGGTGCATTCTCCTATCTTGCCCGTGATTACGGATTGAAGGAAGTTTATATTTGGCCAGTAAATGCCGAGCAGCAAGCCACTCCTAAGCAAGTAGAGAAAGTAATAGAAGCAGTGAAAGCCAACAAGATTCCGACCGTATTTTGTGAAAGTACAGTCAGTGATAAAGCGATGCAACAGGTAGTAAAAGAAACTGGAGCAAAGTATGGAGGTGTCTTTTATGTGGATTCTCTATCTCCTCCCGATGGACTCACCCCGACATATCTCAAACTACTGGAATATAACGTCAATACTTTAATCAAAGGTTTGCAGGTCAAATAAGTTGATTTCTGATTTAAACTTTACCCCACCCTAACCCTCCCCTTGCAAAGGGGAGGGAACTAGATTTCTAGTTTTCCCCCTTGGCAAGGGGGAATTAAAGGGGGTTAAGTCCGACTCATGTCTAGATGATGAAAGATTCTTTAGAAAACAATTATGAATACATTTAGCATTGACATTGAGAATGTAACCGTCGCCTATCATGGCAAAGTTGCCTTGCATAGCGCATCACTCCAACTCAAAGCAGGTACAATCTGCGGCTTAGTCGGGATGAATGGCGCAGGTAAGTCCACACTATTTAAAGCGGTGATGGGCTTTGTGAAACCTGTAAGTGGAAGGGTATTAATTAATGGATTACCGATCCGCCTCGTCCAAAAGAATAATCTAGTTGCCTATGTACCACAAACAGAAGAAGTAGATTGGAATTTCCCTGTGAGTGTCCATGATGTAGTGATGATGGGACGTTATGGCTACATGAACTTCCTGCGTATTCCGAATTCTCAAGATAAACATGCTGTGCGTGATAGCTTGGAGCGAGTCGAAATGTGGGAAATGCGCGATCGGCAAATCGGTGAGCTATCAGGCGGTCAAAAGAAACGCACATTTTTTGCACGCGCTTTAGCCCAGCAAGCCAAAGTATTGTTACTAGATGAACCATTTGCAGGAGTTGATGTCAAGACCGAGAAGATAATGATCAATCTGCTCATGGAACTCCGCGACGCAGGTTATACGATTTTAATTTCCACCCATGACTTAGATTCGATCACCACATTTTGCGATCAAGTAGTCCTCATCAATCGCACAATTCTTGCCTATGGTGAGACTTCAGAAGTATTTACCGAAGAAAATCTTTCACGCACTTTTGGCGGTTCGGTTATCGATTTATCGCGTTCAAAAATAATTACAAACCCAATTTTGTGAGGTTGCGCACCTGCGGGGCGCAACCTCACAAAATTGGGTAGTTTAGCAGGAATAATCGGAATGGAAATAGTGAATTGGTTTATAGCACCCTTACAGTATGGGTTTATGGTCAAAGCGATCTGGGTGAGTGCCTTGGTCGGTGTTGTCTGTTCGGCGCTATCTTGTTTTATGATCCTCAAGGGATGGGCGCTCATGGGAGATGCCGTTTCCCATGCTGTACTCCCAGGCGTGGTACTTGCCTATGTGATGAATATTCCCTTTGCGATCGGCGCGTTTGTGTTTGGCGTGGGTTCAGTCATGGCGATCGGATTTATCAAATCTAATACACGCATTAAAGAAGATACGGTAATTGGATTGGTATTCACGGGACTATTTGCCTTCGGGATTGTGTTAGTTTCCAAAGTTAAAAGCACAGTCGATTTAGGGCATATTCTCTTTGGCAATGTCCTCGGAATCGGCGATAGCGATATTCTCCAAACCGTAATCATTAGCGTCATTACCTTAATAACCCTTGCACTTTTACGCAAAGATTTAGTCCTATTTTGCTTTGATGTTACCCATGCTCGTTCCATCGGTTTAAATACCACGTTTCTTTATTACGTTCTCCTATCTTTGTTATCACTCACTGCTGTTGCAGGACTTCAGACAGTAGGGATTATTCTCGTCGTAGCTATGTTGGTCACCCCAGGGGCAACTGCTTATTTATTAAGCGATCGCTTTGACCACATGATGTTGATTGCGATGGCATCAGGGATGTTTTCCAGCGTGATGGGAACTTACATCAGTTATCACATTGACGGCTCTACGGGCGGCTGCATCGTCGTTTTGCAAACCTTATTATTTCTAACGGCAATGATTTTTGCACCGAAGCATGGAATGTTAGTGCGATCGCGTCAACAAATTGCTGAGTCCTAAAGCAATTTACGCTCAAACCCAAACCAAGAAATTTTTTGAAAGTTTTGCTTTGCAAAACTTTCAAAAAATTTCTTGGTTTGTTATTTCCCCGCACTCAAGAGTGGAGAATACATCATTAAAGCGAAATTCTCCGTAACAAACTCTTCATTTAAGAGCTGGTTTGTATTTAAGTCATAGATTTGTCGAAAAAGCTGATTTTGCCGCATGTATCGTCCTGCGATCGGACCAGTAATCAGGTGGTTCTTTTCGATTATTTCGTACCTATAGAGACTTTCAGTATCAGAACGGATCTCTCCACATAAATGCTCTTCAGTTAGCCACAAACAAAGCTGGTATTTATGATTTGTTTTGTTCTCAATTTGCAGATCGATATAGTTATACGACAATGTTGCACCACTTCCAAAAGGCAATGTCCGATTAACATCAGGAAAAACATCATAACTATGCCGCCAACGTTCTTTGATCGATAGAGGAGAATGTAAAGTCATCCAATAAATTAAATTTCCTAATTGGCACAATCCCCCACCATAACCAGTGCGAACTTTACCATTATCTAAAACCATCCCCAATTCAAATCCTCTGTGCTTGGTTGGATTGCCTACTAAATACCAAAAAGAAAAGACTTGATTGGGCTGAATCACCAATCCATCCATTTGTGCGATCGCTAGACGCAAGTTGGTAACTTTGTTATATTGCAGCCACATTTCCACATCTTTTAACTGACGCAGTAGAACCGATTGATGGGTAAATATTTGCGCAGGTAAGCGATCGGTCAGAATCTCTGTGGCAAATTTTATATCAGAGAAAATCCACTCAAATCGACGCTTAAGAATGTAGAAATATCGCCCTACCCATAACCTCAATTTACTACGTTTGATGGTCTTTTGAAAATTATGGTTTTGCATAGTTTTCTAATTTCTTGATTGGGTTAGCATTGCAATTTCTAAAAGTATAAACCCAGGGAGAAGCGCCGCTTCTCTCTGGGTTTATTGCTTAGCGGTAATCGCCATCATAAAAGCATCGGTAGTCGCAAGAGAAGCGATCGCAATCCCAATTCCTAATGAGATCATCGCTTTCCGCAAAAAAACTGTTCGTTCAGTTTTATAAGTTTGGAGATCTTCAATTTGCTGCATCCATGTTGTCGTAATCGCAGTTTGCAAGCTTTCATTTTTTTGCATCAATACTTCAGGAGAAAGCCCTGTGGTCGAGACTTTGCGTGGATATAGCCCAAGTACCGCAAAGGCGATCGCGATCGCTAGAGCCACACATGCCGAAAGTTTGAGACTCAAATAGACAAAGTACAGATTTGCCTGCTCTGGCTTGACGTAGATCTGAAAGGTGGAAGTAACGCGCAGACCCAACAATAACAAAGCACTAATTTCCATGACCCCTGAGAGCTTTGTTCCCAGAGTATCGACTCCATGCTGAGCTTGCTCTAAGCAAAACTTAGTGTATTCGTAAAGAAAATTTTGCTGTTCTTCCATACTTTCATTACTTTTATTTGTTTTGTGAATCTAATTTATCTAGTATGCGTAATCCTTCTTCAATATTACCTCGCGCTGCCATTGCTTTAAAGTTACGATGAGACAAGGGAAGGTTGCTTAACTTCAGAGTAACAATCGGGAAATATGCTTGTGTCTTGTGTCTTGTCTCCTCTTTATTTCCGATGAAGTCTACTTTGTAAAGCCAATTCTTACTGTGAGAAGGGAGTATCTCGAAAATGCTTCATTAATCAACACAAATTTAACAAATGCAAAGTTATGTAACAAGACGCTGCAAGATGTGGCAATAAATAATCAGAATTGTTATTAAATTTTTCAATTGTGCGAGAATATACAATATCAAATACATGCTGTGTCTCAGTAAGTAAATTTAGGGGGTAGTGACATGTCGCGTACTTACGATAACGAAAAAAAGCCTTCTCAATCCACGGCTTCAGTCAAACCCATGGCTTCATTTTTACAAACTAGAGGCTTCACGCCACTACAGACGGATTTGGATGAAGACGTTCCACCTCGACCATCTGGATACACTGAAAATTTTCTCGAAAAAATAATTAATCAGCGCAGTACTGAATCGTCTGATACGCCAATCCAAGCAAAACCACAGAAACGATTGAAGGCGATCGCATCTCAGCGTATGGCGATCCAAGCTAAATTGAGTATTGGCGAACCCAACGACAAGTACGAGAAAGAGGCTGATAATACGGCAGCAATGGTGGTGCAACAAATTAACTCACCAACGCAGGAGCAATCTGTCCAACGGCAAGAGTCGATGGAAGAAGAGGATGAAGAATTGCAAATGAAACCAATCTCTACAATCCAACGACAAGAGTCGATGGAAGAAGAGGATGAAGAATTGCAAATGAAGTCTTTGGTGCAGAGAAGAGAAAATCTTGGTGGAGGTGAAGCATCAACTGATTTAGAGTCATCGATTCAGAGTGCGCGGGGTAGCGGTCAGTCGCTAGATGCTGGTCTGCAAGCTAAGATGGGAGAGGCGATGGGAGCAGACTTTAGCGGTGTGAAAGTACATACAGATTCGCAATCTGACCAATTAAATAAATCCATTCAGGCTAAAGCTTTTACAACTGGACAAGATGTATTCTTTCGGCAGGGGGCATATGAGCCAAGTAGTCGAGGTGGACAGGAGTTGATTGCTCATGAGCTAACTCATGTAGTTCAGCAAAATGGGTCAAAGACAGCAACACCATCTCCACAATGTATGGTGCAACGTGCTTTTGATGCCACGGCTCCCAGTACCTATGATGATGATGGTGGACATGCTTTGGAAAGACATGGTGTTGGTGTGGCAGAATCAGCTCATGAGACTAGAGCAAAAACTAATGCGCCTACTTATTCATCTAGTGGATGGGCTTCAGAGGCTATGATGAAAAAAGCCGTAGTGAATGCAAAGGCGACTCATACGGGGCCATCAATCAAAAAAACGGCTAATAAATGGAAGATGAAATGGACTGTAAATGTCAATTTGGCGAAATGCGGATTCACATGGACTTATGATAGTGGGACTGATAAGGTAACAAAATCTGATATGGACACTGCTGTGGTGATCTTCAAGGTAGAGGAAAGAACTGGCAATATTCTGTGTATGACAACTGCTTACCCAGGAGCACATGCTATAGACTTTAATGCCACTGCATAGAAACAAGAAGGTACAATAATGAAATCTGATTTTGAACAACTTTTACGGCAGATCGTACAACATGAATTGGATGAAGATTTGACAGACTCCCCAATTCTAGAAGACATCCATACCATTCTCACAGAGAATGGCATGGAGCGTGATGAAAATATTCCATCATGGCTAATAAATTTTTTTAGTGCGCTAAGAAATAGTGAATCCTTAGGGATAAGCCCACAAACTGCCTCTCAACCACCAGTATATGTAGGAGAGTTTTTTAGTGCGTTGCAATCAATTTTAGCTTTGGATTGCTATGACTATGGCGAATGGGTTAGAGTTCGTTTACCAAAGCATGGTATGTTGGGCTTTTTATCAATCGAACATGCATACTATCAAGTGGCGCGACTAACAGAGATACCTGAAGATGGGTTGAGCGATATTTCTGCAGCGAAGATGCTTAATCGTTCTAGCTAAATTGATTTTTAGTGTGATCGCCGATATCGTAGGTTGGGTTGAGGAGTGAAACCCAACACCAACGAAATTTATATTCAGTGCGATTGTAGTTTCAGTTATTGATTTTGATGTGATCGCAATACTCAAAAATCTCAAATTCAAAAAATGTGAATTACGCGATCGCAGTTCTAGCTATTGATTTTTAGCTGGTGTGATCGCCTATAGCGTGGGTTGGGCCGAAGAATGAAACCCAACACTAACAAAACTTATATACAGTGCGATCTCTTTTGGGTTAACTGTTTGGTATAGCTGATGTTCCACCCAACCGACTCTTTCGGAAGAGCTAATCTCGGCGAAGTGAATTTAGTTGATGCTTATCTCGAAAATGCTTCATTAATTAATACAAATTTAACAAAAGCGAAGTTATGTAACACGACTCTGCAAGATGAGGCAATAAATAATCAAAATTGCCGTTAATTTTTTTTGATTATGCGAGAATATGCAATATGCAAATTCATGCTGTGTCTCAGTAAGTAAATTTAGGGGTTAGTGACATGAAGCGTACTTTCGATAACGAAAAAAAGCCTTCCCAACCCACGACTTTAGTCCAACCCAAAGCAACATATTTACAAACTAGAGGCTTCGCGCCACTTCAGACGGATTTGGCTGAGGATGGTACCTTTCGACCATCTGGATACACTGAAAATTTTCTCGAAAAAATAATTAATCAGCGCAGTACTGAATCGTCTGATACGCCAGTCCAAGCAAAACCAATGAACTGCTTGATCAAGCCGCTTCAATCTAAGCGTATGGCGATCCAAGCCAAGCTGAGTATTGGTGAGCCAAATGATAAGTATGAGCAGGAAGCTGATGCTACTGCCTCTAAAGTTGTTCAGCAGATAAATTCCCCAACTCAGGATAAATCTGTCCAACGAGAATCAATGGAGGAAGAGGATGAATTGCAAATGAAACCTTTGGTGCAGAGACGTGGAAATCTTGGTGGGGGAGAAGCATCAGCTGATTTAGAGTCATCGATTCAAAGTGCAAGGGGTATCGGTCAGTCGCTAGACGCTGATCTACAATCAAAGATGGGTCAAGCGATGGGGGCAGATTTTAGCGGTGTAAAAGTGCATACAGATTCGCAATCTGACCAATTAAATAAATCAATTCAAGCAAAGGCTTTTACAACGGGACAAGACGTATTTTTTCGGCAGGGGGCATATAACCCAAGTAGTCGAGGTGGTCAGGAGCTGATCGCCCATGAACTTACCCATGTAATACAACAAAAAACGGGACAAGTTCAGCGTCAGCAAATTCAACGTGCTATTGGCTTTGAGTTTGAATTTGGCACTTGGAATACATATCATAGTGATAATGACAGTAGGCTGACTAAAGGAGAAAAGATTGTCGGAGGTCCAGGTTATAAAATTGAAGGTGAAGACGGACTAACTGATGCTTCTGCTATTGAAGTGGTAACTAAACCTTATGATACTAAGGAAGAAGCAATTACTTCAGTTGAACATGCTCGTAAATCTCTAAAATTTATGAGTACAGTACATCAATTACTTGGTGAACCAATCTTAGCCGATCAAGTTGGTGGAGAAGACAATATTACTATTATCCCAGGTAGTTCTGCTGGAAAGATGCAGGCATCTCCTTCTGTTTCACTAGATAAAATTCCCGATTTGTATAGACACGGTGTTGGTAGCTCTTATCAAGGTTACGTTGATAAGCTAACTCAAGAAATGAATGACAAAGATTTTAAAAAGAAATTCTTGGGGAAAGAAGCACCTAGTGAAGAGCTAATGGGATTAGTGACGCTAATTGTGTCCTACTTAGAGCAAGGATCTCGCAAACAAGCACTGTTCTATCCAAAATCAGCTTTTACAATTATGGCACGAACATCTTTCACTAAGATGTTTCAACTTGTACCAGAATATGGCTTTTTCAGTACACCTAAGAACATAGACAAATGGGTGGATATGATTTTGACTATAGCTCAGAAAATGGTTCCATCCTTTGACAAAGAAGAAACTGGTAAATTCAAACGAAATTGGAAGCCCGGCAAAGGATTTGGAGACTATAAGCGAGATGTTAAGACTATGATGATCCCAGAGACTAAGAAGCGATCGCTAAAAGATGTAAAACAAGAAGCAGTACTAGGAATGCCTTTAATGGGTGTAGAAGCTTTGCTAGGAGATGAAAAGGGTCAGGGATATAAACTCAATGTCACTCGAGAAGAGTGGCTCAGAAATATGCCTAACCAAGATCTACTTAGCAAGGAGACTGACAAACGTTTTGAGGGTATGGGAGCCTATGGTGATTCAACAGATGTTCAAGTTTTAGAGAATGAAGCAGAACTTGCTTCGGAAGCCCTAGTAGACGAGTTGAATTTAGATAGTTCACAAGAACAAGTTGAACAAGTTGAACAAGTTGAACAAGTTGAACAAGTAGAAACTAAGAAAGCACCAAAGGAAGCACCTATTTTTGAACTGCGTGGGTTACGAGATATGTTTGGTATAGATCAGGATGTAACTTTAGATGATTGGTCTAGCAAAGTTGGAGCAATCTTCGATATTATTGACGACACCAATAAAGCAACCTACAAGCCTGGTGGTAAACCTCAAGTCCCTGAAGATGTTGACAATCCTAATGTCTGGGATAAAGTTTAAGTAGCGCATCTACAGGTGTTGCAAAAAAAATAGCATTATCGCTGCAAGTAATGTAAGCGCCAGTTTATCGAAAGCTAAAGTCCACAGTGATATTAAGTACACCAAACAAACTGTTGGGGATAGCTGACGCTCCACCCAAACTGCTTTCTGTAATTTAGAATTTCTAAAATTGGCAACATGCGATCGCGGTTTTAGTTGTTGATTTTTGGCTCGTGCGATCAGCGATCTCGTAAATTGAGCTGAAGAATGAACCCCAACCTACTTGCTACAATGTCCAAAAGGCGATCAAAAATCGTACTCTCTTAACCGAGATTGAAATAATGAAACTACTCTCAATTCCTTATGGTGCAATTGCTTATCTTATGTTTTTGCTAATAGGATATATAGCTGGGGGTTATCTACTTGCCGCTTACAATGTAAATCAATTTATTTTGATCGGAAACTACTTAGTTGCTTTAAGATTAGCGCAAACAGGAGCATCTTCAATTAGTTTAGCGATCGCTTGGATTTCTCTGTGGATTTGGGGTGCTGTATTTGCATGGGCAAAGCCATTTATCTTAGTAGAAATAAGTGCTAAAACTGTCGCTTTATTGTTACTATCATGTTGGATACTAGCTACTAGTATGATTTTTTTACTAGCATTTGCTAGAGCAAGAATGCATAAATTAGGACTAGATAAGCGTAAATCTATCTATGGATTAATTATACTTACATGGGGAGCGATGACACTTGGCTGGCATCTATATCAATGGATTAGTCCACAATAAATACAAGGAAAAGACGTGAGCCAATCTCCTAGAAGCTACAATTCAAGAGACGTAGATTACTATATGCATCAAATCCCTTTACAGGTTTTGGAGAAATTAGATGAAGTGGAGAGAGAGCAACTAAAATCAGTTATCCATACAGCAATTCCTAAATCTGCACCGAAGTTAATCGATCTTAGATTTGTGATTGATATTATTTTTATGCGCTACTTTGTTGTGCTAATGATCGGCAAAGATAGGCGTAAACAAGATAGACAATATGAAGTTAAAGGCTTTGCTAAATTTGCCAACAAAATTGCCGCAATTTTATTGATTATTGCCATGAGTTTACTAATTAGTGCAGTTACAATTTTAATTCTCTATCTTCTTAAGTCCGCCTTAGGAATTGATTTATTTAAAGGTCATATAACTGATATTCTATTCAAAAAATAAAGGCTCATAGTTTAGTACCACATACCTTACAGAACTCCGCATCTGCATCATGCAATGACAATCCACAGCCAGAACAAATAGACTCCTTCATCATGTCATTTGCGCGATCGCTTTGGTTTGCAGTTTGCACCAAGCGCTTAAATAGCTCTCCTAACTGTACTGGGATCAGCGCAATACCAGTGAGAACCATGATCACAGTCGTCAGTTTACCCGCGTCAGACTGGGGCATGACATTGCTATAGCCCACGGTAGTCATCGTGAAAATCGAGAAATAGAAAGCATCAAGAAAGTTATGGAACATAGGATTGCTAGGATGTTCGATTTGGTAGACCAAACCTGAGAAGACAAACACGATCGCAAATAATGTGAAGAGTATCCTAAACAAAATGGCGATATCTTCGGTCTTATGGGCAAATAGAGCCTTTGACTCCACCAAACGAATCAGGCGCAAAATCCGAAACCAGCGCAATAGCCGAATAAACGTCACATCGATCGCGCCTAAAAAGAATGGCAAAATTGCGACTAGATCGATAATTGCATAGAGGCTAAATAGATGTTTGAGTTTCTGTTCAGCACAAATTAGCCTCAGAAAATATTCAAAGACAAATACACCAAGGATGATGTCATCTAGCAAATTGAGTCGATGACGGGTGATCTCAGCTATTTCGTAGGTTTGGGCAACAAAACTAATAGCAGAAGCAAGCACAAGAATCGCGATCGTAATATTGATTAGTTTGCCAATTGGTGTAGCAAGGTCATCAAGATAAAAGTTAATCTTCTGGCTAATTTTTTGTCTTAACATAACGACTTAAATAATATCAAATTGCAGCTTTCAAAAAACAAAGCCCGAGAATTAAAGATGGCGCTCCGCGCCATCTTTAATTCTCGGGCTTTGCGACAAGCTATAATCAAATATCTCCAGCCACAGATTAATTTAGGAAGCCATGCTACTACAGGGACAAAAAATCACGCTCACCATCGACGATCTAGCTGATAGCGGCGATGGGGTGGGACGTTATGAAAATATCGCCATCTTTGTTCCCAATAGTGTTCCTGGCGATCGCATTACTGCAAAATTAGAATTTGTCAAAAAGAATTTTGCTCACGCAAGTATTGAGAAAATCCTCACACCTTCAAGCGATCGTGTCTACCCTAAATGCATCGTTGCCGATAAATGTGGCGGTTGTCAATGGCAAACGGTAGGTTATCCTGCTCAGTTGCGAACCAAGCAAAACATTGTCTTGCAAGCATTACAGCGCATCGGTGGTTTTGATGCTGAGATGTTAGAAACACTAGTTTCTCCGATTGTGGCTGCAAAAGAAGGCTTGCATTATCGCAACAAAGCCACCTATCCCTTAGCCACGGGACGCGATGGCAATATTAAGGCAGGATATTATCAAAAGGGAACCCATAAAATTGTCAATCTCAATCAATGCCCAGCCCAAGATATCCGCCTCGATCCGATGTTGGAAGAGATTAAGCGTGATATACATAACCAATGTTGGGAAATCTATGATGAGAAGACGCACACAGGGCTATTGCGTCATCTAGGGCTACGTATTGGTAGAAACACGGGCGAGGTTCTAATTACTCTAGTAACGCGAGATTGGGATGTCCCGAACTTGATTGAATTTGCCCAAACTTGGATGAAACGCTATGACAAAGTAGTTGGGGTAATTCTCAATTGCAATCCTGATAAAACCAATGCCATTTTGGGCAAAGAAAGCCGTTGCATTGCAGGTAAGGATTATCTATTGGAGAAGTTTGCGGGTTTAACCTTCCGTTTACGTGCTGACACTTTCTTTCAGGTCTATACAGAGCAAGCCGAAAAGATGCTGAAAGTCATTGAAGCAGAACTTGATCTAAAAGGAACCGAAATTCTCCTAGATGCCTATGCAGGAATTGGCACGATCGCATTACCTTTAGCTGAGCAAGTCAAACAAGCGATCGCAATCGAAATCCAGCCACAGGCTACGGCTCAAGGCAAACTCAATGCCGAACTCAATGGTATTGACAACGTAGTTTTTCATACTGGCAAAGTCGAAGAATTGATCAGTACGCTCAATTTGCAACCTGATATCGTAATTCTCGATCCACCACGTAAAGGTTGTGAGCCTGAAGTAATTGACTATCTACGCGAAAATCCTTGCGATCGCCTTGTTTATGTCAGTTGCAATCCTGCCACACAGGCAAGAGATTTAAAATTATTATGTGAAGGAGATCGCTATCAACTCACGCGCATTCAACCCATCGATTTCTTCCCCCAAACTTCCCACGTAGAAGCGATCGCATTTCTGACAAAGTCCTAACTTACAGAGCTTTGCACTCAAACCCAAACAAAGAGATTTTGTAAAAACGTTGCGAATCAACGCTTTTACAAAATCTCTTTGTTTGGGTTTGAATCGCTACAATGTTATCTTAGGAAATCTGTCTTTAAGTATTTTTTGTAATGTCTAAAAACTATAAAATTACCCTTCTCCCTGGGGACGGGATTGGTCCCGAAATCATGAAGGTGGCGGTGGCGGTGCTACAGGCGATCGCACCCAAATTTGGGATTACCTTTGCCTTTGAGACGGCTCTGGTTGGTGGTGCAGCGATCGATGCTACGGGACATCCTTTGCCCGAAGAAACTTTGCAGATTTGCAAAAATAGTGATGCGGTTTTGCTAGCCGCAGTTGGCGGCGAAAAGTGGGACACGATGCCATCAAATTTGCGCCCTGAGCAAGCTTTACTAGGCTTGCGTGGTGGCATGGGCTTATTTGCCAATTTACGTCCTGCTCAGATTCTGCCCCAACTAATTGATGCATCGACCTTGAAGCGGGAAGTGATTGAAGGCGTAGATATTCTGGTGGTACGCGAACTGACAGGCGGCATTTATTTTGGTAAACCTAAGGGCATTGTCACCGATGAAAATGGGGTGAGGCGTGGTTTTAATACGATGGTTTATACGGAGCCAGAAATCGATCGCATTGCCAGAGTTGGCTTTGAAGCTGCTCAAAAACGTCGCGGTTCAGTTTGTTCCGTTGATAAATCCAATGTTTTGGAAGTATCGCAACTATGGCGCGATCGCGTAACTAGTATTTCCAGCGAATATCCAGATGTGAAGTTATCCCACATGTATGTGGATAATGCTGCTATGCAGATCATTCGCAATCCTAAACAGTTTGATGTAATTCTCACCAGTAATCTATTTGGCGATATTCTCTCCGATGCGGCGGCGATGTTAACAGGTAGCATCGGCATGTTGCCATCAGCTAGCCTTGGCGAAGCAGGAAAACCGGGGGTATTTGAACCTGTACATGGTTCTGCTCCTGATATTGCTAGTAAAGATTTAGCGAATCCTTTGGCTCAAGTCTTAAGTGCGGCGATGATGTTGCGCTATGCCTTTAATGAAGGAGATGCTGCTGATGCGATCGAGCTTGCCGTAAATAAGGTTCTCGATTCTGGTAAACGTACAGGCGACATCATGGCAGATGGCTGTGAAAGATTAGGCTGCATCGCCATGGGAGAAGCGTTGCTAGCCGCACTCTAAAAAAAGAGGTGGTGCTTTGCACCGCCTCTTTTTTTTGCATAATAGAATAAGCCACTCCCTTCCCACTAAAAGAATAGGCGCTATAAAGTGAATAATTGGTGGTGCGCGGCTTCGCCGCGCACCACCAATTATTCACTGGAAAGGGAGCAATTGATTTTGATACTAGAAGGTAAGTCGATTATGACAATCACATTAGAGAAAGCAATATCCCCAGTTATGACTCTTGAGGAGTTCTTTAACTATGATGATGGCACTGATGCAATGTATGAGTTTGAAGATGGAGAGTTGATATTAATGACGGCTGAAAGTGAAATCAATCGACGGATTGCGTCTTTTCTGTTTGCTTGTTTTTTGCAACAGGGTGTGCCCGCCTATCGTTTATCGATGAAGACAGAAATTGTCACCACTGGCTCAAGGTTGCGCGTTCCTGATTTGGTCATATTTTCTGAGGAATTAGCGATCGCGATGGAGGGGGCGAGGCGCTCTACAGTCATGCCAGAAATGCCATCGCCTTTTTTCTGAGGAATTAGCGATCGCGATGGAGGGGGCGAGGCGCTCTACAGTCATGCCAGAAATGCCATCGCCTTTGTTAGTAGTTGAGGGGGTTAGTCCCAATCAAAGTAGTCGTGATTATCGCTATAAGCGATCGGAATATGCAGCGAGAGGGATTGCAGAATATTGGATCGTTGATCCGATATTGGGGCGCATAACAATATTGGAATGGGTGGATGGCTTCTACGAGGAGAAAGTATATGAGGGTGAACAGGCGATCGCTTCCATAATATTTGCCGATTTAAAGTTAACAGCAGCACAGATTTTACAGGCTAATTAATTGTGTTGTGGGCGCTTTACGCCCACAACACAATTAATTAGGGCATGGGCAGTAGCAAACTTTGCTCGATCGCTTGTCTGACAGGCTGACGCACATAGCAATCACTTTCGAGGCATTCGACTAAAAGACGATTAGCATTACAGTATTGACGTAAATGTTCAAGTTGATGTGGAGTAAGATTCCAAATTTGACCAATATTACGATGGTTGATCGTTTGTTGACGCAGGTTATTAGCCCAATCCTCCCATTTGATCTCGCTATCTGCATCTTCAGGACAAGTTTCAATTAGTTTGGTTAAAGCATCTGCCAAGAGTAGATCGGAGGTTTCTTGAGCGTATTCTTGGGCATATTCCAGAGCAAGACTAAGATCTAGTTCTAAATCAAGCCCCAGATCTTCACCATCTTTAGTTTCCATCGCCCTTGCCAGATCAAAAGCGAGATCAATATTGAGATTGCGATTTTGACAAAGATCAAGATCGAGTACGAGACTACGTGCTAAGACATTAGCCAAATTGAGAAGATCGCTTTGGGCGATCGCACGTCCGAGAGTTAGATAGAAAGCACGTACCGATTGAATGCGATCGGGAACTTGAGCAGATTCCGCTTTTTGGTTAACCCATTGCAACAAACTTTGTAATTGTCGATCGCTAGCTAATAGGCGATCGCAGTGCTCCTTCATTAATAGTAACAACTCGTCAGCCGAGCGCATCATACCAACGGCAAGGCGCAAAATGTCATGCCAACGCTGATCGGTGATTTTACTTGCCAGCAATGTCAACGTATCTTGGGTGCCATTATAAACAAGCTCACGCGCTGCTAAATATTCATGAAAAGTTAAGTGCGAAAAAGAATAAATTCCTTTAGCTCGTTCTACAAACAACCCATGTTGCGATTCGATCGCCTTGATAATTGCTTCACTATCGAGTTGCAAAGCCTCCTCATTGGTATTTGCTTTAGGTAAATTACGAATATATTCGGTAATATAGCTTTCCAGATCGACTTGCCGAAAGAAGTAATCTCCTTGATAAAATGTTGTACAGGCAACTTGTGCCAATAAATCTTCTTTACGTTGCATCGACAAATTTTTATAAATTTGATGCCGTTCAATATTCCGTTTAGCATCCCATTTTTTAAGCAGTACGTCCAATCCTTCACGATAGAGTTCCGAACGATTAGTTGGGAAATCACCAAATTCATCGAACACTAAACATAATAGAGTCAGCAGTAACGGATTAGTAGCCAATTCTTGAATAGGACGATTGTCTTCTACTTTTCGTAAAAACAACTCAATATGTCGGGAATTACTAAGAAACCAACGCTGGGCAAATTGCGAAATCTGCAATGGTTGGAAGTTCGCAACCTCAACTTCCGTAAACTTCTCAAATACATATTCCTGCGATCCCAATCGACTGGTAATCACAAAACGATTGGTATAGAACTGCTCTGAAAAACTCCGTAAATCTTCGAGAACACGATGCAAATCATTTTCGCGAACTTCATCAAGTCCATCTAAAAATAGAATCGCGCGACCTTGTCGTAAAAGCTGTTTAACATTTGTCTCATCGCCAATGTTGTAAGCGTAAAAGTCTTGAGAGATATAATCTAATAAACGTGGCTGAGATTCAGCGCCTGCATACTGACGCAGTGTTACAAAAATTGGGACTAAATCACTAAAAATATTGCCTTGCGAACATTTCAGAGCTGTATATTTTAACAACGTCGTTTTACCCGCGCCTGGTTTACCTAGCAGCATCAGTTTGCTGTAGCGATTTAGAGCCTCCATGCTAGAAATACGATCTTCATTGATGAGTCCCATCTCAATGCGATCGCGCCCATGATAAGTAGCCAGCAAATCGGCAATTCCCAAACGGCGGCGACTGGTAATTTTTTCTAGAACATCTGTACCTGTATAAATATTTTCGAGGTCAATCGGATGCGACATGTCCAACACTCGCATGGTGGCGCAGCGTTCTTGGATGATCTGACGACTGCGATCTCGTAGTTGCTGCACCAGTTCTTCAATATTGATATCCGAGGCTACACTCTGCCTAGATGCAGATTGATTGGAAAGAATTGAGGTTTGCTCACTTTGCGAATTGGTTTGCGAACTGGTTTCTACATCTAAAAAATTTTGCAAAATATGTAAGAGACGATTATTTTTGCCGGGTCCCTTTCCACTGATGTCAAACTTCCGATAAATTTCTCCCATCCGCTTGCGATAGGCTTCTTCAGAAATGCCTAAAAAACTAGCAACTTCACGATCTTCACGATTTCCCCCAAATCGTAATAGGAAAACACTTTCCTGATCGGCAGAAAGCTGATGGGTTTGAGCCATTCGCGTCAGAAATTTTTGGGGAAACATAAGTTTATTATGATAAGGAAAGCGGCACGAAGTGCCGCTTTCCTTATCATAATTGCCGATTGCACCATGAATCAATATCCGCTAGTATGCGATCGCCTATTTCCCAAGGCAATAAATGGGCAGTATTTGGATAAGAGATAAATTCACAATTAGGCAATAATTTTGCGGTTTCTATGGTTGATGCAGCTGTGATATGGCGATCTTGCTCTGCGGCGATCGCAAGGCAGGGGATTTGAATTTTAGCTAAATCACCAGTGCGATCGTATCCCCGCCGAAGCGCTTGCATTAAAGCTCTTTGAGCAAAGCGCGAAGTTTGTAAATAAGCTTTTGCACCAGTGTGAGAAATCTGATCGTAGGCTCCTTGAGTATGCTGCTGAATTAAATATTTAATCAGCGATCGCTTGCCAAACCACTCAATATGCCACTGCTGCTTTGGCACAATCCAATGCAAAGCAACAGCAATCACTAAATTTGCATATTCCCACCAAGCAACTTTTGGTAAACTGCTGCGCGGGTTGGCAGCTGTGGCAATTAAAATCAAACCTGCAATTTTAGGAGCAATTTTAGGATCTAAGTTATTTTGAGCTGAATTTTGCAGCTCAGCAGCTCGCAGCGCCAACTCTATCGCCAAAATCCCACCTAGAGACCATCCTAAAATCAGATATTCCGTTTCTAGATAATCGTTTAATAAATCTTGCCGATCAGACTGCCGATCGCTTTCTAAAAGATCCCAGAGATCTTGTATGTGATCTAACATTGTAAAGTTCACAGTTGCCTTACAATTTCCATAACCACGTAAATCAGGCGCGATCGCCCTAATACCTAGATCGTAAAAGTATTGAGCGAATATCTGCATTGCTTCGCTATTTCCGGGGTGTCCGTGCAAGCATAAAACTTTTAATCTGCGATCGCTCATCATCAGAAATACGTTTGAAATAAATCAAGTCTTACTTACCTTAACTTGACAATGACGCAGACTTCACAAGAGAACGATGCTTCCAATCTCCCAAAAGAAAAAAGCATTAGTCAAACAATCACTAAATACATCAATATCATTCCAGTTGATGAAATTATCCCTAATTTGACTTATGCCAGTCTTATGGCGATGTTGAAATTACTCAAGAATCATACAGGGACTGTCAATATTGAAACACCTCATTTAAGTTGGAAAATCTTTATTCATCGTGGGCGTATCGCTTTTATTGAGGATGAAAGTGATTTTTTGCCAACGTTAAGGCGTAAACTGAAAATCCAAAAAATTCATTTCCCAGAGGATGTTCTGCTTAGTAGTACCAGCAAGCCTCTCAATATTATTGAGACTTGTGAACTGTTGGGTAAACTTTATGCCCAAGATCGCGAAAACTGTCTAATGATTTTTAAAGAAATATTATTAGAAAACCTTTTAGCAATTTCTTTAGAAAAAAAGTTTTCCTTGGTATGGAATCCCTTGGAGTTAGATCATCCAATTATTTTGCCGATCTGGCAAATCAATGACCTCGAAAAAGCGATCGCCAAAGCAACTAAGCAATGGCACACTTTTACCAATGTGCGTCATCCCTATCAAATGGTGCAACTCCTAGATCCTGAATGTAAAATTGCGCAGGTTCCATTATTTACTCAAGTTACAAATGGCAAATATCGGATTTGTGAAATTGCCGATTGCTTTCAACAACATATTACCCGCACCGCTCTCAAGCTTGATAAACTAGCAGAAAATCAAACCGTTGCTATCTTGCCACTAACATTACGCTCATCGGAAGTTAATGAAGATCTAGCTCTTGATCAGGCGCGGGAACCGCGATCTCTGCCTAAAGTGATGATTGTTGATGACTCCCCTTTATTGCTTAAGCAATTTGGCAATTTATTAAAAAACTGGGGATATCAACTAAGCCTAGTCAATGACTCCGCTAACGCCACTAGTCAAATGTTGTCAGAAAAGCCCGATATTGTATTTGTTGATATCAATATGCCTAACTTAAACGGGTTTGATCTAATTAAACAAATTCGCCGTCAGCCATCACTGGCAGGCATTCCCTTAGTTTTGGTCACATCCGAGAATACTATTACCAACAACTTTCGAGCAAAATGGGCAAATTGTCGTTTTTTAAGTAAGCCTCTCAAATCCGATGATATTCAAGAATTTCGCGAACAAGTTCGGACGATTTTGCAAGATTTTGTCTCTCAATCGCAATTATAGAGATCGGCACTATTGCTTTCGTAGAGCTTGTTAGCGATAGCGTAACGCACCATTTGTGTTTATTGGGTGCGTTACACTATCGCTAACAAACCCTACTACTGATCTGAGCGTAAGCCAAAAGCTATTTGCGGCGCTTTGCGCCGCAAATAGCTTTTGGCTCATAAAAATCGGTTTCAAAATACAGAATTGCTGCTGGAGAGATCTATAACTAAGTAGAATTGCTTAGACATGGTATGGCAATAACCTGAATACAATTTGGGATAATGTATCTGAGGCAACCAATCGAATTTGTCTCCAGTTGCTACGATCTATAATGAAGTGATCCGTTTTTTTGTAATACTTATAGTATTTTCCCCATCCAAGTGCCTCCCAGTCAAAAAACATGATTGCTATGACAGGTTCCTTGCCTAACTCAGACCTTGTGTCTAACAACTTGACTGACGGACAAGTAGTGAGGAATGCCACATTACATATCCTGTTAGCCGCTATGCGCGTCATGAGTCGTTCTACGGGAGTAATCCGTGTAGAGACTAAATATCATCGGTGGAAATTATTACTTACGGGAGGAGGTCTAGTATTAGCAGAAGAAGAAGGGCAAGTCATACCTACATTAGTTCGCAAATACAATAACAAAGGTATTAATTTTTCGCGTATTCCTGAATGGGAACAGCGCCAAAATAATCGCCCTTACTGTTACCCATTTGTAAGCAATGTTTATAAAAAACATCCCGAAATTACGAAGGATGTTTTAAAAGAAGTTATCTTAGAAAACTTGTTGTCATTGCACCTAGAAGATGAATTTTCTTTTGTATGGAAACCCGCCGACGATCTGCAAATTAATCTACCTGTTTGGCAGCTATCAGTAATCGAAAATAGCATCGCCAATGAAGTCAGGCAATGGCAAAGATTTGATTGTGTAAAACACCCTTATCAATTAGTGCAACTTGTTGATGCGGCAAATTTACTGGCAAGAGTTGGCAATGACAATTTTCCACTTTTTGCGAAGGTGACAACTGGGCAAGATCGGATCTGTGCGATCGCCGATACGTTCAAACAGCCGATTTATCGTACAGCCCTATTACTAGACAAGTTAGCTCAAAAAAATATTGTCTCAATTGTGCCATTACAAGAGCGTAATTCAGACAGCGATATTGGCGCTCGGCAACATGTAACTGCACCAAAAAATGTCAAAGATGAGCCTAGAGTTTTTATCGTTGACGACTCACCTGTTTTGCTGCAACAAATGCAAAGACTGTTAATTAGTTGGGGTTATCAAGTTGATTTTACAGATGATGCCGAATCAGCTACCGACAAAATCTTAGAATACAGACCGACTATTGTTTTCATTGATATCAATATGCCAAGTTTAAATGGCTTTGATTTGATCAAACAAATTCGTCGCCAACGCGAACTAGCTTCGTTGTCTTTAGTATTAGTTACTGCTGAAAACAGTATGACTAATAACTTTAGAGCAAGATGGGCAAATTGTCGGTTTCTAGCCAAACCAAGATCATCTTCAGACACCCCAAAATTTCGCGACGAATTGCGTAACTTATTAAGGGAGCTTGCACCTTTGTCAACAGATACACTAGTCTAAAAATTAGTCATATCAGTACTAAGAAGCTAATTTTGTGAATAATAAAGCAATCAAGAATGTTGGTGGTTACATTCATTAATTTGTATGGATCTTGACAAAAAATTTCTAACATCTTCAAGATATTAGAAATAGTAAAGAAAGAATAGTTAAAACTAATTGTCTAGGTTTACAGTCACTCTAAATTAATCATAAGTAGCCGTATTTAATTAACTGTGTACAATTCAAGGTAAGAATTATGAGCGAGCATTTTTTAATAATTGATGATTCAGCGATCCAGAGGCATTTGTTAAGTTCTTTCTTAAATGATTTTGGTCATACAGTGGATTTCTGTGAATCAACTATTGGCGCTTTGGATAAAATCATCAACAATTCCTACACAGCAATTTTCTTGGATATTGTGTTGCCAGAGCAAGATGGTTATAAGTTTTTGCGGGAACTGCGATCGCAACATCAACTTGCCGATCTGTATGTAATTTTATGCTCAACCAAAAGCACTAAACTGGAAATTGACTATGGGCTAAAACGCGCTAGAGCTAATGACTATTTGCCCAAACCCGTCAGTCGCGAGTCATTATCTGAAGTTTTGAAGAAGTTGCCCCAACGAGTGAAATGATCATTCCTGAGATGAGCAAAGCTAGTGCAGCAGAGAAATTACTGGATCAGCTAGTTGCACCGAGTAACCGATATATTGTTGCAAAAGTTGGAAATCGCTCAGTTACTTTCCCAGACATATTAGTATCAGAAATTATTATTATTGATCGCAATGCAATCGTAGCTTTACCTTTTTATGAAACAGCAATCATTGGCGTAACGCATCATCAAGCAAATATAATGCCTTTGCTGTTATTACGATTGCTAATGGGGGAACAACGCACTTTAATCACGGAATCTTTGATGGTGGTGCGGCTGAGTAAAATTGCAGACGATTTGGGTAACAAAAATCTGGGTGGAGTCGGTGTAATCGTAGATCGAGTGATCGGCAGTCTAACTATTGATGAGTATCAAGAAATAAATCTGTATTCTTCAGATCTAGCTCAGCCAACGCTTCCATCGATTTCCACCACTAGCTCTACAAAAAATGTCAATCAAACAGTAGCGAATATTAAGGAGAACGAGTATACTCCCATTGAAATTATCTTATCTAGTATTCCTACCCACATTTGGCAGCCGCAACGTTGGCAACTTTCAAGCTAATACTTGGAGCTATCAATTAAGGTCGCCTCAAAACACTAGGCTAAATCATAAGATCTACAGATAAATCTATCTGTAGGGCTTAATGAATGGGTCGGGTATGGTGTAGGATAGCTCTCACAAAAATATCCGAGTCCTTTCCCTAGAGCGGATGCATATGGCAAGCACATCTAATAAAAACCGAGCGACTTCTGTAAGCAAGAGCAATCAGGCATCTCCCAAAAGATCGCCTAAGTCGCCGACCGCCCCCAAACCTAATAAGCCAAAAGGCTCAATGGGGCTGGGATTGCTGCTGATTGCGATTGGCACATCGCTGATTGGCTTAGGTGGCTTAGGATATTGGTTTTATCAAGAATTATTAAGTAGTGCTCGTCGAGAAGTTGATACATCGGCTGAAGCGCAGACTCGCCAAATCGAGTCCAAGCTCTTAGATGTTCGTCAAACAGTTGATGAGGTCGCTAGTGGGGCGAAGATCTTATTTCAGCAACCTTCAAAGCCCAAGGGCTCTGAACCCTATCAAAGTTTGATCGTAGATGGATTACAGAATAAGAAATCCATCGCGGGTATGGGGATAGCCTCAAATAGTAATTTACTATTTACTCCGACAAAGCCTCTTGTTCCTTATGTATGGAGAGAACAGTCTGGCTTAAAGACTGAAACATCTGGGCAAAAGCTGGCTGCGCCCAATGACAAACTGTTGTCTGGAGATCGCCCTGATATTCAAAAAGCTCCGTTTTATCAAGATACGCTGAAGGGGAAAGCATCTTGGTCACAGCCATATACTGCTTTGGGCAAGACGATTATCACCTACAGCGCCCCCATCAGCGATGGGCAGAAAGTTTTGGGGATTGTCAATGCTGATGCGATCGCCAGTGAGCTTTTGTCATTGATCGATACAGCTTCCTATCAAGAGCCTCCCTATGAAAGCAAATTTGGTTTTTTGGTGGCTAGCAGTAGTGGTCAAGTAATTACTGCCTCCTCCCAGTTTCAGGCGACGCAGACCAAAAATCCTGAGGTCGCCGCAGTCCTCACAAGTCTTACTCAACAAGCTAAAGCCAAACCATCAGGAATTGTCCAAACTGGAGGTTATCTCTGGGCATACCGCAAAATCCAAGGTAGCGATTTGCTCTTTGTAGCACAGTTGTCTGAGGCAGAAATCACCAATAAGCTAATGCTTCCAGTTGGTGTTGCGGCTGTTAGCATCAGTGCAATTTTGGCGATCGCCATATTATTATTTGTCAACTCTCTCAAAAAGCGACTTAAGCCGCTTACCGAAGAATGCGATCGCTACTTGAGCCAGCAAGGAAATTCAGGTGTAAATATTGCAGGCAAAGATGAAATTGATCGTCTTGGGCTCTCGCTGAAGAATACCTTTCAACAAGTAAAAAACAATGAAATTCGCTTGCGGGGAGGATTAAACCAACCATTGTCATCTGATGATGACATATCGACGGCTGCGCAGATCCAGCAAAATTTTGCAGAAACAGAGTTGATGGAGGCTGAGGTAGGCAACCTATTAGATGTCGTCTCATCGATGGAAGAGGGGGATCTAACTATTGAGGCCCAAGTAAATGATCGTGCTACAGGACTAGTCGCTGATACTCTCAACCGTCTACGCGAAAAACTCGTAGAGATTATCTCCAGCGTTTTAGGTACAGCTAAACAGGTAGCAAAGGGCGCAGCCGATCTTGAAGAATTAGCCAAAACTGTGGTGCTTAACACCGCCGAACAAGCCCAGTCAGTTGCCCAAGGACAAGCTCTCACAGAACAAGTCGCGGCAATCGCGGAGAGATCTGCCTCACAGGTCAACGTTGCGAACCAATCACTTCAAGAAGTACGCGACACAGTTGCTTCTGGACAAACGGCGATTATTGCCCTAACCGATAGTATCAGTGTCTTACAGACAGGCTCAGCCCAAATCGTGCAACGCATGAAAACATTGGGGGAATTCGTGGGTCTTGCAGAACAATTTGTACAGGATCAAGGTCAAATTGCTTCTTTAACTCAAGTTCTGGCGCTCAATGCTACTCTTGTCGCCGCTCGCGCTGCTGAGCAAAAAGATCCTAAACAATTTGCTAGTGTAGCCCGTGAATTTGAGTCGATCGCAGGTCAAGTTAATGATTTGGCAACTCAAACCAATGACGGTTTGACGGTGCTGCAACAACGTACATCCCAAATCCAAACTGTGGTAACAGCGATCGATGCTGAAGTTCAGAATCTAAGTGGACTGGTCTCAGGATTTACATCGGGTGTAGAGTCCTCACAATCTGCCTTCAATAGCATTCAAATGGCTACTGAAGAAGTTGTCCAAATTGGACAAACTATTACTGAGTCTAGTACTGAAATTGCTGATGCGGCAGGCTCTACAGCGAGTTATATGAGTGAAATTGCTCAGTTAGCCGATCGCACTGCCAATCTAACCCGATCTGCTCGACAACAAGCTGAAGCGATGGGAAATCAGGCGCAGCAACTATTACAAGGTATTCAGTTCTTCCGCCTCCCTGAAACATCTGGACTGATAAGCCCTGATACATCTGTCAACAGTTTGTTTGATCCCTCAACAGAATTGAGTAATACAGAGACAAATAGGGATTTAGGTGTAGTTGTACCTGTGATCGCGGTAGCAGCGGCGGCAACAGCAGTCAGCTTGTCTCAATCAGAGCAGGCTTTACCAAATGAATATGAAGTGGCTGACCACGAAGATAACACTGCTACCGATAGTAGATATCTTGAGAATCTACTTGACGATGATGCCAGCAGTGATCTTATTGAAGATAATGCTGCCGAATCTCCGCAAGAACAAAGTTTTGATTCTGTTTCAGAAAATTTCATGTCAGGAGATATTACTGATCGTCAAAATCAAGATTCAGCTACATATTCTAACCTCACAGATATCTCTCTCATCGAAGAATCACTCTTTGCTGATCTCAAACAAGAAATCTATGACGATAGTTCACTTGATGAATCTTCTTCACTAGACGATACAGAACCAGCTCTCAAAAATCAGATGGAGGGAGTGAATGAATTTTCGATCGTTGAAGCTTCAAGTGATCCGCTGATTGTCTCTGCTACCTCTTCATTTTTAGAAGATACAGCTTTTGGGACTGTTACACCACTTGTTGAAGATTCAAATCTGAGCTTGCCAACTTTTGTTGATTTTTCAATTCCAGACATGGATGATGATGACTTCATAATCCCCAAAATGAATATAGAATCTACACTAGATGATTCCAATTCATTCTTTGATAACGGTAATTCTATACAAGCTCATGATGTTAATCAAGCTGGAGAAGATTTTGATCCATTTGCTATGGATGATCAAACTGTATTTCAAACAATCGGGGATGTCGATGATTCTGCGATCGTAGATAATGACAATGTATTTGAATTAACTTCATCAAATATAAGTGTCTCAGTGAGTGACCCTGAGAACATTGCTGAAAACTTTGAATTTAAAGAGTTTGAAGATTATAGCCAATTCACATCTGATGATGCAATCAATGAATCCTTAGAGGGATCAATAGAAAATTCCTCCAACGAGGCTTTTAGCGATTCCTTTGATGCATCTTTTGATGAGTCTCCATTTGACAGAGCCTTGGATGAAACACTTAATGATTCTCTCGATGAGCCTTTTGCTGTTGCAGAAGATGTTGAGGAGTCACTCCCAGAGGCTATAAATGATGAATTGATCTACGAACTATCTGGACAAGACCCTAACGATGTATTTAATTTAGAACAACCAGTAGATATTTATTCTAACAATCTTGAAAATCAAGTTGAATTATCTGAGTTGCCGACTCAAATCCCTGATATTTATCTGGAAGAATCTTTAGATGATGAATTTTCAGATGAGTTTAATTTTGCAATCGATGACGATCCTTTAACAAACTACGCTGATTCAGTCGAGTCAGATGAGTTTAATTTTGCAATCGATGACGATCCTTTAACAAACTACGCTGATTCAGTCGAGACTGATAATTTCTTTGATGCGACTTCAAATCAAGGAGATGAGAGATTTGGAGAAGAAATTGTTGGGATTTTTGATGATCGAGTAAATGATGAGGTGGTTTCTGCGATCGTACCAGAATTGGAGATCACATCATCACCTTCAATAGATGTATCTGCTCAGTCATCAACAGAATTTACTTTTGAAATTAATGAAAGCTTATCGATGGAACCATCTGATTTAGTCGAATTTGATGGGTTTTCAGAAAGCTCTTCTGATGGCTTTTTTGATGGTAGTCCCATCAATGAAAGTGATGAGTTAGACTCAATCTGGCAGACCGAAGAATCAGTCTCAGATGAGTCAGACTTTTCTGCTGCCGTTGAAGCAAGTGAAATCTCAGCCAACGAGCAAATCTCCGAACCATTTGACTTTTCTATAAATCTTCTAGAAGAAGATGTTTTTGCCGCAGAAATCGCGATCGCATCGGAAATAGACATACCAGAAGCACCAATGTTAGTTCTGTCTAACCAACAGTTAGAAAATATTTCTGACGAACTGTCTGATGAGCTTTCTGAGGACTTCTCCTTTGAGATAGAAGAGGATCTGTCAACTGACCAAATGGATCTAGGTTCTGAAGGTCAATCTTCTTTTGTAACTGATAGCCTTAGTTCAGCCTTTGCTTTTCCAGAATTGTCTCTGACGGAAGAAACTGACGATGCATTAATGGATGATGAATTTAACTTTGACATATCGGTTGATGCTCCCAATTTCAATGCTTTCACCAATTCATTAGAGGAAGAATCTCCTGTAGATTTTTCCTCCAATGAATTGGTGAGTGACTCAGAGCTTAATGAAAGTGAAGATCCACAAGTTCATGGCTCTGAAGCAATCTGGCTGACTGATGCGATCGCATCAGATTTAGGGGAAATCCCTGAAATTGAGGAAGAGTTGGCTGATGATTATCCCTCTTCTGTCGCTGGCAGCGCTATTTCAACCTTTACTCTTCCAGACTTGTCGCTAATGGAAGAAACTGACGATGCATTAATGGATGAAATGTTTGACTTTGGCATATTGGATGACTCTGATAATTTTGGGGTTTCAACAAATTCGTTGGAAGAAGAATCTCCAATAACTTTTGACGAAGATCTGCTGAATGAACCAGAAGCAGATTTATCCTCAGTATTAAGTGACAATCTAGAGGAAGGAACAGACTTAACCTACGATGAATTCGTAAGCAATTCTGAAGCTAATTTTGATATAGATGACAATACCCCAGCTTTTGCTGAACTGACTAGAGGTTTAGAGTCTGATGACGAATCGGTCAAGTTTAGTGAAATCATGGATGGAGAAAACTTTGCTGACAACGCTTTTGATTTAGAAGAATCAGTTATATTTGAGGCGATCGCTGATGGTGCAAACGATTTAGATGCAGAATCTGCTGAAGATTCCCTAGACTTGAGTATTTCTGAGACTAGTAACTTTGGGTTAGACTCAGAATTTACAGAATCCATGCCCGATCTTTCTCTGGATTTCTCAGATAATTGGCTTGATGAGGTAGTTGAAGACAGTCATGTAAGTAGTGCAAAATTTGCTGACTCAGATGATGATATATCTATTGGATATCCATCTGAAGATGAAGTTAATGCCATATCGGATGGCGACATATATGGGTTTGCTGATAATCTGCTAGACAGTCTCATGAATGAAGCCGATGAAAAGTTTGATAGTCTATCAATGGATTTACCAGACTTGCAAACATTGCCACACTTGCCTAACTTTAATGATGAGTCTTTAGAGGGTGAAGATATCAATAGTGAATTAGATAGTGAGCCTGAGTTTGACTTTTCTGCATTCGATTCTATTGAAGATCCAATCAACACAGCTAGAGCCGAAATTGATGATTTTCTGTCAGGTAGTTTAGACATAAAGGAAGAGGGGATTCAGAAAAAGAATCCTACAAAGCCAGTTGAACCAGACAACTCAGGTTCAGTTTAATCCCTAAAAGTAAGAGAACGAGCAAAGCGCATTCTCTTATTAAAAAGCCAAAATGTTACGGCGGGC
>NZ_BBJB01000049.1 GCF_016584665.1 Pseudanabaena sp. lw0831
GTAGCCCGCCGTAACATTTTGGGAGCAATTATTTTGTGTAAGTCCCTTAGAGCTACTGTACAGAAATAAATCCTAGCCTTTGGGCAATTTGCTGACCTTGAGGC
Organism: Pseudanabaena sp. lw0831; assembly: GCF_016584665.1. Taxonomy (GTDB): domain Bacteria; phylum Cyanobacteriota; class Cyanobacteriia; order Pseudanabaenales; family Pseudanabaenaceae; genus Pseudanabaena. The sequence continues at coordinate 105 of NZ_BBJB01000049.1, forward strand.
GAGAGCGCGAACTCAATAAACTGCTTAGATACAGGACTGGTAATCTTTTTTACACCTAAAAACAAACTGCGACTAATTGCATATTTACCAGCTTTGACGGCATTAACATCCGTAGGCAGAACTCCATCGATCGCAATAATTCTTACGATTTCTTGCTTCTCTACCTGTGAAACTGTGGCATAACTGATCCCGCTATCGCCTATATCACGCAGTATTGCCGTTGTTTCGTCTTGTTTCCACGTAATGAAGTTAGGGCTATCTGGCGCGAACCCTTGACCGAGTAAAACAATATCTTGAAATGCTTCTCTTGTTCCGCTTGTGGTGGCGCGATTGATCACTCTAATTGGTTGATTTGCCCCACCAACTTGCGACCAATTAGTGATTTTACCCTGATAGATATCGCGTAATTGCTCTTTAGTCAAATTACCTTTAAATGGATTATTAATACCAACTACTACAGCGATCGCATCTTTAGCGATCGGCACTAATTGTATCCCTGCCTGCGCTTCGGCGGCTTTTAGAGGGCGAGAAGTCGCCGCGATCGAGATATTCCCATCAATGAGATTTTTTAATCCCTGATTGGAGCCACCGGGACTGCCATCAGGAATCCCATAGGTGGTGGGTATGTTTGGGTTAACTTGACTATAAGCATTACGCAAATCCTTGACCAAAGCAACCATCGCGGTACTGCCATCTATCCCCAAAACACTAGGATTTGGTAGAGATGTATCAAGGTTTAAGTTGGCTGATGTTAGTACGGGGGGAGTTGGTTGTGATGATGAATCTGGTGTTGCCGTGGTAGCTGGTGTTGCTGTGGTAGCTGGTACTACTGCTGATTTTTGCTGTAAAAAAAACCAGTAGCCTCCACCAGCAATCCCTGCTGTGACTAGCAGGGACAATACCAAAACTGTAGTTTCTTTGCCCTGTGACATATGCTCTTGTTCCCTAAGAATATCTGTAAGATTGGCTTAACTTTACCCTAAATTTAGTCTTCCCACCGTAGCTCAAGGTCAGATCTACTTTCTGACAACCTGAGATAAGATCAAAGCTAGCAGTAGTAACCATAGACGTGACGTGTTTCAAAAAATCCAATTCCAAGCTAACCAAATTTGGCGACATCAGGTAGTGGCACTCCTTGCCAATCTAAAAGTGGCGATCGCCTTATTATTGTTGATTGCCCTATTTAGCATTCTCGGTACGGTGATCGAGCAGGGACAAACTATCGATTTTTATCGTGAAAATTATCCCGAACATCCTGCCCTGTTTGGATTTTTATCGTATAAGGTGATTTTGGCGATCGGATTAGAACATGTCTATGGAAGCTGGTGGTTTCTCTCACTGTTAATTTTATTTGGCACAAGCCTCACTGCTTGCACCTTTAATCGTCAATTGCCAATTCTCAAGGCTTCCAAGCGTTGGTTTTACTACACCAAGCCCCAAAGCTTCGCCAAACTTCCCCTCGCCACAGAAATTATTGGCGGTAATCTAAATAACTTAGCGCGATCACTACAAAGCAAAAACTATAAGGTTTATCAAGCTGACGATCGCCTTTATGCGCGTAAAGGGCTGGTTGGTAGAGTTGGACCAATTATCGTCCATGCCAGTATGTTGCTGGTTTTAATCGGTTCAATTTGGGGGGCGCTAACGGGTTTCACTGCCCAAGAAATGGTTCCCACTGGTGAAACATTTCAAGTCAAAAATATTACCGAGGCAGGCGCTTGGTCTGCTAATCAAGTTCCTAAAGATTGGTCAGTGCGCGTTAACCGATTTTGGATTGATTACACCCCCAAGGGAAGTATTGATCAGTTCTATTCGGACTTGTCAGTTCTTAATAATGACGGTAAAGAAGTCGATCGCCAAACTATCCATGTGAATAAACCTCTCAAGTACAAGGGTGTTACCTTCTATCAAGCGAACTGGGATATTCATGCGGTCAGATTTACGTTTAACAATAGCCCAATCCTGCAATTACCAGTTAGGAAGTTAGAATCCCAAAATGGCGGTCGTCAAGTTTGGGGAACATGGATTCCTACCAAGCCCGATCTCAGTGCGGGAATTACGCTAATTACGCCTGATTTACAAGGTACTTTCCTGATCTATGACGAGAAGGGCAATCTTCTTACTACAGTTCGTACCAATGGCAGTGCCGAAGTTAATGGGGTTACTTTTACCTTAAAAGAAGTGATCGGTAGTACTGGTTTACAAATTAAGGCTGATCCAGGGATTCCCATTGTTTATGCAGGGTTTGGATTGTTGATGTTAGGGGTGATCATGAGCTACGTCAGTCACTCACAGGTATGGGCGTTGCAAGTTGGCGATCGCCTCTACGTTGGTGGCAAAACCAATCGCGCCCAAGTTAGCTTTGAGTCGGAATTAATTGATGTTACAAATGTGGTGAATCAGGGTGCGATCGCTTCAGGAGTTGCTGCTTAACAAGCAAAAAAAAGAGGAGTTGCTTTGCAACTCCTCTTTTTTTTGCTTGACTGACCAATGACTCGTAAAATGAAAGCAAGCCTAAAGGTATGGGCATTTCAGTATTTAGAGCATTTATTCAGAGCATTTTTAGATAGCAATTTTAATGAGCATCAAAGTCGTTCCCACCTCACCTTTTTTCGACCAGAAGCCCGGTACTTCGGGTCTCAGAAAAAAAGTTACCGTTTTTCAAACACCTAACTATCTCGAAAATTTCGTTCAATCAATATTTGACAGCCTCGAAGGATTTCAAGGACAAACTCTCGTCGTCGGTGGCGATGGACGTTATTACAATCGCCACGCGATCCAAGTGATTTTGAAAATGGCAGCAGCCAACGGCTTTGGCAAAATCCTCGTTGGACGCGGCGGGATTTTATCAACACCTGCGGCTTCATGTATTATCCGAAAGTACAACGCCTTTGGTGGCATTATCCTCTCGGCAAGTCATAATCCCGCAGGCAAAGATGGCGACTTTGGCATCAAATACAACACAGGTAATGGTGGCCCCGCTCCTGAGAAAATCACTGATGCGATCTACAACATCACTAAGAGCATTGCTGAATATAAGATTCTGGAAGCTGATGATCTTGATCTTGATCAGATCGGGGAATCCCAATTAGGCAATACCACGATCGCAGTGATCGATTCCGTTGCTGACTATGCCGAACTGATGGGTGAGTTATTTGATTTCGATCGCATTAAATTATTGCTAGCATCACCGAGTTTTCGGATGTGCTTCGATGGAATGCACGCCGTAACTGGCCCCTATGCTCAAGAAATTCTCGTTAATCGTCTCGGTGCACCTGCTAGTGCTTTGCAATGTTGCATTCCCCTTGAAGACTTCGGTGGTGGACATCCAGATCCGAACCTCGTTTACGCCCACGATCTAGTCGAAGTTCTCTATGGTGAAACTGCTCCAGACTTTGGAGCAGCCTCAGATGGGGATGGCGATCGCAACATGATTCTAGGACATAAATTTTTTGTCACCCCCAGCGATAGCTTAGCGATCCTCGCTGCTAATGCTCATCTAGTCCCCGCCTACAAAGGTGGACTCGCTGGTATTGCCCGTTCCATGCCCACCAGCCAAGCTCCCGATCGCGTGGCAGCGCGTTTAGGCATTGAATGTTACGAAACTCCGACAGGTTGGAAATTCTTCGGTAATTTGCTCGATGCAGGTAAGGCAACGCTCTGCGGTGAAGAGAGCTTTGGTACAGGTTCCAATCATGTCCGCGAAAAGGATGGACTCTGGGCGGTACTTTTCTGGCTCAATGTTTTGGCAGCACGTCAGCAATCGGTCGAGGCGATCGTTAAGGAACATTGGCAACTTTACGGACGCAATTTCTATTCTCGCCATGATTATGAAGGTGTCGATAGCGATCGCGCTAACACCTTAATCAACAATCTCCGTAATAAATTTGCAGATTTGCCCACTCAGAAGTTTGGTAATTACGAAGTTGCATTCTGTGATGACTTCAGCTATACCGATCCCATCGATGGCAGTGTCAGCACCAAGCAAGGTGTACGAATTGGCTTTACCGACGACTCGCGTATTGTATTCCGTTTGTCTGGCACTGGCACTGAAGGCGCAACTCTGCGACTTTATGTGGAAAGCTACGAACCAAATATTGCGAAGCATTCCCTCGATCCGCAAGAGGCGCTGAAGGAGCTGATTGAGATTGCCGATCAAATCGCGCAGATCAAGACTTTAACAGGACGAGATCGCCCGACAGTGATTACATAAATTACCTTACGCAGACAGAAAATCTGCCCTCATCCCCCAACCCCTTCTCCCTCCTTGGGAGAAGGGGAGCAAGAGGCGGTTTTAAGTTTTTCTTTTCCACTCTCCCTTTCTGGGAGAGTGGCTAGGGGTGATGGTCTTTGAAACTTCTACGTAACATGAGTGCATAAAATAGAAGCGCACCCTTTGGGTGCGCTTTTATTTTATCGAGCGAAAATCATCTGGAGTATTACAATTAAACAGCATTGCTAAAGGTGCATTTTCTATTTCAATAACTTCTTGAATACTTAGCCATTTCTGAAACGATCGCCCACCATTGTTGATGAATTCTCTGAGAGAATCTTGACATTGCCAACGATAGAAACCGCACAGAGGTTCCCATTGCTTTTGCGATCGCTCATCTACATAGCGTGGTAAATAAGCGATCGCAGTTTCAGATAAATTCGCTAATTGACTAGCCCAAAGCTGAAGAATATCACCTTGCAGATTAGGCAAATCACAGGCAAGCAATAAGATCCAATCAACAGGACTTGAGATCGCTTGAATTCCTTGCCAAAAACCAACTAAAGCACCATCAAATTGCTGATCGATTACCACTGAAAATTGAGGTTGATTGTAGGAGATTGCTTCTTGATATTGTTCTTGACTCCGAGCCACGATATATACTGCCGCAGAGACTTGTAATGCGGTTCGACAAGTTTTCAATAATAGAGTTTCACCATTGATTTCCAATAAAGCTTTATCTCTTCCCATCCTTGAGCTTTTTCCGCCCGAAAGTGCGATCGCAATGATGTTAACCAAAAGAGAGTTGCGGCGCTTCGCGCCGCAACTCTCTTTTGGTTTTTGGGTTTTCCCTAACATAACTGGCTTCCGCTATAGATGAATTTAAGGATTTCTTGGGCAGTAATTTCGGGGTGTTCCAAATGCGGAACATGCCCGCTATTGTCAATCCAAACTAGCTTGTTATTAGGAATAATCGATTGGAACTTGGCTGCATCTTTTGTGCCGAGAATGCGATCGCGATCGCCCCAGAGAATTAAAGTTTCCTGTTGCAAATATGCTAATTGCTTTGCAAAGGAACCATAGCCACCGCTTTTGGTAAAGGCAATCAGAGAATCACTCCAACGCGGCATCGCCAAATGCAGCGATGCACAAACCTCTGCATCGGTTGTGACAAATCGGGGATCAGCATAAGCCTTGAGACTAACTTCACGGCGGACTTTGGGGCTGCGTAAAAAATCAGTAGCCATCCGATCTAAAGGCGGAACCAGAAATTTACCCGCAGAAGTTCCTTTTCGCATTCCTGCACTGCCGATCAGAATCAACTTTTTTACTACATCAGGATAGGTAAGTGCAAAGTCGATCGCAGCCGCACCACCCATTGATGCACCGACGAGAATAATTGGTTTTGCGATCGCCGTTTTCCAGAAATAGTAAAGATGCTCTTTGATTGCTTCAGGACTAACTTGACTATCAGCCAGACGTTCGGTTAACCCAAAACCAAATAAATCCATGGCAAAAGTTTGGCGTGAAGTCGCCAGTTTTGGGAGCAGCCGTCGAAACTCTAATAAAGAACTATCAAAACCATGTAATAGCAAAATTGGCGTATCTTGCTCATCTTTACTTAGACCATCACAGACATAGCTAGTCAAAATCACTTCACTGGTGAAGGTCGTGGAAACAAGACAAAATTGAATATTATCAACAAGAGCGATCGATGTTGCTTCTGTGAGTTGAGATCGCAGTTGCGTAACTTCAGGCGGTAAATTCGACATTAATTCTCTATTTTAAGTTAAGCAAGTAAGCAGGCATAATCCAAAAGTTACTTCGCCCACTACGCGAGCGGAATAACTTTTGGATTATGTTTAAGTTTCATCACTACTCATTTTGTTAATTCCATCTATTCCTTCACTTGAAGGCAATATAGAATTTGGATCTGCTTTTGTTATTTTTGTGGAATGGTGTAGTCGCATTTTGACAAGGGTTGCTCCCGTAATCGTGGCATAAAAAGGAGTAAATCCTAAAAAGAATAATAGAATTCCATACAAGCTCCCCTGACCACGAAAAGTTGTCAGTATCGCTACTGCCATGCATGTTACTAACACAACATTAACCACAATCCATAGAAGCGATCGCCCTTTTAAAAATTTTGAAGCAGAAAATTTAGAACTCTGACCATTCCACAGAACTAGCCACTGTAAAACGCCTAGCATGGTTCCAGCTAAAACTAACCATAGAGAATTAACTGCCAATAGCGGGATGCGATCGATAATGTTGCTCTCGGCAAAGGAACCGTCAGTATTTAGTACAAAGCCAAATTGAGCAGTATAGGCAAGACTTGTGGCGGCAAACCCAACCCAAGCCCAACCAAAGGTACTCGCTAAAATCCACCATGCGGGAGACCTCAGGAATCGTCGTAAGACTAGATATTGCATCAAACCCACAAACAGCCCGGCCACAATCGCACCACTGACAATACCAGTTGACACAGAACAGTTGAGATTGCCAAAGCCTGTATCGCAAATGCGGAGATCGATCAGGCGATCGCTAAGGTAATGAACTCCCGCTAAACAAGCAGCAATCCCAAATATAGTACCGATCGCTGCACCAACTAGCGTAGTCAGTACCCATCGCCACCATAGACCGACAGCAGATAAAGTGCGTTGTTTTTGCATTGTGTATTTCAATCCCGCATGGCAAGCGAACTCGAAGATTTCGACCGCAGCATTAAATTTCTAGATTAGCTCTTCTGTGACAATCCTACGCAAAATCTCAGCGACTGTAGCAGCCATTCTCGCATCAATTTCTAAAGCTTCGCGTACAGGATCTCTAAGATTAAGGGCAGCACGTAAGGTCATATTCACCGATCTCATCTTTGGTAAGGGCAAGTCATGGGACGTGGCAAGGAGATCGACAAACTGAATACAAGCGGTATAGGTAAGTTCAGTTTGTTTACGTTGATCGCTGTATCCAAAACCCATCTTGGAGATCACCACAGGTTTGTCAATAAAATATGACAAACCCAGAGCCACGATCGCCGCATCCACGTACCTCGCCGTATCTTGCCCCATCGCACTAATCAAAGTGCTTAAACTATGCCACTGAGCAGTCAAGCGATTGTCAGGGGCAAGATGACGATGCCATGCGATTTGCGAAACAACTCTTGTCAAGTCGTAGGCGGAAATCAAATTGTCGCCACGATGTTGATCTTTTACCCCATTGATGACATTTGCACCTGTGTCATCACGCAAAATCGGCTGTTCAATGTAAGGAGCCTCGCCATAGCGTCCTTGAAAAATCAGCTTTTGATTGCCTGTAATTTTTTTGAGCCAATCCTGTAGTACTAGGGGCGTAGTAAATTGCTTAAACATTGCCGACAATCCATTGGAGGTCATGCCATTAGATTCTTCATAAGCACAAATACGCTGAGCCATTTCGGCAAATGTGCGGGGTATTTTATTCCCCTGTGTATCAGCGATCGCACAGTTAGCGATCGCCTGATTTGGTTGCACTTGATTGGCTTTGCAAATGGTGTAGAGCAATGGCAATATTTTGGTAGAACTCCAAAACTGGACATTACTTAAAGGATTGCGCCCAATCCAACGGGTTAACATTTGTCCATTAACAACACTGCCAACGCAGATACAAGCCTGTTGAATACTGCTATGTAGAAACTCTAAGCCAATGGTTTCAATATTTGGAACTGCGCCGATCGCAGGATAAGGACGAAATCGCACCCGCACCTGACTACCAGACAGCATGGCAACTTCACCATAAGAAACCACATTTACCCCATCTGGTAAACTGGCGAGGCGATCTGCATAGGCGGGAATATGGTTTAACAATGGCGATGGGGCAAAATTGCGATTTGGCAAACCTTTTTTGGAACCTGCAATACTGCCATTGACTCCACGATCAAGGAAGCCAAGATAGTTAGAGTCGGCTTGCCCCATATTCACGAAAATCCGCTGAGCGTTAGTAAATTTTTGAAGTAGGCGATCGCCTTCGCCGATGATTTTGAGCAAATGTCTAACTACCGCAGGGCTTTGTAAGAGGTTGTTTGTATACGCTTGCGAGTTAGCATCCAAAATCGTATCGATGCTGAGGGCATTGGCAAACTGCACAAAAGCAGCTTCCGATAATCTGCCATAGATGCCATCCACTTCGCCGTCATATAGCCCTAACTGCTGCAAATATGTCTGTGCTTTGGTTAGTTCCTCAAACGAAAGCTTTACCTCTACGACTGCCATGAAATTCCTCTATAAAAAAGCCTTAGTCTAATATTCTATCGACAAGCTAAGCGATCGCGATGTATTCCACATCTCACTAACTATAAAACCCCAAATTATTGTGGCGGGCTTCGCCCGTCGCAATGATTTTGATGCTCCTACGCTGTTTTGCCAAAATTGCCCATGCCTAAATACAACTCGGCAACTTCGGGGTCGTTCAATAAATCAGCACCCTTACCCGTAAATTCATCTTTGCCCAAATGCATCACATAACCGCGATCGGCGATCGCTAAAGCCTTACGCGCATTCTGCTCCACCAAAATAATCGAAGTCCCCGTTTGATTAATTTGTTGAATCAAATTAAAAATATCCTGAACCAAAATTGGTGATAGTGCTGCTGAAGGCTCATCTAAAATCAATAATTTCGGCTCTAACATCAGTGCCCTTCCCATCGCAAGCATTTGCCGCTCCCCGCCAGATAGTGTCCCGGCCCTCTGATTGCGCCGTTTGGCAAGTACAGGGAAAGTTTCATAAATCTTGTTTTTAACTGCTGCAATATTTCCTTCGCGGGTATAGGCTCCCATATCGAGATTGTCAGATACGCTTAGCGATGGGAATACATTAGCAACTTGCGGTACATAGCTAATTCCCTGTCGCACAATTTGTTCGGGCTTAAGTCCGATCAGATTGCGATCACCAAATAATATTTCCCCAGATCGCACTGGTACTAAACCAAATATTGCTTTGGCTAAGGTTGATTTACCCGCACCATTGGAGCCAATCACGGTGATAAGTTCGCCTTCATATACCGATAAATTTGCACCTTGTAAAATATCTACCCCATCCACATATCCCGCAACGACGTTACTGGCTTTGAGAATAAGTTGAGTGGAAATTTGGCGATCGGGACGATCAGTTAGATCGGTAGATTGATTAGCATTCATATTTGGGATTTAATGGCTCCAAGCTTAAAACAGGTCTTCCCAAGTAAAAGTCACATCAGGAAATGCAAGTATCGATAACTTATCATTCTTTTCGTATCGATTTATCTGTTTATATCCTGATGCAGATGGTTGCGAATATCCCTCGATCGCTTTTTTGTTGACATCAAATAACCACATTTCAGGAATATCCACCGATGCGTAAAGAGGTGATTTGACTTCGCGATCATAGGAGATTGTGCTATCGGCAACCTCGATAATCAACAAAATATCTGAAGGTGTTGGTAAGCTCTCCTCATATTGAGGATGGCAAGATCTGGTTGTGGTGCTGAATTATCATCTAAGCGAATTGGATTTTGTACTGAATAATGCGATCGCCTAATTTTTTGGTGAATAGTGTAACTAAACGGTTTACACAAGCAGCGTGTTTTCTGCCAATTGGCGACATTTTTTTGACTTCTCCATCAATTAATTCGAGACGCTCGTCCTGCGCAAAAACACCAGCTTCATGCATGAGGTGATATTGCTGTGTTGTAAATTTATGCGTAAGGAGTTGAGCTGTCATGATCTTAATTAGGTTTTCCTAAGCATTGAGATCGAATTAATGGCAATGATAGCTCAATTCTACATTGCGGAAATAACCACGCGAAAGCCGATGTCATTGTAGCGATCGCTCTGCCAATGCCATTCACGACTTGCCGCTCGACATAGCTTTGCTTCATTGCTCCATGAGCCGCCCTTACGCACGCGCCGACTGGTGTAGCCATCGCTCACCCATGCCGATCCATCGGCAGGTGCACCATTAAAATTATCGTGCCACACATCCTCGCACCATTCCCAAACACCGCCATGCATTTCGTATAGTCCCCAAGGGTTGGGGACTTTCTGTCCGACAGGATGCGATCGCTTGTTGGCATTGTCAGCAAACCATGCATAATCAACGAGTTCAGTGGGACCATCGCCAAAATGGTAAGCCGTATTTGTACCAGCACGGCAAGCATATTCCCATTCCGATTCACTAGGTAAGCGATAAAGGTGCTGCGATCGCGCTGCTAATTTACGACAAAAATCTTGAGCCTCTAACCAAGAAATATTTTCCACAGGCGCTTGCAGATTTTCGCGAAATAAGGCGGGATTACTGCCCATAATGGCGACCCATTGCTCTTGCGTGACTACAAATTTTGCCATGTAAAAAGCAGGAATATTTACTTCCGATATAGGTGATTCATTGTCACGTCTGCCAATTTCATTAGTTGGCGAACCAAGAGAAAATCTTCCTGAGGGAATCCGCACCATTTCCATGTGGACTCCATTACCCAAATCATCACGAAAGGCTTTGTCACCTCTTTTGATCGGATCGCGAGGTGGTTCAGGAACTGGTGGCGATTCCGCAATGATGATTGGTGCTGGCTGAGGTTTGAGGTTTTCGAGAAATATCGCTAGGGTAAAACCTGCGATCGCAGAACTAGTACTAATCAGTAACTGACGACGATTAATCTTTATTGGTACTTTTGCAAGAGATTTCACCCATGATCGCTCGATCGGTAAAGCTTTAACCGTAGAAACTTCTGAAGTCTTTTTTACTTCTGGAGCGGTAAAATCATTAAAAATTCGGCTAAATTCTTCTAGATATTCATAACCTTCCAGATATTCGCGCACTAGATAACAATTGTCTTCTTCCGTAAAAAAAGCTTGCACTTTTGGGGATAGCGTATAGTTTTGTCCGATTTCATAAAGCTTTGTCGCGATCGCCTCATGATCTAGAGCATCTTTTTCTGAAACTTGCCAGAAATAAATCACACACAAAGGTTTAGGTGTAATCGGCATCTCTAAATTTTCTGCTAGATAAACCGACAATGCGATCGCACCAATTTGTTTAATACCAATGGTTTGAGTTATGCGATAGCGCTTGTTGATAATATTGTCTAAATCCATTGATGTCTAGGGTTGTTAATATAGCGATCGCTACTTAATATTAAATCCCAAAAAGCAAAAGGCGGCGCTTCGCGCCGCCTTTTGCTAAAACCCAAAGTAGAGTTGTGGCGATTCGCACCGCAACTCTACTTTGGGTTTTAATAGAAATTTCAAAAATATCTTGTGTAATTGTACATATCAGTAGTAATATCAATAACGGTTAAATGGCGAGTGTAGCCAAGTGGTTAAGGCAGTGGTTTGTGGTACCACCATTCGTGGGTTCAATTCCCATCATTCGCCCTCAAATTAAAATCCACAAAAAGAAAAGAGGTCACTTTGTGACCTCTTTTCTTTTTTGGGTGTTTTGACGGTAGCTCAAAGCACTAAAATTGCGAGAGAGTTCAATTTATGCGTTAGCAATTTTTAAATAGGACGGCTGTAGGTTTCATGGGTAAGACAGTTGTAAGATTTTGCGCGATCGCTTTGATCACGCTCATGATCGTAATATCGCTCGGTGGACTATATCCGCAAAGTTCGAGAGCCGATGGCAATGCGATCGTGATCGCCGTAGCTGCTCCTCTAAGCGGAGATGGTGCAAGTGGTGGTCAAGAAATCGTCGATAGCATCAAGCTATATATTGATGCGACCAATCGTGAGGGGGGGATTAATGGTCGTCAACTTAAATTAAATATTTTTGATGACAAGGGCAATGCGGATGGGGCAACTCAAGTTGCTAACGAAATTGCTAAAAGTGATGCACTAGTGGTGTTGGGGCATCGCTCTTCCGATGCTTCGATCGCCGCAGGTAGCATCTATCAAGATAAGAAATTACCAGCGATTACAGGTACGGCGAATAATCCTAAAGTTACGAGCGATCGCCCGTACTATTTTCGGATTATTTATACCAATCCCGATCTGGCAAAAACCTTGTCAATCTACGCGCAGCAGGTACTCCAGTTCAAGACGGCAAGTGTGATTTATGACAAGGCTAGTAAAAATGAACAGACCCAATCGGAAGTAATTAAATCTGCCTTTGAAGCCAATGGTAACGGCAAAATTCAAAAGACTTGGGCGATCGATTCCGATCCCAATAATCGCAAAGCCTCAGTCCAACAAATCGTCAATGAAATTGCCGCCGAGCCTGAGGCAGGAATTTTGTTTTTAACCTTGTCCAAAGAGGATGTTGCTGAAGATTTTTTGGTAGCGCTCAAACAAAAAGGTCTAAAAAATAGCATTCTTGGTGAGCAAGCGCTAGGAAGAGAACCCTTTGCAAAGCGGTTTGAGAAATATGATGAAGAGAAGAAAACGGCGGGATTCTTTACCGATGGCATGTATGTGCCATTGCCAATCCTGTTTGATAGTGCAGGAGCCGATGCCCAAGATTTTCTGGCCGCTTATCAAAAAGCCTACGACAAGACTCCTTCCTATTTAGGGGCGAAGTTCTATGAGGCAGCGATCGCGGCGGTGGATGCAATTCGTAAGGCTAATCCTAAGTTAACAGCGGCAAGCTTAGAAGGCGATCGCGAACAGGTGCGCGATGCGCTAGCTAAACTAAACAATCGTAAGCTGGGCATCAGAGGTTTAACGGGGTTGCTTTATTTCAACAGCGATCGCAATAGCGATCAGCCTGTGCGCCTTGCTCAATTCCAAAATCAAAAACTGATCTCAGCATCCCAACAATTTACGCCGATCGATAATCCTGAACGTCTGAATTTACCGAAAGAAATCCAAGCTGGCAGTATCGTTCAATCTGGCAATCAATATTTTTGGCGGCAGCGCGTAGTTTATGCGGGGATGGATATCAATAAGCTAAATCGGATTGATAAGACCACGTTTACCGCCGATTTTTATGTATGGTTCCGCTATAGCGGCAGTGATGAACCTACGGAAATTCAGTTTCCTGATGCGGTCACCAATAGCGTCAACCCTACAGCTCCAGTATTTGATGGCAAAGCGCCAATCAAGGCACAGGTGGTCAATGGCTTAAACTATCGTCTCTATCGGGTGCGTGGTGAATTTCGGAATGCCTTCGATTTTCGCGATTATCCCTTTGATTCACAGAAATTAAACTTGCGCTTTGATAATCCTAATCTATCGACGGAGCGGTTAATTTATGCGATCGATACCGTTGGCTTAAAACTACCCAGAGCAAAAGATGTGGAACGCAAACCCTTTCAAGGGCTACAACTTTGGAATTTCAAAGATATCACCTATTTCCAAGACTCATCGCGCAGTACCTCCACTCAAGGCGATCCTGATTTGTTTCAGTCAAATGCTCAAGTGGAATATCCTGGGTTAAGTATTCGGATGACTTTTCAACGCAAAACCTTAGTATTTCTATCTAAGAATGTGTTGCCGTTGATTTTGCTTTCGCTCTTAACCTATTGCTGTCTGTTCTTCCCCTATACGATGTTTGTGCCTCGCACGATGGCTCCTGCCTCGGCATTACTATCAGGAATCGTGTTGTTACTATCCTTTAATAATCAACTTCCTGAAGTTGGCTATACCGTAGCGATGGAATATGTGTTTTATGTCTATTTCTGTCTGTGCTTGCTACCAATTATCGTCACGGCGATCGGTACGAAGTTAGATAAAGAAGGGCATAAAAAAGCCTTCAAATATTTAAATATTGCTTCGTGGATTCTCTATCCATTAATTTTGATTGTTACTGTTGCCACGTTTTTAATTAGCTATGGCGATCGCCTAGTTTAATTTAGCTGATGTTACGTAAAACCCTCATCCCCTCTCCCTCAGGCGATCGTGTACACAGTAGGGGCGGGTTTAGTTGATAATTCTGTGCTGAAGCAAGATCTATATGCAAAACCCGCCCCTACTTTAGAAACTTCCACATAACATCAGTAATTAGGTCAGCAAAAGAAACCTGTAATTGCCCAGATCCCCGACTTTTTGTGTGACTAGTAGAACCGATCTATGATGGCAAAGAAAAAGTCGGGGATCTTAATCTCTACATCTTCAGCTCCGTTGCATCCTCAACAAATTTTTGATACCACGGCAAATATTTTGAACCCAAGTACGGGATTTGATTGACTTACTTCTCGGCTTTGTGGGTGGGGCTTGTTCGTTCTCAATTCCAGAGATATTCCTTTCGTCAATCACATTTTACAAAATCGCTATATTTTTAAGTACGAGATCCACCTTTGGCTGAAAAGCAGCAGGACTCTTTTTCGCAAAGTCTTGATAAATCTGCAAAGCCTCTTGATATGCCGACATCGCTAGATCAGTTTCATTGGTATCACTATGCAAACTCGCCAAATTGTTCAGCGTCATCGCCACATCTGGCAAAAAAGTAGCAGGATTCTGCTTTGCCAATTTGTGATATATCTCTAGAGCCTCCCTATATTCCGAGAGAGCGATCGCCATTTCATTGGTATCCCAATGCAAACTCGCCAAATTGTTCAGCGTCAATGCCACATCTGGCAGAAAAGTAGAAGGGTTATGGGTCGCTAATTCTCTTCTAATCTGTAAAGCTTCTTGATATTCCGAGAGAGCGATCGCCATTTCATTGGTATTCCAATGCAAAACCGCCAAATTGTTCAGCGTTGTTGCCACGTATGGTAGAAAAGTAGCAGGATTATGGGTTACTAATTCTCGATAAATTTCTAGAGCTTCCCTATATTCTGAGAGAGCGATCGCCATTTCATTGGTATCATTATGCAAATTCGCTAAATTGTTCAGCGTCGTTGCCACATCTGGCAGAAAAGTAGCAGGATTCTGCTTTGCCAA
>NZ_BBJB01000050.1 GCF_016584665.1 Pseudanabaena sp. lw0831
CAATATTTTGCAGCACTCGCTTGAGTTGTTTCGGTGATTGATTCACCCATTGTTTTATTTGTTCTTGCTGCTCAAGGGTAAACGTGGATTTACGACCTCGCCCTGCTCGGTCACATAATCCCACCAACTTGAGCCTTTCCCAAGCCACAAACCAGTTATGAATCGTTTTGCGACTCACCCCAAAAATTTGCATCAGTTGCGCTATCCTTATCCCTTGAGCGCTCAAAAGAATACAGTGTGCTCGTTGACGGATTGCAAAGCGGTGACTTTGACGATAGATTCTCCACAGTAGCTTTGTCGTTTCAGGGGAAAGTGGAGCAATTAATCTCACAGTAATTAGATCACAATTAAGTAATCCTTAGAATCTTCCCATTACTATGAATATGTGTAAATAATTCTGCATATCTACTTAGCAAAGACGGAAGGCGGAAGGAAAAAATATGGAACAAATTTTTGGCTTTTAACTTTTAACTTTTTCCTTGATAGGCGATCGCAAAAAATAAAAGTTGTAACAACCCCAACTTTGGAACGCGCCCTTTCCTTATATCCTGTTATACTGCTAGAAATTTTAGATAAATCACTGATTAAGCATCTAGCTACTGCCAGCAACTCAATACGAAAGTACATACAGACTTAGCGATCGCCCCTTACTCGATATCAAGTTTTAGGAAAGGATTCAGACAAATGGCAACAAACCACAAGAAAGACATTACGATCGCATTAGCATGGTGTCTTGCTTGGGGCGAACAAAAACAACCGCAGTTTGAGATCTCAGTACTGCAAGAAATGCGACAGGCACTCCATAGCGATCGCCAAGTACCCGAAGCAGTGCGATCGATAGTCGAGCAAGTCCAGCAACTCCAAAATATTAGTGAACATTACTTCCCTGAAACCCTGCAACAGTTTCAGAATGAATATAGCGAAATCTGGAATCAACAGACCAAAATCGGGTTGGTGAATGGTGGAGCAACCAAGATCAAACAATATGTATTTGAATCTTCCAAGATTCAAGATATTAGGGGCGCTTCCGCATTACTCGATTATGTCAATCTTATTGAGCTAAAAGAATTCTTTCGGAAAAATCGCATAATCGATATCTCACAATGGCTACAGAAAAATTTTCCCGATCTTCAAGAAGCGCTGATTAGTGAGCTAATCGTCTACTCCACAGGTGGAAATATCCTCGCCTTCTGTCCAGCCGCATACATCAATGACTTGGCAAACGCTATTGAAAAGCGCTATACCCACGTTACCCTAACCGCTAACTCCTGTGCTGTCGGCGACACCTTTCGCTTGGCAGAGATTCGCTTTGGACTCTTGCAAGAAAAAATTGAAGATACCAACTGGTTAGACTGGTATCGCCAAAACCATCAGAACCCCATAGTCCAAGCTTGCATCGGCAAATCTAAAGATGGATCACCAGATCTAGAAGCATTCCGCAATTATCAAAGCTTTAACGCAATTACTACAAAACTCGCTGTTCTCTTTAACCAAAGACGTAGCGGTAATGAATTTAGCGATCGCCCCAGCCGCGCCTATCCACCAATATTTGAGACCCACCCGTATCTTATAAGAGATGAGCCAGATCGGCGATCTTCCACGATTCAAGTAGACTTGCCAAATAAACCACATTTCTCAGAGGCAGTTGCTCGTAAACGCGCCACTAGCGAAAGAGTAAAAAAAGATGCTCCAATACCTAACTGGTATCGCGAAAGTTCACTAAATCAAACTTGGCAGCCACCAGAAGTGGAAGGCTGGATTTCTCGCTTCAATGAATTTCTGGAAGAAAATCCTACCCAAAAACAGCAATACTATCAAAGCATATCGCCCGAAGCTGTTGATATTGCTCAGTCCCTTAAGCATATTAGTAATATGAGTAAAGGTTTTGTCGCACATATCTATGCTGATGGCAACAACATGGGTGGTTACATTCAAAAAATCCGCACACCCGAAAGATACAAAGAGTTCAGCCAAGATATTTCCCTAGCCACAGAATACGCTGTTTACCAAGCTCTATCAGAACATTTACACCCCCATACCCTCAAAAATATTAACGATCCTGAGTCAAGGCTGCAAGACGGTGCTCTCATTCATCCTTTTGAAATTATTACTATCGGCGGTGATGACATCTTACTGATCGTTCCCGCCAATAAAGCATTAGAAATAGCCAAAACAATTTGCGAACAGTTTGAGCAAATCCTACTCAAGCAAACCGATCTCAAGGTAGAGATTTCAGGAGATTATCGAGTTCCCCCATCAAGCAAGCCAGTTAACCTTAGCAAATTTCATCGATATCTGCCCACAGCAACAGCCCCATCACAATGTCAGATCAGTGTTTCCGCAGGTTTACTCATCGCCTCCGATGACACGCCGATCTATTACGCCAAAAAGTTAACAGATGACCTTCTCAAATCCGCCAAAAAGCGTGGTAAATCCTTAAAAGATGATGGCTATATTGGCGGCACAATTGACTTTCTCTCGATGAAGGCAGTCACAATGATTTCTTCTAATATCGAAAAATTTCGGAAGCAAGGGCTAACTAAAGGAAATTTAAGATTCTATGCCGCACCCTATACTCTCCATGAGTTAGGTGGATTGATAGCAGTTGTTAAAGCTCTAAAAAAAGCCAAGTTCCCAAAATCACAGCTCTATCAAATTCGTACCTTATTAGAGAATGGCAAGCATACCGCTATTCTCAACTATCGTTACTTCCGAGTTCGTCTCAAAACAGGACAACCAGAACTACAACAAGAATTTGAAGAGGCGTGGTGCAAAGCCAAAACCAATGAAGGATATATCGCTCCTTGGATGTACGATGACGGAGCCAGAGAATATAAGCATGAACCTTTTTATGAAACAATCTGGCGCGATATTGTGGATATTTATGACTTTATTGAAGATCCTGAAGAGCCAACGGATAGAGCATTTGAAGAGTTATTAGCGCAGGAGGTAAAGTCATGATTACTCTAGATTCTTTAAGAAATGCGATTGAGACTATCTCAATTACAGCAGTTATCGATTCAGCCTTGAGTGTCGGAGCTGGTGGCTCTGCTGGCTCCTTAGCGGATAAGCCCATTATTCGCAATGCCGAAAAGAATTTGCTAATTCCTGCATCACAAGTTAAAGGGCGCTTACGTCATGAGTGCGAAAAAATTGCCAGAGCTTTAAAATGGGATATTTGCGAATCACCTAAACCTGAAACAATGTGTCCACAAAGGAAGGGACTATCTGGCAATTTTGAACGTGATGAGTATCGGGTCAGGGGAGAACAGCATTGCTTAATTTGTCAAATTTTTGGAAATTCTGTTTTACCATCACGTCTTCTCTTCGACGATCTCATTTGCATTGAAAATCCAAATAATTTACCAGAAGTGATCCGCCCTGGGGTGACGATCAATCGTCGTCGCCAAACTGCCGAAGAAAGCAAACTCTATTTTCTAGAGACTTCTCCCGCAAATGCCAATTTGCGATTTACAGGTCAGATTCATTTGTTGCCCAACTGGTCAAGCGATCGCCCTGACTTTGCGAAGGCACTTATATATGCAGGGCTAAGGCATATCAATGCTTTGGGTGGTAGCAGATCCGCAGGCTTAGGCTGGCTACATTGGGAAATAGACTCATCTAACTTAGCAATTGAAGATGAGATTTGGAGCTTTTTAGCTAAAGGTGGTGAACGATGAAACGCATTAATCTAGAAATTAAAGCCGTATCACCATTAGCGATCGGGCGACAAAAACCTGGTGGCTCAGTGAGTGAAGCCGATGAGTATATATCTGGGACAGTGATTCGTGGTGCGATCGCATCGCAAATTTTGCAACAATCAGGTCGCTCGTCAGAGGATCTATCTCAGAATGGTGGCGACTTTCAGCAATTATTTCTTAGCGATCGCCCCGCCATTTTTCAAAATGCTTATTTAGCAACTGTTGACGATCCATATATCCTCTTACCAGAAGTTTCTGTTTTGCCTAGTACGGCGTTAAGTTCTAAAAATAGAGCTGGATTTAAGCCTAAGTATAATGGCGTTTTTGATAGTCTCATTGATAGCTTTTGTGCTGAATCTTACGGTCGTTTGTACGATCCAAACTGTCCAACTGATGGCAGCCTTGTTCATGCTTTTGCAAGTTTTTATGGCAAAGTAAAGAGTCGGAATGAAAACAAGAATGAGCACCAGTATTTTAAGACCTCTACTAATAACCGCCTGTTAACTAGAGTAGGAATTAATCGCCGTAGATCTGTATCTGAAGAGCAAATTCTTTATAGTATTGAGGTTTTGAATGAATCACAAGAATATAAAAATAAGCCAATCATTTATCGAAGTTCTATATTTGTTGATGATAATATAGCAAATAGCTTGCAAAATTTTATCCAAGTCAATACTTCTAATTTCCGCTTGGGAGGCTCGGCTTCGAGAGGTTTAGGTAATACTAAAATCACTGCAAGCGAGCCAATTGAATTGGAATCTAATCTAGTAAATCGAGTTAATAGGTTCAATAAAAAACTAAAAAAACGTTGGAATGAGTGGCAGGTTTTTGGTAATGTCAATGAAGATATATTGTCGAATCGTAAGTGCTTCACTTTAGACTTACAATCTGATGCCATCTTGACTGAGCAATGGATGCGAACAACTATAATTTCTGCTGAAATGCTTAAAAAGTTTACAGATATCCAAGACTCATCTTTAAAGCTCCATGTTACTAATAGCAGCTATGACTATCGCTCTGGTTGGAATGCAGCTTGGGGCTTAATGAAAGATGTGGAAATGGTCACAAACAAAGGAGCAGTTTATTTATTTAGTGTATCTAGCGATCGTTTTGAAGAATGGGCTAAAGCGCTAGAAGATTTAGAAATCCGAGGTGTAGGCGATCGCACTTCTGAAGGTTTTGGACAAGTCCAAATTTGCAACGATTTTCATTTAGTACTCAGAGAGGAGGCAGTATGAGCTTAGAAACCCCAAATATAGATTCTAAATCTAAAATAGATTCTACAGAACTTAAAGTTCAGCGCAGTATTCGTCAGGCTGAAGATGAAATTGTTACAGCAATTCAAACTGCTCTAGATGAATGTCAATATGGTAAATCTGGTAGAGATATTCTTGAAGAGTCGCAATTTCGTAATTTAGTGCGAGTTTCGGACACGACAGATAGTGCTGAAGTTATTAAAAACTTTTTGCGCTATCAGGTTGGGCGTGATACTAAATGGGGCAGAGGCGATCAGTCCCTTGCCACCAGAATCATTAGTGATATTGACGTAAGAATTAAAGCGATCGCTCAGGCTATTGCGAATACTACTAAATCAGGAGATTTCAAACCAATACATCTGGAACTGATTAGGCGATATCTGGGCTATGGCGCACGCCATCTCAAGTATCTACGCGATGGGAAGACAGCACCTAGTAACTAAATATCCTTTTTGGAGATAAGCGCTATGACGGCAATACAAACGCAGAAACGATACTTTAGTCCAACTGAATATCTAGAGCTAGAAGAAGTCGCCGCATTTAGGAATGAATATCATGATGGAGAAATTGTCCCGATGACGGGTGGTACTGCTGAACATAACCAGATTGCGATTAATTTAGTGACATATTTTCAATCGCTACTAAAAGGCAAAGAATATCGCCTTTATGTCAATGATATGCGGCTGTGGATACCTCGTTATCGTGAATATACCTATCCTGATGTGATGTTGATCGATGGTAAGCCAGTGTTTGAGGGTGATAATCGCACGACAGTTATTAATCCATCGGTGATTATTGAAGTTTTATCCAACTCAACTAAAAATTACGATAAAGGAGAAAAATTCGATTACTACAGGTCTATTCCTGAGTTCAAAGAATATATTCTTGTCGAGCAATATCAACCTTATGTTGCTCAATATAAAAAAACAAATGAAGGCTGGCTATTAACTGAATATGAATCCCTAGATTCGGTTTTAACGATGTATGCGATCGCTTTGCAAATCCCCCTCTCTGAAATCTACGATTTGGTTGACTTTATCCGCTAGAAAACTGATTTAATAGTGAAATAGATATTATGTTTGACACTTTCAGAAATCGCTTAGAAATAACTGGAACTCTTAAGACTGTAACTGCTTTGCGAGTCAGTGCGGGACGCTCAACTGAGCCAATTGGTTCAGATTTGCCTGTGATTAAAGATGCCTTTGGTCGTCCGTTAATTCCAGGATCGAGTTTTAAGGGAGCCTTGCGATCGCGCCTTGAAAGCTTTTTACGTGGAATTGATTTACAGCTCGCTGAAGACCCATCCGTTCTCTCTAGTTCTTCTCGCATTACACAAGTTAATGCTCTTAAAGAGCGATTGAAAGATGATGCCCTTTTCAATACTGAGATCTTGAAGCAAACTGATTTAGCCTCCCATCTATTTGGTTCACCTTGGCTTGCTAGTAAATTTCAAGTACGAGACTTAACAGTATTGCCTGACAATTGGTTTGGACAATATCAAGAACGCGATGGTGTAGCTATTGACCGTGATACGGAAACTGCGGCAGATGGCAAACTGTATGATTTTCAAGTAGTACCTGCGGGAACTCCCTTTGAATTTAAAGCTATAGTCGAAAATGCTGAAAAGCATGAGTTAGGTTTATTAACGATCGGTTTACATCAGTTTGAAACTGAACAAATTCCTCTTGGTGGAGGGCGATCGCGTGGTTTAGGCGTTGTGCGTTTAGCTATCGAGCAGTTACGATGGTTTGATGCAGAGGGAAGCCCCGATAAATTAATCGAATATCTCCAAAGACTTATTACCAAAGATTCTACAGTCTATGTGGATGTAGGGCAAAATCTCAAAGATGATTGGATACAAGCATTGATCGAGCATTTGAGACAAACAGTTAGCGATCGCGCTACAGCATCAGTATAAATTTGAGAATTTAAATTGGATTAATTTTGGAGATTTTCTATGCACAAGCGACTGGTGAACCACTGCACGATCGCTCTTAGCCTTATTCCCGATGGACCAATCCTGATTAAGTCTGGCAAGGAAGGAGCCGATCCGACTAAGCCTGATATGGAGTTTGTCGAGACTTATCATGCAGGAGGCAAAACCATTTATCTCCCTGGCAGTAGCCTCAAGGGGGCGATACGCGCTCATGCTGAACGGATTGTGAGGACTGTAGGTAGCGATCAACGTCCCACTGACGACTCATCACAACTATGGGCAAATGACCCTTTAAACGATAAATATGATTACTTGCCA
This sequence comes from Pseudanabaena sp. lw0831, assembly GCF_016584665.1. Classification (GTDB taxonomy): domain Bacteria; phylum Cyanobacteriota; class Cyanobacteriia; order Pseudanabaenales; family Pseudanabaenaceae; genus Pseudanabaena. The sequence continues at coordinate 7,212 of NZ_BBJB01000050.1, forward strand.
GACAACAAATCTGGAAAATTAGGTGCAGAGATATATAAGCTCTCATCTTTCACAGATCAGTTATTCGGGAATACTTCTATTGCTAGTCGCATAAGAATTGAAGATGCTTATCCAGATGAAGAAGCACAACCTGTAAAAAAGGAAGAGCGTAACGGAGTGGCAATTGATCGCGTATTTGGCTCAGTGGCTGTGGGACCTTTTAACTATCAAGTTTGTACCGCAGGAGAGTTTAAAACTAAGATCCATCTTAAGAATTTTACCTTGGCTCAACTAGGCTTAATTGGCTTGGTACTACGAGATCTCAATGATGGCTGGTTTGGGATTGGCTTTGCAAAGTCTCGTGGACTAGGGACTGTTCAAGTAAAGCTAGACTCAGCTGTGGTTCAATATCCTAGCTGTGAAATCAGAGATAATCAAATTCATGATTTTGGTCAGCAAAAGCGTTGGGCAAACAATACTTTGCTGGGAGCAGGTGAGTTTTTAGCATTAGAAGAAGCGAAACGTTATGGCTTTTTAACAGACCAAAATCAAGAAGATCGCCAAGATACTTCCGTTTTAGCTAAAAAAATGCAACTGACGTTTGGCTTAGAGAATAATCCATTGGATATCGATATAGGTGTACAACTGAGCTGGCATGGCAATGATGAAACGGGTGTTCCAAATTTGTTTCAATGTGCAGTGCAATCGTGGAGTAAAGTGCTGAAAGTAGAGAGGACGGCAGCATGAGTGCTTTTGTGGGAATAAGTCAAAAACTTTTGTCTGCCGATGAACTTCAAAACCTCATCTCTAAACTAGCAAATGACTCTAGCTATTACTTTTTGCGCTGGGCAAATCGAGTCAGTGGAATTACTAAAAAGCTTGGAAATTTTCCTATGCTTGAAGGACAAATGTTCAACTCTGAGTTAGAGCTAAGGTGGAAACAAAAAGGTGCTAACTATGAAGCATTTCTCTTAAGTTCGACTGCGCGTGAATATCCAAATTTTGAGCCATTAGATCGAGAATGGGAAACCGAGGATAAAGATGCTTATTTTTATCCACCTACTGAAACTCGATTTCCTAAAGGATTTGATTATCCACCAGAGCTAAAGATAGGTCAGCGTTACTTTAGGGATAAAAAAACTGCAACTGTGCATTTTGTTGCGCTAACGATTAAAAAATCGATTGGAGAAAAATCATGACCAATGCGCCACCACCAAAACCCAGAAAACCAATTCCGCCTACCTCAAGTCCAGAGTTAGACGACCCTAATGAATCTGATATTTTTAAGCCTTACAAGCTAGTCAGCTTCCCCAAATCGCCACCACCAAAGGCTCGTCCTGCTGGACATGATAAGTATTTAGGCGATCGCCTTCATGGGACATTACATCTCACGCTCAAAGTCCAAACGCCTCTTCATGTCTCAACGGGGGTTGTGGCACTGGGGAGTGACATTGGTTCTCCTGTTGCCTTGATTAAGACTATGACTCAGGGCAACGATCAAAAACTTGTGATTCAAGGTAGCTCCTTAAAAGGATGCATCAGATCTGTGTATGAGGCAATTACCAATAGTACTCTAGCCGTAATCACGCCAAGATATAGAGATAAAATTCCTTCAGAGCGGTTGCCTTGTAAAAAGAAGGATGAACTATGTCCTGCTAGCCAAGTATTTGGGGCTTTAGACTGGCAGGGTTTAATAGAGTTTAGTGATGCTAAATGCGAAAATCCTAGTTATGGCACTGGGTTTATGCCATCTTTGTATGCACCGCGTACCCAGAGAAGAAATTACTACACCTCTAGAGGTGTGGCAGCAGGACGCAAGTTCTATTACAACTTTGCGAAGTCTATTGATAAAGGACATCAGGGAACTAATGTCCAACAAGCCGCTAAGGACTTTACCTTTACAACCCAAATCCATTTTAAGAATCTCAAACCAGCCGAGTTAGGCACGCTCTTAATTGTGTTAGGGCAAGATCCCAATTATCCGATCGCTTTGAAAGTTGGTGGTGGCAAACCAATTGGGATGGGTACTGTGACTGTGAGCGTAACTGCCATTGAGCAGGCTGGCAATTTACGCGATCGCTATTCTGCATATATTGCCACTGAGTCTAATCGTCTGACTGGAGATAAGCTGCAAGTATTTATCCAAACACAAATTAAGGCAGCTCATTCTAGTTTGATTCAATCTCCTCAATTACAACAGTTAGCGGAAGTGCTGCGCTATCCCTCTGATTTGCAACCACCTTCAGGAATGTACTAAATGGCAACTATAGAATCATCCATCGAAGCTCAATCTCTCTCAGAATCTCAATGGCAAGCTGCCCATGCGATCGCGATTGAGCTGGTCAAAAGTGAGACTGATGTTAATGAATTAGGCAAAGCGATCGCTTATCTACGTGCGGCGGTGAGTAAGTCTGATGCGGGTTCTAAGTTTTTTAAATATATTAAAACTTTAGTCAGTAATGGCAAGCAAATCGGTCATAGCGGCAAGACTTTGGATTATTATCGCAGTATTGAAAATGCTTGCGATCGCTTTCTTCGAGACTATCAGGCTGATGGTTTGGCAATGCTGCAAGTTCTTGGTTGGACATCAAGGCTCATGCGTTATTACAAAACTGCGCCGATTGGTGAGCTAGAGGCATTTTCTGAAAAGCGATCGGCTGGGCAAGATTTAATAACTCAAAAACAAGCAGAGATAAAAGCTTCAGCAAAATCTCAAAACTTTGCGATCGGTCAAATTGTCGAGGCAAAGATTGTAAACAAAAAGGAGAAAGGGAAAGAAATTACCTATGAAATTATTGGGACGATCATTAAGCTTTCTAACAAAGAGCCTAAAATATTTGACGATCTATCTGTTGGGCAGACTGTCATGGTGTCGATTGTAGAAATGAAGGATGAAAATACACCTAAAAAACTAAAATATATCGCTTAAATATCTTTATTTTTCTGTTATAATTTTTCCACTGTTTATTTATGGAAACTCAGATGTTACATCGAAGGTCAGATTCTCCAGTAGTTGATTTATACCCTGCATTGCATACGCACCAATTTAACAAGGCAACAATTACACAATCTCAGTCCTGTCTCTCAAGATATGAATTTTGTGAAGTTCCTTCTACTTCTTTTACTGATAGATTTTCAAGATTTACTGATTTTGAGAAACTTACAGCTTAAATAGCTGCTCATTCTTGAAATCTTGCTGGGTTCTTGGTAACTAGTACTAAGCTACCAAGAACCACTCTCAAAAAAATATCTTGAATTTTATATATTTGTAGTTATATGTTTAGCGCAGACAAACCTAAAGAAAAATTGTATTTAGTAACTGGTGTCTCAGTTGCAATCGATGTCGAGGATGGAATTCTGATTGCTGGAATTCTTTCGGATAGTCCATTTGCTGAGGATGAACAAAAAAATGTAGGCGTGAAGTTGCCTGTTGCAAATTTTGCTTTTACGAAAAAGCAAGCAATCTTTCTAAGGGATCGTCTCAATGAATTTTTGAATAAGTAGCCAACTATGAAATTGATTAATAGCTCTATAACTAGTCCTTTTGATCTTACCTCTAGTAAGGTGCAGGAGATAAACTGGAATAAAAAATACTCCTCTCCTTTAACTATTGTTGAATCAAAGCAATCATATTATCCTGATTTTCCAGACATTAAGGAATTGGGAAAAAAATTAGCGTCTTTTGTTGGCGTAGAAAGCGTTAGGGCTATTGTCCCAGATGCTTCTAATCGTTGCTGGATTGAATTTGAAATTCTATTGCAACCTAGTAATGCTGAATTGCCATACGAAACTTGGGATAAAATTCAAGACTTAGTAATTGACTATGAATGGAACTTAAGAGATAAGTCTGGCGAAAAGTGGTATTTCGGGGTTGATTGTGTTGAGTATTTCTCTAAAATTTGTCCTGAAAGTTTTAAAATTTTCAATTCGAGTGTAGAGCCTTCGGAAGCATTTCAAAAAATTTGGTCAAGCCCTAATGCTAATTTTGTAGCTATATAAACTTTGTAATGATGACTTACAATAAGTATCAAGAACAAGCAAAATCCAATCATAAATCTGCTCAAAGCTCAAGAAAAACATTCCCTGATTGGGCGGTAACAATGTGTTTCTATACGGCTTTGCACTGGGTTGAATATTATGCTTGTTTGAAAAGTGTTGATATTAGTGTTTATGGTGGTAAATCTCCACATGACTGTAGACGACTCTATGTTAGGGAGCTTGCCAAAGAGCTAAATAGCCGCACTCTGAGAAAAGCTTATGAAGAGTTAGAGAAGGAGAGTAAAAAATCTAGATACTTAGTAGATTTAAGTACAGATGCAATAGTACATTACAAACTAAACAACTTAAAAGTTGACAAGGCTTTTCAAAATTTACAAATTATCAGTGTTCTATTGAGTAGCTAATGAAACTTCCTCGTAAGGGGACGGAAACTCTTATCCGTAAAATGCTGGCTAACAGTCAACTACTGTTCCAGTTTTTCCCCGCAAGGGGTCTATACATGAGACTTGATTCTTGAGTTTAAAATATACGCAACAGATTGACAGAATTAACTAACTAGGTGATATATGTAGATGGCATAAATTGGTATAAAACAGTGAAACCCCTATTTACCATCACCTTTATCTTGCTGTTGCTCACTGGATCTGTGGGATTTCCTGTTTTTGCTCAAACATCTCAACCATCTACTGTTGTTCCTGCCGATCGCAATGACAAAGAAATTGAACTGATCAAGGAAGAATATAAGAACCTGAAAGAACAGAACAAAGACATGATGTCTCGCTTAGAAAATGAGCGCAAAAGTCATTATGAATTTGTCGAAAAAACTTATTCTGAAATACAGCGTGTATTCTACTTTAGCTTAGCTATTTTATCGGGATTAGTCGCTTTCTTTGGTTGGAAGACTCAAAAAGATCTGCAAACTCAAGTTCAAGAATTTAGTACTATCGCGGCAAAAAAGCTAGAATCAGACTTTGATGCAGTAATTAAGAAAGAAATTAGCAAAATTCAAGTCAAGTTTGATGATTTACAGGAAACAGTTAAGTCCAACACTGCTTATAAAAGCAAAGGGATTATAATTATCGGCGACCAAAAACAACTTGACTCGATTCAAGAATCTATTGAAAGGTTAAAGAAAAAGCAGTTTCAATATATTAGTCCGATTGAAGAATCTTCTTTTGCAACTAAGACATTTAAACCTAAGAGTTGGGACTTGGTGATTTATCTTTTTAAAGAAAGAGACAAAGATCTACCCAAAGACGAACAAAAAGCTTTAGATAAGAATATTTTGGAAATTTTAGATATCCTGAAAGTCTTAGATCTTCCCATAATCATCTACGCTCCTAAAAACTCGACTATACCCACTTACATTTTTGAGAGACATGAATGGATATTGCCAGCTAATAGCCAGATAGCCTTCATGAATGCAGTTTTTAATGTTTCTAACCTATTGCAGGATCGTCCATAGTTACTAAATTTAGACCTTGATCAATATCTAAATTCAATATGTGATTCAGCATCAAATTTGGCGGTATCGGTCGGCTTTGCTGAGCGAAGCACCATATGAGGCGTTTCGCAGGAATGACTAAATGCTAGTTTTGGTGGTCTACGATATTGCTGACGATAAGCGTCGCCTCAAGTTATCAAATTTTCTTGAGGGGCATGGGCGGCGTGTGCAAGAAAGTGTGTTTGAGTGTTTTATAAGTTTAGATGACATGAAAAAACTCCATGTTAAAATTAAAAAACGAGTAAAGCCTGAGACTGATAATGTGCGGATGTACTGGATTCCGTCGGATGCTTTGCCTAAGGCTCTAACTGTCGGCAGCAATCCGCCAGCACCTCCACCCAGTTTTTACATAATTTAATGTTATGAAACTAGACAAAAACTTGGTTTAGCAATTATAGTTTTTACAGTTACCTCCATAGGTGGCAAGAACCTTGAAAACCGCATTATTACGTTGACCTATGGAGGTCGCTCTCTCCATAAGGATTTCCGCCTTTACAGTTGTAGTCTTATTGCGAATTTAGCAAGCTTATTGACTATGTAAAAGACCTATGGAGATCGCCCCTATTAAAAGCTTTACTGTGTAAGCCTCAAAAATGTGAGGGCTTTCACCCCAGACACCCCGCAAGGGGACGGAAACCCTGAGCCATCGTATCCTAGGGCAAATAATCGTGCTGCTTTCACCCCAGACACCCCGCAAGGGGACGGAAACAAGTCGTATGCAGAAAGTGTATTAATGTCCTGCAAACTTGCGCTTTCACCCCAGACACCCCGCAAGGGGACGGAAACGTTCCCCAACCCTTAATATGGTAGAGGCTGCCTTTTATTAAACTTTCACCCCAGACACCCCGCAAGGGGACGGAAACGCAAACCACGTGCAAATTATATTCGTCACGTGATCACTTTCACCCCAGACACCCCGCAAGGGGACGGAAACAGTTGGGCTTGCAGGCGACGAGATTCGTCGAGTTGGTCTTGACTTTCACCCCAGACACCCCGCAAGGGGACGGAAACTTAGATTTGTCAACTGCGTCCTCGGAAGTAAACTCTACCTCAGGGCTTTCACCCCAGACACCCCGCAAGGGGACGGAAACCTTTATCTGCAAGATGCTCTTTAGCAAGTTTCTCTTGATCGTCTTGCTTTCACCCCAGACACCCCGCAAGGGGACGGAAACCAATTTTGATGCGAATGTCAACTTCAGCTTTTGCTGTCTTTCACCCCAGACACCCCGCAAGGGGACGGAAACCGCTTGTATTAAATCCATCAATTTGTCCATCGAGACTTTCACCCCAGACACCCCGCAAGGGGACGGAAACTATAAAATTTAGAAAGCTTGAAATAAACTCGCAGGCTTGCGACTTTCACCCCAGACACCCCGCAAGGGGACGGAAACAAAATCGACAGAAACCAAACCTAGATCGCTGTTACGTTCTACTTTCACCCCAGACACCCCGCAAGGGGACGGAAACCCTTGGGGATTGAATCTGAGATGGATTGAATCCACTATTACTTTCACCCCAGACACCCCGCAAGGGGACGGAAACTCAAGGTAGATGACCAGCCGATAAAGAATAGTAACTCCCCTTTTAATTCTTTCACCCCAGACACCCCGCAAGGGGACGGAAACTTTGCACTCACAGAACGAGTGGAGACCAAAGCGGAAAGACCACTTTCACCCCAGACACCCCGCAAGGGGACGGAAACGCCGAGTTCACGAAGCAATCTAATGAATGTAGCTTCGCTCTTTCACCCCAGACACCCCGCAAGGGGACGGAAACACGAGTAGCTATTAGCTGGTGCAGTATTGTCCGCAACCACTTCACCTCTTTCACCCCAGACACCCCGCAAGGGGACGGAAACAGGATTTGCCAAATTTTGGATTTTTTCGTTTGCAGTTGCAACTTTCACCCCAGACACCCCGCAAGGGCACGGAAACATTTAGTGCAATCAGATAAAATGCCATCTTCGCAATTCTTTCACCCCAGACACCCCGCAAGGGGACGGAAACCTTATTCTCAAACGAACACCAATTACTGGTAACTGTGACTTTCACCCCAAACACCCCGCAAGGGGACGGAAACCTTGCAAGCCCTGTTCATCGGTTATGTCTTCAACAATACTTTCACCCCAAACACCCCGCAAGGGGACGGAAACATTCGCATATGCAATCTGCTTTTCGATACCGTCTACCTTTCACCCCAAACACCCCGCAAGGGGACGGAAACACTATTATCCCTACGCAATCAATACGGCTAAAGTAACAATCTTTCACCCCAAACACCCCGCAAGGGGACGGAAACTCTTAGTCTCTACAACACCCCAGCTATCTTTGCCATTCCAATAAACTCTTTCACCCCAAACACCCCGCAAGGGGACGGAAACCTGAACATTCTCGACTTTAACAAACACTGGGTCTTCTTTCACCCCAAACACCCCGCAAGGGGACGGAAACTCTTGCAAGTACGACCCAAACCATTTGTCTGGGTTGGCAACCCTTTCACCCCAAACACCCCGCAAGGGGACGGAAACCAGTCTTGCATTGTAAATCTGCCACATGCACAAAGTTTTGAATTCTTTCACCCCAAACACCCCGCAAGGGGACGGAAACAATAAATACTGTTGCCACCGTTGGAAAAAGGAGAAGCAATACTTTCACCCCAAACACCCCGCAAGGGGACGGAAACCTGTACTTCTTGCGTTCCACGTTGCCGTGTTTCTGAAGACTTTCATGCCTATAACCCCACAAGGGTCGGAAACTGTAACCCAAATTGAAGGTTTTTGAGGATCACGACTTTCATGCCTATAACCCCGCAAGGGGACGGAAACGTTACTGCACAAACATTGTGTACCAATATAGCTACGAGTCTTAACAGCCTTTTCTAATACTTCTAATACTTGCCAAGCTCTCTCAACTTCAACTCTTTCGTTATTGGATAGTTTTTTTTGTTAAATACTTCTAAAGCACTATTAAACTTACCTACTTGACGTGTAAGCAGTCATAGTAAACTCATATATATTCTATTATCAAGAGAAATAAATATATTATTGAAGAGCCATTCGCTATATCATTTAGAAAACTTTTATCTAAAAATGCCCTCTCTCATCCCATCCCTCAATAGTTGTGTCGCCAGAATGACATCAGGCGAAAAGCGCTTTGCGGTGAGATTGGAGCAGAAACTAGATGACGATTATCTAATTTGGTATGACGTACCAATCGGCAAAAAGCAACTGCATCCCGATTTTATTGTGTTGCACCCGTTGAGAGGCTTACTGGTGCTAGAGGTCAAAGATTGGAAAATCGACACCATCAAAAATGTCACTAGAGCCAATTGGACGATCGCCGATCGCAACACAAACGAACCCAAGCAAATCAAAAATCCCCTAGAACAAGCTCGAAACTATGTCCTTCATGCAGTCAAGCTCTTAGAACGTGATGCCGAGCTAGTCCATGCGATCGCAAGTGACCACGCTGGTAAATGTATCGTTCCCTATGGTTACGGTGTGGTGTTTACCAATATCACAAGAGCAGTGTTTGATAAACAAGGTTTAGGCGATGCGATCGAGTCAAACTTAGTCATCTGCCAAGATGAGATGTATGACAGTGTTGACCGAGGCGATTTTCAACAAAAACTTTGGGATATGTTCCCATATCATTTCGATCGCACCCTAAGCCCGCACCAAGTCAATCGCATCCGTTGGCATATTTTCCCAGACATTGCGATTCAACCGTCACTATTGCCTGAGCCAGAAGAGGATGAAGTAGTTATTCCAGTAGCGATCGCACCTGACCTCATCAAAATCATGGACTTGCAGCAGGAACAACTTGCGCGAAGTCTACGCGGCGGACATCGGGTTATTCATGGTGTGGCGGGAAGTGGCAAGACAAGGTTATCTAGTTTTACAGCAGAGACAAAACATATCTGCGATCTCATAGGGGAATATCGCGATCGCGGGATCGCTTGGAATGACATAGCGATTTTGTATCGTTCGGACTTCATGGGGCGATCGCTTAGCCATGCTTTGAAAAATGTCGGTATACCTGTGGAATGGTTGAACGAAGACAGTAACAGCAAGCGTTACAAGCCAGAAGCGCAAAGCGTGAAATTACTCACGATGCATAGTAGCAAAGGGCTTGAGTTTCCAGTGGTGTTTATTCCTGGTGTTGGATTTATGCCCAATCGGTCAGAGGCGATCGCGGACGAGGCGAGGCTTTTATATGTGGCGATGACTAGGGCTACTGAGTTTTTAGAGTTGTCTTGCGATCGGGATTCGGCTTTTGTGAAGAGATTGGAGAGGGTGCTTTAGGGTTGGGTGTTACGAAGTGCGATCGGGTATAGATTTTTCGATACATTGAGATTAACATTCTAAGATGATTTTCAGAATGCAAAAAACTTACTATGGCATCAAAAGACGTTCGTGACCATATACGTAACAGCTATACGACGTTTAGACTCGGTTTAGCTGCACTAGGCTTACTGTTTCCTCTGATCTTATGGTGGGGAGGATTGCTGTTTCAAGTTGAATTTCAAGACTCAATAAGTGCGTATTACCATACGTCTATGAGAGATGTGTTTGTGGGAAGCCTATTCTCAACAGGAGTTTTTCTTTACTGTTATAAAGGCTTTACAGATTTAGAAAATTATGTCCTAAATTTTGCGGGTATTTGTGCAGTTCTTGTAAGTTTATTTCCAACATCAGCCTCAAATCCCCTTAAATGTGAAACCTTTACATCTCCGTATTTACACGGAATATTTGCCTTATTATTCTTTGCTGCGATCGCTTTTGTTTGTATTTTTCAGGCTCCGAAAACACTTTACTTAATTAATCCTCCAGAGAAACGTAATTTATATGGACTAGCATATAAAGCCTTGGGATTTTTAATGATTGGTTTGCCGTTGCTTGCAACCTTATTACTACTATTCCGTTCTGAAGCAAGAGACCATTTTGTTTATTTTGCTGAACTAGCAGGAATATATGTTTTTGGGGCTTATTGGATCGTCAAGACCATAGAAATGAGAGAAACGTCTCTAGATGATATTGATAGCAAGCAAATGTAAAGGTCAACAATGATGGATCATCCTTTAAAAAGATATAGCTTTAAAGTGAAGTGGTTATGCCCTCTGTTAATAGTCTTAGGGATACCTCTAGCTTTAGTTCTTTTTTTTATTCCGTTAAACCCTGGCATTCTTGAATTTGAGTTCATCCCAGTAAATGTTCTTCAAAACTGGGATGAATTAGAAAAGAGATGGGCAGCATTTAGTCTTGGACTAGATTTTCTATTTCTTATAGTTTATTCGACTCTATCTTCATTGCTATGTATCCGTACTGCCGTTACTTTAGAGTCAGACTTAGGTATATGGATAGCTTGGGGACAATGGTTTGCAGCATTGTGTGATGCTGTAGAAGACATATCACTTGTAGGAATTTTGTTTGATTCTCAAATGGGCTGGCTTGCGATTGTTTCACCAACAGCAGCGTTCATAAAATTTTTATTGTTGATTATCGGTCTTATTTATATATCCTTGGCGAGACCATTCACAGCAGTGAGACTAAGATTCAGGAATAAATCTTAGTCTCACTGCTGTGGTTTTCCCCTAGAACCATATGAGATCGCTACAAAATCAAGTCTTTTAGGTGATGACTAGGGCTACTGAGTTTTTAGAGTTATCGTGCGATCGGGATTCGGCTTTTGTGAAGAGATTGGAGAGGGATATCTTCTAACAAAGCCAATGTTTACAATAAGATAGTCATAAAAAGGAAAGGACACTTATTTAAAGTTAAAGAAATAAGATCGTCACTGTCTCTAAACAATAGGCAAAATATTACAAAATCGATCCTTTCCTTTTTAGGACTAACCCTATAGCTACCCCCAAAAATAGCAGTCTTTAAAAAAATATTCACTGTCTATCCTAAAAAAATCTGATGAATCGTATTGTTTTAAAACCCATCCAATTTCTGTTTTTGATCGCTTTAATCTGCTGTCTACAGTCTGCTGCTTGGGCAACGATTGGAATTGCAGAATGGTCAACTTCAACACCTGGGGGAAATAAAATTGGCAATAACGATACCTTGCCTCCATCTGCTAAAGGCACAGCAATCTATAATAACAGGAAGGTCTTTGTCGATCGCGTTGGCAAAATCGGTTTTTATGATGGTGCGATTATTGGCGAAACTGACAATAAGTTCTTCTTGTTTGATGAGTCCACAAAAGCTTTAACAAAGTATTCAACCAAATCAGAACTTTGTGCGGACATCAAAACAAAGGGACTCAATTTTAATAACAATCTCAGCTTTTTTAATGGAAGCTATCCCTATGATTACTATATTATTCATTACGCCCTCTATTTCTTGATTCCTTTTGTAATATTACTCGTAGGACATGCGATTGCAAAACGACAGATTCCATTTACAATTAGAATTGACCGAATTCTCGAAGGTGTTGCATTCCCATTACAGCTATACGTTTTTTCTACTGCAATGAATTTTGCGTTCATTACAAGCAGAACAAATGAGAGTGTTGGTTTTGATTTTTTTGCTTCTGGCGTACTCGTAGGAACTTTTGGAAGTTTGTTATGGGTTCTTAGTCGTTTTAGTTTGACAATGCTTGACAAGATTAGTAACGTTCGCCAAGCTAGTAGCTCAATATTTTTCGCACTATTCAAGTGTATATTCGTTGCTGGGATTATCACTAGCGGACTACTTTTTCTGCTTTCTCCTTGGCAATCCAAATGGACAAGCATTCAATATTTCTCGTGCCTAGAATTATTATGAAACAATATATTATTTCCTTGCGGATGGAACTTTATATTGGGGATCAAGTAGTAATGTTAAACTAATTGACTTGACTATCTCGCGAGAGTTACTTGTCTTCAGAACAAAGGACTTGAGTTTCCAGCGGTGTTTATTCCTGATGTTGGATTTATGCCCAATCAGTCTCAGGCGATCGCTGATGAAGCAAGGTTGCTATATGTAGCGATGACTAGGGCTACGGAGTATTTGGAGTTATCGTGCGATCGGGATTCGGCTTTTGTGAAGAGGTTGGAGCGGGTTATTTTGGAGAGATTGGCGATAGCATTTTGAAGTAGGTTTCGAGAGCTTCAATATCGAGTACTCCTACTAAGCGATCGCGTCCTTCTTTCAGCACTGCAAAATTATCACCACCGTCAGCTAGATAGCTATTCACGGTAATGCGATAGTCGCGAACGGGTGCGATCGGTATACCTGCGAACGCGATATTACTGACTCTTTCACCCAAAGCAGCAGAATTACTATAACTATAGGTAAAGCCTTGGGAAACCTGAAGAATCCGATTTTGTCCTAAACGAGGATTATCAAACTGACTTTCTAAAAGCTGTTTGATTTGCTTACCCGTCAAGGTCATTGTGACTAAGCGATTTCGGAAGGGTTGGACGGCAAAAGCTTGACCGTAGCTCACAACACCCTTATCTTCACTCTCACTATATGATAGGTCGGTGCGAATGCCTCCGGGATTCATGAAGGCAACTACTGCACCACCTAGATCGGGATCGGCAGTGGCATTAAGTTGAGCATCGGCGATCGCTCTGCCTAGAGGCGAAATACCATTGAGATAGGGAGTACGGGTAATATCGGCAGTAATCGAACCGATTGCCCGATTGACTAGAGGAGCGGCAATGGCTTTGTATTTAAGAACGATCTGGGTCAAAGCCGGATGCTTTGGCACATCATGGGTAACGACAACATTATTGGCTCTCATCGAGGCGACATCTCCCGTCCCTCGATCTAAGGTCACATCAATGTCGCTGACTAATCTGCCGAAGAAAGAAGCACTGGTGACAAGGCGGCGATCAATTTGGCAATTGTAAGCCTGATGGGTATGACCTGTAATAAATAGATCGACCTCAGGATCGGTCTGCTTGACAATATCCACGATCGCTCCAGAGATACCCTCGCAACCGTTGTAATTTCCCGTATTAAGACCGCCCTCATGCAAGAGAACGGCGATCGCTTTAATACCTTGCTTCTTTAATTCAGGAATTAAAGCGTTAACGGTAGCAGCTTCATCTTTAAATTCTAGACCCACGATCCCAGAAGAGCTAACTAAGTTAGACGTTCCCTTTAAAGTCATGCCGATGAAAGCCATCTTCACACCGTCAAAGGTACGCACCTGATAGGCAGGAAAAATAGGTTTGTCATTTTCGGAATTAATCACATTAGCCGCAAGAAATTTGAATTTTGCGCCTCCAAAACCATCCCCATCGCGACAGCCATCGACGGGATGACATCCTCCTTTTTGCTTGCGGTATAACTCTTCCGCACCTTCGTCGAATTCATGATTACCTACGGCATTTAATTCTAAACCTAGAGCATTTAGAGATTCAATTGCGGGTTCGTCATGAAAAAGAGCAGAGATCATCGGACTGGCTCCCACCGTATCGCCTGCGGAAACAGTAACGGTATTTTGAGGTTTAATCTGAGGGTTAGCAACTCGCAAATTTTTAATATGCGTAGCTAAATATTCAACACCACCAGCAGGAATGCGATCGCTAGTACCAGAAGGGGAAAAGGTAAGATTTCCCGCCTCAAGATTTCCATGAAAATCATTGATAGCTATGATCTTAATATTTACTAAAGCGGATTTTGACAGGGCAAAGGGAGCGAAATACAGAACTACAATTAAAGAAATAACGGCAAGAAATGAAAATCTTCTCATCAGAAATTTTCTCATAATGTTAATCCTGATTTAGTATTTGTAATCGAGTCCTAACTCTTTCCTATTTTACAAATCAATTTCTCAAATAGCATCTGTTCTAATGGAAAATCTAGATAAAAAGTCTTAGCCAATCTCAAACTTTTATCGGCTCTAATTCCTTAACATTCTTAGGCAATTGTACCGTTATATATTTCCTCAATTCATCTTCTGAGATAGTACCGTTGTTGTTGACAGAAGCTCGTATTTCAGTAATCGCTAAGTAAATTTTGACAAAGCTGATATTACGCCCCACCGCTTCACCTTGTAATATAGCTTCTCCAAGATAATCATCATCCAAAATATTGCCACAAATTAAATTACCATTCTGGATGAAAGTTGCCTCAAAGCGAGTTGGTTTGCCCTTTTGCCAGAAAGTGCCAAGCCATGTGCCAGTAATATTAGCCATACTATCCATTACCAATAGATATAACAGCAACTATAAATCAAGTCAATCGCTATCCGTTACAAAATGCGATCTCTCCCAAAAACAAACTCACAAGCGCTACAATCATAGCAAAATTCCCCTAGAACCATATGAGATCGCTTCGGAAGCAATGCTTTTATACTTTCCATGAAAAGAGCTACTGAGTATTTAGAATTGTCTTGCGATCGGGATTCGGTTTTTTGTGCGGAGGTTGGATAAGGTGCTTTAGGGTTGCAATCGGGGGGGGTGTTACGAAGTGCGATCGGGAGGTGTTACGAAGTGTGATCGGGAGGTGTTACGAAGTGCGATAGGGAGATATTTTCAGATGTGACATTGTTAAACTGTTGGAAATACACATATATTTGCTCAGAAACAAGTCTTTTATACATTAGCTGGTACAAAGCCAAAAAGTAAGAAATAGTTCAGTTACTAATAATATGAATCCTTCAAACGATCTTACTTATCAACTATTATCAAATCAAATTCAAGTTTTGTTTAGTGAAGATTTTTCGCGAGAATTAGAATTAGGTAAGTATAGTAGGTGGGCGCTAAATATTACTTCCTCTCAAATTATTCCAATGCTATCAGCTATTGGTCGCTACGGAAGAGTAGGAGAGAAATGTCCTGATATTGACACAAAGCAAATTTGGTATAACATTCAGGGCATTGAACGTGGTCTTGATGAAATTTTGGGAATTAAATTATTTTTAAATCAAGAGCAGCAATCCGCCCTAAGCTTTTTAGGTCATTTCGTTGACGATTGTAGAAATTACACCATACCTTTTGAATACAGTGAAGAATCACCTCAATTTGTCGAAAATGTAAGCTGGATAATGAATCCTACTAGCAGCGATCTATTTGGAATTATTTGGCATCTTGGATTATTTGGTTCAAGATTTGAAAGGTATATATATAGTGATGAAAATATTCCAACTTGCATTAATGGCTATACTCCTCGCGCCCAAGAACCTTTAATTTGTCTGATGCGGGTAGCTCAAAAACAGCCCACATGTTATCACTGTGGTGGTGACAGATATCCTTTACGAGAAAATTATCAAACTTTATATAAAAATTGATTCAGCGATCGCCCCTAATCCCAGTCCCATAAGCGCTACAATCTTGGCAAATTTCCACTAGAACCCTCTGAGATCGATTCAAAATCAAGTCTTTTAGGCGATGACTGCTAACGAGTATTTAGAATTATCCTGCGATCGGGATTCGGCTTTTGTGAAGTGATAGGAGAGGGTGCTTTAGGGGCGGGATCGGTAGGTGTTACAAAGTGTGATCGGAAAATATTTTCATATGTGACATTGTTAAACTGTTGGAAATACAAATATATTTGCTCAGAAACAAGTCTTTTATTCACTAGTTGCTACAAAGCTAGAAAACAAGAAATAGTTCAGTTACTAATTATATGAATCCATCAAGCGAACTTACTTATCAACTATTATCAAATCAAATTCAGTTGCTATGGAACGAAGAGTTTTCACGAGAATTAGGATTCGGTAAGTATAGTAAGTGGGCGCTAAATATTACTTCCTCTCAAATTATTCCAATGCTATCTGCTATTGGTCATTATGGAAGAAGCGGTCTGCAATGCCTTGATATTGATACTAGAGCTATGTTTTCTGGTCGTGGAATTGATGGAGATATAAAGTTATGTCTTAATCAAGCGCAACAAAATGCTCTTATCTTTTTAGGCGACTATTTTTGGAATAATTGTAAATTGCCTATTCCCATTGAATATACTGAAAAATCACCTTACTTTATTGAAAATACGAACTGGATTTTTAATCCGACTTCTAGTGATTTATATGGAGTTATTTGGCATATAGGAGGCTTTGGTTCTAGATTTGGAGCACATAGAAAGAATTTTCCAAACAGCATTAATGGCTTTAGCCCTCGCGCCCAAGAATGCTTGATTTGTCTAATGCGAGTAGCTCAAAGTCAGCTTACATATTATCAATTTGCAGGAGAAAGATTTCCTTTACGAGAAAATCATTAAGATTTTGTCGTAAATTAATGCAGCGATCGCCTATCTAGTCCCTCAAAGACTACAATCTTGGCAAATTTCCCCTAGAACAATATGCGATCGCAATGCCAGCTAACTTAGAAAGTGAAAAAGTTAAATGGTTTCAGGAGCAGCTAAAAGCATGGGCGGCGATTTACTTGCGCGACTTTCCGTGGCGGCAAACGAGCGAACCATACGATATTTTCGTTGCCGAGATTCTGCTACAAAAGACAGCAGCCGAGATGGTTGCACCAATATACGAATCATTTTTAGTAAAGTATCCAACTCTAGAGGATCTTGCAGCAGCTTCAATTGATGAACTAACTAAGTTACTTCAACCACTGGGGCTTTCTTTTAGGGCAGAACGGCTTTGTAATTCGGCAAAAACAATCTTGGAAAATTATCGGGGCAAAATACCTAATACCGAATCAGAATTACTTTTACTTTCAGGAGTCGGTAAATATACTGCTAGATCTATCCTTGCCAATGCTTTCGGACAGTCGGCAGCAGTTCTCGATACAAACGTGGCAAGAATCATTGAGCGATTCTTTGGTTTGCAAGGGGAACGAGTTAAGTCTCGTTGCAAAATTCTTTGGTCGGCGGCTGATGCGATCGCCCCAGATCGAGATGTCAGTAGGTGGAATTTAACTTTGCTCGACTTTGGCGCGATGGTTTGTAGGGCGAGAAAACCTCATTGCGAAAAATGTCCATTGCAAGAAAATTGCTGTTTTTTGAACAGCCTAACTGCATAGTGCATCTCGAAGTATTGACCTAACTCGATCGCCTATACCTTTAGCCACAGATTCTCTATTCCCCGTCACATTTAACACTTTGACTTGGCGTTCAAGTAGCCAATCGTGCAAAGCTAGGGCATCAGGATTAATAAGATATGGCTTCTGATATTTGATGCAGGACGCGATCGTCAATTTTGTTCCGTCGCTGTCGATCCAGTCAGCAAAAATAACCGTTGCATTAGTAGTTAGAACATTGTGGACGGTGCGAACCTCAAAATCAACGCTATCTGATTCCACCAAACCAAACTTGGCAAGCTCTGGATTTGCGCCCAACTCAGTACGAGAGCCTTTAGGAGCTAGCCCACCTGTGGCTATATTCACATCCGCCGCCGCTAGCAATCCGCCTCAGTCTGCACCAGTTTGTCCACCTGAAATGATTAAAGTTACGATTAGCTTCATAAATTGTTTCGGTACGATATATTGCGATCTCCCCCAAACTAAATCTAACAATCGTTACAATCTTGGCAACTTTCCCTTAGAACATAATGCGATCGCTATAGTAAATTTTTGTGATGAAAAAACAAAAGCATCGACTCCCATTTTTATATAAATTCAATCTCACGATCTGCACATATATTTGTCTACTTATTGCAGGACTAGTTCTGTCTATAAATCCTGCTAAAGCAGAGACACGAATTGATGCGATTCATCCTGCCAATGGTTGGATCTTGAGGACAGCCCAATATGCTCTTACCTTAGAACCTACTGATGGAATACTACTGAAATGCTTGACTACTGGTGAACCCAAACTCAATAATGTTTTCCGTCCAGTCGGAACAGGTTCGCCAAATCCAAATCATAACTATTACGTGAATTGCGATTTTTACGGTCGTAATGTAAGAGATTCCAGCCAGCAATTACCCCAATTAAGCCCACTGAAGTTAGAAAAATCTTGGCTTTTTCAATATCGTTTGAAATTACCGTCAGAGGTTGGTGTCTTAGTTTTGTGCAAAAAAGGGGAACCTAGAATTAATCGGGTTTTCCAGAAACTTGCAGATGGAAATTTTGATGCTCAACCCTATGACTACATTAGGTGTGGAGAGTGGCATTCTTTTTAATCTCTATTTGACTATCTTGATATTGAGATTCGGCTTTTGCAGAGAGACTGGAAAAGTTTATTTTGTTTGGATCGCTATCCGTTACAAAGTGCGATCGCACCCAAACCAAATCTAAAAAGCGCTATGCTATTGGCAAATTCCCCTAGAACATCATGCGATCGCCTTTTCATGCAAGCTAACTTAGAAAGTGAAAAAGTAAAATGGTTTCGGGAGCAGCTAAAAGCATGGGCGGCGATTTACTTGCGCGACTTTCCGTGGCGGCAAACTAGCGAACCATACGCGATCTTCGTTGCGAAGATTCTATTACAAAAGACCGCAGCCGAGATGGTAGCGCCAATATACGAAGCATTCTAAGGCACTGGAGTTTAGACTAAAAAAGGAAAAAAAGGCAGAGTAAAAGAGATACAAACTGCCTAAAGTAGATGAAAAAGAAAAAGCACATCTACAGCCATGATTATTGATAAATTACAGAACTTTCGTCAACAGGTATATAGATTTTTAGGGAATGGACGAGATGCAATATTTGACTTAATGGATGCAGTATTAACCAGTCCGAGCGTGAAATCATTTGCAGAATTATCATTATCAGCAGTGTATCGACGGAAATGGTCAAGTCTGTATGATCTTTTCGCTTCAACTTATCAATCTGATCTAATTCTTTTGCATGGTATTGATAAAAAGACTGTGTATAGACAACGAACTCCCCCTCTAAATCTTCTTGTATAATTCGACAGAGTAGTTCTATATCAGAGCTAAATGGATATTCCCAGATTCTTTTCATATTAGAGACTATCTCTTGGCTATGACTGGTAATCATCATCCACAGATTCCTATATAGTTCTGTTTCTAGCCATCTAAATTCATAAGTAAACTTTTCGATGTCACCAATATTGAGTATGTCGATCAATGGATCGTTTTGCTGACCTTTATCAGCCAAAAAACATCGTGCTATCTCAATACAAATATCTTTTCGATCAACCCATTCTTTCCCAATTCCATCGTGAATATTCTTACCATCTTCAAGAAGCGTTGCATCAGGTAAACCAGATATAAAATAAGCAATCTTTTCTAAATCCGTCCCAGAATCTGAACCCACAGTATCCCAAAGATAATGTCCAATCCAACGTGTATTAACACTTGTCTGCCTGATAAATTCACAGGTAACACTACAGTATCTACCTTTCATAATCTCTATTTGTTCTGATAATGCCACTATCTCATTTAATCCTAATTTACAACTCTGGTACAATAAGGCTACGCAAATGAGCAGCATAGTGACGGTAAATAATTTCTGGAGAGTTACCAACCCACTTAGCTATATCTTTAACTTCGATATGAGCATCAAGACACAGCGTAATAAATGAGTGTCTTGTCTGATAGGGTTTACGGTACTCAATCCCACAACTTTCTAAAACTTTGCGCCATGCCACATTTGCAAAATTATTAACTCTAATAAATCCACCTTCTTTCGCAGAGAAAACAAAGTCATTAGGTTTTGCCCCTTCAGATTTGTGTGCAATTAAAATTTCTCGCAGTTGATTGTTAATTGGGAAATCGCGTTTTTCTTGCGTCTTCAATCCATCTTTGACTGTTGGCTGATAGCCTTCACCAAAAACAACAGCCTGTCTAAACTTAACTACACTATTATCAAAATCAATATGCTTCCATTGCAGTCCGATTGCCTCACTAGGTCTACAACCTGTAAAGAAGCAAAACTGGACATAGGCTGTGTAATAGCGATAGTGAGGATGCTTGCCAAAAGCCTCAATGATTAGATCTCTTTCCTCTCTATTAAATGGAGAGATTTCGTTATCTTCACCACGCTGATTTTTTGGCAACTTGATTTCAGATGCCATATCTAAAAATGGGTTTTCAGTGATTAGTCCTGATTTCATGCCCCATTTACAACAAGCATTAAGTTGCACAATCAAACGCTTAGCAGCATTAGGCGGCTTATTAGCAACTATCCAATCTCTAATCATGATGGAATCTTTGAGATTATGTGATGGTAAAAGCGCGATCGCACGGGTAAATCCTGCGTATTGATTGCCAATAGTACTAGGAGAGGCGATCGGCTTTTTAAACTCCATATACTTATCCCACAATGCCCCAAGATTTAAAGCCGATTGACTATCCTTGATAGTCAAAGGTTTTAAATGAGTGGGGCGATATTTGTCTAATGTATAGTCAAATCTCTCAAGAACAATATCAGACTCGATCTCGTGAGCCTTCGCCTCTGCAATTTTACGATTAATCTTAGTATCGGCAAGTCCAAGAGCCAAGTACTTCTGCTTGCCCTCAAACACCTGTCTTGGCAATCTTAGCCTTAGTCGTTCCCGAAATGACTCAACAGTAACTGTACCCCAGCTTTGACGGTTTTTAGGTGTGTACATAATCTTGACTATCAACTCGTTTGCTTATGACTATCATAGCAAATCTGATAGTCATTTGATAGTCAAAAACAAGCTAATTGTGTCTAAAAGTGTCCAACCGTGTAAGTGTTTACACGATGTAATTTAGTCTTAGTGGCTTGTATTGGTTATCCAAGGTGTCGGAATCGAACCGACATATCAACGATTATGAGTCGTTTGCTTTACCAGTCAGCCAACCTTGGGCATGTTGTGATTATAGTCATAAGTATTATATGCTATCAAGCAAGCTACCTTGCAGGTTGCCTAATAGCAATTATTAGCTAAACAAGTCTGTGATGGCAACACCCCAACCCCAAAAGCGTCTCCGCAAGAAAAAAAAGCCGCCTAAGAAATTTAGACTAAGTTATAGTCTGATTCTTCTATTTGCCATGATCATTGTGGGATCTGTGGCTGGACTAGTCGCCTTTAGTTTTGGGAAACAAGCATTGGAGGGAGTTAATCCCTCACCTGCAGGAATAAAATTGCCTAAAGCGAGTCCAGTCTCTAAACCTAAAGAGTCCCCAAAAGCATCACCTCAAAGTCAAACTGATGGTAAAACTTCTTTTCTTTTAGATGAAGCTGAAGTTATTGCCGAAATGAAAGCCCGATCGCAGCAAGAATTAGGGGGACTAACTCGACCAGCTTTTGTGGCAAAGGCAAATATTAGTGATCGCAAAAGAATATATACCAGAGTTGATCGCGCTTATAACTCAATGCGTGATCCTCTAGCAGTTTCTGCCGATGCTGATGATCGGATTGCGGCAAGAATTGCGGCTCTAAGGCAGAGGGTTTATACCAGCAGTCGCACCGACGACATTAGATTTGCTCGATCTTTTGCGAATGGGAGCAACAGTCCAGCTTTACTATCTACATCAGTAGAGCTAACTCCGATTCGTAGTCGCTGGGAAGACCGTGACGCATCTGTAGTTGGTAAGCCTCAACAAGTTAATGTCGAGGTTATAGAGGCTGCACCACAGTCAACAGGTGGCTTTTTTATTCCTGCTCAACAATCACCTAGTGCGAACCCAAAAGAATAGAGGTGGCGCTTTGCTCCACCTCTATTCAGCATAGTAAAAAGGGATTGCTTCGCAATCCCTTTTTACTATGCTGATCTTGATTGACGGTTGGAGCGAAATGAAAATCTTTGGGGAGAGATATTGCCAGTCGAGATCGATTGTCTTGCTAGTTCAGCGCGTTCGCGTGATTTAGTCATGGCAGCTGTACCGCCAAAGGTTTCGCGCAGAGTTAAGTAACTTTGGATGATAAGTGCTTCATTATCAGTAGAGCTTTGCGCAACTTGGGCAGGCGTTAGACGCGATCGCGAGATCGCATCAGCAACGCAAGAAATCACATGGCTAGGACGGTTGACATGGTGATCGAGCAGGAGCGCCACCGCAAATTCTGAGTTTAGGATTTGCGAAAGGGCAAAGCCTTGCAAAGCTTGGGTGGGAGTAAAATAAAAGCGATCGAGTCGTGAAATCGCGTGCAGCACTTGTACCGATTGCACTAGCGAATCCATGCCTGCGATCGCAAACCGTAACGCCCAAAGCGGTTGTCGCATTAGGTTTTTATCGGCAGCGCTAACTAGACGATTACCATTGAGGGACATCCAACCTGTGATCCCATCTAGAGAAGTTACATCTAATCCAAACTGACCAAAATAATATTGAAATTCAGATGGATAGCGCCTTTTTAGATTATTAAGTAAAGCAGGTAGCTCGCCCTGCTGCTCCGCAGATCCCAATGTCCACTGGAATATGCCAAAACTTAAGTACTGGCTGTCCCAAGTATTAATCGCATCAAGGCTGCCTTCATTTGCTGACGTTACCAGCATTACCTTGATTTCTGAAGGACTCATCTGCACTTGTTGTAATAAACCTGAGCCATAGACGATAAAGTCTTGTAGTTTAAATATTCCAAGTCTATAAAGTCCCAGATCCTTAGTTTTGGCAAATGGCTCTTGCTGCCCAGTATTTAATAATTTGGCAATTACATCACTGCCAACGGTAGTAAAGGAAATTGCAATTTTATTGGGTGGATGAACTCCCTGCAATGTATTCCTGACCATCGTAACTTCAGGATTTTGAGCGGGCGGCGGCGCTGCCACGGGAATCAGCAGCTTCTGACCGATTTGTAAACTGGCAGGATTAGTAATGTTATTAATACGCGCAATCTCGCGCCAATCAGCATTTGCGCCAAAAAACCGTTTCGCGATCGCAGATAGGGTGTCTCCAGCCTTAACAATATATTCCTGCATAGCCATCTCACAAATCGAACGTCTCAAACTCTACTGGTTTAAACAACATATTGAGATCAATTGCTGAAAAAACTTTATTATTTGCGTTCTCAGAATTTAAGCAGTCAAATACCAACTTTGCTACATCAGCTCGATGGATAATTCCCGCAACCGTAGGATCTTCCGTAAGCACTGCGTTTCCTGTCGCAGCTTCTGACTTCAAACCACCAGGGCGAATAATCGTGTAGGTTAAGCCACTTGCCGCTAGATGCTGTTCGGCTTTTTCTTTTTCTTTGAGAATTGGGCCTAAAGTCTGCAAAACCTGCGGTGAGATCGCCACTACACTATTACCGCTACCAATCGAAGAAACCAGTATAAATTTCTTGACTCCCGCCTTTACAGCAGCATCAATCAGATTTTTATTACCTTCACAGTCGGCACGTTCACCGCGATCGCTTGGCAAACCACCCATGGTTGTAATCACGACATCGATCTCATTACCCTGCAACGACGCTTCAAGCTCAGCGGAATTTAGGGCATCGCCAAACATTACCTTTGCACCCAGAGCTTCTAGCTCGACTGCATAGGTGGGATTGCGGAGCAATACTTTTAAATTTACTGACGGGGGTTCATTCTCTAGTAATAATTTGGCAATCTCACGCCCAACTCCACGACTAGAGCCAGCTAAAAAAATATTTTGCATAATTTTTTAGCTATCAATCCCTGCTACATAAGGACTGATAGCTGAAGTTTGATTAAACTTTGGAGCGATCGGTAAAAATTTCATAACCAGTTTCAGTCACTAAAACAGTATGTTCAAACTGAGCCGAAAGTTGATTGTCTACGGTTACGGCTGTCCACTTATCAGCCAGAACCCTTACTCGCTTTGAACCAGCATTCAAAATTGGCTCGATCGCTAAAGTCATACCTGGGCGAAAACGCACATTCGGTAACTGATGGGTTCGGAAATTAAATACTGAAGGCTCTTCGTGCAGATTTCGACCTACTCCATGACCAGTAAAATCTTCGACGATCGCAAAACCATTTGCCTTAACGTGATCCTCAATTGCCCCAGCCAAATCGAGCATACAATTACCTGGCTTCACCTGTTCAATCCCCTTAAACAGGGCTTCTTCAGCCACACGCATTAACTTAGCGGCTTTCTCACTGACATTGCCAACTGCTACCGTAATGCAAGAATCACCATGAAATCCATTTTTAAAAGCGCCAGTATCAATCTTGACTAGATCGCCGAGCTTAATCACTTTCCTAGCATTAGGTATGCCATGTACGACCTCATTATTAATGCTAGAGCAGATGCTGGCAGGAAAGCCACAATAGCCCTTGAAACTAGGTACAGCACCCATCTCACGAATCCGCTTTTCCGCATGAGCATCAAGATCCATCGTGGTCATCCCAGGAGCCATAATCTCTGAAATTTCCTTGAGTACTGTCGCCACAATGCGAGATGATTCACGCATATAGTCCAACTCGCGTTGAGACTTAATTTCAATGCCTTTGGTTTGCTTAGGAGTTGATTGCTTTGAAGGTTTTTTGCTTTCTGCGCTCGGTTTAGATCGCAGGGCACTGAGAATATTCATTAATTATTTGAGGATAGTATTTACAAGGGCTAATATATTTTTAGCCTATTCAGTCACAGGATTGGTTATTTTTAGGTCAAACAACAGAATTTGAATAAGTACCTCGACATAATTAAAAACCCAAAACCAAAAACTGCACCGCCCGCGCTGCGGGCGGCGCAGTTTTTGGGGTTTTATATTTAATCGAGTGTAGTTACTTAGCAAAAAGCTCCTCATCAAACCTGATCGCCAACTACAGCACTTTTCGAGGTTCAACTATGACGCAATCTGGGATGCCTCCCGTACCGCCGCCCTCCTCTGGTGGTGGTGTGCCACTGCCACGTACAAACCCCGCCGCAACCGCCCAGCAGCGTGTCGCTCCTCCTACCAATCCTCAAGCCCCTCCCAATCCCCAAGCAGCACAACAAGCTCGTGCAGCGCTTACTCCTGCACAGCAGCAACAAGCAATGGCTGCACAGCAAGCTCGTGCGGCCGCCGCCGCCCGTCAAGCTCAGATGTCAATCCCGACAGATACGCAAGTCACTAGCGTGCCACCGCCACCAAATCCTCGTCCGCCAATTCGTCCGGGTCCACCGCCAAACTTACCTGGGCTAGGTGTACCAGCGATTTTGCAGCGTACTACGGGACAGCCAACCCTCGCGCAGATTGTCAAAGATGCTCATGAACAAGGATGTTCTGATGTTCATGCGGGGATAAATGAACCAGTTCGATTTCGGAGTCGGGGCTTAATGGTTACACAGGAGCAATATCCTGTTCCAGACAAGCAGACCTTTGACACTTGGCTGACGGAAATTATGGATGATAAGCAAATCCAGCAATTTCGGGACACTTTAGAATTTGATGGTGCTACTCAGTACGAATTTGCCCGTTGTCGGATCAATGTTTTTGATTCGTTGCGTGGCTCGGCGATGGTACTGCGACTGATTCCTCTAAAGATTCTGTCGATTGATCAGTTGGGATTGCCAGAGGTATTCCGTGAACTTTGCTATACCCATAAAGGGTTAATTCTGGTAACTGGCCCAACTGGTTCAGGAAAATCCACCACCTTGGCGGCGATGGTGGACTTCATCAATACGGAAATGCAGAAGCATTTGATTTCTATTGAAGATCCGATTGAATTTGTGCATCAAAGTAAAAAGGCGCTGATCAAACAACGGGAAGTTGGCATCCATACTCTGAAGTTTGACAATGCCTTGAAGGCAGCTTTGCGCGAAGATCCCGACATCATTCTGATTGGGGAAATGCGTGACAAAGAAACCGTTAACACGGCGCTGAAGGCTGCTCAAACTGGTCACTTAGTATTTGGAACACTGCACACTAACAGTGCGGTTAAAACGATTGAGCGGATTCTCAACCTTTATGAACCTGAACAGCAAGCTCCAATGCGGATTCAAGTTTCTGAATCTTTGGTAGGAGTTATTGCTCAATCGCTGGTGCGGACTACGGATGGCAAGCGAGCGGCGGTTCATGAAATCATGATCAATACTGATGCTGTGCGTGACTACATCAAGCGCGGTGAAGTGGATGAGATTGAAGCCCTAATTCCTAAATGTACCTATGAGGGAATGGTAAACATGAACCAATCACTTTATAAGCTCTACGAAGATGGTCGGATTACCGAAGAAACCGCTGTAGAGAACTCTCCTAAGCCAAATGAAATGGCGCAAATGTTGCGTGGTCGTATGTAAAAAATAGTAATTGTACTTCGGGGTGGACACTATAATTGCCCCTAGAAAGCTAACAATGCTACTTACGTATCTCAATTGATAAGGTTGCATCCCTACGGGATGCAACCTTATCAATTTTTTATGCGATTTGAATTGGGCGATTTGTTGGGTAGACCTAATACCAAATCACAAAAGAGAGGCAACAGATAGAGCGTCCAGTATGGAATCTCTACCGACAAGGGAAGCAATGACAGATTTAGTCATCTCGGAGAGACGATTCTTGAGCAAAAGCCGCAACTCATCCATGTTTTTGGGTAAGGCAAAGCGCAACCCTTGCTTCAAATGTAACCAGACCCGCTCAATCGGGTTTAATTCGGGAGAATGAGCAGGTTGAAATATCAAAATGATATATTGAGTTAGGTGCGATCGCTTTTTGCGGGGTTGTGGCTGGAGCGATCGCGGTTTGTTGAGATTGAATTGGGGGCGATCGCTTTATACCAATCCTCGAAAATATCGGCACACTTTTTAGAACTCAAAAACTAGCCCAGTAAGGTTTTTGAGTTCTAGAAATGACGTTACAATTTTGAGGATCGGGACAACTCAATCTATCCAGCTATCCATAGAAATTTTCTCATAAATCAGTAATAACATTAACAGCCTTCTTTTTCCGCTTACGCCGCCACACTCTATACACAATCCATCCTCCCAAAATGACTACGATCGCTCCAGCAACTTGCAAGCCAAAGATTAAAGTGATTGCAGGTTGATGTATCCCCACAAAGCGACGCTGCGGCACAAAGTAGGTTTGCACAACTCGCACCAGATCCTGAGCCGAAACCTTCTCAATCTCAGTGACATAATCTGGAACAGGTTCCGTATCTGAAAGTATTGCTGACCAATACATCAACGAATCCGCGATCGCGCCATTACTCTCCCTAGAGATTGACCAAGAGCGAATCAAACTCGTTTTCGCCTCTGCCAAACGTTTTGCATCTATCTTCCCTTGGCGTACATTCTCAATATAGCTATCCACAAGCTGCAAAATCGTATCGCGATGCTTCTCCTCAGAGCGAGTAGTAACGGCAAAATATCCCACGTCACGATAGCTGCTATTAAATGCTGACAGACTGTAAACCAATCCCCGCTTTGTGCGAATTTCTTCAGACAGATCGCGACTCATCATTTTTGCTAAAACATCAAGA
This sequence comes from Pseudanabaena sp. lw0831, assembly GCF_016584665.1. GTDB lineage: Bacteria > Cyanobacteriota > Cyanobacteriia > Pseudanabaenales > Pseudanabaenaceae > Pseudanabaena. The sequence goes on from NZ_BBJB01000050.1 coordinate 34,827, forward strand.
CTCCAGCGATCGCTATGTCCATCTCCAACAGTTCGCGTACCAGTGACTAAGCGAATCTGATCGTTGAGCATTGGCCCTGCAACCTTGACTCGATAAGCTCCTCTATCAGCCGCAGATGCTGTCACAATGTCTGTAGGCTTACCCTGCGATCGCAAATCACCAAAGTACCTTGCTACCATAGGTTGCAACTTCGATGCTTCAACATTGCCAACCACGATTAGAGTCGCATTTTTGGTGTTGTAATATTGCTTATAATAATCCAGCAACATATTGCGATCGATCCGCTTTAGCGAATCCTCTTCCCCAATAACCGTCATCGTCAAAGTTGAATTTGGGAATAGCGCTTTTTCTACCTCGCGCCATAAGTCATAACCATATCCCCATGCTTCCAATTGGTTGATGAACCATCCATATTGTCCTCCCTTCTCTTGAAAAACAACATGACGTTCTTTTTCAACCTTATTCGCAGGAAATGTCGGATGAAAAACTATCTGTGATAGCCAATCCAAAGCGATTTCAACATCGAGATCGGCAACCTGAGCATAGTAGCCAGTCTGCTCTTTATTTGTCCAACCATTCCACGATCCACCAATATTCGCGATCGTATCTTTAACTTGTTCCTCGGTCCAACGCTCTGTACCTGTAAAGACCATATGCTCAACATAATGGGAAATTCCATTATTAAAGGCTGTCTCATTTCGCGAACCAGTTTGGATCACTAGATAAACGATCGCAGATTTGCTGTCAGGACGATATTGATGCCACACCCGCAAACCATTCTCTAGCTGATAACGATTCAACGGAATTGGAGGATTAGACTTAGCCGCTAGCACTGTAGGCGCAAAAGCTGTCACCATAGATAAAAGAAACAGTGGCAGTAAAATAAAATCACGAATTAACTTCATATCGTCACGAAGAGGTTGCTATGGTAGGTACTTCCTGCATCACCCATGAATTTGCCAGTTCAGGATTTTCGCGTCTTGCAGGAGAAGGAATGACTAACGCTCTCATATTGGCATATTCAGATTGAATGAGAGAAGTATCGATCTCCCAACCCATATCAATATACTTGTTCCTCATTTTCCGAAAATCAATTTGAATTGCATCGCTCCGTACATGCAATTCTGCGCTGAGGTCATAAGGGACTACTTGAGGACGTTGCTCTGAAACCGTCTGGCGATCTTCATCAAAAATCTTGATGACACGACCTACGCTATCGCGATCAAATAATTTATTAGTAAAGAAGCTGCGTAACTGGAGCCAAAGACTGCGCGTATGATGATCACTGACTGGTAAATGGCATACATAGAGGACAAAATCACCGATGGGCAAACATACCTGTAATCGAGTAATGTTGGGCATCCGATAGCCACCAGTTGTTTTTACAGGTGGACGTTCCTTACCACCGCGCAACAGTCCCCACATCCCTGAGGGTGGTGGCGGGTTTAGATATACGGTCGCATCACCGCCCCATTCTAACTTCTCAACTTCATAGCTTTCTACCTCAGGCTCATCGCGGTTACCAAAACTGCCAGCATGAACAAAGGGAGCATGAGCTATATCCATTCCGTTTTCCACGGCACGAGTATAATTCACATCCCATTCGTAATCTCCCCACAACGGCTTGTACTTAGGATCTTCATATTCCGAAAAGACAGGCATAGGCGGACGTTCAGCTTCAGGTAAATCGCCTAGGAAAGCCCAGATAAAACCGTATTTCTCCTCTGTTGGATAGCTATCTAAACGTGCCTTACGTGGAATTTGAATATCTTCTTGGTAAGATGGAATCTTTACACAAGTGCCATCGGATTTATATTCCCAGCCGTGATAGGGGCATACAACAGAGTCATGTTTCACGCAGCCACTACTTAACGCGCCTCCTCGATGAACACACAAATCACTCATGGCGATCGCTTTATGCTTACTGTTGCGATAAACGACCAGTTCTTGTCCCAGAGCTGTCACACGAATCGGCTTTTCTTTCGCCTCTGTACTCAAGCATAAGGCATACCAAAAGTTCTTTAACATCCTGATTTTGCTTTCACAGAAACTACTGCACGCAGTATATCGCAATCCCAAATGGTTTGTGAGAGAGTGTCATTTCGGGACACCCTTTCACAAACCATTTGGGGGTTTGGATTTGACTGGCGACAACCATGTGGTAATAAAGTATTATCTATTGCTGATTTTGACTGGGAATAACATGCCACAAAACTTTGCAGGCGAATATTTGCGCGGACGTTCTTTTAAAGGACAAGACTTGACAGGAGCTAACTTTAGTCGTGCGGATATTCGTAGCGCCGACTTTACAGGGGCAAATCTCACGGATGCAAATTTTACTAACGCCAAAGCAGGTTTGACCGATGCTCGGAAAGCGATCGCCATAATAGGATTGGTCGCCCTTGCTAGTGTGACAGGTATTTTCTCGTTTTTTCTGAGTACGGCGATCGCTAGAGAGACGACAGCAAGAACGGGGATAGAGACCATTCCTGGCACGCTTTTACTGATTGTGCTAGCTTTTGGGACTCAAGTTACTTTGCGGCAAGGCTTCAGTGTCCTAGATGGTTTCTTGTTTAATGGCATGGTAGTAACAACAGTCATGGCAACTTCAATCATTGCTTCTCATCGTTTGTTAAGTGAGTCGCTAGCTACCAGTACTCTTGCCATACTTTTGGCATTCGTAATCGCTAGATGTGTGGCGGCGATCGTTGCAAGTGCGGAGATGATTCGGGGGAAAGCTATGGGCGCATTTGTCGGCGCGATCGCGATCGTGGCTGCCTTCATCGGATGCCAGTTCGCCAATGCCCCTGCATGGAGTTCTTTGGGCGCAGTGGGTTTAGGAATATATGTGGCGGTGCGGGCTGTAGCAGGTGATGTAGAACATACTGCCATTCATAATTTTGCAGTAGCCATTGCCGCATTTTTAGGAACTAGCTTTCGTGAGGCAGATCTCACCAATACCAATTTTTCTCAAGCCCGATTAAATAGTGCCGACTTTAGAAAAGCAATTTTGATGCGATCGCGCTTTTATGAAACCGAGCAGCTATTGCTAGCGAGAGTAGATCGTGGCTCGATTTTGAGCCAGCCAGCCTTATTGCATCTATTGGTCACAGGTAATGGCAGAAAGCAATCCTATGTGGGGATGGACTTTCAAGGGGCAAATCTAATTGGAGCCGACCTCATTGGAGCAAATTTAAGGGAAGTAGACTTGCGCGGCGCTACTTTAAAAAGTGCAAATTTGGAAAGTGCCAATCTCACCTTGACCAATGCTGTTGGTACAGATTTTAGCAACGCTCTATTTACAGGAATCTGTCTGGATCGATGGACTATTGATGCTACTACTAATCTCACACAGGTTGACTGTCGTTATATCTATTTGCAGTCTGTTTTAACGCAAGATTTAACACAAGACAGTCGATTGGAACGCATACCAACTCAAGGCGACTGGCTATCAGGAGAATTTACCCGCCTGTATACAGTCGCCGATCGCCAATCTGAAAGTGTCTTTGATTCGACATCGTTAGATGAGTCGGCGATTAATCGCGATGAGATCTTAGCTAGTCTGATGATTTTGATACAGGTCGCGATCGCAGACAATCATATAGATGAGCAAGAAAAAGCGATTCTAGAAGATGCAATTGCTGCTCTGGATCTTCAAGAAGAGATTACGCTTGAACGACTTTTAGAAGAGCATATTTCCATCAATGATCTGCTTAACAAAATCAATAGTCCCTTGATCAAAGAGCAGTTATATCAATCAGCCTACATCATGGCAAAATCCGATAGTGATGTCAGTAGACCAGAAACAGAACTCTTGCGGATGATCCAAGATAAATTTACATTGGCAGATGGCACGGTTGAGAAACTGACAGCGATCGTCGATGCTGCTCAAAACATGTCGATTTCAGAGCAAATGGAAGCGATCGCCGATCCTGAGAAGCGCGAACTAGCAGTTAATACCAATGTGCGCCTATTTGCAATTATGCACGCTGTGGGTGGCGCGATGCCCACCCCTGGATTTGCCACCGTCAGTCATTTGATGATTTATAAAGATCAGGTAGAGCTAGTACAGAAAATTGGCAAAATTTGGGGATATCCAGCGAACCATGCTTCTCCAGATTTTAATAAAGTTGTGTTTGGTAGTGTGGGTGCTACGGCGGCAAGAATTGCACTCTCAAATATCGTACTTCTGATCCCTGTAGCTGGGAGCATTATCAGCGGTTCTGCGGCCTTTAGTATGACTTGGGCAATTGGTAACCTCGCAAATCAATATTTTGCTGAAGGCTGCGAAATCGATGATGTGACGCTAGCAGAACTATTTTCTAACGCTAAATCTGAAGGAAAACGCACTTTTCAAGATCTGCAAAAGGCAATTGCTGACAAGCAGAAAGAACTCACACCTGCGATCGCGGCTTTGCAAGAGAAATTTAAAGCAGGAAAGATTAGTGAAAATGATTATATTCGTGAGATCAAAGAAATCGCGTAAGCGAGCACCACAATAATTTTTTTGAAAGTGTTGCGAAGCAACACTTTCAAAAAAATTATTGATTCGGGTTTAAGCGCAAAGCGCTGTAAGAGGCTCATGCCCAGAGTATAATCTTAAGGTAATAATTAAACCCAAAATTATTGCGTCGGGCTACGCCAGACGTAATAATTTTGGGTTTAATAAAGTGCAAGTAGTTAAAACTTATACTAAAATCTAGATTTAGTGATAAGTCCCCAAAAATTCTGAACTTTGACGAAGATTCATGCCATCTCCAACTTCTTCCTCCCTCCGAAATACCTTTGCCAGAACTGAGATCCGCCGTCTGCAAGACTTGCTGCCGCCAGAGTTACAGGCATGGGTAAAAGTGCTTAATGCTGATGGTGTCCGCCCACCCCTAATCGCCTGTGAAGAAGCTGGCGGCGATGAAGTGGTGATTTTAGTCGATATGGTGCGCTGGGAACGTATGGCTGAGGATCAGCGCAATTTGCTGTATTGGCATGAGGTCGCCCGTATTCAAAATGACGCAGTGCCAAAAGATGGCTGGGAAGTCGCAGCACTAGCGATCGGGCTAGGTGGTGCGGTTGGTGAACTTTGGGTACAAAACGGTTTACTATTTGTGCTGGCGCTGGGTATTTGTGGTGTGGCAGGGTTTCAGCTATGGCGCAAGGGAACTAGCAAAAAAGACATTCGTAACTTGATCGAGGCTGATCAAGGCGCAATTCGCCTAGCTGTTCGTAATGGCTATCCTTTGCCTGCGGCTTATAAAAGTTTAGGCAGTGGGCTGAAGATTATGCTCAGTGATGCGTCAAAGGGGCGATCGCGTACATTGATCGAAAAGCGTCTGGATGCATTACGCAATGAGGCAAATAAAGCCAGACAAAATTACGGAAATTAAATACCAACAAAAAAACAGGACGCAAAGCGTCCTGTTTTTTTAAATATCTTAGCGATCGCAAGCTTTCTGCTTGTTTAAAACAGATATAGCTCTAATCATTAGTGCTAAAATCCTCAAGATTATCTAATATCGCTGTTGATACGCTCGCTATGTAATGCTTATGAATCCTACTCGCCGCGAACAACTGAGAGATCTCCGTCAAAGACTTCAGGTTTCACCCTTACTCGATCGCGAATCATTGGCAGCCTATCGGGTGGAGTATGGTGAGGATGTGTTGGCACAACTGGAAGAGCTGATCGAAGATTGCTCAAATACCAGTAATCAGTTTATTTTTTCGGGACATACGGGTTGTGGTAAATCTACGCTCTTGGCTGAGCTAAAAAATCGGATTGAGGGGCGGTTCTTTACGGTATTCTTTTCGATCGCAGAGTCTTTAGAGCGCTCAAGCGTTAACCATATCAATATTTTGTTTTTGATAGCAGTCGAGATGATGCGTCGTGCTGAGGAACAAAAAATTGCGATCGCCCCTAAACAAAAAGAACTTTTTTATCGTTGGTTTGATAAACATACACAGATAGAAGAAGAAAATACTTCGGCAGAGTTGAGTGCTGGTTTTGATTTTCTGAAAGTATTGCAAGGCAAGATTAAGTCCGATGCAGCGATTCGCGATAAGTTTGAGACGGAATTTCGCAAAGATTTTCGTTCGCTGCGAGAAACGATTAACTTGATTGCGACGGAAATTAAACTGGCGAGTAAATTAGAGGTTGTCGTAATTATTGATGATATTGACAAGCTGGATCTGAGTACAGTTCGGAATATTTTTAAGGACAATATTAAGGCGCTTTTGCAAACAGAATTTGCAGTTTTATACACGATTCCGATCGCAACCTTACGGGATGGAGAGTTACGCTATAGCATCGAATCGGAAACTGAGAATCGGATTGTGTTTATGCCCGTTTTGAAGTTGTACGATCGCAAGAGTTTGTATCAGAAAAGTGCAGAACCAATTGAGGCAAATCTGAAGGTGTTGCGAGAGGTATTGCAAAAGCGCGACATTGATAATTTGATCGAGGTGGAAACTTTGGATCAATTGATTCTATTAAGTGGTGGGGTGTTGCGGGAATTGGTGCGATTGACTAATGAATGCAGTCGGTTAGCCTTGGTGAAGTTACGCAGTCTTTCTGAAGATCGGTGGTTTACGGTTAAGATTGATGCTGAGATTTTGCAGGAGGCGCTGAATAATTTACGCAATGACTATGCGATTACCTATGGCACTGCGGATTATGAAATTTTGAAGACTACCTATGAGAAGAAGGAGCCTGTTGATCCGAAGCAAAAGGAGTTTTTGACATTGCTGCATAATGTGAGCGTGATCGAATATCGCAATGCGGATACTTGGTATGGGTTACATCCTTTGGTGGTGGATTTGTTGAAATTACGCAAAGTGATTTGAAGGAAAAAGTCTTACAGAGTGCGGCACACAATAAGCTACCGTGTACACACAAGTCATAAAACCTAGCTAAGTCAACAATTAATCGCCCCCTAGCCCCCAATTCTGGGGGGACAAGAAAATAAAATCCTTTCAAAGTCCCCCAGAATTGGGGGATTTAGGGGGCTTAGATAAATCGAACGAAGACAGAGAGACTTGTGCGTAAACGTTAGCCTTTTTAAGAGAGGCTGGGGGGAATATACACCCTAAAATTAAAATGTAGACAATATGTACTGATTGCCTAGTAATTATGGAAGATGATGTCGTAGTTCAACAACAGAATGAGAAGAACTTGGCGCGGCTGATGGTGTCATTGGAGACGAGTGCGCCGCGTTTGTCGTTGTTGTTGGCGATATGTGAAGATGATGTGTTGCGAGATGAGTTGATTGGACGGTATGAGAAGGATTTGCCAAGAGGGATTGGGGCTTATCGGGTGAAGTTGGCGCGGGAGGAGCCGAGTTTGCGGATGGCTTTGGCAAATTTGGTGCAAAGGGAGCCAGCTTTGCATGGAAAGCCGATCGCGGTGGTGTCGGTGTTGGGCGCGGAGGTGTTGCGGACTTGGTTGCCTGTGATTGATTCTTCATCAAATGACGATCGCGTTGCTCAACAGACAGAACGAGAGAAGTTTTTTGGTTATTTGCAATGGACTAGGGAAGGCTTGCGGGAGTTTCCCTTTGCGATCGTGTTGTGGCTGACGCAGGAGCTTTATCGAGATATTGCGCGGAAGGCTCCTGACTTTTGGAGTTGGCGTGATGGGGTGTTTGAGTTTAAGTCGTTACGCAGATCGCTGATTGCGGGGGCGGTGGTGCGGGGAATGGGAATGGGAACTGGGGAGGATGTGGAAGACTTTCTCTATTCGATACCTGAGTTGGAGGAACGGATAGCGCAGGTGGTTGCAAAGTTTGGGGCGATGGATCGCAGTTTGATCACGCTGTATGGTCAGTTGGCAAGGATGTATGCGGCGCGACTGAGTGAGGGAGTTTCCGCAAATTTGGGATTTGAGAAGGATCTGGCGATCGATTATTTCCAAAAGACAATTGAGCTGCAAGAGCATTATGAATTGCAAGGGGAACTGGCGGAAACGCTGGAGGAGTTGGGCAGGTGTTTTTATTATCAAGATGAATATCCAAAAGCACTTTTGCAATATAATCGCGCCCTAAATATTTACCTCGAGATTGGCTCTCGTGTGGGAGAGGCGAACACATTAAAAGCGATCGGCGATGTATTGCAATTTCTCAAACGAAGCACCGAAGCCTTAGAGAGGTATGAAGCGGCGCTGGCGTTTTACCGCGAGATCGGCGATCGTTTGGGAGAGGCGAACACATTACAAGCGATCGGCGATGTATTGCAATTTCTCAACCGAAGCACCGAAGCCTTAGAGAGGTATGAGGCGGCGATGGCGTTTTACCGCGAGATTGGCGATCGTTTGGGAGAGGCGAACACATTAAAAGCGATCGGCATTGTTTTGCGATTTCTTGCCCGTCGCACAGAAGCATTAGAGAGGTATGAAGCGGCGATGGCAATTTACCGCGAGATTGGCGCTCGGTTGGGTGAGGCGAACACATTACTAGAGATCGGCGATGAATTGCAATTTCTTGCCCGTCGCACAGAAGCATTAGAGAGGTATGAAGCGGCGATGGCAATTTACCGCGAGATTGGCGCTCGGTTGGGTGAGGCGAACACATTACTAGAGATCGGCGATGAATTGCAATTTCTTGCCCGTCGCACAGAAGCATTAGAGAGGTATGAAGCGGCGATGGCAATTTACCGCGAGATTGGCGCTCGTTTGGGAGAGGCGAACACTTTAAAAGCGATCGGCGATGTATTGCAATTTCTTGACCGTCGCACAGAAGCATTAGAGAGGTATGAAGCGGCACTGGCGTTTTACCGCGAGATTGGCGATCGTTTGGGAGAGGCGAATGTCTTACATGAATATGGCAAGCTACAAGAAGATCCTAAAAGCGCTTTGGAATATCTTCAACAAGCCCAAAACCTTTACCGCGCGATTGGAGATCGCTACAGTCAAGGTAGAAACTTACGCATCATCGCTGAAATGCAGGAAAAGCAAAATCAACCAGAAGAAGCAATTAAATCTCTAGAAGAACGTTTGCAAATTGGTCAACAAATTAACTATCAGCCATTCGTAACACAAGCACAAGAAGCGATCGCTAGGCTAAAAAAGTAATTTATGAGATCGCGAATCGTCTACCTTTCAAGAAAAAACAAAGCGTTTACTCCCATGCTTCCAACTCGATCGCAACATTACGAAATAGCGCCAGAATGCGATCGCGCCGCACTTCAAAATTGGCAGCAACCAAAATAAACCCAATCCCTGCAAAGATGCCGAGCGCCCACATCAAGAAAGAATATTGGGTAACCAAAGTTACGGCTTGGGAGATCACTAGCAAAATAAAAGTGAACGTTCCCATAAATAGATAGGCACGGACTCGGAATGCTAGCCCCGCAACAATGAAGGCAGCGCTTAAGCCCCAAGTTGAGAGAGCAATACTGGGATTGGTAAAGGAATAGATAAAGGCAATTAGCCCCATTCCACCACTTAAAAGGCTTCTAAAAGCATGGCGTAGAGCTTTAGTGTTAGGCGATCGCAGATTTGGTTCAACTTGAGCAAAATATAGTCCAGTGAAGCCAATCACACAAATATTGATCAAAAATTTGAAGCTGGAGAATTCATTCAGACTCTGGGATACATTCTGGAAAATCGCCCAATCCCAGAGAAAAACAGTGATGTAAGTGGCGCGGATTTGGTCTTGGACTTTGGCATAGATAGCATAGAAAATTCCGACGATGATTAGACATGGAATCGCGATCGCACTTTGAGTTATAAACGCAAAAATCAACGGCAATGCGAAAGCTGAGTGATGCCAAGGCTGTTCTGCCCAGCCCCATTCTTCCCAAGGTGGCTGATATAGTATCGTCCCAAAGATACAGGCGATCGCGGCGGCGTAGGGCTGAATAAAGTTGTTGATTAGCCAAGGATTAGGAAAAGCGAAATATAGGAAATAGGCGATCGCACCAATCGCGGTAGTTAGCCCTATATAAATCCAGAGTTCTGATCCCCCTAAATCCCCTTTATAAATGGAACCTGAATCCATCCCCCCCTTTACAAGCGGGGCTAGGAGGGATCTCTTGCCCTGCGCGATCGCATAGGCAGCTAAGGCGATCGCAACACCGCCGCCGAGGACACCGCTAGTTGTGGCAGGATTTAAGAAGCTTCCTAATAATAGAAAGATCGCGCTCGCAGTCCAATGTAAATGCGCGGAAATGCCAATCTCTCTATATGAGAGTCGTAAATATGGGGCGATCCAGTTAGCGAATAGCTGGTAGGCGTAGGCGATCGCACAACCTAATACCGCAAGAACAACTAAACCATCGCCAAGGCTCCCACCTTGAGGACTAGACAGCATTTGATAGAAAAGCAGTTCGTAAGCAGAGAATGTGGCTACGACCATCGAGAGATAGGTGAGAGCTTTGAAAACAGGATTAGATTGAGAAGATCTGCGTCCGATGCCGATGCCGATCAGTGATGTACTCAGTGAAAATAAACCTGTGAGACTGCTAAAGTTGCCGATCCTTAATAACGAACCCATCACCCCATAAATTAATGGAATGATATCCCAACTGCGAGGATATTCATCTTTGCCTGTGCGTTTCATCCACCAATCGCCGCATAGCTGCGTTACGAATCCAAGCGCAATATTGGCGATCGCCAGCTCAATTGCTGAGCCATTGCTAATCACAACTGCGCCTGACGTGAGAAGTTCAACACTCCAAGCGATTCCCCATTCAGTCCAAAAAGGTGATTTACCTGTATCTTGCCAAATGCGATAAATCAACCCTAAAGTGACTAAAACGGTGCTGGGCAAAAGATTGACAAACAATTGATCGTCTTGATTAAAGCCAAAAACAAGCGCGGCTTGAGATGTTTGCAGAAGCAATAAAGCCGTGGAGAGAATCGCTGCCCAGATATCGAAGGCTTGGGAATAGGATTGATTTAAAGGTAAATTGAGGTTAGCAACATGGCGATCGCGGCGGTATTTGAGCCAATGATTAAGAACATATAGCAGTAATACGCTGACAACTGCTCCATTAATGCCAAAGGTTAACTGAGCAATATAGCCACCTCCAAATTTGAATTGCCAGAGGAGCGAGGCGATAAACAATAAGCCATAGCCAACTGTATTAAAGGTGGTCAACAGCGATTTACTGCGGCGAGTATTAACCAGCATCAGCGCAAAAGCAACACCCAATCCAATTACCCGTGAGCCATCGCCATTCCAAGTTAAAAACTGGGCGATCGCTAGTCCCGCAATGCTCAGTTTAATCGCCAAATCGCGATCGGCAAATTCGCGCCAAGTCCCTAAAAAAGTGAGAGAGATTGGGACGCATAGCCAAGCTATCCCCCAATAACTTGAGTTAACTAACAATTCGCTATTGTTAACTAAATTGCTACCAACAAGATTTCGTCCTGCAACAGAAGAACTCCACAGCAAGATATAGCTAAGCGCCGCTAAACTTGCGCCGATATGCCATGCACTATCGCGCCATGCTTGTAGATGAAGGTTTTCTCCTTTGGGGCGTAGGCTTAGCTTCCCAATCACCAAAACTCCACTCCATTCAACTAACATCGTGACTAAGAGAAATCCAGCCCATGCAAAGATGTCTGTGGAACGAGTGAAGAAGTAAAGCCCTGAGATGATCGCACTGAGAGTAACGATATGTGCGAAATAAACCAGACTATGCAAGTCTTTGCTTGTAGGCGAACGCCTTGCTTGGACGATGAATAGGGTTACTGCGGAAAGTGATAAGTTAACAAATATGGTGGACGGATAGCCAACGCTAAGAATGGTAAGTAAAACTCCAAATCCTAAAGCTAGTAATTCACCCGTATTTGCTAAATGATATTTTTGGCGATCGCGATAAATAGCCGCAATAACTAAAGTAATAATTAAATAGGGAAATAGTAAGATTCCAAATAAATTAATTTCAGATTGAGTCTGAAACCAAGTTAATAATTGCTGCGTGAAATCTCCTTTCCAAGCATCAGGAATAAGCCTTTGACCTAGCCAGAGAATTTGTAAACCCCAAAAGAATAAATAAGTTAAATCACTTGATTCCTCGCGTTTAATTAGGCGATCGCACAGCATCCATGCAATCAATAAACTAATCGTAAAAGTCTGCCAAGGATATTTGTCCCAAACCGATACCAGCCAACCTAATCCGAGGAGGATTTGACCGAGATTAGACTGAAATGTAATTGCTGATGGATTGGTTGTGGTTAAACTTGATGCTTCAGAAGACGATCGCAACTTTTCGGACTTGTTAGTAATTTGAACTAAAACCCAGCCGCAAACTCCAAAAGCTAAGCCTAATTTAAAAACGGAAACATTCCCAAATAAGAGCGCTCGACTAATGAGTAATACGGTACTGTAAGCTCCCGTAATCAGCGCCAATGGAAATGTCGAACTGTCGGCAGTATTTAAACTTTGGCGGCGATTGAGAAAGGTGGAGGTGGCAATGGCAATGATGCCCAGATAGACGGCGATTAATGGATAGTATGATGATAAGAACCAGCCGAGATGCAGCCAACCTAGAAACAAAATCGCCAAAATTGAGATTTGGCTAAGCTGCCTTTTTGTACGTTTTCGCGGTTTATTAGTTAACGAATCTTCAGATAAAATCTGAGCTTCTCGAAATACAAAGGATGTTTGTAATAGAAAAATTGCGATCGCTGAAAGTAAACAACCTGCGATCGCACTAAGCCCGATTCCCGCAGGATTTTTCAATAAGCCTAAGCCATCCATAGCCCAGAAATTAGCTGGTACTAAGAGCAGTGTCACTAACTGCAAAGCACGAGTGGTCATCCGCAGACGCTCATTTTTGCTTGTCCAGAAACCCACGCCAAAAAAGCCAAGGGTATAGGCTAGCAGCAATAAATATTGTATTTGTGGCGAAAAGTTATCCCATTGACTAGCGGCTAGCAAACCCGATGAAACCACAACCAGAAACACACCTAAAAACAACAGCCACATCGTGCTGAATTCAGAAAGTAGCGATCGCACAGTTTGAGCGACTTTGCTCGGCTCTTGCGGCGCTTTTACTTTTACGGGTATTTCGACAACACGCGATCGCGGCAATCTAGAGCCAGAAATATTCGCAGGTCGCAAAGTTGTTTCTGAATCTTCAAAATTATTAGCGGTCAATCTGGAAAGTACTGACTCAGCCGCTGTTGCTTTGATTTCGCAAACAAAGCGAGTTTCCCCAATCAGCTTTACTGACTTTTGAGTAATTAAGCCAAGCTCCAAGAATAAGTCTAGCCCTTGGAGAATCTGATCATTTTGAAATGCCACAATCGTCAGCCGATTTGCCGAACTTCGATTATTACGCCATTTAAAATCTATTTCAGAAATTAATCCCCACTCAAACCAAGCATCAAGCCCTTCAAGGACGACACTATAGGGGACTGAAATTTCCAGATCTAAGCGCAAATACTGCACGGGATTGGCTTGCATGGGCGATCGCTCCAAGTCAAAAAGCAGGAATCACCTTCATTATATGTTCAGTTGAACATTATCCATAACCACCACCACCAGGAGTTTCAATCATAAAGGTATCACCTGCTTCCATTTGAACTGTAGCAGTACTTGGTAAATCAGTAATTTCTCCATGATTCCTAATTACATAATTATGTCCAGTTGCGGCTGATTCACCACCATTTAAGCCAAATGGAGGAATGACTCGACTACCAGACAAAATTGCTGCTGTCATGGGTTCGAGAAACTTAATCCGACGAGTTACGCCATTTCCACCCTGATGCTTTCCATTGCCACCGCTATTCGCTCTGATTGCAAACTCTTCTAAAAGAACTGGAAATCGCCATTCCAAAATTTCGGGATCGGTCAAGCGCGAATTAGTCATATGAGTTTGGATCGCATCAGTACCGTCAAAATCAATTCCCGCACCAGATCCACCGCATATCGTTTCATAGTACTGATAGCGATCACTACCAAAAGTAAAGTTATTCATCGTGCCTTGCGAAGCTGCCATCACACCAAGCGCTCCATATAGAGCATTTGCGATCGCCTGAGAAGTCTCGACATTTCCCGCCACCACAGCCGCAGGATAAATAGGATTAAGCATCGAACCTTCAGGCACAATTATTTCCAGAGGGACAAGGCAACCAGCATTAAGCGGAATCTCATCATCAACAAGAGTCCGAAAAACATATAGTACAACGGCCTTACAAACAGCAAGCGGCGCGTTGAAATTATTCGGAAGTTGCGCAGAAGTACCTGTAAAGTCAATCTTTGCGGTTCGCTCTTCAACATTCAAACTAACTGACACCACAATCTGACTACCATTATCAATAGGATAAACGAACTTCTGTTCATATTTTTCCTTTTTCCCTTTTCCTTTTTCCTTTCCTAAACTTGCGATCGCTTTACGAATGGCAAATTCGGCATTGTCCCGCACATGTCCCATATAGGATTGAGCAGTTGCAACACCATAATGGGCAACCATACGCTGAAGTTCTTTTGCACCACAAGCATTCGCTGCGATTTGGGCTTGCAAGTCAGCAATGTTTTGAGCAGGATTACGAGCTGGATATTGGCTAGAAGTCAGTAAAGCCAGAGTTTCGGCTTCACAAAAGCGTCCATTTTCCACGAGCTGAAAATTATCAAATAAGATTCCTTCTTCTTCAATACTAGTACTATTTGAAGGCATCGAACCAGGAGTAATCCCCCCAATATCCGCATGATGTCCCCGTGACGCGACATAGAAAGTAGGCTTTTCACTATCTCCAATAAAAACTGGCGTAATTACCGTGATATCAGGCAAATGTGTGCCGCCGTTATAAGGATTATTAGTGGCAAAAACATCACCAAGAAATATGCGATCGCCGCGATCGCGTATCAATGCTTTGACACTCTCACCCATCGAGCCAAGATGCACAGGAATATGCGGCGCATTGGCAACTAGTTCTCCCGCCCGATCAAAGATCGCGCAAGAAAAATCCAATCTCTCGCGAATATTAACGCTAGCACTAGTATTTTGCAGCGTAAATCCCATTTGTTCTGCGATCGATTGGAAGAGATTATTAAAAATCTCCAGCTTAATAGGATCAGGGAGAGATCCCCCTAAATCCCCCTTGTAAAGGGGGACTTGAACTTCTTCTCCCCCCTTTACAAGGGGGGCTGGGGGGGATCTATTTTCTGCGCGAGATAGAGATCCCCCTAAATCCCCCTTATAAAGGGGGACTTGAACGTCCTCTTCTCCCCCCTTTACAAGGGGGGCTGGGGGGGATCTATCTGGAGATCGCTTCAATATCAAACAATCCTCCTCCGTCAATTCCGCTTCCCAATTTGGCTCGATCGCATTAGTCCCCGTCGCATCAATAATCAACGCCGCCCCAATAACACGATTGCCTATCCGCAAATCCTCACGCCTATATATAGGAGTTTCCAGCCACTGCCCACCCATATAAACCCGCGCAGAAGCGATCGCAACAGCCTCCCCAACTTTTTCCTTTTTCCTTTTTCCTTTTTCCTTAAACGCCTTCGGCATTTTCATAATCATCTCTACTGCAATCGCCTCAACGATCAACGCTTTATCTGAAAACACAAAGCCATAACGCTCTTTATGTAAAGATTCAAAACTGGTTTGCAAAAACTCTAAGATCTCCTGTGAACAGAAACTCAGAGGATTAGCGATCGCAATAGTTAGTGACGAATCAGTGCCTGCATAGCGCAAACGCAAAGCTGTTTCGATTTGCAAACCTTCATCACTAGCGCCATGTAAAACCTCTATTTTTGCATCTTCGCTCAGCTCTAGAGCAACCATTTCTAATTCTGCAAGCAACTCCAAACTAAGCTCTAACTCAACCGAGCGATCGCGAATTGTGCGAACATCTGCCAAACCAATCCCATAAGCTGATAGCACACCAGCATAAGGATGAATAAAAACTTGTGTCATTCCCAACACATCTGCGATCGCACAGGCATGTTGCCCCCCCGCTCCACCAAAGCAACACAACACATATTCGGTCACATCATAACCACGCTGTACTGATATTTTTTTGATCGCCATCGCCATTTTTTCGACAGCAATCTCTAAGAAACCTTGAGCGACGACTTCGGGTAAAACTTGTTGACCTGTGGCTTGACCAATGGATTGCGCTAACTCTGTAAACTTTTGAATTACTATTTCTCGCTCAAGCGGTAAATCTCCATCCTTCCCAAATACTTTCGGGAAGAAATCGGGCTGTAGTTTCCCTAACATCACATTACAATCAGTCACCGCCAACGCACCGCCATTGTGATAACAAGCGGGACCAGGGAAAGCTCCTGCTGATTCGGGGCCAACACGATATCTTGCACCATCAAAAAATAATAACGAGCCACCACCTGCCGCTACCGTATGAATCGCCATCATTGGCGTGCTAAGTCTCACCCCAGCAACTTCTGTAGATAGCGATCGCTCATAGCTGCCTGCGTAATGTGCGACATCCGTAGAAGTTCCGCCCATATCAAAGCTAATAATTTTATCAAAACCTGCTTTTAAACTGGTTTGAACTGCACCAACAATCCCACCTGCGGGGCCAGAGAGAATGCTGTTTTTACCTTGAAAAGAGTTTGCTTCGATTAGTCCACCGTTAGACTGCATAAACATTAGTTTTGTGGAATTATTGTCGAGATTACCAAGTTCAGCACTAACTCGATCTACATAGCGTCTGAGAATTGGCGATAGATATGCATCGACTACGGTAGTATCACCGCGACTTATAAACTTAATTAAGGAACTAATTTCGTGAGATACGGAAACTTGCGTAAATCCAACTTGTTTTGCTAGTTCAGCCAAGCGCCGCTCATGGTCTGGATATCGATAACTATGCATTAATGCGATCGCGCAAGCCCTAATCCCCAAATCATAAATTTTTTGTAATTCTCTTAAAGCCAATTCCTCATCTAACGCAATGAGAACCTCTCCATGAGCACTATAACGTTCCTCAACCCCAATCACCTGCTCATAAAGCATCTCAGGCAAAATAATATGTCGCGCAAAAATATTCGGGCGGTTCTGATAACCAATCCGTAAAGCATCCCGAAATCCTTTCGTAATTAATAAAACTGTGCGATCGCCTTTTCGTTCTAAAAGGGCGTTAGTCGCCACAGTTGTTCCCATCTTGATTGCCGCAATTTCAGCTACAGGGATCGGCTCAGACTGCGCAAGCCCAAGAATATCACGAATCCCTTGAATCGGCGCATCAATATAGCGATCGGGATTTTCAGAAAGCAACTTATGCAAGACAATCTGACCATCAGGATTCTGCGCGACAATATCGGTAAATGTGCCCCCGCGATCGATCCAGAACTGCCACTTATGATTGTCTTGGCTCACTTCTACTGAACTATCACTCATTTTAATCTCAACATTCAAGTCTCATCAGTATTTATAGCATTTCGGGGGTTCTCTACATTGTTTCAAAAACTTGACGAATTGCGTCAGCTGTCGCCAGTCTTGTTTGGTTCGGTGTCAGCTATGTGCGTAACCCAAGCCTATTGGCAGCGATCGTGAATCCATATGACATCTCCCAGCAAGGGTAAAGTGCTGCCTCTTCTCCTATAGTAATCATGACTACCTAAATCAGCGACAATGGCATACTTAGGTGAATCTGTTTCTTTGCCTAGCCAAAGCGGCGTGGCAGATTTGAAATTCCGATCAAAAAATGTAATTCCAAAGCTACGGTCATTCTTTAGATTAATAGTATCTTTGTCCTGATTCGTTAACCAAATAGAACCATAACCGCTGGATTGAGAAACAATAAATCGATAAATTTGCTTATGTTGAGGATGATTAATTATAGCGGTTCCATGGAATGGAGTTCCTACGGGTGGCTCCCAAAAAACCAATTCAAAACCTGTCCCATCTCCATCACGGTAAACGCTTTTGGTAATTGGACATGATGCTTCAGATGCAAATGCCCCTGCGATCGCTGGCATCCAAAGCACAAATATAGATGCCATGAGTATAGAAAAATTTATGTTCTTCATTAATTTGGATTTGATAAAGATAATTTACATCGCTGCTTGACCTTCAATATTTTCATCCTGTTCTCCAACTGCAAATCGAACCATCGGCAACAAAAAACTTTCAACTTACTCAAGCTTTACTTTGAGAACTTGGGACAGCGATATCGCACGAATTTTGATTCGTCGTTAGTTACGTCGGTTAGCTTGCCGCGATCGGCAGAAAGACGGTATTGTCTGAAGGAAAGCCAAGTTCCACCCTCACCAAATAATTCAGAGATCAGTGCAAGTTCAAACTTACCTTGAGTAACTACAGCCTTTATCGGGCCATTACTCTCATAAAACTGAATGCGATCGACGCTAATCATTAGGCGGGAATCGTTAAGGTTAGTACCGCACTGCTTTAGATTGGAGTTCCATTCACCTTGAAACTGGACAGGAACAGTTTTTTGTTGCTCTGCTGCGGCTACAGGCATGGGGATAAATATCAAAATCAAGGCAAGCCATCGGTTCATAAGATTCGCTCCTATTAATGTTAATACTCTTCAAGTCGTTAGCGATCGCTTATCAAGTTCAAGAATATGTCCATTTGCTTAGAAAGACTCATTTCCATTAAGTTTTCTTGTCTTAGTCTTTATAATCTTGAATCCCTCGCTTAGATGGAGATTTAAAGCAACATCATTTCCACTGAGGACATGGGTACTCAAGGTTTTTCCACATCGATTAATCGCATGTTGTAACAATCTCTGTTCATCTAATCTGGCTCGATCATGAATAGCTGCGATCGCATCCCAATCGTCTGAATTGTAGTTCCTTAGATGTATCATAGGAAACTCTAATATTTTGATGTTGCAATAGGTGATTTTAGGCTGCTGTCTCATCACAATTTTACTATAGCAATGCAAGAGATAGCTAGGACAAATCAAAACCCAAAAGAGTAATGGCGGCGCTTCGCGCCGCCATTACTCTTTTGGGTGCAAAACTTGCAAAACCCTATAGCTACCATCATCACTTAAAATAGTTCAATACAACGATCGCAAATAATCATGATTCCAGAGTCGGGCGAAGGGTTTAAATCGGGTTTTGTAGCATTAGTAGGACGACCAAATGTTGGTAAGTCCACTTTGCTCAATGCCCTCATTGGTCAAAAAATTGCGATAACTTCGCCCGTTGCCCAAACTACACGCAATCGTTTACGGGGAATATTAACATTGCCAGAAGCGCAAATCGTCCTTGTGGATACCCCTGGGATTCATAAACCTCATCATTTACTCGGACAAACGATTGTCAGAAATGCGATCGGGGCAATCTCTTCCGTTGATATGACTGTTTTGCTAGTTGATGGTAGCGATCGCATGGGAACGGGTGATCGCTTTGTTGCTGAGACTATCTTACAGAGCAAAGTTCCTACGATTTTGGGCATCAATAAAATTGATATTCTTGGTGACGATTCGGGTGATACTTTTACTGGTTATGAGAGTTTCGCCTCAGAGCATGGTTGGCAAGTCGCTAAGTTTTCGTCAATCACGGGTGAGGGATTAGAGGCTTTGCAAGCGATGATGTGCGATCGCTTACCTCTTGGTCCCTATTACTATCCGCCAGACTTAGTTACCGATCAGCCTGAGCGCTTCATTATGGGCGAGCTAATTCGCGAACAAATTCTCTTGCTTACGCGCGAAGAGATTCCGCATTCTGTTGCGATTAGTATCGATCAGGTAGACGAGCAACCTAAAATCACAAGGGTAATGGCGACAATTCATGTGGAACGAGATTCGCAAAAGGGGATTTTGATTGGCAAGAAGGGGCAAATGCTGAAGGAGATTGGCACGCAGGCAAGATTACAAATGCAGAAGATGATTATGGGTTCTGTGCATTTGGAAATGTTTGTCAAAGTCCAACCCAAATGGCGCTCGTCTCGGTTTCAATTGTCTGATCTTGGCTATCGTGTAGAGTAAAGAACTGAGTTTGGTGCGATCGCAATCTGCGATCGCACTGCTAAAATATAAATACTTTAATCCGAAGGTGATTGTAGAATGCCAATTACATTGCCACCAGAACTAGAGCAGTTTATCCAAAGTCAGGTTGCTAGAGGCAAGTATGCTTCTGTTGACGAGGTATTCTTGGCGGGTATTAAGCTATTAGAGCAACGAGAACGCCTTTATCAAGGGCGATTTGAAGAGTTGCGCCGTGAAATTATGGTTGGGGTTGAGGAGGCTGAGCGAGGCGAATTATTAGATGCGGAGGCGGTAATAACTGGACTGCAAGAGAAATTACAACAGCGCCGCGTTCAGAGCGATGCTATTTGTAGAAAATGATGAAGACTAAGCGATCGCATTTTTCAGCTTTTTTAATCTGCGATCGCTAATATCGAGAAACTGCGATCGCGCTCCTTGCCAAAATTATGAATTGGATTTGAGGTTAGGGCGATCGTGTTTTTTTAGAGATCGAGGTGATACGATGCTGATTAATTTGTGCGGCGATCTCGGTACTAAAATAGGGACACGTTAATCCGAAGGTGATTGTAGAATGCCAATTACATTGCCCCCAGAACTAGAGCAGTTTATCCAAAGTCAGGTTGCTAGAGGCAAGTATGCTTCTGTTGACGAGGTATTCTTGGCGGGTATTAAGCTATTAGAGCAACGAGAACGCCTTTATCAAGGGCGATTTGAAGAGTTGCGCCGTGAAATTATGGTTGGGGTTGAGGAGGCTGAGCGAGGCGAATTATTAGATGCGGAGGCGGTAATAACTGGACTGCAAGAGAAATTACAACAACGCCGCGTTCAGAGTGATCGATGAGCAATTTTTGTAGAATCACGCGAACAGCAAGTCGAGATATCGAGAATATTATGGATTATCTTGCTGAGAATGTAAGTTTTGAGACGGCAGAGTCTTTTCTGGAGAAGATAAACGCAAAATTTAAACTGCTGGTCAAGTTCCCCAAAATAGGACGAGGGCGAGATGAATTGTATCTCGGCTTGCGGAGTGTGCCATTAGAGGATTGATCTTTTATCGTTTAGTTCCAGAGGGAATTGAGGTGATGCGGGTAGTGGGTGGCTATCGCGATCTGGAGGCTCTATTTGCAGAAAATGATGAAGACTGAGCGATCTCATTTCCTGTTTTACAGACGATCGCATTTTCCAGTTTTCGCAATCAGCGATCGCTAATATCGAGAAGAAGTGATCGCCCTTCTTGCCAAAATTATGAATTTCTTTCGAGATTGAGGTGATCGCATTTCCTTTTTTACAGATGATCGCAGTTTTCAGTTTTCGCAATCTGCGATCGCTAGTATCGAGAAGAAGCGATCGCACTCCTTGCCAAAACGATCGCCCTTTCATTTTCCCAAACCTGCGATCGCGCTAAACATCTCCAATATTCGTAGCCCACATTCCGCTCGTAATGGAAGCCTAAAAATATTTACAACGAGACAATCAGGGTTTAAGCGATTTCAAAAGAAGTTAATGATAATAAATTCTATTAGTGTGTCCTTATTGACAATATTAAAATAGTGACTTTTTGAGATTAAGACTCAAAACACTTACTGTATAACTTACATTCAGCAGGTGTTTTTTGAGAATTAACATTTATTAGAGAAAACCTTATAAATAGAGCATTTTGGGGCTTTCTCATTTTTTTGAGACTCATAGTGAGATTTTCTAATTACTAATTATAGTCAATAAAAATTTTACTATTGAGAATAGGCTCTTTGAAATCCTCATTCTTTCGTGGTAAATATTTTTTGCCCAGATTACCTGCTGAATGTAGGGTATAAGCATTTCCTTTCTGAATATTTTTTTCAGTAAAATAAGAGCGGAATGTGGGTTCGTAGGTTGAGTTGACGCAAGGAAACCCAATAAATGGAAGAGAAAGAGGACATGGTGTTGGGTTTCGCTCCTATCCAATCAATCGATTTTCTCAAAAATATTGATTTGCTTAACCTAATCTACAGGTGTTGCTGATTAGCATCTATCTCCAACATATCAAGAACTTCTGAAGCAGGATATTGAATGTCTTGAGTCCAATTAGCTGAAAGCTCTTGCAAGAAATTACGATATCGCTCAAAATTTAGATGCCCTAAAATGACTGCTGCATAGGCAGAAATTGGTAAAGTTTGCGTTCTACTAATAGAAACTAAAATATCCTCTATCTCAGGGATTTCATAATTAGCAAAAGCTCTTACACTCATAATTCGAACATTTTCCGACCACTGTTTCTCATAGATTATTTGAGTGAGGCTGGAAATAATTTTGGGATAGTTTTTCTTTGTTAGTCCCAGTAGTCGTTGAGCAGCCAGACAACACGCGAAAACTACGTAAGGATCATGCGAGGATTCCAGGATATTGGTGATGAGATCAATATCTTCTTCCTCTCCAAGATGAGCTAGAATCCCCAATGCACTAGCATGATTTGCTCCCCTGACTATCGTCCCATTAGGTGCGATGCTTACTATAGGTGGATTATTTAATTGTTCACGAGCTTTAACCAACAGCTCATATAAATAAGGACTAAAAAGATTATTGAATCCATACCTGCTTAATGACTCAAAATAAAAGAAATAATCAAAAGCGATACCTTGTGCCACTGGATTATTGTTTTTTAGTAAAATAAGGAAAGCTTGGATCTTTTGGGCATTATTGCTCTCCTCAGAAATAAGTTGTTGGAATGCTTCGATGGATGACTCATCTGGCAGTGCGTTAGATGTCCAGTAATAAGATGTAAAATCATTCATTTAATTTTTATTAATGCCTGTTTTGGAATTGTGCCCTTGATAAGGACTTCTTGAGTACGGATAACATCTTTGAGTGCCTGCTCTGCTTTCGGACTTGTTGGACTACTAAGACCCCACTCATCTTGTCCAACCCTAGTACTTAAATCAAAAATATTGTTTGACTTGATCCAACACAAATCAATTTTTGCCTGTCCACCGGATTCAAAACTTTCACCCTTTTCATTAGTAATTTGACCTCTAGGTGTTTTGGTTGCAGATATATAAGGAGAGGGCTTTGCACCCATAACATGCTCTAATATGGGTCGGGTCTGCTTAGGTCCTGTTGGTTGAATGGGTCCTCTACTTGGTCCCACGTCCTCTGGTTTTGCTCTCATATTCTTCAAATCATCATCAGATAAGTTTCTAATAATGTATCGTTGTACATATTGTCGCTTCGCATCATGAACAAAGAGTTCCTTGGTTACACGGTTTTTGAATGTTGTGGCAAGTCCACCCACAGGATTAGAAACTGATTCATAAAGTTGACTTGAGTTCCAAATCGCTCCTATTTTCGTCTTTTCTCCGCTATTGAACACATATACTTCTTCAATAGGCATACCTGCTCCGGTAGCTCCTCCTTCATAGACAAGATTCTTCCCTCTCTTATCGATTTTTAACTCTGAACAGGCCTCTTCAAGGGCTTGATTAAGAGCATTCTTAACATCATTAACCTTGGTACTTCCAGGTAATGCATTAATCTTGGGAGCTGCTTTTATACCTATCTTTTTGGCTAATTCATCATCTACATCTGGATCAATCTGGAAGGTTATTTCTGGATTAATAGCCGCATGTACATCTAATCCCTTTTCTCCTGACTTAACACTTAAATCCGTAAGTCTATATAGGGATTTTATCTTGTCAAGAGCCTTATTTAGGGAAGATGGTTTCTTTTGTTTTTTCTCTAATGCTTTTGCTTCTGCAACAGCTTTTTTCAGATCTTCTGCTTTTTGAGCTTCTGTACGCTCATCTGGCTTTCCATCCTTATCCTTCTTGCTGAATAGTTGCTTTGCCTTCTCCAGCATTTTGCCCAGCCACGCTACGATCTTGTCTAGACCTTTATCGATTGGGGCGCGGATTTTCTTGACAATTCCAACTACCTTGTCGGGGATATTGCCTAAGCCTGCGAACTTAGCCAAAAACGCAATGACAATCGTTAGCGTATTTGCCATTGTCGTTTCAACTTTTTTCGCCGCATTGCCCACTTGACCATTAGCGATCGCCGAAATCGAATCGATAAAGGCGGCGACCACGGCGGCGATTTGGTTGATTTTTTCGATAAAGAAGGTGACAGTGTTGTAAGTTGCAATGATTGCTTGGATGACAGCACCCGCAGGGTTCAGCATACTCACCAACTTCGTGATCGCCGCTTTTACCACCTCAGTCGAGATCATTTGCGTAACCTGAGCGATCATTTGATCTTTTAACTCGCTCAATTCCGATTTGATTTGTTCCCATGCGGCGGCGGGACCATCTTTGACTAATGTGACCAAAATACCAGCAGTTTTTTCTAGACCGACCAACACAGGTTCGGGGATGATTTTCACTAGTTTGCTGCGGATATTTTGCCAAGTTAGTCCTAGTACTGAGAGTACCAATTTGACAATTTCGATCAAGCTAAAAGATTGGGGAATATAGACACCAGCTTCGCCCAATGGCCCTGTGATCCACTTGATCAAAGCGGCTTTCAAATGTTCGAGAATATTGCTGGCAAACATCTGGAATCCCTGTTTGCCAGCTTTTACCAAATTGCCGACAAATGCGATCGGATTTTTGATGATCGTCATGAAAGCAGCTTGGGCTTTCTTGATGTAAGGCATGACTCCTGGTGCTACGACCGAGAATAGGATTTCTAGGAGGCTAATCACCTGCTTGATACCCCAACTGATAAAGTCGATGGCAATATTCGCAAAGGCGCTGACAATTTTAGTGAACGCACCCGCAACCGTCACGATGTCCTGAATTGACAGAGAAGTAATCGTACTAATAATCTTGGCTGGTACAGCACGCACCAGTCCCATTAAGCCTGCCAATGCACCTTGGAACCAAGCCCAAGCACGTTCAATTGCCTTACCTTTTTTGATGTTTTCCCAAACTTCTTCCTGCCCGATCAGCTTCATGAACCCGCCGATTAAGGTGTCAGCATTACGCGGTACTGCTTCGCCCGTGACAGGATCTTCGCCGAGGATCGCTTTGAGCAGGTCATAGCCGCGTGTATTTTGAGCAAGAGCAGCAAGGGGCTTCAAAATTGCGTCCTTGACGAACTTGAGAATGCCAGTGATTAGTCCTTTGGCAAAACTGATAATGCGGTTAATCGGATCGGTAAAGATGCTCTTAGCACGGTTCCAGACTCCACCAAGGTCGAAAATGTCCCTCCAACCAAGGGAATCAAGAAACTGGGTAACTGCTTGCTTGATCGCACTGCCAACCATACCAAGGGTTTTGATCTGCTGCTCGACCCAGTTACCGACTTTTTCAAACACGCCATGATTGTCTAGGGCTTGAGTGATAAATCCGCCACCAGGGATGAATTCAACGATCGCCCGCATAATATTCGCGGCACTGCGATCAACGGAATTCATATTGATCGGATTCACACCCAACACAATCGTAAACATCCGAAAACCAGGGATTAAGTTGGCTTTATCGGCGAAATAGTCGAGCGCATCGCTGAGTCCCAGTCTTTGAATTTGAGGCGGCGACTGTTGAGCGATCGCAATATCTTCACTACGCTGTACCACCTCTCCCTGCTGGATCGTGTGCGTCAACTCGTGGGCAATCAGTTCTTTGCCTTCATGGCTATCAGGTTGGAATTTATTCTTGCCAAAAAATACGTGATTACCCATCGCAAATGCTTGGGCATTTACCTGTTTATTCAGTTTGGCGGCTTTATCGCCTGTATGAATCTTTACCTTGCTAAAATCAGCCCGAAAGCGTGGCTCCATAAACCGCCGCACTCCCATAGGCAATGGCGACCCACTCGACATACTGTTTTGAATATCGGCGGAGACGCTTGGGGCAATCGTATTTTCTCCTGCTGCTTTGCGATGAATCGCT
This sequence comes from Pseudanabaena sp. lw0831, assembly GCF_016584665.1. GTDB lineage: Bacteria > Cyanobacteriota > Cyanobacteriia > Pseudanabaenales > Pseudanabaenaceae > Pseudanabaena. The sequence continues at coordinate 60,561 of NZ_BBJB01000050.1, forward strand.
TCTTCTGGTTTACGCTGCGTGAAAATACCCGAATTGGCAAAGCGCATAATGTAGGGCGATCGCAACTTAGTCTGAACTTTCTTTTCCTTTTCTTCCTGTTTTACCTGCCGAAATAGCCCGCCACTATCAGTCTTCACATAGGCGATCGAGCTTTCAGGCATCGCCATCCGCATAATCTTTTTGGATGTAGTATCAGCTTCTTTTTCCGCAGCATCATTCGGCGAAGAAACCTTAGTCGATGTTTGCACCTGCACCGAACTTCTGTTAGTCACCACCTGCCGTTGCACCTGCTTGACTGAGGCGGCTGGTTTCTGCACGATCGCAGCGCGATTCACGGTCTTGTTTTTGACTGCTTCCAAGGTAGGTGTCTCCTAACGTGATGCGGTTTAGTTGCTTGCGATCGTTATATGGCTCTTCCTTCTTTGAGGAATTCTCGGCGAATTCCTTCTTCGATATCTTCAATTAAAATTATATTTTCGTTTCGGCTCAAGGCTTTTAGCGAGGAGTATCGCACCACATTCATGATAATACCACCAGAAAGATCGTATTTTTCTGCGATTCTGCTCAGATCGATTTTCTCCTCCAATACGGCTTTAGCAGAAAATGCTTTTTCCCAGATGCGGAGACGTTCAGGTGCTTTAGGAATTGGGAAATATACAACTGAATGAAATCGTCGAATAAAGGCATCATCAATGTTTGTCTTTAGATTAGAAGCTAGGATTGTAACCCCATTAAATTCTTCAATGCGCTGGAGTAAAAAACTGATTTCCTGATTGGCATAGCGATCGTGAGAGTCGTCAACTTTGGTGCGCTTGCCAAACAAGGCATCGGCTTCATCAAAAAAAAGAATCCATCTTTTATGTTCGGCCATATCAAAGATTTTTGCTAAGTTCTTCTCGGTTTCGCCAATGTATTTGGAGACAATCATACTCAGGTCGATCTTGTATACATCGCAGCCGCAGTGTTTGCCTAGCAAACAAACTGAAAAGGTTTTCCCAGTCCCTGGAGCGCCATAGAACAGACTAGTGAATCCTGGTTGCAGTTTGTAATGCATTCCCCAGTCTTGAAGCAAGGTATGCCCATGGGCGATCCAATGTTTAATTTCATTTAGCTGCTCTAAAGTCGCAAAAGGTAGCACTAGATCATCCCAATCGAGTTTAGTCTCAATCAATCGAGCAGGAAATTCACTATTGAAGTTTGGTTTGCGTTCGATACCAGTGCTTAATCGGTATAGATACTCTCGTGATAGAGTCAATGCGCCACTGAGCAGAGGCTCGCCAGCATTAACCGAAGTGAGATAGAGGATATTGTAACGGGCGAAAGCATGGCTTCCTTCAAATAGGCGCATGAGCTTGAATCGCGTGGATAGATCGTCGCTAGCTAGTAGAAAAGCAACGGTTTCGCCAGTAGGGATGAAGCCACCGTGGGTCGTGCCTTGTAATCCGCCAAATTCGGTGAAACCGCGATCGATCGCTTCATTTTTAGTCCAGAGTACATCCAGTAATTGAGGGCGGATATGGGGAATCATTGCTAGCAAGAGCGTTAAGCGTTCATCACTGGAAAACTCGTGCTGTCGAATCAATTGGGCATAATAGGAATGGCTATGGCTGAGATCGGGAGGCGGAATATCAAAAATAGACGAGACCATATTTTCGTCTACTTTATCTGAATGGAAGTACAAATTCAGCCGAGCAGCCAGAACCTCCGCGAACCAACTCAGTTCGCGCTCCAGATCTGCGGCATTTTCGCTTAAAATGTCTGCCATTCGGTGTAGAGGGGATATTTCATCCATGATAGTTTGACGATACTGATAGTCCAAGGCAGATGTTCGAGTAACATATCGAATGATTGATGCTCTACGTTGAGGCTCCAGCTATCCTCTGTCCTACGCAACAACCCTGAACGTTGCAGAAATGAGGAGCGGATTCCATCAGTCGATGTATTTCCTAAAACAGACCAATAATTTATAGTGGATTGTAATACTGTTTCGGCTTCTTCGCGATCGCATTCTTGCAACACGCCTACTCCCACTAAGAGCGGTGTTTCTGGTTCTAATCCTAACAAGATTTTGATTAAGCCTAATTCATATTCATAGATTTCCTCCTGTCCTCTTGCCAAAAAGTGGAGTAGGGCGGCGGCGCGTGGCATTTGAGTATCGGCGATCGCATGGCTATTAGTTTTTTTAATACCCGTTGCCTCAAACAATGGGCTAATAAATGGATGAATCAAAACTAGTCCTGCATAGTTAACAAAAAGAGAAAATCTATCATTCTGCTCAGTAAAATCCACGACAGGATTTACTGCCTCATCAGAGAAGTCAGTCTCAAATTTGCGATCCTGATTGTCAAGATCCTCCTCCTCCAATAAATTTGTAGAATCTAGATTCAATTCAGGGTGATTAAATTCGTTGCTAAGTCGCGATCGCAATGCTTCGTCATTTAAAAAATTGATTTCTGGATTCTCGACGGCTGACAAATTGGGATCGGGGCGTGGACGATCAAAGTTTGTTTGGGTTTGAAACAAGGTTGCTGTAACCGATGGCAATGCGTCAACTAAAACTTGACGATCGATTCCTGCTTGAGTTAATATCCTATCTAGGCTCATGCTGAATCCATTACTCGGTATCTGTTCTGAAGAAACTCTCGACAAAATGGCGGCGACTAGTTGCGATCGCCTTGGATGATTCAGTTGGATTTGGGTTGACTCACTCACAAATCCCATCACTTCAATAATTGTGATTTTCCACTCTGTCGAAAGTCTATCTAAAAGTGGGTCTATAATCGCGAGGGCTTGCGATCGCGTCAGTAGTTGCAGCAACCGAAAATAAAAAGCGGCTGTCTCTGCTCGATTGGATAAGTAATTTATAAGTTGCGATCGCTGATTGCTGCAAGTTTCTTTTAAGTCAACCGCGATTTCCGATGCTGAAGCAGAGGATGCTTGCCAAGGCAATGAACCTGTCTGCAAGTAATGCATTAAGATCTCGAATTGGTTTTGTTGGGCTGTTGTTTCTCGCAAAACTTCTCCAGACTGAGAGATTGTTGTTAAAGGAATTGTTGTCAAATCTAGCGATCGCAATTGTTCTTGGAGTTGCTGTTGGATTAATTCAGGTAATATATCTAAAAGTTCTTGCTCGGAGTTGACTTTTATATGGAGTTCTAACTTGGGTATGTGGATAATGCGATCGCTACCAGCAATTTCATCAAAGGTACTTTCAAAGACGGGTATTAGAGTATCTTGCCAGCGATCGCGCAAATTTTTCCGCATCGCAAAAGCATCTATCTGGCTTCTTGTCGAAACTAAACAGTGTAATCTGCGAATTCGATGGGAAAGGTTTGGCATAATACTTTTTATCTCCGCGGACTCAATATGCTTTTAATAATTTGGACAAGTGTGGCATTGTTCTGATTATTGTTAGCCACAGCGTTCAGTCCTCCGCGTAAAGTTTCTAAGGCATTCCCTTGAGTTATTGTCACAGAAATTTCGGAAACTACTTGCATTGCATTGCTTCCCTCACTTCCTGCTGCAACATTAATATTTGATGTCGCAATGTAGTCGGTGATCGCTACAAGCGATTGTGCTAACTCTATTTCCGATTGAATGGCGCGGGCTCCTGCGACTTTGTCAGATGGCTGCTGGGTTGCTCGTTGCTTCAGTAGTCCAACTTTTTCTTGTTCGATTCCAGCCTCACGAACCTGCACATCTAGTATAGGATCTGTAAACTTATGTGGCTTGATATTGCCAATCGCAGTATAGATACCTGTACTTGTATCGATAAATCCTTTATAGACATCAAAATATTTTTGTTGTAAATCGAACTTCTTAATTAATTCTGGTTCAAGAACTCCCCGAAAGTCGAATAAGCGTCTATCCAATGAAGGTAAGACTCTAATGCCTTGATTGATGATGGTATCAGGTCTAATTTCTGGTTTAGTTAGAGCCTTTTCTATGGGAGCTTCTTCGACTTTATCTTCATGATAATAGGGCAGCATAAAGTCGGCTACTACAGTGTTATTATCGTCATAGATCAGCACAAAGGTTCCGCCTCGTGACACCCCAGCAAAATGCTCAATGCTGGAATTTTGCGAGGCAAAGTTAGCAAATAGAAGCTTTTCATCTTCTGTCTCATCCTTCTTTTTGATGATTTCATCGAGCCAATCAAGCCATAAAAAGCGGGTATTGCTAATCAATGAATCGAAAGGAGTTGTGAATTCTGTCTTGAGGACAGGACTAACATTCAATTTGAATTCGCTGGCTGCTGTAATCGTGGCAAGAAAATTAGGCTTCCATGATTGATCGCTTTTATAATCTCTATAGCTAAGATTTAATTTTTTGCCAACCGCTTCTGCATTTCCAGTAACAGTTTGATTGCTTTGGGCAGAAAGCTCTTTAAAGCTCTGAGCATTACTTTCCCCTATTACATTGTCATCGACTATCTTCTTGAATGCTCTACTAAACTGAGATACTTCTTCTAGTTGATGGTGGGCATCTTGCCGCAACAGATAGTGAATACGATGCAAGTCTGAATAACGAATATCAGGCTTTATTAGCTGCTTAGGGCTTTTCCCTAGCAAGATTGCACGCACAGTAAAGGGCAGATTTTTAGACTGGATCTCGCTTTCGATTTTCGCAAGAACATTTTCCACATTTTGCCCTAGGTGTCCTTCAATGCGGAAGAAAGAGAATTTACCGATTTGGGCGGCAAGGGGATTAAGAGCCGCACCCTGCGCTCCGTAGCTAGGTGCGTTGTATGAGTAATTGCGATTATCCATGCGACGCTGACTAAGCTGATAGTTCCATCTTTTATGAATGGGATTGGCTTGTTCGCGATTGACCTGATAGTAATAAGGGATCGCCCGTTCTTCTAAAGGCTGATCTTCAAACAAGCTGGGTGTGATCCGAATTGAATCAGTAGCAGCAGAGATCGCAGGAACCTGAAAGGTTTCAATCAGCGTGTCGAGTTTGCGGATTAGAAATTTAGCATGGTTTAGAGATTCGGTAGTTTGCGCGATCGCAGGTGAGGGGTAAAAAGCGGTGCGATTCTCATCGAGATTGAAAGCCGGATCTAGCACTAAATTTCCTAGAAGCAGATGTTTTGGGAACCAGTTGATATCAGGGCAACACCAAGTATTATCGCCAAACAGCAAATCGCGAAATTGGTTGTAAGTCTCGACGACATCTTTAAGGAAATCGTAATAATACTGAAATCCCAAATTGTTAGTGGTAAAATCATTCAGGACTTTTTTGAGCTGCTCTACCCATCTTTCACTGGGATTGGCTGAAAACACATCGGTGAGAAAAAACGCACAGTTCGGATAAATTTTGGAAAGCTCATCAACTAAGTTGTTATAAATATTTGAGCAAACGTTTTGATAAACATTGACCAACGCATTGACAGAACTAATCGATGAACCGATCAAAGGGCGCTCAGAAACAACTTCCTTGAGATTTCTAAAAGCTTGATCGGGCGTTGCGATCGCAGGTTTCAGCAATAAATTGATCGCATCTTTTTCTACTAGCAATAATCTAGGCGTATTGACACAATCTTGACCTAAATTGTCACAATCAGTCCCCGTGCAGAGATCGGGGTCGTTCACATAGCTTTCCATCAGCAAAACTGCCACCATATTATTCAGATCTTTGCTGGTTTGGCTGCTAAATTCACTCAAGGAAGTAGTGCTTCGAGAATCAGTTACGCCTTCGGGAATTAATTCGTACACCGAAATCATTTCCTCCTCGCCACCTTCACTTCTCAGATAAAATGGAGCATACTTTGGATAAGACTTGTCATACTCGATGTAGCGATCGCATACTACGTCATTGCTGTAATAGAGCAAGTCGCCATCAGTAGTGATTCCGATTCCTTTTGTGACTGTAACTTTGGTGGCTGCGATCGCTTCAAGGTTTGACAGCGAAACACGCAAGCCTGAAATAACTCCTACACCCACTAAATAGATCGAGGCAAGGCGATTTTGGTCGTTGAGATAGTTGGTTATGCTATTGAGTTGGGTTTCCGTTAGCACCTGATCTTTTTCAAAAATGCTGTAACCTGTCGTGAGGTCTTGGAGGGTTCTGAATGAAGTTGTCATGTTTTTTTTCTTTTAAATCAAGTTAAATGATTGGTTATGATTATTCGCGATCCCCAAAAATATACCTACTCCGTCTTAATTGTCGGCTCTGTTCCTAAAGCCGTGCGCCCAAGGATAAATTTAGGCTGAGATTCTTCACTGTCACATTCGCTTAATTTCTGCGGTTCATAAACGTTCTTCAGCTTAAACAGTTTGTTGATAAAGTCTTTCAGTTTCTTCTCTCGATCTGTCGTTTCCACACCTGCTTTGAGATAAATCCAATCTCGATATAGCTTGTCTAGTTCAGTCATGTTCTCTTGGCTGATCCAGCAAACTTTAGGCAAAATATGGGCTGGAGTTTCTTCTCTAATTACCTCCTCGACAAATCGCCTGAAGTTAATGTTTCGGAAGCGATCGCTATAAGCTGGTAAAATCACATGAATACGGTAGGAATAAGGGTCTACTTCCGCACAATCGTTACAGTCTGGCGCGGGACAAATCGGAAGAAATGGATCGGTATTTTGCTCTGGTCGCAGCAGAATGTTCTCAATTAGATACATCCCTTCACTGCTATCACTTAGGTTCCGACGTTGATGATTGCGAATTCCTAATAGCTTGGCTAATCGCTTTTCTAAGCCAGAGACATTATCGGTATCCCACAAATCTTGATCTTGGGTGAGCCTGTAGTTGTAGGCTAGAGATCGCTCTTGGCTGATGGCTGGATAACCCTCTAGAAATTCGCACTTATAGCGAATCATGTTCTCAGGACTCTCGCCAAATACCGAATACATCGTGTTCGCAAAATCATGAAACCGTTCGGCAAATCGAGCGATTAAATGATCGAGAAAACGGTTGCGGCGATCGCAACCTGTCGCTATTTCGCGATCGCGATCATGATCTTGCAAAGTTGCGATCGCATCGGTTGTCGAGTAGATTTTGTTGTACTCGGTAAATGAGTTAACAACATGATATAAGTATGTTTGCAGATTGCTAGGATTTATTGAAAATAGTTCTTTTACTTTACTAAGTTGAGCTAAATAATTTGCCATGATCTGATCGAAGAACAGCAGATAGGCTTTTAATTGATAAGCTAATGCTTGACGTTTTTCGTCAGCATCACTGCTCAAGCCAATTTCACTCACGCCATAAATCACGGGAAAATGATTCTGAAAAGAATAATAATCAGCTAACTCTCGGTATGTTCCTAAAGGAATTTCCAAATCATTTATTTCAGTTGGAGAGTTGTCTTTGACAGGTGGAGCCGTAGCTACACCTGCGACCACAGGCATATTTCGCTTGTAAAAGACCAAGCGTGATGCTTTTGACAATTTGGGCTGTTTACCATTCTCAACGGGAATTACCCATTTATTCACTAAAGGAACTCTACTGCCTTCGGGATTAATAACAATATCACGAACCGCTTGTACTCCTGTAATATCCATGATGATACTGATGATGTCTGATAGACGGATTTCTGTCAGCAAGTCGGCCGTTTCTAGTTCATCGTCATTAATAAAACCATGATCGAGCGCGGGACCATCAAAAATATGATCGACAGGATAACGAGTCAACATTTCACTGAGTGTATAAAATTTGACTGATGGCGATAGATATTGCTGCACTTGCGACAGAATAGCAGCATTTATCTTAGTCACATTCGCATCGGGCGCTAACTCTAATTCCGCACAGAGTTGAAAAAGCTGGGTTTCAACTTGATCAAAACGTACAAAATCTTCGCAGAGATTGCGATTAGCCAGCAATTTTTGGCGCACAGCTTGTATCACATTCAACTTAGCTGCATCAGTGGTAATGTCTTCCTCATACTCAATCTTTACTTCATATAGTCCAGCAAGATCGATTTTTTTGAGACTTTGGCGAGTAAATCTGTCGCGTAGCCATTGATTTTTCGATATCTCTGGATATGCATCTTCCAAAAGCATTCGATTTAGTCTCTCAATCTGAGTTTCGCCTATGTTTAGTGCAAGTAATCCAAGAGTTTGCTCGGATAATCTAACATCAGCAAAATGTTGTGACTCGTACAACGAAACGCTCCGATTTGCTCCATTCTGGACGGTAATATTTTGAATTATTCGATTCAAATCCCATACCAATAAAGTTCTTAGTGAGCTATCTAAAGATATCTCGTCTGGTGCATTTAGGTAAACAGGCATAACTTCTTTTGTTTTAGCTGTCAACCTGCCATTTATGTACTGTGATTTGCGATCGGGCGATTGATTTAGTTTGGTAGCCAATGATCGTAAATCGATGATGTCATCGGTAAACAAGGTGGCGCAACCGAGTCGAGATGGTTCGAGGATGTCTTCTAGATCTGGATTGAAAGAATTAACAATATCTGCATAGTAAGCTTGGGAATCAGACTGCACCCAAGCATTCTTCACGCTTGGAATATCAATTAATAATTTTCGATAATCCAAAATTGTCAATGGACGATTGGGTAAGATCTGCCTTGCTGTGAAGAATTGATTCTTCATCTCGTTGGCATTGTCAGACTTACTGGCTAACAAATCTGCGATCGGCAATGAGGCGCGATAGCTTAAATCGGTCAGAGCGTAACATAACAACTCAAGGGTGGTGACACCTGGATCATGGACGTTGTAATCCGTCCAAATTTGGCTAGATAATGTCTGGATATGTTTCAATCCGATCGCATAAAGCTGCTCGCGATCCATTGGCAATGCTTGATTATTCTTCTTTGGAATAGTTATTTGAGAAGGCATAGCCACTTACCTAGATAGAATTGATTGGAGTGCGAGATGATGGGAATATTAGGGTGCGATCGCAATTGTATGGGCGCTATCTGAAACGAGAATGGCATCGGGTGTGAAGGGCTGCACCTCATTAATATCATTATAGTTAGTCGTATTTGCGATCGGACTATACATTTTAAAATCGGTTACATAATCGACATATGGCAACTCTTCGACAAAATCTAGCAGTACCGATTTATAGATTTTGCCGCCGAAGGATAAATTGCGATCGCTTTGATAAGCCCAAGGAGATAGAAACTCGATAATGGCGCGATCTAATTTGGTCTTGTGGTAATTAAATTCGTTGCCAAGATGGAATTTGACTTTAAAATCAACTCTAACCTTTTGATAGGTGGGATTTTTAATCTTAATGCTGACCTGCATCCCCGATCGCTTATTTACATAGTCGGTAATACTGCTAATTGTATCAGCATCAACTTTAGGTTCGAGGGGATTTGCCATATTTTTGTTTTTGAGATCGGGAATGACCACAATCAGTACATGACCTGGAGCCAGCCATGCATTCTCTTTGGCATGGGGGATACACTTTACTTGATGGACTTTGGGGAAAGCTTCTAAAATAATCCGTTCATAATCCCAACGTGTGAGGCAACGATTTTTGTGGCGCAGTCGCTCCGAAACACGAGGATAGAAGGTGCTATCAGTTTCTACGGCGCGACCGCCAAAGGATGCATAGGGCTGCTTGACCGTCTTGATTGCCGATAGTCCATTTTGGAGTTTGGTAATTTTGTTTGGTTCTAAAGCTGTCAGTAGGTGATTGCGATCGTTGTTATTATCCACAAACTTAACTTCCACAGCATTGGCGACAACATCAATAAGCTGACAGACAGAATTTACATTGTTTTTGATGGCTGCTTTAATCCAGATTAAGCCACTTGGCAAAATTGTATTTTGAGTTGTCGCTTCTGCGGAAATGACAAACTGAATCGTACCACTGGTGAGCAGTTGATTGGTTGTATCTAAAACCACTTCAGCCTGACTCATTGGTTTCCAATAGTTATCACACAACACAAACCAATCGAGCTTTTCTGAGGATAAATCTGGATCGGCGCTACCTTCCGCAACTTGAAATAGAACG
>NZ_BBJB01000051.1 GCF_016584665.1 Pseudanabaena sp. lw0831
GTTGAGATCTTAGGCTCATTAGTACATGCCGAGATTGCGATCGCGCCTACTAGTGAGAGTAAAAACAGAACTAAAAACGCTTTGGTTTTAATTACAGTTTGAAATAATTTTTTAACGAGAGAAAAGAGATAAGACATGAAGATAGCTAATGGTGAAAAAGGGTAATTAAAAAACTAGGTAATGCTATTAATTTGCAATAAGTGATCTACAAATATTAGAACATAAAAATTGCAAATAATTATCAATAAGTGTTTCAGTTAATAAAAAATTTGAGTATCTTTAACTAGTAACCACCTCAAATAGCCCCATACAGCCAGCATCAGCGATCGTATCTTGGTGCGGATGAAACATGTATTTACCCGTAAATCGATACGTCAACTCCAGAATATGTCGCTCGGCAGTCCCCATTGTGATCACATCACTCTCCTCGCTTGGAGACATGCTGCGCCCAGTACGATAAACCTGAAACATATTGGCATGGACATGAAAGGTAGCTACTGGGTCATACTCAATCATATTAAGGACATACAACCTCAATAACTGATTTTGCTGGACTGCGATCGGTTGCTGCATATAAAAGTGGGGAAGCCCATTAAAGGCATACATCTCATTACGCCCATCTCCATTCGTGTCATAGCCAGCCATGATTAAAACAATCTCATCCGCAGGTGGTCGAGGCGTAGGCGGATCGATGATGAACATGCCGTACAGACCTTTACCGATATGCCGTGCCACTGGTTCGATATGACAGTGATAGAGATGAACTCCATAGGGCATCGCATCAAACTCATAGATAGTCGCAGCACCATTACGAATTGGTTTAACTCCATCCATTTCCGAAGGATGTTCGCCATGAAAGTGCAATGAATGAGAATGCCCTCCTCTATTAGCAAAAGCAATTCGCACCCGATCGCCTTCTGTTGCTCTGAGGGTTGGGCCAGGCACGCGATCGTTTACATTCCAAGTAATAAAGTCAGTCGCCGCATCCAATTTTACGGTCTTACTTTGCGCCGTTAGCTGAAACTCTCGTACTGTGCGACCATTTTCTTGGGTAACTTTTCCATAATCAAATTCTCGTAGGGTAGCGATCGGGTCAAGTCCACTTACTTTGATTCTTTCCTGCGATGCTTCAGTAAGTTTCATCGGCGGAATCACAATTTTTTTTGGCGGATTGCTTGAAGATTTATCCTGTTCGCTATTGCGATTTGAGATAATTGGACTACAAGCGATCGCGCCGCCTATTAATCCCATCCCCCCAAGACCCAACTCTAATATTTTTCTGCGTTGCCGATCCATTAACTGTAACTACTTGCAATTGATTCCTATTTATCTTAGCGAACTTTACTATACTTTTGACTTATGAAGTTACGCCACTTTGACATTGTCAGTTTCAAGCTAATTGCGATCACGACTTTTTTGTTCAATCTCAAGATAATGAGACACGCTATTAGACCTGTAAGTGGACTATATTTCTTGCTTTGAGACTCAATAAATACCAATCAATTCAATTGTCAAATCAAATACCTTAAAAAACTATGGATAATCGTTGGATTCAACTTTTGGGGGGAATCACATTTTTGATTCTGTATCTATTTTTCTCAGCCAAGACAGAAATGGGAACTAAGTTATTTATGAACCAAAATAGCGATCGCCTAGCAGAAATTATTAACTTTCTGCAAATTTCAGACAAACTAGCCACAGCAGGACAGCCAACAGCCAAGCAATTTCGATCAATTGCTGATGCTGGTTATGAAACAGTAATTAATTTGGCTTTACCTACTTCTGACGGAGCGATCGCTAATGAAGCACAACTAGTTCAATCTTTCGGAATGGAATATATTGCCATTCCTGTAAATTGGGAAACTCCAACGATGGCGGATTTAGACGAATTTCTACAAGCAATGGAACAACGCCAACGGCAAAAAATCTTTGTCCATTGTGCTAAGAATATGCGCGTTTCTGCCTTTGTCTATCTGTATCGTCGCTTGCATCTCAATTGCGATCGCGAACAAGCGATCGCGGATTTACATAAAATTTGGCAGCCCAACGAGACTTGGCAAAAATTTATTGATGCAAAACTAACTTAAATCTAAAGCTGATGCTGTCCACTTCGCGAGCATTAGTTTTTTCAATGTCGTAACTTTTGTGTCAACTAGGATCGCAGCGTATTTCAATCAGAAATCCATCGGGGTCATAAAAATAAATGCCTCTACCAGTAGGACGAGTAACAGGTTCACCCTCAATTTGGACTTGATGCGATCGCAATACCGCCACCGCTTGCTCAAAAAGTTCTGGAGCAATATCAAAGGCTAGATGATTAGCACGAGTAAATTGCTGCTGCGGATCAAGATCGGGTGGCGTAAGTTCAGGTTCCCAAAACAAATCGAGAACAGTGCCATCGGGAGTTCTAAAATTCGCAACTTTGCCTGCTGCTACTAGATTAACTAAAGTACTAGGAACCTCATCACCAACAAGTTGATGCAGTCCCAAAATGTTGCCATAAAAATTACAAGAAACCTGCATGTCCCGCACATTCAGAGCAATGTGATGCACTCGTCGTAAAGCTCCATTTGCGATCGCCGTTTGCATAGATAGCGTAGTTGAACTATTTGACGACATAAAATTAGTTCTAGCTAGGTTTACCAATAGATTAAGACGATTTATCTACTCTATAGCAATAAAGATAGAAGTTGCCGTGCAAAGCACGGCAACTTTTATCTTTATTGCTATCAGGAAAATTTAAGTTTACAGAGCGATCGCAATTACAATCAAAAGCCAACCACATCACTTTCACAACATTGGCTGAATAACATTTACTTTAGTCAAACTCTTTAGCAATATCTTCGGGAAAATTTAAATCCAAAATTTGTTCAATCGTATAAGGACATTCTTGAGGCAAACTTTTAGCATCCAGAGGAGTTTCAAGCACCACTATATACAAAGCCGCCTCATAACTATCTTTAATTATTTCTCTAAGCTTATTTTTGAGGCTAGGGCTATCCCTCAAGATCCAGTGAACCTCTCGACGTTCGCTGTCAATTGTCACTTGCCAAATTTTACTATGCTCTTTTGGCAGTAAATGCCACTTTAGCAAATGACCAAGCAAAACATTAAAGTGAGTCCTTAACTCTCTACTTTCTTGTCTCCCCAAAGATTCAATCTCTTTAGCTAGATTTTTTGAGTCAAGCCCATCAACTTCACATGCTCGTAATTTTTCAGACTGCTCTAGTGTCCAACGATAAAAATCTGACTCATACAGACCCATTGCCATATACCTTTGCCTTAAGCTTTTTCTATTTTCCTCTAGAACTATTCAAACATGAATCTAAAATCCACTAAAGCTAAATCTCAATCACTAGTTATTCTGTAGCGATTTTAGGCTCCAAATCTAACTATAAATAGTAGTTAGCTTACGAATTTACATAAAAGCTCTAAGCTTGCGTAAATATCCATTATCGTAAGCTAGGCGGCATACCTTAAATTCGTAAGCTTATTTTGGTTAGTTTATTTTGAGGTTGAATCATGCCTACGTGTAAAACACATCAGCAATCGCTTGTAAAGATGAATTTATTTTCTGAAACTATTGCCAATTATGCCTTTAAGCATTAGCGTAACCTTCTGTAAGGATGTACCCCAAGCTCTAACCAAAAACAAACCATTAAGTGAATATGAAAAAATATCTTTCTTTTGTAGTTAGTTTAATTTTATTTACTGTAAGTGCCTGTACCCCATCTAAAAGCGAACCCGCAAGCTCAAGCAAGTCAGCATCTCCAAGTAATTCATCTGATAAAGCTAAAGATGGAGAACTCAAGACAGATTCTAAATCTGAACCAGCAGCAACAGGTTGGCAAGATTACAGTTCAGGTACAGGGAAATTCAGCGTACAAATGCCAAATAAACCACAAGAGCTATCTCAAGAACAGAAAACTGATGTTGGTGAAGTCAAGATAAATATGGTGCTGTCTGAGTCTAATACCTCAGCCTATATGGTTGGATATAATGACTATCCCGCAAAATTCACTGATTCTGAGATCCCAATAAGGGTAACTCAAGCTGTCAAAGGTTTTGTTACTGGTAGCATTAAAGGTGAAATCAAATCTTCTAAAGAGTTTAAGCTTGGCGAAACTCCATGCATAGATTTTGAGGGTAGTGGCAAGATTCAATCAACTGATGCATCAGCGAAAGGGCGAATTTGTATTGCAGACAATATTCGTCTTTATCAAGTAGTTGTAGTAGCTCCTTCAGACAAGTTCTCAAATGCTGATGCCGATCGCTTTATTGCCTCATTTAAAATCAATAAGTGATGAAGCTAAGATATAAAAAACAAAGAAAGAGTTGCGGAGCAACTCTTTCTTTGTTTTTTATATCTTCAATTAGCTTGTATTATTTGGCTGGAGGAGTTTGAGTGAGACTCGCTTGTCCTGGGAGGAGATTGTCAATAACTGTTTGAGTGGGTAGTGGCGCATCAAAGCTTCGCAATAATTCACTGGTTTTAGAAATTTCTTTCCACTCATTGAGAGTCAAACGACGCACAACTGGAGGTGTTGTAGAGTTAGGTTTAACAATTATTTCTTCACCTGTCAATAAAATAATTTCATTTGATTGATTGGCTAACTTAACCACCACCGTTCCTTCCCAAGAGAAAAACCTAATACCCTTGTTGATGTCTTTAGGAATTTCGACAAAGGCTGTTGTCCCACGAATTGCGGCCGTGGCATAGGCTGTAGATATTTCAGTTGGAACTTTTAAGCCAGGTTTCACCCAAGTGATCATCTTGCCCTCTGTAAGATTAAGTCGATTGTTGGGTTTAATCTGTACACTCGAGTTACCACCAATCCGAAATCCTATTCCATTATCGAATTCAATTTGAGTTTTCCCCTTTCCTTGGGTACGCACTGTATCAGCTACATGTAAACCCATGCCAACTTTAGCATCAGTTTCTTTGGTGTCTGTCTTTGATAATACTGACACAGGCTTTTCTTCAACCAGTGATACTTTTGCGATCGCTTGTTCTTGAACCACTATGGGCTTAGGCGTAGCATTAGTTACAGGAGCAGTCGGTATAGCAGTGGGTTGAGATTCACAACTAAATAGCGCGATCGCCATAGCAGTCATTAACAAAGAACGTTTCATGAGAACATCTCATCTAAAATTTAGAATTTATTCTAAATAGATGTTTGCATAGTCACAAAAACTAGGCAAGTGTATTTTATGCTTAATGTCAAAATCTTTACTTTGTATACACTTGATTGATTTTAAATTCAAATCTCTATTTCGATTTTGCCTGAGCCATTGCAAAATGCGCAATTTTCTTCGCGTTGAATTTCGCCAGAGCAATCACGGATTGATATATAGCCTTTACCTTCGCAGTGACGACAAGTCTTGGTTGATAGAGTAGTAGATAAAAGGCGATCGCCTTTTGTATTTATTTGCATAATTTTTGGCGTGTCACATTTGAGGTCGATTATCATAATCAGGATTGTGGTTATTCGATATATAGGTAACTATTAAGAACAGAAGCCCAAATAATCCAGCTCCAAAAATTAATCCTTGAGACAATGGCGAGTTAAAGGTATATAGCGGATGATTTTCTAGCCTCTTGTGCAATCCAGCATGAACAATCAAAAATATCGCAAATACAATTCTTGACCATTCTTTAACCCTAGTGTTTTCGTTAAAGCCTAACCAAAAAATGATTGCGAAGAATGGGACATGGATAGCAATAAAAGAAGTTGCAGCTATTTGCTCTGGCAAACTGTTCAATATATAGGCATGTAATCAGGATACGTGTAAAACAGTGCCACGAAACGCTGAAGCATTTACTGAGAAGGCTCTTGAACGATCTCAATTGGCAAGCTAACTGCCAGATCCAAAGGTTCGGGAATAGTCGTCAGATCGACAACATAGTCGCCATAACGCTTTAAATGTCTAGTCAGATAAGGACTCAAAGTAGAGAGTAACACGCGGTCAACCTTATGACCCTCATCAACCAAACTCCGTACCGCAGCAGAAATATCCACAGTATTCTGAAAAATCACCGCACTGGCAACTAAGTCGAGATACTTGAGCCGCTTCTCTTGTTCTTCAGGATCGTGGTCTGTAAGTACCCCCTGCTTACCAAAAAATAACCAGTCCAGAAAATTGTGATAGCCTTCGACAATATTGGTGCAAGCTGTAATCTCCTGACGTAAAGCGCGGTCGGAAATATATTGCAGCAAAAACAACGTTCTAACTACCTGTCCCAAGGCTTGAAAAGTCTGGTACAGGCGATTCTTGCGACTATTACCCCCTAATCTTCGCAAGATCGTTGAAGGCATCAACTTACCCGCCTGAATGGACAAAGTTACACGAATTAAATCCTGCCAATGAGTCTGAATCAACTTCCAATCCACCACATCCGTAAATAACGGATCGATGTATTTATACACAGCCTCTGGACTGGGACGAAAGAACTTATAATCCTGCCAATTGCGAATCCGAGGCATCAGCTTGATTCCCAATAGATAGGACAAAGCAAAGACAGTCAATGATTGACCTTGAGTATCTGCATGTAAGGTATCTGGTTGAATATCGGAACTGTTCTTCAGTAACCCATCCAAGATATACACTGCCTCCCATACTCCACAGGTAATAAAGTGGGTGAACAGCGCAATGTAAGTATCTGAGACATGATGGTAAGCAATCCCACCATAACCGCCATAGCGGATATGGTACTCTGACATCAAACTGTTTTCATGGATCTGAAACTTGCTTCCATCAGCGGCGGCGCGTTTCCCCGTTCCCCAACACTTGGGCAACGGGAGTAAATTGTAAGCATTAATCAACTCCCGTATTGCTGCTTCGATTTGGCTGGTTTGAATATGTAGTCGATTGATACGCGACAACATCTGTCCGTTAATCAGTCCGCGTGTATGACGTGCTGTTTGATAGGGACCAAGGTTACACCCATAACCAAACACAGCCAGAATATATCGCTCAGTGGGTTGGTCTATTTTAGCCTCAGAGCCTGAAGCTAATCCAAAATGCCGCGTCCAGTTGAGCCAATGTTCCACATTGCACAGGATATCCAATACGCTCCGCTCTGGCAAACGTTCCCAAATCTTAGCTTCGAGTTCATCGGCACCAGACGGTTTCACTTCTGCTACCAAACGTTTAAGGACGGGTGCTCCAACTTCGTTAATGGTAATCTGACTGCCATCTTGACAGATCTGGTCAACTGTCTGTGCCACCTCTGTTAATTGCTGTTTTAAAGCAGCCACAAAGGACTCAGCGGTTACTGGTAAACCGCTTTGCATTCCATAACTTGCCAAGTCGTGTTCACATTCTTCCCATGAAAGTAACTGTTCGCGAAAGTCGGCGTATTGCTCGGAACCAGCGACAGAGATATCTCCTGTCTTCAACTCAGCCGCTAAATAGGTGAAGATGCACACTTCCAGATGAACTCTCGACAGTACTTGCTCTTCCCCACGCTGTTCCACCACCAATCGTCTCCACCGCTCACTGATGAAACTCAAATCGAGATCGTCGCTGGGTAAATATTTACTGCGCCGCTGTTCTTGCTTCAACACAAACGCCAAAGCTACAGGTAACGATTGATCTTGAGAGGTCGATTGAAGCTCCAAAGATCTGACCAATTCAAATAGCAACGGACGATAACGACTGAAAAAATGCCGAATTAATGGTAAATAATTATCGCTGTTGTAAGTCGTAATTGCCTGACAGCGTTCGAGTAGCTCGGCGGAACCACCATGAGACTGTAGTAGGGCTTGCACTTGATTTCCGAATGTTTGTTCGTCAGGATGATCGACAGATACCTCTAAAATCTCCGCTAACACCCCTAGCATCACTTCAGTTTGCTTGAGATGTTGTTCTCTGAGTTCCACCAACCGTTGGCGGGCAAGGTAGTGAATTTTCCGCATCCGCTTGAGAAACAGATCGACCAAATAATCTCTGGTTTTAACTTGCGCCCGATAGAGCAAACACACCAGTAAAGCGTTTCGTTTATTAGTTTTGATATCTCGAAAATCCGAAATGTCCAGCGCTTTAGCTTGAGCAGCAAAAGATTGAATCTTACTCTTAGCAATCCCCGCTAACAACCGTTGGGCATTGCCAAAAGACATCAACTTGTCAAATTTAGATTGCAACTGAATGATGTGGGAAAGTCTAACACTCTTGGGCGGAGATTTGAGTAAATTGAGGGTGACCTGACCTTCGACGGGTTGAGACAAGAGTAGCTCGTCTAAAAAAGTCTGCTCCGCAGGAGTTAACTTTGATGCCACCTGTTGAAATAATCTGTGATTGGTAATCGACCGTACATTGCCAGCTAGTCGATCTAAGGTACTAAACGCTGGTAACTCATAGCTTTCTTTGACCAATTCCTCAATCGCCACATTAATTAAATCGGCGTTACGATCCATCGTTGTCGCCGCCGTTGCGATAGCAATAGCGATATGTTGACGTGCGCCAGCATCAAAGATTTTAACTTTCAGAAAAGTCCGAATCGCTGTTTCATATCGACGTTGCGATCGCAGGGGGGCAATGGCATCAACTGAACTGTTTAGATTCAATAGTTTCCGTAAATGCTCAATGAGTGCGGTTGGAATTGATGCCCCATCTGGAAAGTACCCTAGTCGTTGAAAAGCTTTCAGAGATATCAACAAGCGAAATCGACCTTCTTTACTGGCGGTTTGGACACGAGCAAAAGCTAGCTCGGATTCAGTTGGGGTATAGAGTTCGACTAATTCTTTGAGATTCGGGAGAGATTTAAAACGAGGATAGGCGGTGCGTTCGATTGCGGTCATTAAATTAGGCGATTACCGCCGATTTTCGGTAACACAAACGGTAATTAGCGTTAGGCTCATTTTCCTAGTTGAGAGTATTAATTATACTCCTAGTTTAAACCACTTGTAGATTGATAAGGTGCTTGACAATTCTCAGAACACTCGAAATTCATCATCCAATTTTAGTAACTTGTTTAAAGCTGTTTGAGCAGCAAGTTCAGCCCGCTCAGAAGTAACTTTTTGGTATCGCAAAGTGGTCTGAATATTTTGGTGTCCCATCAATGCTCGTAGTTCTTCAATCCCGATTAATCCGACTCGTTCTGTCGCAAAAGTATGCCGCAGATCGTGAAGGCGAATACCTGCTATTAAGGGGAAAGGATCTATCAAGTCTCGCCATCGCTGATGAATATTTGGATAACTCAATCGAACCACTGTCTTACTGAGTCGGTGTTGAGCTGTCCACAGAGCTGGATGCCCTTGGTGTCGGTAGTATTTGAGGTATTTCTCTAGCAATAGGGCTGCATCCTCACTGTAGAAGCACCAGCGGGTCTTATTGCCTTTCCCAACGACCTGAAACCTTTGCCCTTGCAGATCTAGATCTTCTAGATTTAAAGCTAAGAGTTCGGCAATTCTTGCTCCACTGCGGTGTAAAAGTCGTACTACAGCATTCAGGCGACAATCGGGTGTAATCGCCTCATACATTTGTTGGAGTTGGGTGGTACTCAGATAACGGATGACACGATCTGAGGTATGTTCGCCTTTACTAAAATCTGGCTTACGTCGTCGTAAATGAGCAATTGGATTGACTCTGATATATCCTTGTTCGACAGCAAAGTTTAGGAGGGCTTGAACGATGGATTGATGTCGGTGGTGAGTTGTATAGGCTAGATGGGTCAAGCCGTTGAGATACTCTTCTATTGCTGCACGACCCAGAATCTCAATTGGATATCGTCCATACTTTTGTAGTAGCGGAATCAGTGTCAGTTCGTAAGACTTTTGGGTGGCGATACTCAGTCCAGGACGCTCTAAAAATTGAGTAGTAACTGTTGCTAAAGTCAGCGACATATACTACCTCCATCAGTCTAAAATCAAGGATAAGATTATTTTAAAAGTATATTTCTTTATTGATACTTTAATCTAGACTTATATGCAGCTTCTTGATTCTTTACTTGCACCTAATGCTGATGAATCACTCGGTCAATATCTTCGACGGCTTAGACTACACAGAGGTTTGAGTCAAGCTGATGTGGTCGAGCTTGCAGGTATTCATTTGCAAAGCTTGGGTAAAATCGAACGAGGGAGAACGCTTAAACTCAATCACAAAACTTGTAGTGGGTTGGCTTATGCTCTTAATGTTCCGAAAGAGTATCTCGAATCGGTTGGCAGAGGTGTTGCCGTGGATTTCCCATCTGCGCTCAAGTTTTGTCCGAGTTGCTGGACTGTAGGAATGGCTCCTGAGTCGATGTGGCTGGATTTAAGAGCGAAGTGTTGTTTTCTCTGCGGGATGGAGTTACGTCATCGCTGTGTTGGCTGTCAGGAGCCGATTACTTCCCTGAAGCATCGTTTCTGCCCTTTTTGTGGGACATCTTATCAATCTTCTTCACCCTTAAAAGTTTGATAGCTGAAAGCAATCACAGTGAGGATTTCAGGGCTTCGTGGCACTGTTTTACACGTATCCTGACTATACCCCATATAAAGCAAATGCCACTCAGATTGGGTTACAGCATCTAGCTCATGGGTGAAGAGTGTCGCTAAACCTAAATTAAAAAGCAGATTTTTCATATTAGCGTACCCATTTAGCTCCATTAATCTTGATAATGAAACCGACAAGCGACTATCAAAATGCTCTCCTCTAAGACCTCATAAACTATGCGATGTTCAGTGGTTATTCTGCGTGACCAATAGCCCGACAGATTAGCTTTTAATGGTTCAGGCTTCCCTATCCCATCAAAAGGATTCCTTTGAATATCTTTAATCAAGATATTGATTCTTTTTAAGATTTTCTTGTCAGTATCCTGAAACCACAAATAGTCATCCCAAGCAGCTTCTGTAAATGTAAGTTTCATTCTTCAATTAAATCTCTCTCAAAAACTTTACCTGTTTTTGCTGATTGAATCGAATCGAGCAGATGTTTGGCATTAACTGGATTGGATAGTAAATATAATGTTTCTTGCCAAGCTGAAAATTCATCTAGCGAAATTAGAACAGCTTTTTTACCCTTATCATTACAAAGAATTGTTGGTTGCACGTCTGCTATAACGCGATCAATTAAACCATCTAAGTCATGACTTGCTTGCTGGGTTGTCATTGCATCCATTTTATCCTCCTTAGTAAACTAGTGACTCAAGTAAAGAATCACAATGCCTTAATTTGGTTTATTTGCTATTGTAGGCACTGGTTCCGCGCTATGAGATTGTTCGGCTAAAATCCTTTCTTGACAAGGGTTTTAGCCATTTTAAGGTCAAATCGTCGAAACCTAGACATAAAAAGGGCTTCAGAGCTTTTTCTCATAGTGCGGAACCAGTGCCCTATTGTAATTCTATGGCTTAATAATTTTTACAATATTATCTTGGATTTCCTTTATGTTTTCTTCTAGTTTATTCATTAAATTCCAAAACTTTGAAAATTGTTGTTGCTTATCCTCAAGAGACTTACTTGTATAGCTGTTTAACATAACCACTCCAAGTTCTTCCCCGAAAATATTCTTTGTAATTACTAGTTTACTGTGAACATCTTTTAAGCTGGGAAAATAAAGGTTAATAAGCATATCTAGCTTAATTAGAGGTGGTATTTTATTTAATTCGTGTGATTCAATTGATTTGATTTCAACGTTATTAAAAATCTTATTGGAAACTTGATTTAAAGTTAAATTGTAATAATCTTTTCTTATTTCATGTAATATGACATAGATTTCTTCTAGATTTTTTCTCTCTCTATCTTCTTTGGACAATCTTTCTGTTTTTCTCTGGTTAAGCAAAGAATTTCCAAAAGCTCCTAATAAACTTAAGAATCCACCACATAGTGAAGAAATTACTGGAACCCAAATTGATATTTCTTGTGCCATTGCCTTTTATTCTAAATCAACTAAACTTAGTCTTGAGGTTTGTTCTTTCTTGCCGAGGGAGACTTCTAGCTTTTTCAAAAGCTCGACTGTGACCTCAGCAAAAGCTTTTGCGCCGCCTGAATTGGGGTTAGCTAAGGAAGCAGGGATGAAATTATCTACAGCTTTAGCGATGTTTACATCATTGGGAATCTTCGTTTTAAAAATCTTGGCACTGCTAAAATCCGCAGCTACTCGATCCATCACTTTTTGGTAATATCTGCTTAGGGTAAAGCCTGCCGACATACTAAACACGATTCCTAAGAGTTGAATATTAATCGAGTTATCTTCTCTATATACTTCACGCAATCTCTCAATGCGTCTTTCTAATAACTGAATACCTACTACCGATAGTGGCTCAGGTCTTGCTGGCATTAGGTAATAATCGCTTGCCACAATGCTGCTCCGAGTGATCAAGTTATACCCAGGGGCGCAATCGAGAATAATGAAATCATACGTTTTAAGGGCTGGAGCAAGAATACCTTTGATTAAGGTCTGCTCGAACCTGCTCCAAGTCTGCTGAAAGGTTTGTTTCTCGTCGTACAGCAGCGATCGGTTATAGAGCATTTCGGAAACTAGAAATTCATCGTATAGATCAATATCACCAACTAATAGATCGAGACCTTGCACTTTGCAAACATGGGGAATTACGAGATCTTTGATTTGGTAGACTTTTTCTTCTGGATCATTAACCTGTACTCCATAACGCGCGATTGCTTGACTGACCAGATTTCGCAATGTGCGGTTTTCTTTACGGCACTTAGCAAACTCGGCGGGTGAAATCATGCTGAGTGTGGCGCTAATTTGGGTATCTAAATCTACAACTAAAACCTTTTTGCGATGGATTTTAGCCAAGCAGGTGGCAATATTGACAGTTAAGGTGGTTTTTCCTACCCCACCTTTCATATTGACCGTTGCAATCACTTTACCCATTGTTTAAATACCCAGTTTAAATATCCAATTAAATACCGACAAAATAAAATTCTTAGGTGAGTCTCTTTGAGGCGATTATCCTAAATCATTTTTTGTCAGTTAACAATACACCATTGAACTACCAAGTCATCTTTAATTATAAAAAGTAGATGAAATGTTGGGGATTGCCTTTTTTAATTGAGATTTGGATTGACGACATGTCCTCTAGTGGGGTCAGGGATAAATAAGCCGAGGCGCAGCGATCGCAATACTACTTCCCAGACCTCGCGCATTTGTTCTTCGCCTTCTGTCCAATAGTCAAATGTAAATAGGACTTGGACATTGCCCCCGATACCGATCAGGATGCGGGAAGTTGCTTCTCTCTTCTCCGTAGCATCGATATATCGCAAATCTGTCCAGACTAGTTTCATGCCATCTCGATTAGCACTAGTAATTTTGCTCTTGGTGAGAATTTCGCGATCGTCATCATCGAGGACTTGTTGCAAGGCTTGTTTGAGCGGAAAGGTATTCCAGTCATGGGGAGGCAAACGATTAAAGGACATTTCTAATGCACCTGTATCGTCGGTTGGTTCAAAATCGTGGAAGCTAACGGACTTTTCTTTAAACTTAACGATCCAATCCTTGGGGAAATCAAACCGCACCGCGCCGCGATCTGCAACAAATATTTTGTATCCTTCTTCCGACTCCCAGCCATGATCGCTGCGTAAAGTTAGGTCTTTTTTTCTCATGATTTTAACTAGTGTGTAAAAACTACAGTCATTGTAAGTAAAACATGTGGGTATTGCCCACTCTACTGTGGTGATAAGGCTGGTAAAACAAAGGCGATCGCAATGCCACTTATAACTAATATTTCAACAATGAATAGAGTTTTGCTAGAAGGCTTAAGCTTAAAACTCTTAAACCAAGACTTTGGCATATCTTCAGCGTGAATTGTCCAGTTATAGATTGATAACAATAGTGGTAATCCACCAACTTTAGCGCTCATCAACAGATGCATTACTATACCAACAATCATTAATAACCATGCAATCAGATGTCCTATGTACCAAGCATGATTTAATTCTTCGCTAGGTAACCATTCTTCCTTCATCATCCGTCCTGTAATAACAGCAAAGGTAGCGGATAGAAGCATGATCGTATTTGTAAGACGCTGTAGAGATACCCACCAAATCGGTTTGTTAAAGTCTTTAAGCTGAATGAGGGATTGAGCCTGAACTAAGCGCCTTGAGCCTATATGAAAGCAATATAAAGCAAAAATCGGTAAGAGAACCAAAAATGTTAAAGAGATCGTGCCGTGAATACCTTGAGTATTGGGAACTATTGGTAAGTTAAGAGTGCCAAACCTCTTGTCAAAACGGTCATAGACCATAAAGCCTGTAATCAATGCAGCAAAAACAAGTAAGGCGATCGCACTATGCAACAACCTTAGTAAAACAGGCTGATAGGGAGAAATTGGAGATTTCATCTTTTTTCTATACTTGTCGAACTAAAGCTAATATAGGATTAAAATCGCTTTAGGGGTAATTAAATGCTGAAGTCTGCTATGTATTTTGCGATGTTTGTCGGTGCGATCGTGATCGCATTGTGGGTATCGCGTGAGGCGAACTACTTTTTTAGTAATTTACTTTCTTGGATTAGATATAATTGGCTACCAGCATTAGGACTTGTATTTTTAGGGATACTCTCCTACAAAGTAGTTAGCAGTAAATCATGATGCAACATGATCGATATTGAAATAGATAGTTTAGAGCGAATTCTCACGGCTTGCGATCGCAACACATTGGCAGGTCAGCGCGATTACTCAATTTTGCGATTATTAATCGAGAATTCGCTAAAGCGACAACAGGTTACAGCGATTAGTATTTGCGATTTTGACTTTAAGACGCGATCGCTACTGATTCAAAAGCGCTATAAACGTCAAGATCGGCAAAATCAAACAGAAATTATTAGTCTCAGTTTGGACACATCCACAGCATTACAAGACTGGCTGAATTTGATTCATATCAGCAATGAGAATGGGTTAGAAGATTCTCAAGCGCCATTATTTATATCACTAGATCGTGCTAATTATGGACATCGTCTGACGGGAACAGCTATATATGGGATTGTCAAACGAGCAGCGGTTAGTGCAGATGTTAATTGTGCGATTGCCCCAGAACAGTTGAGATTTAGTCAAGAAAAACATGCATTATCTCAAGACTATGAGACACGAAAAAGGACTATAATTGAGGCTAACAAGTCTCGGTTGAGACTCGCTAGTGTATCCAAATTAGAAAACGAGAATCAAAGAGAGACTCAGATAGAGATTAATAAGTCTCAAATAAGAGTAGATGATCAATTAACAAATTCCGATAATATTCCCTATGCACTTGCGGAATTTAGTCCTGATATATTAACGGCACTCCTTTCTGACAAACGGAGTCTTAATACTAGACGAGCCTACGAAAAAGACTTGAGATATTTTTTCCTTGCAGCCTATGGGCAGAAGCCCACTGAGGCAGTAATTGCTCAATTTCTTCAATTGAATAGATTTGAGGCGATCGCGATCGCTTTGCGATACAAATCAGACCTAATTGCTAGAGGCCTAAAGGAATCAACTATAAATCGGCGGTTATCAGCGCTTAAGTCCTTAGTAAACTTCGCAGCCAAATTAGGAAAATGCAATTGGAATCTTGATGATGTCCAAACTGAGACAGTCCAAACCTATCGCGATACGACTGGGCTTAAGCCTGAAGGTATTCGCACCATGTTACTTAGCATCAAACGTGACACCACCAAAGGAAAACGCGATTTCGCAATTTTGCGACTACTTTGGGACAATGCTTTGCGTCGCAATGAAGTGGTCAGCGCGAATATCGGTGATTTTGACTATGAAGCGCGATCGCTGCAAATTTTAGGTAAAGGACGTGGCTCTCAAAAGAGTCTCATTAGTCTTAATACTGGAACAGCTAGCGCAATTCAAGACTGGCTATCTTGCTTTGAGACAAAGAATCCAACTCAGCCATTATTCCACTCCCTAGATCTAGCTAATCGCGCACACAGACTGACTGGGACGGCTATTTACCAAATTGTTAGTCAGATTGCACGAACATCTGGAATTTCTAAACATATGTCCCCGCATCGCATTCGTCACTCTGCGATTACCGCAGCGCTAGATGCGACTAATGGCAATGTGCGTAAAGTACAAAAATTATCGCGACACAAGAAACTCGACACCCTCATGATCTACGACGACAATCGCACCAATATGCAAGGTGAAGTATCGAGTTTGTTAGGAGATTTGATATAACCCAAAAGAGAGTTGCGCCGCAACTCTCTTTTGGGTTTTAGATTGAGGTGCTCATTCGCATTGTATTAATGCTATCTGTATCAACTCCCAAAAACAAAGTAATATTACATACGGTCTTCGTCTAGAGATGTATAAATATGATGCGAATACTGGCCTTGGTTCCTGGTGGAACTGGCGATCAGTTACTATTTTTCCCGACATTGGATACTCTTAAACAACAGTATCCCAAGGCCGAGATTGATGTGGTAGTCGAACCACGGGCAATGGCAGCTTATCGCGTTTGCCAATCTGTGAACCGAGTCCTCAAGTTTGATTTCAAAGATCGCAACTCGTTAGCAGATTTTGGCAACTTACTCGGAACCATTCGCGATCGCGAATATGATGCAGCGATCGTTACGCAGCCTAGCTTTTCGATTAATATCTTGTTATGGTTAAGCGGTATTCCCAAGCGAATATCCTTTGCAGGGCAGGGTGACTTCTTGCTGACAGATATTATTACCGCCGATCCTCAAGAATATGCAGCAGCCCAAAAACATAACTTGTTGATGGCGATCAATATCCAGAAGTTATGTCCACCGATTAAGGTTACGCTCCCCAAAAATGATTTGGACTGGGCGGCAAGCGAGCAAAAGCGTCTCGGCATTCAGCAAAGTGGTTTTATCCTGCTGAATTGTGGCGCTTATGCTAACTATCCTGCGGAGAGCTGGGCGATCATCGCGATCGATATTCAAGCTAAACTCCCCAATTTGCCAATCGTGGCGATCGATAGTGTCAACAATGCTGATTTGCTGAAGCAATTAACTGCTAAAGTCCCAAATCTCATAATTACTAGTCCGACTGATATCGGCAAACTGACCGCATTTATTGCCTCAGCGAATCTATTTATTTGTGCCGAAGGTGACGCAATGCAATTAGGTGTTGCAGTTGGCACGGCCTTAGTGGCGATTTTAGGAGCAAATACTCCTGCTGGATCATTGCTACCGCTTAACGAAAAACGCATCAAATATGTGCAAGCGATCGCAGGTCAATCGCTTAAAGCGATCTCACCGCAGACAGTCCTATCCAAAATCTGGGAAGGATAAGTTACTTTTAGGGTTTTCAGAGCCGCAGGCTCTGAAAACCCTAAAATCGGTTTTGTGTATTAACGCTTAGCATTTTCCCAAAGAGCGCCATCAAACTTGGCGGCATGAAGATCGGTATTTCTTAAATCTGCTTCTTTGAGCTTAGAGCCACTAAAGTCTGTTTTTCTCAAAACTGCACCACTAAGATTAGCATTAGTTAAATTTGCCCCACTTAAGATTGCCCCACTTAACTCAGTCTCGCACAATGAAGCATTACTCAAATTTGCACCATTAAGATTTGCCCCACTCATATTTGCATCGCTAAGATCGGCATTAGTTAAATCTGCCCCACTAAAATTCACCCCCATTAAATTCGCATTGCGTAACACTGCCCCACTCAAGTTTGCCCCACTGAGGTTTGTGAGGCTGAGATTGACTGAACTGAGATTAGCCAAACTTAAATTTGTGCCACTAAGGTTAGTCATGCAGAGTGTGACATTCTGAAATGTTGCAAAGCTAAGGTTTGCGCCACTGAGATTTGCCAACGTGAGATTGGCTTCCCGCAAATTTGCGCCGATGAGATTAGCACCGCCCAAATTCGCCAAACTTAAATCCGCATAGCTAAAGTTAGCTTTACTAACTTCGGCATAGGCTAGGTTTGCTTCGATAAGATCGATTTGTAAGCGATGTTCTTGCGATCGCCACATATTCCAACTACTTACCCCTTTTTGCAGTTGGATCAGATGTTCTTTATTTGCCACGATCTTGACTCCGTTATCAATACGGCGTTATATGGAAATTTATTTAGAGAATTTTGATTTTTTACCCAATAATTAAGAATATTACAGCCTTTTGTAAGCAAAATTTTTTGCTCTAGTCATGACAATTCGCAACATATAGTGGTATATCTCAACTATGACAAGTTGGTCAGCAAAGAGATGATCAAAATAGCAGCTCTAAAGGCAATGGGTTTAACAACATGAAACCGTTAAGACTTAGCAGCAGATTCTCGTGGGCTATTGCCACCAATTATGTCGCTAATAGTATTTTTCTAACTTGCATTGCCTTAACTAACAGTCTAGGCAATGCATCAACAGCGATCGCTCAGCCTGTAAGCTCTACGCTAACCTGTCAACAACTAACTAATCGCCGTTACGTCGTCATACTGGATCGCCCAGCTAACCGGTTACCTCAGTTGCCAGAATTTCTTGCAATTGCCGCAGTACCCTGTGATTATCTCAATACTTCCATGACTTTTTTTGGTGGGTTTGATAATGTCCAGTCTTCTACATTTCGAGCAAATCAATTACGAGCATTAGGACTAGATGCAGTTGTACATTCCTTCTCAACAAAAGTAAATGATATTCCTGCTAATTTACAAGCTGCCGTAGTCTTGGTGGAACTTAGCAAAGAACCAAATATGGCAATTCAACAGGTGCAAACTCTATCTGGAAAGAATGCAGTTTTAGCAACATTTAATAATCGTTCGGTACTTTTAGCAGCGCCACTATCAAGTCAACAGAGCGCCAGTGCGATCGCTACAAAACTCCGAGGTCAAGGACTAGCTGCACAAGTAATTGGGGCATCACTGATTGCTTCGCCGATGACAACAAATACCACTAGTTCTATCCCCACAAATTCAGTCCCAACTTCCACAACAAACCCCACTTCTACTGCTACGATTTATCGCGTCTTAGTTCCCAATACAAATGCTAATACTTTAAAACAGATACGTGAACTTGCCCCCGATGCTTTTGTGACTATTTTCAAAAGTAAATCTTATATACAAGTGCGGACTTATACTAATCGTAGTAACGCCCACCGTGAGCGAGATCGCTTAAATGCTCGCTTTGCAGGCACGATTTTGATTCAAGATTAAAGCTCAAGATTAAACCTATGGCATCTGGTTCCAAGTCTTTAATTAATGCTGATTTGCCAGCCTACACTGTGCGTGTGAGCGATCGCGCCAAATCTGTACGTCTTTCGCTTTCTGTAGAAGCTGGTTTAGAAGTCGTTATCCCTGTTGATTACGATCGCCAAAAAGTTCCTGAACTCGTCCAAACAAAGCGCGATTGGATTGTTCGCAATCAACTCAAGCTCGATCAGCGTGAAGCTTTTTTTCAGTCACAGGCTCCCCATGAGTTACCTGACAGCATCAATTTGCGATCGCTAGGTGAAGAATGGCAGATAGAATATCGTAACTCTCCTACGAAATCAAGAGCGATCGCAATCCAAGAAAAGAAATCTGAGCTAAAGCTAGTCGTAAATGGCAATATTGCTGATGTTGAAGCTTGTAAATTTTTTCTGAAGCAATGGCTAATGCAAAAGGCGGAAAAACATTTGTTTAGTTGGTTACGCAAAGTCAGCATTCGCGCTAATTTACCCTATCGTACTACGGCAGTGCGTAGCCAAAAGACTTTATGGGGTAGCTGCTCAGGCAACCGCAACATCAGCCTCAACTACAAACTACTATTCCTCGAAACCAATGTGGTTGAATATGTGCTGATTCATGAGCTTTGCCACACAGTCCACATGAATCATTCAGATAAGTTTTGGAAATTAGTTTGTAAGTTTGAGCCAAATTACAAAATATTAGATAAATCTCTTAACCAAGCATGGCAAGTTATCCCAGCATGGCTTGACTTTTGAGTGAGGTTCGGGAGCCTATAGCAACGCAAGAGATATCTAGGACAAATCAAAACCCAAAAGATGAGTGGCGGCGCGAAGCGCCGCCACTCATCTTTTGGGTTTTATGTCCTAAGCAAAACTTACATTGCTATAGCATCCCAACCTTACTCAAATCTCTTCAAAATATTTTTTAAAATTGCTGAAATTTTAAGTCTCATCCTTTAGGGAGATTTTCTATCTATTTACTATTTATTAGCTTGTGACAGTAATACTTGCTTGAATGTATCACCACATAAGTAAATAGGGGATTTAGTACATGCTTTAAATTGTTATTTAAACAAGGTTGATGTGAGCGAACTCACAATACATCAGTGAATTGAGTCTATGGTTGTCTCTAAGTTAAGCTCTATACTGTCATGTTGAAATTGACAAGTGTGAGGTATGCATTTATGACTGAAACAAAACCAAATTTACTACCAATTATTGGTGGTGCGGCTGTAGTGGTTGCAGGGGGTATAGGTGCTTATTTTTTCTTAAATAAGCCCAATATTCTGCCTACAGGTAGTAGTACTGCGGGAACACTTGCGATTGTGCCAAAACGGTCATTGATGGCAATTTCTATGTCAACCGACAGTGCAGCCCTGTCAAAAATAGAGCAGTTCCTGTCACCAGAAACTAGAAAGCTTTACGACAAGGCGATCGCTGATGCAAAGAAAGGGTTTGCTTCGAGTGATTTTGACTACGAAAAAGATGTAAAGCCTTGGATCGGCAAAAGTGTAACTATCGCCATTTTGCCTTCTGGAAAAACTGCCAGCCTATTACCTAGCAAATCACAAGAGGTCATTCAAAATCGCTATGTTCCTATGAGCGATACAGGCTCGATTCAGTTTGTTCAGGACAAAGTTACTCCGAAAGCCAAGACAGAACCAAATGGACTGATCGTAATTGAAGTTAAAGACAAAGCTGGAGCTGAGAAGTTTTTGACTGACAAGGTGAAAGCCAAAGCAGGTGGCAAAGAAACCAAATCTGATTATAAAGGCGTATCAATCACCCAATATGGTGAAGGTGCTAAAGCGGGCAAAACTGCCATGGTTGGGGATTACCTCGTCCTCAGTGCTAACGAACAAGACGTTAAAATGGCGATCGACACCTTTAAAGGTGACGCTTCGTTAGCAAGTGCCGCAAGTGCCGACGATCTTAAGATCCAAAATCCAGTTATCCAATTTTATATCCCTAACTTTGGTGGATCGATTGTTGAGCTAGCAGCATTAAACCCTGAAGCAGAGACAATTCCCCCACAGACTCTGGCTCAGTTGAAACAGATTAAATCTGTGAATATGGGATTTGGCATTGATGATGCAGGCATTCGCTTTAAAGCAACTGGCAAGTTTGATCCTGCCGCCATTGCTGCACTCAAGAACTCGCCAAATAAGGTTATGAGTCAAATTCCTGCCCAAGCATTTATGGTAACCACTGGGTTTAATATCAAGAATTCATGGGAGCAATTTGTCAAGTCAGCCGATAATACACCTGAAGTCAAGAAGGGAATTGATGACATCAGAACCCAACTGAAGTCTTCCCCCTTGGCGATCGACCTTGATAAGGATATCTTTGGCTGGATGGATGGCGAATATGCTTTCACTGCTGTATCTGGAAAACCAGAAGGAATTTTGGCACAATCCCAAGGGCTTGCACCTCTATTAATGCTGCAAACCACAAACCGTGCTGCTGCTGAATCCTTGTTTAAGAAACTAGATGATTTTGCGTCTAAGAATGGCGCAACGGTAGCTAAAAAAGATGTCGGCGGAGTATCAGTTACAGAATGGTCGGCGGCTGGAGCTGGCGCGATCGTTTCTCATGGCTGGAGCCAACAGGACACCCTCTTTATTACTGCATCTCCCATAGTGTCTCTCTTCGTTCCGAAGCCTGCAATTGCGATCGATGCTGATCCTACCTTCAAGTCAGTAATTAGCACTCTACCTACTAACAATGTTGGCTACTTCTATATTGATGCCGATCGCGCTTGGAGCATTTTCCAAACTTTCATCCCCCCTGCTGAGAAAGCAAAAACTCCTCCTGAGGCAAAAGCTTTGATTGAATCTATCCGTGGCTTAGCTGGAACTGCGGTTTATCCTAACGCAGACACTGCTGAAGTCGAAGTAATCTTGGCGCTAAAAAAAGGCGGTAAGTAAATAAAGCGATCGCGCTTTCTTCACGACAAAAAAAACGTAGGGGTAATTCATGAATTACCCCTACGTTTTTTTTGTCGCACTCAACTGAAAACCGCTATAGGGCATCTTTTTTTATTGCTGTTCTAAATATCTTTTGCCCCAAAAATGCATCGCATCTAATACTGGCTGTAAGGTTTTGCCCAATGGCGTTAGAGAATACTCTACTTTTGGTGGGACTTGCGTATAGACTTCGCGATGTATTAGCCCATCACGTTCCATTTCTCGCAATTGCTGAGTCAGCATTTTTTGAGTAATGCCATGTAAGCTACGATGTAATTCGCCAAAACGCCTCGTACCATTAAAAAGTTCGTGCAAAATTAAAACTTTCCACCTTCCGCCGATCGCATCAAGAGTAGCCTCGACAGGACAGCTAAGGCGATCGCTCTGGTAGGCAGCGCTACAGTCTATATCAGGTAAGGGATTAATGATAAAAGTATCAGAATATTTTTCCATAGTATCTTTTTGGTATGTACCTTACAAAAAAGTGCATACTTTACTAAGAGAGTGCATAGCAATTATATTTGATTTGTCAGTAACCAACGCATTTGGAAAAAATAATGAGCGAGCCTAAGATTGTTGACAAGAAACCTGTTGTCTTGGAACTGGAACCCAAAACTTATTACTGGTGCACCTGCGGTGAATCTACCAATCAACCTTATTGTAACGGCGCACATAAAGGGACAGGTTTTACACCTCTTGCCTTTGAAGTGACAGAAACCAAGAAAGTTGCTCTTTGTCTATGTAAACACACAGGTAATGCCCCATTCTGTGACGGTGCACATACAAAGCTTTAAGTCAGGATTTGCAGTGCCTTTGGCACTGCAAATCATTCAAACAATTACTCAGGGAAAAAAATATGCTTACTATTCGTAAATCAGAAGAAAGAGGTCATGCTAATCACGGATGGCTCGATAGTTATCACACCTTCTCCTTTGCTAACTATTACGATCCGCAACATATGGCTTTTCGCTCATTGCGGGTAATTAATCAAGATCAGATTGCTGGTGGTAAAGGATTTGGAACCCATCCCCATCGCGATATGGAAATTATTACCTATATGCTGGATGGCGCTTTAGAGCATAAGGACAGCATGGGAAATGGTTCAGTTATTAATGTTGGCGATGTCCAAAGAATGAGCGCAGGCACTGGCATTACCCATAGTGAGTTTAATCCTTCGGCAACGGAAGCTGCTCATTTATTGCAAATATGGATTTTGCCAAATCAAGAAAACGTAAAGCCAAGCTATGAACAAATCTCTTTCTCACGGGAGGAAAAGCTTAACCATTTGCGGTTGATTGCTTCTCCTGATGGGCGCGATCGCTCAGTCACTATTCATCAAGATGCCTATATTTATGCTTCCATTCTCGAAGATGGTGCTGAGGTGACGCATACCGTTAATCAAAATCGCTATGCATGGATACAGGTCGCAAGCGGCTCTGTGTTAGTAGGCGATCGCTTGTTAAATACTGGTGATGCTATTTCTAGCGATCAGATTGGCGATTTGCAATTGATAGGTAAAGGTAACGCCGAAATTCTAGTCTTTGATTTGGCTTAATTTCCTCTAAAGTTTAACCCAAAAGAGAGTGGCGGAGCTTTGCGCCGCCACTCTCTTTAAGACTTTATGCATGGCTGATAAAGGCTAACAGCCTCATAATCACGCTGCCACGTAGATGATTGCTCTAATTCGCTTTTGATATAGCGCGAAGTGGCGATAATCCAGCCTGATAGATATTGAGAATCTGGTGGATGTAGCTGCTCAACTATTTGCGATTCTACCCTTACCTGCCAAGGTTTTGGTGCATTACCCCAAAGACTAGATTCAACTTTGCCTTCCTTTTCTAATACTTGAAAGCGCAATTGTAAAGGAATTTGGCTGTGATTGCGAATGATTAAATCCTTATATCCATTAGCTACCGCCGCATCTTGTCCTAACTCATAAAATCTTGATTCTCCATAGGCATCGATACTATGGCAATGCCGTTCTAAAATCTCGCATCCTGCATAAAGTAAAGTATTAAAAATATTAGTAGCAATTAGACACAAACCTCCACCCACATCAGTTATCACCTGACCACGGATAAATACTGGAGCTTCCCGAAACCCATTAGTTTTAGTCGGTTCACCTATGCGATCGCTAAAGCTAAAAATCTTTTGTGGGGCAATGTTAAGGCAGTTGAGTTTTTGAGCAGCAAGTTGCAAGTTCCAAATCCGATTAGCCCGAATTTCTGGTGTACCACGATCGGGGATCGGAGTAATGAACTCAGTCCATTTGTGCAAGTAGCGATCGCTATGATCGGGATTTTGCTGATTAGCATAATGGAATGGATATCCTTTGACTAAAGCTTTTGCATATTTAAGACTATTACGGATCGGCTTCTTGAAATCTTGCCAGATTTGGTTCATAACTCTTGAAATTTGAGCTTTTATTTCCTTAATTAATTTTCACATGAAACCTATCCAAAGCTAAAAATAGAGACGGCGCAAAACGCCGTCTCTATTTTTAGCTTTTATAATATAGACATTACCCAAAGATTGTGAGGCGGCGCGAAGCGCCGCCTCACAATCTTTGGACTTTACAGCGCTATGCGCTGCTGTGTATTGGAAAATTGCCATGAGATCGCTACAATACTTGCAATGAATAATTCAGTTAGGACTTATTCAAAAGAACGAAATGTAGGGGCAATTCATGAATTGCCCCTACGATGAAATGCGGATTTCAAGCCATTTTTGCGTAAGTCCTATCAGTATTCTCAATAGTCAAATATCTAGAGCCAATAAATACCTGTGGGCGTAACTAATCAGAAATTAGCAAAGAAACCTAAAATTGTACTGACTGGCGGCGGTACTGCTGGTCATGTTAGCCCAAATCTTGCCTTAATTCCTAGTCTTGAAGCCGATGGCTGGGAAATTGTATATATTGGCTCTAATCATGGGCTTGAGAAACAACTGGTTGCCGAAGCTGGTATTCCCTATCACGGTATTTCGTCTGGAAAACTGCGACGTTACTTTTCTTGGCAGAACTTCATTGATCCTTTTAAAGTAATTAAAGGCATATTTGATGCTTATTTTGCGATCGCCAAAATCAAGCCCAAAGTTGTTTTTTCTAAGGGTGGCTTTGTCACTGTCCCCGTTATTTTTGCTAGTTGGCTGCAACGGATTCCTGTAATTATCCACGAGTCAGACTTTTCCTCAGGTCTAGCCAATCGCCTATCAATTCCTTTTGCAACTAAAGTCTGTGTTACATTTCCTGAGACTGCTAAGCATTTGGCGAAGTACGCTGCAAAGGTAAAACATACTGGCTTACCAATTCGCCCCGATATTCTCCAAGGGAATGTAGAGAAGGGAAGATCATTCTGTGGATTTAATGCCGATTTGCCAGTTCTATTTGTGGTTGGGGGCAGTACAGGCTCTGCGAAAATCAATCAAGCTGTCCGTTCAGTTTTAGATGCTCTTACGCAAAACTATCAAGTTGTTCATGCCTGTGGTAAAGGGAATCTAGACAGTAATCTTAAAGAACATCAGCGCTATCAGCAATTTGAATATTTAGGAACTGAACTTGCGGATATTTTAGCGATCGCGGATTTAGTTGTGTCGCGGTCTGGAGCAAATGCCGTATTTGAATTTTTGACTTTGCGAAAACCGAATTTGCTTATTCCTCTATCAAAATTATCCAGCCGTGGCGATCAGATTCTCAATGCCAAGTCTTTTCAAGCTCGTGGCTATAGTGCCGTTCTGTTTGAAGAAGATTTGACTAGTGAAAGCTTATTAGCGGCGATCGCAGATCTTAATATGCGTCGTGATGAATATATTCAGAATATGAACAAGAGCGAAGATGCTAATGCGATCGCGCAAATTGTCTCTTTGATTAAAGAATTCAGATATTAAATCAGACATTAAAATTGTGGCGAAGCCACAATTTTAATGCTGTTTACTCACGGCGGGTTGGTAACTGACCTTTTTTGAGGATGTCGATCACCGCAGTATGTCGCTTAAGATCGTTGTGGACTTGATCGTAAATTTCGCGATCACTACCTTTCAAACCAATCACACCATAGAGCCTTACATTGCCAACCCTACCTTTGAGCGCATGTTCACCAAAATCAACAACATCGATCTCATCCTTGACAATTTCGTAAAGCGAACCAGTAATTACAATATCTGTCTCAAGTTCCTTAGTCATCCCTTCGACACGACTTGCCACGTTAACCGTATCACCGATTACCGCATATTCGAGACGGCGCGAGGAGCCAATATTGCCAACCGTTACTTCTCCGTAATTAATGCCTATCCCATTTGAGAACGGGATTTTATTTTCAGTTTGCCACACCTTACGAAGTTCCATTAGGGCAAATCGCATATTTAGAGCCGCATGGATCGCATTCATTGCATCGGCTTTCTCTCCCCGCGAGACAGGTGAGCCAAATTCAGCCATAATTGCATCGCCGATAAATTTATCAATTGTGCCTTGATATTCCAAAATTGCGTCCACCATGCCGCCAAGATAAGTATTTAGTTGTTGGATTAGCAATTTCGCAGGAAGACGACTAGAAAGCGTAGTAAAGCCGCGAATATCTGAAAAGAGAACCGCAGCTTTAATTGTCCGTCCTTCCAATAGATCGCGAAAACTTTCGGGCTGGTTGACAATTTCTTCCACAATTGGCGCGGCGACATAACGCTCTAGGGTGCGCCGCAGCAAGATCTTGTCGATTTGGGCTGCAATAGAGCCTGTAGTTAAAAGTGCTATTCCATTTAAACTAATTGCGATCGCAGGAATTGCCACTGGCAAAATCGTACTCGTGTAAATAAAGCTGACATATCCAATTCCAAACCAAGCGATCGCAATGATAAAAGCCGTTAATATCTGGGTAGTTGGACGCTTAAATCTGCATAGGATAACACCTGATATACCGACAAACAGCAGCGTAAAGATACCTTGCTGCATTGGATTAGCAAATAACCCAGCCATGCTTTTGCCTTGCATGAGCGTAGCGATCGCATTGGCGTGGATTTCCACCCCTGCCATTCTACCCATCGCTGAGTTTTGAATATCTTGTTTTGATGCAGCCGTTGCCCCAATCAGAACAATTTTATCTTTAAAAAATTTACCGCCTTGAAGTTGTTCGCTATTCCAATTGTATGGATCGATCACATAATAGAAGGGAATCTGTTGCTGAGCATTTGTCCATGTATCTGCGCCACCAAAAAAATAAATTCCATCGCCCTTGGGCTTGGGATAACTAATCTTCGATACATTCAGACTTGAAGCGGCGAAAGTTGGCACAATCGGTAAACCACTATCTGCGGGCGGCTGCACCCCTAAACGATGAATACTATCAGTCACTTCAGGGCGAAAATTAATGAGTCCTAATGTATTTGGTTTTAATTGAAAAACCCCTTCAGGTGAGGCAAGCTGCATAATATTCGCTTCACCAATTTGCGTAAATTCATAACTAGCGGCAAATACTGCTCGCTCGCCATATTTAGCGATCGCTGCTTGGAATTTGCCATCATCAGCAGCCCCATGATCTCCAGGTGTCACGAATAAAATATCGAAGGAAACTACCTTAGCGCCAGCTTTAACTAGCTTTTCTAGCACTTGGGCATAGACTACACGTTTCCATGTGGTTGTGCGAAAGGGTTCTAAAAAGGGACGAGTTTTGGGATCATAAAATCCCCCTTGGCTTAATGAGAGATCATCGATCGCCAAAATCACAATATCTTTAGGCGGAGCAATCGGGCCACGCCAGTTAAAAAATGCTGATTGGGTCTGTCGTTCGAGACTTTGGACTTCATTTAGCTCCAAGCCCGTCGCGATCGCACTCAAAGCCGCGATCGCACCAATCAATGCATAGCCAATAAATTTGGGACTTGATAATGCTTTGAATTTCTTTTTAATATTGGCTTTCATTACATTTTTTCGATGTGCTCAATCAAAATTTTATACCAATTTTTAAAATCGCTAAAATATTCACAGATTTGAGATCGCCTTTCAGCCAAAACGCTTACACTAAATTTCTTGTACAATTAAAAGCGATCGCGATCGGCAAAGAAATATGAAACTTAAAAGAGTCTCTATCAAAGGTCTAAATAATAAAGTTGATTGTGATTTTGAATTTCACAATGACATAAATGTTGTCACTGGCATCAATGGCTGTGGAAAAACAACATTACTAAAAATGCTTTGGTATGCAATTTCAGGAAATATCGAGCGTCTTGTATCTGAAATAAGTTTTGAATCATTTAACTTAGAAACAAGCTGTTTTAACCTATCTCTAAACAGTAAAGATACTGTTGTTGAGTGGGAATATAATGGCAATGAGATTAAAAAAAATGGTCTTATTAATTTAGATTCATATAGTTCAGCACAAGAAATTGCACCATTGCAATCACTGATAATAGAAAGTAATACATCATCTCTTTTCTTCCCAACTTTTAGAAGGATTGAGGGAGGATATTTAATGGCGAATTTTCAAACTAGTGGACGCATTGCAAAACCATTGCAATCTCTTAGCCCTCCTTTTAGAAGTGCATTTCCTTTAACAGTTAGCATATTACAGAGTGAAAGGAATAGTGATAAGGTAAGTATAAAAAGCGAATTTGATAAATTGTCCAAAAGTTTAAGTATTGCAGCACATAAATTTATATGTTCTATCTCAACTTACGATCTTGGTTTGTTACTAGTTTCACGTTATGCTCATGCATCAGAAAAAACTAATGAGGAGTTTCTTAGATTTAGTACTTTAATGAGTAATCAAATCGAAGGTATTAAGTCTGATATTCAAAGTGATCAACAAGAAGCTCTGACTATTCTCACTAAACTACAGCAAGCGAATAATGCTGTTAATAGTAAGCGTGATGAACTTCTTAAACCTTTTAAGATTCTATCTGAACTAGTGATCAAAGTTTTACGCTATAAAGGTATTAAGCTTGATGACTTTGTCATTGGAGAGTCAACCGATGCAATTGATTCAAGATTGTTGTCGGCTGGTGAACAACAAATGCTGAGTTTCCTTTGCTATAACGCATTTTATGAAGACTCGGTAATATTCATTGATGAGCCTGAGTTGAGTCTACATGCAGATTGGCAGCGTAGATTATTCGCTAATTTGATGAAGCAACAGTCAAGTAATCAGTTTATTGTAGCCACACATTCTCCTTTCATTTACTCTAAGTACTCTGACAAGGAAATTATACTTTCTGAGGAGAAAGGTGAATGAGTAAAGGTAAAGAACTTTCTGAACAAGAAATTGTAGATACCCTAAAAGAAACAAAATCGCTTCTAACAGTTTTAGTTGAAGGTAAAGATGATGCTTCAGTATACAGATATTTAGAGGATCAAATTAACGATCTAATTGATATTGATGATGTTGACGTTCTTATATGTGGCGGAAGACCTAAGCTCCTCAATGTTTTTGAAAGAAGACATGAATTTAAAAATACGAAAACTGTATTTCTCGCAGACAAAGATATGTGGTTCTTTGTTGGTGTACCTAGAGAATACGAAAAAATAGTATTTACGGATGGATATTCAATAGAAAACGATCTCTATATCGAACCAAATTTCAATAGATTTTTGGATAAAGGTGATGTGAAAAAATTTGATAATTTGATTATAGAGCTATCAACTTGGTTTGCATTTGAAGTCAATAGATATAAAGAAACTGGTGATTCTCAATGCGATATCCATGTAGACATAATATGTCCTAACAACACTCTATGTCCTGACTTTAAGCAAAGAATAAATTTTGTTAATCCCTCTCAAGAGGATGTAGATTTTATTTATCATCAGTACATTAGAGCATTACGCGGAAAAAATTTATTTCAAGCTCTATTAAGATTTCTGACACGTAGAACTTCAAATTATAGTCAAGCCAATCTTCTTGAGCTTGGAGCAAGGGTGCTTGCTAACCCGCGCATGGACATACTGGTTAAAAGCATTGTTGATAGATTTCAAGAATATGGCTGAGTGGTTAACTATGCATTAAATAAACACACTGATTTCAAAATCGCAAACCTCTTAAACAATATTTAGCATTTTCCCAACATGACCATTTTTGAAGTTTCTGTTCCTGCGACTACAGGAAACCTTGGACCTGGATTTGATTGCCTCGGTGCAGCTCTCTCGCTTTATAACCGTTTTGAATTCTCTCTAGCCGATCGCTTAACAATCACCGCATCGGGTGAAGGCGCAGACAAGGTAGAGCGGGACGAGACAAACCTTGTGTATCAGGGTATTGCTAAGTTTTATCAGCATATCGATCGCAAAATTCCTGCGATCTCATTTCACACTGATACAGCCATCCCACTATCGCGAGGTTTGGGCAGTTCGGCAACCGCGATTGTCGGCGGTATTTTTGGGGCGAACCTGTTAGCTGGTTCGCCGCTCGATCGCATGGAGTTATTGGACTTAGCGATCGCGATGGAAGGACATCCTGACAATGTGGCTCCTGCGATGCTAGGCGGATGTCAACTGATGGCTTCAAATCAAGCAGGTGGCTTGGAATTTTGTGATTTGCAATGGCATCAAGATATTGCGATCGCAGTTGCAATTCCTGACTTTGAGCTATCGACTGCTGAGGCACGCAAGGTTTTGCCGAAACAATTTTCGATGCATGATGCAGTTTTCAACGCTTCCCATTTAGCATTGCTAACTCATGGGATTCAGACAGGGAATGCTAGTTGGCTTAAAGCAGGACTACAGGATCGCTTACATCAGCCCTATCGCCAAAGCTTGATTACAGGCATGGCAGATGTGCAAGCAGCCGCGATCGCAGCAGGAGCCTATGGCATGGTGATCAGTGGCGCAGGCCCAACACTACTTTCTTTAGCCCCAATGAGTACAATAGAATCAGTCGCCCAAGCAATGAAACAAGCATGGCAAGCAATTGGTGTAACGGCTATCACTAAATGTCTTCCGATCGCAAAAGATGGTACAACATTCAAAACTCGTTAGATTTTGCGTGCAAACCCGAACCAATAGATTTTTTAAAAGTGTTGCTTCACA
The DNA here is from genome assembly GCF_016584665.1 of Pseudanabaena sp. lw0831. Taxonomy (GTDB): domain Bacteria; phylum Cyanobacteriota; class Cyanobacteriia; order Pseudanabaenales; family Pseudanabaenaceae; genus Pseudanabaena. The sequence goes on from NZ_BBJB01000051.1 coordinate 31,027, forward strand.
ACACTTTTAAAAAATCTATTGGTTCGCTTGATCAAAAATTGCTATATTTGACCGACACTGTAGGAAACATATGTCTAAATTTCAATTTTTACTAATCTCTGCACTGATTTCCTCAGTGGTGCTGCTATTTGTTGGCAGTCGTGACGGAAATCCTTTTGACTCAGTATTCCCGATCGCGGTGGTGATTGGCTTAGCGATCGTTGCTCAGAAGTATTTGTCTGAAAAAGTTTGGAGTCGCTTTGCGCGTTGGGTAAATGAGACGACAGGACGCAAAGTTTTTTATGTGCGATCGCCTCGTCAAAAAGTTGCCCCAGAACGCAAACTATTGCCACCTTCTAAGCTCAATCGCCTCAAATAAATTTTTGCGCCTAGGGCGCGATTTAATAAAGAACCAGTTTCTTGTGGCGCGGCTTCGCCGCGCCACAAGAAACTGGTTCTTCCCCTTGTATATTTGCATTTGCTAATAGCATAATCTTTGATCATGACCAGCAGTTCCATTCCTAGTTATCAGAATCTTCATCATCCTTTACGAGTTGGCATAGTTGGCTCTGGCTTTGTTGCCAAGTTACGCACCGAAATCTTCAGTCAAGATCCACGCATTGTCCTGACAGCGATCGCAGGCAACCTCGAAAAAGCACAAGCAATTGCCCAAGAATTTGCGATCGCCAATGTGTATCAATATTGGTCAGAACTAGTCATGCGTCCTGATATTGACCTCGTTGTGGTTTGTAATGTTAATCGAGACCATGCGGCGGTCGTTGGGCAAGCTTTGCGATCGGGAAAGCATGTGATTGTGGAATATCCTCTATCATTTAGTCTCCCTGAAGCTGAGGGATTGGTAAAACTTGCCCAGCAACAGAACTTAATGCTGCATGTCGAACATATTGAGCTATTAGGCGGTGTGCATCAATTAGTGATGGAACATTTAGCTAAAGTTGGCACTCCATTCTATGCGAGATATTCCACTAAAAGTCCACAGCGTCCCGCTCCAGACAAATGGACATACAAGCCAGATTTGTTTGGATTTCCGTTAACAGCAGCAGTTTCACGCCTCAATCGGATCATCGTTCTTTTCGGAAAGGTGAAGTCTGTCTCTTGTCAGTTACGCTATAGTGGCGACAATTTGCCGCGTCATTTTACTTCCTGTGTCTGTAATGCCCAACTTCAGTTTGAGAATGGAGTTATTGCCGATGTCAGCTATAGTAAAGGCGAAAACTTTTGGCAGCCAGAGCGGATTATGGAGTTACAAGGTAGTGACGGAGCGCTGATTTTTTCTGGAGATCAGGGGAAATTAATTACGGCGGATGGAACATTGGAGCTTGACGCAGGGACGACCAGAGGTTTGTTTAAGAAAGATACCGAAAACGTTCTTTTGCATCTGTTTACAGGTAAGCCGCTTTATACCAGCCATGAGAGTATTTTGCATTCCCTTACAGTTGCCAATGCTGCGGAAAAGTCAGCGATCGCAAATCAAACAGTCACTCTATAACCAGAAAGCAAAAAGGGGTGCTTCGCGCCCCTTTTTGCTTTCTGAGTTTAATTTTTAAGAATTTCAACGTTTTGCAGCGATCGCCTTGTAATTAAGCTTTACTCAAGATATAGCAACTTTATTCAAAATCTAAAAATATGTATCAACAAGTGTTATTGGCTGTAGATGGTTCGGGGCGATCGCGCGAAATGATGAATATGCTGCTAGCCCTGCCTAGTATGCAAACTTTACAAATTAACGTACTGCATGTAATCCCCAACTCAACTAACTCGGAAGCGGTTACAGAATATCGCATTGCGGGTGAAAAGATTGTCGAAAGAGAAGTAAAAAGTTTGCGTTTGACATCAGGTAATACTACCGTATCGATGCTCAAAGAAGGCGAACCCAAAGATATTGTGTGCAAAGTAGCTGAAGATCTGAAGCCCGACTTAATGATCATGGGATCTCGTGGTATGGGTCGATTGCAAGCAATTTTGGCAAACTCAGTCAGTCAGTATGTTTTTCAATTGTCTGACGCACCAATGTTGCTGATCAAAGACGATGTGTACATCAAAACCATTCGTAGTGTCATGGTTTCCGTCGATGGCTCAGCTTCATCTAACAACTGCCTTGATCTTGCCACTAAAATCGTCAGCGGTGCGAAGGATGTGGAAATCTTCTTGGTAAGGGTGGTTAAGCGCAAGGAAGATGCCAATGTCAACACCGATCCTGTCTTAGTTGAAGCTAGCGCCAAACTCAAACGGATGAATATTCCATCACGCTCCTTTATTAGTTCTGGTGACATTGGCAAAGAAATCTGCAAACTTGCTGACGAGTCTAATACTAGTCTCTTGATGATTGGCTCCCCCGATCGCCGCCCTTCGATCGCCCGTAGTTTACCCGATCTTGATCGCTTGTTAGGTTCCTCAGTATCTGACTATGTGCGCGTTAATGCCACAGTCCCAGTGTTGCTAACTCGCACCATAGAGTAACCAAATTTTTTGTAGCGCGGCTTCGCCGCTCTACAAAAAACTGGTTCTTTAAAAAGGAAATCGACCGCTACGCGGTCGATTTCCTTTTTTTTGGTTTAGTCAAGATGTTCAGTAAAATGTCTGATGCTACGAATTGATGATTTGGGTTACGGTTGAGCAAGTTTTTCAGGCTCTGATTGATATATGTCATTGTTCTCATTACGATCGCAGATCAATTATTCGCCCTCAAAATTTAGTGATAAATAAAATTGATGAGCGCAACAAACAATGCCAAACAGTCACAAGTTAATCTTGTTGCCGCATTCCAAGCAGCACAAGATATTGCACGAGAGTTAAATGTTGACAAGTTAGTCGATCTGAGCCTTTCCGTATTACTAATACTATCGGAGACCCAGACTGGGGCGGTCATTTTAGTGGACAGTAAAGAATTGGAGATTGCTGCCATGATCTCTGAGCGATCTCCAAGCTTCGTAATGGGTCAGAGAGTGCCTCTTACATGTGCCGAGCCTTCTAGTTTGCCAATGTTGATGGTGCGCTATACCTTAGACAATCGCGTAGAAACAATCTGGAATCAAGATAATCCCGATCCACATTTTGCTGATGATCCCTATTGGTTGACACATTGCCCTCATGCAGGGCTATGTATACCTCTATGCGAGGCAGGTGAATTGCTAGGAGCAATTTATTTAGAGGATAACGGTAGTAAAAAACTACAACAAACTGAGTACTTACAAGTCTTGCGATCGCTATGCCAACAAATAGCAATTTCACTTGTGCGATCGCGTGAATTATCAAGTATTACCCAGCGCAAAGAATTTGAAGAAGCTTTACAGCGCAGTAACTCACTTTTAAAGGCTCAGCGTGAAACCTCATTTGATGGGGTTTTGGCAGTGGACGAGCAAGGTCGTATTGTTAGCTATAACAATCAATTTTGTGAATTATGGCAAATTCCTGATTCAGTTCTGCAATCTGTGGAGTATGGAGGATTACTCAGCCTTTTGCAACATCATCTTCAATTACCCGATGGATTGGTTGAGGCTCTTGAAAATGCCTATGATTCTCCTGAGAAGTATACTCAACGAGAGATTTACCTTGCAGATCGTCGCGTGATTGATTGCTATTCAGGACAAGTACATTCTCCTGAAGGCAAGTTTTATGGGATGGTGTGGTATTTTCGCGATGTGACGGAACGTATTTGCATATTACAAGAACTCCGCGCCGAACAAGAGCGTTCTGAGCGTTTATTGCTGAATATGTTGCCTGAAAAGATTGCTAAAAAGCTCAAGCATAGTCGAGCCTCAATGGCGGATGGGTTTGAGGAAGTATCAGTTTTATTTGCAGATATTGTTGGCTTCACTGAACTGTCTAGTCACATGTCACCTGTACAACTTGTCGGTCTGCTCAATCGGATTTTTTCGATGTTTGATAGTTTATGCGATCGCTACAAACTCGAAAAAATCAAAACCATTGGTGATGCCTATATGGTGGTGAGTGGATTGCCCGATCCAAGAGCCGATCATGCTGCTGCGATCGCCAGTATGGCTCTGGATATGCAAAAGGCTATCTCTCAAGTTAAGTCACGGGAAGGCATCCAAATCTCGATGCGGATTGGTATTAATTCAGGACCTGTAATTGCTGGTGTGATTGGGACAAAGAAATTTATTTACGATCTATGGGGTGATACTGTCAACGTCGCTAGTCGGATGGAATCATTGGGATCGCCGAAGGCAATTCAGGTTACGGAAGAGACATACTCCCGTTTACGCGATCAATTTAATTTTGAACAGCGCGGCATGATTCCTGTCAAAGGGAAAGGCGAAATGATGACCTATTGGCTAGTTGGCAAAGTGAATTAAAAAATGGGCGGCTGGCAAAGACCCCTTTTTTTGCTTATGGATGTAATAGCCATGCTCTCTGAATCGGCTGGACGATCGCCTGTACTAGTGACGATAACCGCGCAATATCCTGCAAACCTTGCTCTGTCTGGACATTAATTCCCTGCTTATAAATGCTATAGCCCTTAGTCCGTGAGACTCTGATACCACAGTAGTATTTAGGTTCTAGACCTTGAGAAATCAATTTCTCGCGCCAACTATCGAGGCTCTCTTGCTGCTGAATGTCATCCAAATGCGAAATATCCGTAGCTCGAAATAAATCACGATCTAAAAAGCGGCGGCATAAATCCGCAAGCGTGCGATCGCTACTATCGCGCCATCGATGCATGTGATAGGCAAAAACTATGTCATCGGAAGCAAAATATTCTTCACAAGTCAGAGATTGAGGCTCTTTGGTTAGCCAAGCCATCATCGTGCGATCGCTAAATATTTGATCTTGGACACCCATCCCGATTAAGACTTTGGCTCTGCGAAAAATTCTCTCTAATAAAAATCTTGCCGCCAAATTTTTTGGATGATTATAGACCTGCAAATACATAAAGTAGCGCACCGTCAAATAATGCTCGATCGCCACCATTCCCTTACGACCAATTACTAAGTTTTGAGAAATTGGATCAAAACGCAGTGCCAGTAAAATCCGATCAAGATCCAACTGCCCATATTTAGCACCCGTGAAATAACTATCTCGTTCCAAATAATCAAGGCGATCGCAATCAATTTGACTAGAAATTAGCTGATAGATAAATGGCACAGAATATTTCTTCGTAAATACTCGTTCTAAATCTGCAATTAACTCGGTTGAGAAGCTATTCAGAACCTCAGCAATTTGGCTGAACTTTAGCAATCGCAAAGTCCATATTTCATGATTACTCCCAAAAACTTCTTCCGATGCGTGGCTATAGGGGCCATGTCCAAGGTCATGAAGTAGAGCCGCTACTAATACCAATGTCCGATGGATTGATAGGTAAGGATATTTAGTGGCGATAGTGTCGAAAGCACGACGGGTCAAAGCCATTACACCTAGAGAATGTGTGAATCGCGAACCTTCAGCCCCATGAAATGTAAAGTAAGCAATATCCAGTTGACGAATCCGTCTCAATCGCTGAAATTCAGGTGTATCAATCAATTGAATCAATAAAGCTTCAGTGCGATCGTTACTATCAAGAGTGATCGCGCCGTGAATTGGATCGTTATAAGTACGTGACTTGCCAAAGAGCATAAAATTAAATGGGCTGTGATACAAATCACATTGCACCGACTACAGATATCATAAGTTAATAACAAGGGATATGCTCTATGGGCTGAGCGATCGCTGATTTCTTGATTGATCAAAGCATTTTAAGAAATTAGTACAGAAATAAATAGTTGCTACTTACAGCTTATTTGTACGAGCTAGGTAGTATGAAAAATACGATGAATTACGGTAGTTTTGTTTCTATTGCACAGTTAACCGATATTCATTTATTTGAAGATATCGAAAGTTCTTTGGTGGGTGTTCAAACGGAATCTTCTTTTCAAGAAGTTCTAGTTGATGTTAAAAGAACCTTACCACGGATTGATTTGTTGCTTTTGACGGGGGACTTAACTCAAGATGGTACTGCTGCATCCTACGATCGCTTGCGCCGATCGCTTGATAAGTTTGGTATTCATTCCTATTGTTTAGCAGGTAATCATGATGATTTGCCCTTAATGCAAAGTCACCTACCTAGCGAATACGTTCATCTAAGCCGATCCCTAGATGTCGGGAAATGGAGGATTTTATTACTTAGCTCCGTCGTCGTTGGCGCAGTACATGGATACTTAGCAGAATCAGAATTATTATGGCTAGAAGATATGCTAAGTGCTTATCCTGATCGCCCGACCTTAATCGCCTTTCATCATCCTGCTGTACCATTAGGCTCTCAATGGATCGATGGGATTTGCTTAGAAAATCAAGATCAGTTTTGGGAAATCTGCGATCGCCATCCACAAATAAAAGTCGTCTTGAATGGACATGCTCATCAAGAATTTGATCAAATTTATGAAACGCCTCATAATTCAGTCCGCTGTCTGGTGACTCCTTCAACCTGTATCCAGTTTCAGCCCCAAAACCACAAGTTCCAAATCGATAGTCAGCCCCCTGGATTTCGTCATTTGCGACTTTATCCTAATGGAGTAATGGAAACAGAAGTCCATCGCCTCAAGGTTGGTAGCTTCCATCCTGATCTTGCTGCGATCGGTTATTAAAACCCAATAATTTTGTTAAGAGTGTTGCAAAGCAACACTCTTAACAAAATTATTGGGTTTTATTTCAGCACAAAGCGCTGTAGGATAAAAAATCGCTAGATTTTTTATCCTAACTTTTACAAATGCAACCGCAAATCATTGTTATTAAAATTGGCACATCTAGTCTTAGTCATCCCGAATCAGGGGATTTGCAACTAGCAACGATCGCCAAATTAGTTGAAGCGATCGTGCATTTGCGGCGGGAGGGACATAGTGTTGTCTTAGTATCTTCAGGAGCTGTGGGAATTGGATGCGGGAGGCTTGGGCTGAAACAGCGTCCCCGCAAAATCTCTAAAAAGCAAGCCGTTGCGGCTGTGGGACAGGGACGATTAATTAGGATTTACGATGACTTTTTTGGCTCGTTACAACAGCCTGTTGCTCAAGTTTTATTAACCCGAGGAAATCTGATCCAGCGGCAGCATTACATGAATGTCCATGCAACTTTCCATGAGTTGCTAGAGATGGGGGTTGTACCGATAGTGAATGAGAATGATACGGTTGCTGTTGATGAGTTGAAGTTTGGTGATAATGATACGCTTTCAGCATTGGTTGCAAGTCTGGTTGAGGCGGACTGGTTATTTCTATTGACCGATGTCGATCGCTTATATACCGACGACCCTCGTCAAAATCCTGATGCAAAGCCAATTGAATTTGTAGAATATTCAGAACTACAAGAACTTAGGCAAGCGATCGGTGAAAAGCAGGCTCTAGGCGCACAGGGTGGTGGGACGCAATGGGGAACTGGTGGTATGACCACAAAGCTTGATGCGGCACGAATTGCCTCAGCAGCAGGAGTTCGTACAGTAATCACGCGAGGGGCTTTCCCCGATCGCCTGTCAGCAATTCTCCGTGGCGAGAACTTTGGCACACAATTTGCGGCTCAACCCAAAACGGTTAATGCGCGTAAACGGTGGATCGCCTATGGCATGGTTCCTCTAGGCAAGCTGTTTTTAGATGATGGGGCTGTGACTGCGGTTATTCGCAAAGGGCGATCGCTATTACCTGCGGGAATCACCCAAGTCGATGGCAAGTTTGAAGCTAATGAGTCTGTGAGTCTGTGCGATCGTGATGGTAAAGAGATTGCCAGAGGCATATCAAATTACAGTAGTAGTGACATTCTTCGCATTCTCGGCTCCCAATCAGAAGATATTCCTAAATTACTCGGCTTTGACGGCGAAGAAACTGTAATTCATCGTGATAACTTAGTAAGCCTTTAAAAGCGAAGGTAGGGTGGGCAATGCCCACCCTACCTTCGCTTTTAGAATTGCTAGATGTTAGTAAAACAATAATTTTCGGGAAATTGTGGCGATCACAATAGTGGCGCACACAACTAAAAACTGACCTGATAAAACTTGGACAGAATATTGCCAAAATGAAGTTTGAATCGCCATAAAGTTTGGTATTTGAATTGCAATTAAATAGACTATGCCGATCAGGTGAATTGCTATTAATCCACCAAAACAACTGATTGCCATCTGCGCTAAACTTGGTGGTCTCAAAAAAGCTAGAAATCCACAAAGCCATCCACCAAACACGAATCCAAGCAAATATCCAAAAGCGGGAGATCTAAGGTAGCTTAAGCCACCACCTTGATAAAATACGCCAAATCCGCTTAAGCCCAAAGTAATATAAGTGATCTGCGATAAGAGTGCAGCGTAGCGTCCACCGAGGCAACCTGTGAGGAGAACAGCACCAATTTGCATAGTGACACTGATCGATTCGATCGCAACATTATTTCCCAGACCTGTGAGGGATGGCAGGAGCATGGATGGTTGAATGAACGTACTAGCAATTGTCAGCAACAGTCCAGACAATGCCCACATTAGCTGTAACGGTTTTGGCACAAGTGTCTCAGTCAGAAAAATAGATGCAATATAGAATCGTACATGAATTATGACCCAAAAGATGAGATGCGGCGCTTCGCGCCGCATCTCATCACGTCTAAATAATTAGTGGTGCGCGGCAAAGCCGCGCACCACTAATTATTTAGACGTGATTGGACAATTTCGAGCATGTTGCCATCAGGATCGCTTAAAAACAAAATTCTTTGTCCCCAAGGTGTCAAAGTTGGCGGTGAAATGATATCTACTAAAATATTTGTCTGCCGATCGCATATTTGTTGATAAACCTGATCGAGATCATCAACTGTCATCGACAGTAAAAATGGATTGCCACTAATAATCTGCTCGCCGCGATCACCAAATAATTTTGGTAACCAACTGCGATCGTAAATCCCAATTTTTAGCTTGCCGCTATATCCTTCCGCGCCATCAGGTTTAGCAGGTTTCTCAAAGCTAAAGCCCAAAATATCACGATAAAAAATTAGCGATCGCGCTACATCTGAAACAAATAGAGCAATATAATCTATTTCCATAAATCTAAAAGCATAAATGGCGGTGCGAAGCACCGCCATTTATGCTTTACTGCAAGAATTTTACCAATGCTTCTGCTTTTGACCATGCTGCACCACTTTTAAGGATTTCTGAGGCAAGGCTCACACTTTCTGCCCAAGTACTAGCAGCACCGCCAATTCTTAGGGCTAAGCCACTATTTAGAGCGACACAATCAGTTTGAGCTTTGCTGCCTTTGCCTTGCAAAACTGTACGTAAAATATCCGCGTTTTCTTGAACATTGCCACCCTTCAGACTCTCAAGTGGCGCAGAAGTTAATCCTAACTCTTGAGGAGAGATCGCTTCTTCAGTCACAATACCGTCACGCAAAAATGAAATATCAGTAAGATCGCCTAAACCTGCCTCATCCATTCCTTCTCGGCTATGTAATACTACAGCTTGCTGGCGATCAAGCAACCGTAAAGCTTCAGCGACAGTATGCGTTAAGGGCTTATTATAAACTCCTAAAACTTGAGCTGTAGGATGGAGCGGGTTGACTAAAGGCCCAATCAAGTTAAATACCGTGCGAACACCTAAGCTGCGTCGGATTGCTCCGACCGCTTTCATCGCAGGATGCCAACTTGGTGCAAACAGAAAGGTAATCCCCACCGCAGGCAAAGCTTCGTAAATCTTTTCCGTTGAAGTACTAAGGTGAATACCGATCGCTTCTAAAACATCCGCCGAACCAGAGCGACTAGAAACCGCCCGATTGCCATGTTTCGCCACAGGAATTCCCGCCGCCGCCACCACAAAAGCAACGGAAGTAGAAATATTAAAAGTCGAAGCGCCATCACCCCCAGTGCCACAGGTGTCAATCAAAGGCTTAGTGCGATCGACAATATGACCAAATTGATCTTTAAGTTTTTGCCCTTCGCTTTGAGATTGCAACACATTTGCCATGGCAGCTAATTCAGAAGCCTCGATCCCTTTAAATTGCAAAGCCGTCAAGATTGCCCCTGACAACTCTGGTGCGATCGCTCCTTCTAACCAACCATGCATCAGTGCTGTAGCCTGTTCGCTCATTAGGGTTTGTCTATCCATAAGCTGCTTTAGCAGTTGAGACCAATTCTGTTCCATAATCTCTTCTATATGACGCTGTGTATTGCTTACAAGGATACAATGCTTTGCGTTCAAACCCGAACAAAAAAAACAAAAATCGCTGATACGTTACACTGCCTTATTCTTTCTGTCAAATAGAACTACAAAAGTTTGGACAATCAACTTGAGATCGTACCAAATACTCCAATTTTTACGATATTCAATATCGTAATTTACTACCTCGCCAAAAGTTCTCACATTAGAGCGTCCATTCACTTGCCACACGCCAGTAATTCCTGGTCTCACATCTAGACGATTCCATTCTGTATACCGTTCATCATGATATTCAACTTCTAATTCATAGGAGTTAATCTCATCAAAGGTGGGAGGACGAGTTCCGACTAAACTCATATCCCCGACCAAAACATTCCAAAATTGTGGAAATTCATCAAGACTGGTTTTTCTTAAGAATTTACCAATTTTGGTTACGCGTGGATCATCAGCATTCTTAAAGAATTTGCCACTTACAGTCGTATCATCTCCATCAGCAATTGGAACGTTTGAACTTGCCTCAATCTGATTGTCAACTTTTATTTTAAGCTGCTCAGCATTCTGGACCATTGATCTAAATTTCCAAATTCGGAATGGCTTGCTCAATAGACCACAACGGATTTGTCCAAACAAAACATTACCTTTGCTTTCAACCATAATCGCGATCGCGATCGGAACAAATAAGACAGCAGTAAAACTTAAGCCAATTAGTGAGCCAACTATATCTATTAGCCTTTTAATAGGGTTGCGAACTGAAGGATGCACAGGTACACTAGGATCGATGTCGATAAAAGGGAAAAGAAATTTTAGGATTGGATAAAAGATCCTGAGAACAGGGATTTTCTTGAGTAATTGCTGTGTCCGAAATAGCAGCAAACCAGACATCGTAATATTTTTAACTTTAGTCCTTTGGATTGAATTAGAAAATCGAAAAGTATTGCTGGTTGGCTCAGTTATAAATAAATTACTAAGAGAAGATAGTCCAATCAAATCCCCAACAGCTTCACTAACACTCCACAAAGCCAATTTAGTTTTATTGGCTGTAGCCATCCTGAGACAGTTGGTTAAAGCTCCTAAGCCAGCACTATCTATAACTGTAGTATGACTCATATCGATCACAATCTTCTTATAGGATTCGTCAGTATTGCAAAGAGTTTGAAAATCAATCAAAAATTCTCTGGCTGTAGAAAACACCAATCTTTCGGGACTAAAGATGAATGCAATCTCATCAAAAGTGACAATTGAAGCTTGTTTGTAATCTCTATTTTGAGTTATTTCATTATTACTTCCATCACTAACAGGAATGTAAACAGACTTAGAATATCGACTTGCGATCGCCCTACTTCTGACGACAATTAGGTCAAGCACATTTAGTTTCATTAATATCCATGCTGGCAAACCTATATCTTGAAAGCGAGTCTTTGATTCTATAAAAACAACTTTACTACCGCAAACCCACCTTGCAATAAGTAGATAAGGAAGAGAAAATCCTGAGCCTGTACAAACAACTAGATCTGGTTTTTGACGAGGCACAACCCTAAAGGCTAGAACTACATTACGGATAAAATTTGCGAAGTTGTCTTTTACAGGAGCATATCCCCAATACCGAATAACATTCTCAATCTCTCTTTCGGTGGTATTCGTCCGTACAGATATCCATGAGCGATCGCTATAGTTTTCCCAAAAACTTTTGAGGCTTTGCATATATCGAAAATATCCACCCGCAGCACAGACAAGCATTAATTTCTGTGATGGATATCGATCTTTTAAATATTCACACAATTGAGTCTCATCAACTTTAGGAATTACTGTAGCTGTCTGTTGTAACTTGAGGAATTTGACTAAATCGCCTGGGGATCTAGCGATCGCCACCCCTTTGTGCTCAAATTCATCAGCAACTTCCATTTGACGATTATCAATATATTCTCTAAATCTATGTAACCGTGGCACTAGAACGTACGGCGTATCTTTATCTTCTAATAGTAGAGCCGTATTTTCATCGCAATGACTAATAATTAAACTGGCTCGATCAACAAAGTTCAAAAAATCTTGCTCAGATAAATTTCGATAAGCTGTAGAGCCATCAGGTAAATGCGTTGAAAAACCGTATTGGACTAATACCTCTTCATTAATTAGTTGGTACTTGATTAACAACTCTATCCAATGCATTAGAGCGTTAAATTGGTATTGTTCTGTCCCAACTGTGATTAAAAGCATGTCTCAAGCCTTATTACATCAAAACTAAACAATTTCTAGGATATCTAGTATTTTATGCCTAGAGAATTATAGTAACGTTAAAGTTGACTAGCTGAGTCTATCAAAGATTACAATAACAAATAAAATCATTGTAAAAACATCAAATTTATGACAAAAGCAATTTGGAATGGTGCTGTCCTTGCGGAAAGCGATCGCTGTGAAGTCGTGGATGGCAACCAGTATTTTCCTGCCGATGCTTTGAATATGGAATATTTCAAGCCTAGCAATACGCATACAACTTGCGGCTGGAAAGGGGAAGCGAGCTATTACAATGTCGAAGTTAATGGCGAAACGAACAAAGATGCAGCTTGGTACTATCCTGAGCCAAAGGATGCGGCAAAACAGATTAAAGGTCATATTGCATTTTGGCGTGGTGTAAAAGTTCAACCATAGTCCAACCATAAATAAAAAGCCGCGCAAAGCGCGGCTTTTTATTTCAAACTAAGAGGGTAAATACCCCACCGCTCTGCGGTGTGAGTAAATTCTAGTAAAAAAGAATTTGATACCCCGTCCGCTTGCGGCGGGGTTATTCATTTATGAGTTTATTGCCTTGATATGGGCTTGGCGGAAAATGGGAGAATTGACTCGGTATATAGCGCTACGGGGTAAGACCCGCAAAATTTCTTCGGTTGTGGTTATGCCAGCGTTGAGTTTATCGATCGCAGCTAGTCGAAATGAATTGAAGTCAATCTCATTAAGATAACGATTCATTTGGGTGATCGTGCCTTCATAAATCATTTGGCGAAAAGCATCATCAATATCGATCAATTCGACCACAGCTTCGCGTCCAATATAACCTGTAAAAAAGCATTTTTCACAACCTTTACCTTTACGCCAACGACTGGGATCGATATCTTCGCGATCAAGTCTGAGAGATTGCAGCTCTGACAAAGTGGGATGATGGGGTGCTGAGCAATGAGGGCAGTTTTTACGAATTAGACGCTGAGCGACCACACCCAATAAAGCATCGCTAATTAATCCCGGATCTGGTCCTAGATCTTTGAGTCTGGGGATCGCACTAGCAGCATCGTTGGTGTGCATTGTCGATAGGACTAAATGTCCTGTTAAAGCAGCTCTCACCACGGTTTCAGCGGTTTCAGGATCGCGGACTTCGCCCACCATCACAATATCAGGGTCTTGACGTAAAATTGCACGTAATCCAGCAGCAAAAGTCATGCCTGCGGGTTCACAGACTTGGGTTTGGGTGATATTTGGCAAGATATATTCGACAGGATCTTCAACGGTGATCACGTTGACATGTTCTTGGGCGATCGCCTGCAAACTTGTATAAAGGGTACTAGTTTTGCCTGAACCCGTTGGGCCAGTCATGATGATCAGTCCTTGGGGCTGTCGTAACCAACTGTCGTAAATTTTCAGAGTGCGATCGCTAAATCCTAAATTTTCTAAATGATTCGAGAAAGGATTGTCGCGAGGCAAAAGCCTAATTACTGCTTTTTCACCGCAGACACAGGGCAATGTGCTCACTCGCATATCGAGATTAAGATGCAGACTCTCATCGCTGGTATATTCTTTGCCAATGCGACCATCTTGAGGACGACGACTATCGGCGATATCCATGTCGGACATCACTTTCAGGGCGACAATAATTTTGCGGCTAATTTCGAGGGGCAAGGTTTTGATATCGCGCAAAATGCCATCAATACGAAAGCGGACTCGTAAACCAGTGGGAGTTGGCTCTAGATGAATGTCACTTGCCCGATGTTGCAAAGCGATCGACATTAAGGCATTAATCCGACGGGTTTGATCGACAGCTTGAGACAAATAAAGATCCGTAGCTTCGACAATATCAACTTGCTCAGTTTCCCCCGTAAGCGGATTGATCGACTGCGCCGAATGGATCTCGTTAGGATTAGGAATATTTTGGCGGCGAAACCATGTGCGATAACTAGTCGTTGTAATCTTGATCGTTTTGATATCAGTCAAGGTGCGATCGCTGATCAACTTAATGTGTTCATCAGTTAAAGGCTTGGGACTACCAATATAAAAACAGTTGCGCCATAGCAATAGCGGAATTACTGGCGGCAAGATGCTGCGATCTTCAAATTCTCGAAAAAACCGGTGCGTGAGATCTTGGTCAAGCCAAGATAAATGAACATTGCCTTCAATATCTACTAAAAACCGCAATGCTTCTTCGCAGGTCGCGATGTTGCCATGGCGCAGTCTTTTCCAGACTGATTCCCCTACTGAATGCCCCGATGTTTCATTCATGTTTTGTAAGCCCTACGTCAGAACTTGCACATAATCTTTCGTTAAATGATTAGAGGTAATACATATCACAGAGACGTATTACCTCTATTTCCATTATGAAACCAATTAGTCAATGACGGTGAAAACCAAAAGATTGGTTTTGTTGAAAGCCATCCTACATAGAGCTTTCCAACAAAAAAGTTTCTATAATGAGAATTACTGGAGGTACATTCTCTCAATTCATTTGATCATATTTTTTATTGAACATCTTTTTTGCTTGGTCATAAACATCAACAGTGATTGGTGAGAAATTATTGTCTTGAGCATATTTCTCGATTTTTTTACGGGCAAAAGGACGAACAAAGAAAGGAATATCTTTAAGCTTAGCTTCGGCTTCGGAAGTCCATACAATCTTTTCACTCATTGCTTTTTAGGTTTTATTTGTATTTCTTGTTTTGCTTATTGCTTTACAAATTTTAGCCTAGCGACCGCCACTCGTACAGCTACTGCCAAGTTGTTAAAAGCTCTAAAGCTTCATCACACCAATCGATCCAGCCTTGCTCAAAGTTGATCCCTCGGCGGAGTGTTAAATAGGCAAAACGAGACTCTTTGGGGCAATCTTGAGGTGAACTAAAAAAGTTGCGCTCGATCGCTAGATAAGTTTCTAGTTGCTGCTGATGCAGTTGGCGATGGTGGTTGATCTTTTGGGCGATCGCATCTTCGGGAATCAGATAACCAGCATAGATTTTAAGTAAAAACTCATCTTTTACGGTTGCAACTTCGCTAGATTGCAGCAACCATGTTTTCAGGTGCGCTAGCCCCGTATCAGAAACAGAGAATATTTTTTTGTCTGGTCTGCCATCTTGCGAGATCGCTTCAGCAATGATCGAGTTTTGCTGCTCTAGTTTGGTTAACTCACGATAAATCTGCTGGTGTGTGGCTTGCCAGAAAAAACCTACCGTGCCATCAAACTGTTTGGCGAGATCATAACCACTTTTCGGCTCGCAAATCAATGAAACCAAGATAGCGTAAGCAAGGGACATATTTTTGAAAATTAACTAGACTTGAGGTTGACATATGCACTTAGTTGAGTATATATTATCTCCTATATTCAATTAAGTGCATATTATCTTAGTTGAATATAGGAAACCAAACTAGCTATCGATAGGAGACGAAATCATGGACGCTTCTCAACAAGAGTTTCAAGTTGTTTTTGGGACAGGGACTTTAGGTAAGGCGATCGCCCAGCAACTTGTCGCACAAGGAAAGCAAGTACGGATGGTAAGTCGTAGTAATCGAGAGGATTTGCCTCAAGGTGTGGAATTGGTGCGCGGTGATGCTGCCGATCCACGCTTCACCCAGAAAGTTTGCCAAGGTGCAGAAGTGATTTATCACTGTGCGGGACCAAAGTACAATTTCAAAGCTTGGGTAAAAGAGTTTCCTCCCTTGCAACAAGGTATTCTCGCAGGCGCGATCTCTAGTGGCGCAAAGCTGATTTACGGCGATAGTCTCTATGGCTATGGCAAGGTCAAGGAACCAATGCGCGAAGATATGCCCTATGCCGCAACGACAAATAAGGGTAAGATCCGCGCTCAACTTGCGGAAACCTTGATGACTGCTCATCGCGCAGGAAAAGCACAGGTAGCGATCGCTAGATCCTCTGATTTCTATGGTGAAGGCGTTCTCAATTCTGTATTTGGCGATCGTGTGTTTATTCCTGCTTTGCAAGGCAAGCCTGCTGAAGCGATCGGTAACTTAGATCTGCCACACACCTATACTTACATCGTTGACTTTGCTAGAGCCATGATCATTTTGGGCGAGCGAGAGGAAGCGATCGGGCAAGTCTGGCATGTTCCCAACGCGCCGACAATTTCCACAAGAGAGATGCTGAATATTCTTTTTGAAGAATTGGAACTACCACCAAAAATGAATGGCATGGGCAAATTGATGATGCGAATTGGTGGACTCTTCATTCCTGAGGCTGCCGAATCGGTGGAGATGATGTATCAATTTGAGAATCCATTTGTTGTTGACAGTTCTAAGTTTGTTGAAGCTTTTGGTGATATTGCCACACCTCATCGCCAAGCAATTCGTAATACAATTGCTTGGTATCGTCAACATCTTCAAGCTCAAGACAGTTTAAAAACGGATTTTAGAATGTATGAACAGCCAAATCTCAGAACTAATTCACAAGCATAATTTGGGAATGTTTGCGGATATTATCGAATCAGCAATCAGTCCTGCTATTCATGCCTCCAAAATTGATTCCCAAGAAAGCGTAGTTGGTGCTTCTCGCATTGGTGGATTACCTGATGTTCCTGCTGATTTTCAGTGGGCTCAGTGGAATGGTCAGCCCTTGTGCTTCTTAGCTCAGATTAACTGTCATGATTTACAAAAGTTCTCTGCTGCTAAGAATTTGCCTGATTCTGGAATCCTTTATTTTTTCTACGATGCGATCGAACAACCTTGGGGTTTCGATCCAACTGATCGGGGAAGCTCGGCAATTATTTACCATCCTTCTACCGAAGATCTTACCCCATCTTTATTGCCAGAAAATGCTGATATTGACAATGACTGGTTGTTCCCATCCTATCCCATCCAATTCCGTGAAGTCTTATCTCTTCCTAGCTATGATTCTTTAGCATTCGAGCAATTGGCTATTCCTAAAGATAGCGTGGATGATTATGTCAATCTCATTGAAGATGTAAAGGAATTGATAGCAGCGAATGAACCAATGCATCAAATGTTTGGGCATTCCGCTAACATTCAAGGAGATATGCAATTAGAATGTCAACTTACTTTCCATGGTCTTTACTGTGGTGATGCGAGTGGATATAACGATGCGATCGCAAAAGATTTGGAGGCTGGTGCTTCTGATTGGTTGTTGCTGCTCCAGTTAGACTCTGACGACGATCTGGAGATGATGTGGGGCGATATGGGAATGCTTTATTTCTGGATTCGAGAATCCTCACTCCAATCAAAACGA
This sequence comes from Pseudanabaena sp. lw0831, assembly GCF_016584665.1. Classification (GTDB taxonomy): domain Bacteria; phylum Cyanobacteriota; class Cyanobacteriia; order Pseudanabaenales; family Pseudanabaenaceae; genus Pseudanabaena. The sequence continues at coordinate 48,576 of NZ_BBJB01000051.1, forward strand.
TTTGATGAAGTATGCACTATTCTTCAATGTTCTTGAACTAAAACTAATTTGATGAACAAAGCGAGTGTCCTATGACTATCATCGATCCCAATCAAGTACCCAATCGCACAGGCAGTAACTATCCCGATCGCTTCAAACCCGTAGTCGCAGGGCGTGAGAAAAAACGTCTCGGTGAGGCATCAGGGTTAAAGAACTTTGGAGTGAACTTGACCACGCTTCCACCGAAATCGCGATCGGCGCTCCGTCATTGGCACACCAAACAAGACGAGTTCATCTATGTTCTTTCAGGAGAATTAACCCTGATTACTGATGAAGGAGAAGCGCTTTTGTCAGCAGGGCAAGCGGCGGGATTCCCTGCGGGTGAGCCAGACGGGCATTGTCTTTATAATCATTCCGATGAAGTTGCGACTTATCTGGAAATTGGCGATCGCACTCCCAACGATCAAGGACATTATCCCGATGATGATCTTGTAGCGAAAGCAAATGAAGATGGATGGCAATTTACCCATAAAGATGGCACATCTTATTGAGTATAAGTATTCATTCATATGATTTTGCAATCAAACATCTGTTGAGAATAGTTTAATGAACGTGCTCTATTTTCCATATTTTGTCAATATTGTAATTTTAGTTCCCATCGCCATCGGGACTCTATTTAACATCTTTCCAGTTGCTGGTGGTCATTTTGCGGAAAGCGAAGGTTGGAGATCGCTTGTTGGCTCATTATGGACTGCTATTTTAATAGGTTCTATATTAGGACTCTTTCACCCAATCGCATTCAGTCCGCTTCTACTAGTCCAAGTTGTCTACAAAGCTCTGTGGCTGATGGTTTACATTGCTCCAAGACTAATTTACGGCGATCCGAATCACGAGATTCATTGGGCGATCTCAATTATCTTCGCTTTCATCGTAGTGCTATATCCTTTGGTCATTCCTTGGAATTACCTCTTTAAGTTATCAGCATAGAAGCATTTTTAAGTATTTTGAAATTGTTTCTCGTCCTAAAAACAGTAGTTAGTATGTGCGACGCTTCGCGCCGCACATACTAACCCTAAAAACAAACTATTTAGCAATTATATTGAGGGAATTATGACTGTAACTATTGCAAAATCAGCATCTTGGGCAAAGGTGATCGCTAAACCAGCGACAGAGTTTCCCCTTACCCAAATCTCGACTATTTCAGGGACGATTCCCGAAAACCTCAAAGGCTCTCTTTATCGCAATGGTCCTGGAAGATTGGAGCGTGGAGGTATCCAAGTTGGACATTGGTTTGATGGCGATGGCGCAATTCTTGCTGTGCATTTTGCTGAAGGACAGGCTCGTGCTACTTATCGATATGTCCAAACCAAAGGATATTTGGAAGAAGAACGTGCCGATAAATTGATTTACGGAAATTATGGTATGACCGCCACAGGTTCATGGTGGCAACGTTTCGGTAAGGCTTCTAAGAATGTGGCAAATACTTCTGTAATTGCTCTCTCTGACAAGCTGCTTACTTTGTGGGAGGGAGGATTGCCTCATGCTTTAGATTTGGAAACTCTGGAAACTTACGGTTTAGAGAATCTCGAAGGTTTAGAGAACCATTTGCCCTATTCCGCTCACCCTAAGCGAGATCCAAAGACTGGCGAGATTTTCAATTTTGGAGTTTCCTATGGCAAGAATGCGACTTTAAATATTTATCGTAGCGATCGCAATGGCAAGCTGATCAAAAAGAGTCAGACAAATCTTCAAGGATTATCGATGGTGCATGACTTTGTAATGGCAGGTGATTATCTGATTTTCTGTGTGCCACCACTACGGATGAATGTATTTCCTGTATTGCTAAATCTCCAAAGCTATAGTGAATCCTTGCAATGGAAGCCCCAAGAAGGAACGGAGATTTTAGTGTTTAATCGCCACAATCTTGAATTGGTCAGTCGCAGCAAAGCCGAACCTTGGTTTCAGTGGCATTTTGGCAATGGCTACAGCGATCGCGATGGCAATCTTGTCTTTGATTTAGTGTGCTATCCAGACTTTGCGACCAATCAATATCTCAAAGAAGTTGCTTCGGGTAAAACGAAAACCGTTGCCAAGGGAACTCTCTGGCAAATGCGCCTCAACCCAACCACAGGCGAATTTCTGGAGTCTTCGCAATTATGCGATCGCGGTTGTGATTTTCCTAGTGTCGCGCCTTCACAAGTTGGGCAAAACTCTCGCTATACTTATCTCTCTGTGCATCGCCCCAATGCAGTCATTAATCAAGAAATATTTGGTGCGATCGCACGTTATGACTACCAAACTCATACTCTCACCGAAGCCAATCTCGGTACAAATCGCTATCCGATGGAGCCAATTTTCGCGCCTGATCTATCCAATCCTGATACTGGTTGGGTGATCACCGTTGTGTTTGATGGCGATCGCGAATGTTCAGAAGTATGGGTATTTGATAGCGATCGTATAGATGGCGAACCAGTTTGTCGTTTATCTCTACCCAGTATTGTACCGATGGGTTTTCATGGGACTTGGCGATCGTAATCATTTTTACAGACAAGGGGCTTAAGCCCCTTGTTCGGAGTTTCTTATGGAAGATAAAATATTGAATATTTCATTTGAGCCAATGTCATCTCGATCCGACTTGGAATAGATCGTCAACAAAAGCACGCTGATTGGTGACTCAACTTGATAAATCAAGCGATAACCAGCACTTTTGCCTTTTTGAATATTGCTATTTTTAACCCTGACTTTGATAACAATGTAGTCTTCTCCTAAACCAGCAATGCGATCGCCAACAAAATTCCCAGTTTCAATTTGCTCAAGTACGATCTTGATATCTTTGCGGATACTACGATATATCTCTTGGATAAAGAGTAAAGACTATTCTCAAATTCATCAGCAAATCTAATAAAGATCTGATTATTTTCATTCGGCATCGATTCTATTCCACAGTTCAGAAATTGGTCTAGTCTGTCCTGCTTTAGCTTGTTGAAAAGCCCTTTTTAAACTGGCTTTAATCTCTTCAATAGAAGTGTTATCAGGATCATCGGCTAATTCTTGTATTGGTTCAGGAAATAGCACAATGACACGAACACGAATAGAAACATCAACATTGATCGGCTGATCTAGCAATAAATGCCCTTGTCGATCAATAGTACCTGCGACTTCTACTGCTCTCATTTAGATTCCCTCATTTTAATGAAAATATAACACAAAGCTTTTAAACCTAATCCTAAGACATTATATTAAACAAGGTGTTTAAGCCTTTTACCCGTCCTAATATTAAAGGCGATCGCTATAATTGGTATAAAATCATTTCTGTTAGATTTACTTGTTATTTGAAAATCTAACAAATTTTTTTTATATTAAGCGATGCCACCAAGGTTACAAGTCAAAACTGATGATTGCTCTCCCCTAGGGCTATATGTTCTTCAATATTTAGAAGAGCAAGACATTAGTATGAATCACCTTGCCGAATTAACAGGCGTACCACAACCAAGACTCAGAGGAGCTTGCTTTAAAGGAACATGTCCAACTCCTGAGACTCTTAGGAAGTTGGCAAAAATAATGGGTAAGCATCATTTAGAGCTGTACACCTTGGCATATCAGGGCAGGATCGAGCAGGCTCCTGAAGATGTCGATGACAACTTGCTAGATATTTTAATCAGGCAAATGTTGGAAACATCACGCGAGTTCAATCTTGCCATGCCCAAAGTTCAGCCTTCCAAAGCAAAAATCCGTAAAGCATTAATAGAGCTAGGTTTTAGAGAAAAACGCGAAGAGATTCTCTAAGAACCATAGTCCCAAAAAGCATAAAATCATAGGTGAAGCGAAATTTCATCTATGATTTTATGCTTTTTGGTGAGAAAAATAATACGTAAGCAAAAGTTTTTTTGCATATAGAATATGCTGATATTAAAGCTCAAACAGCAATCTAAATGCAGAATTCACTAAAAATCAAACTGGTTTCAGGCTCCCATCTTATTACCTTTATCAGCCTTTCTTTAGGATTTAGTGGGTTATTGTTTGGAGCCTCAGCTTGGAATGTCTTTTCCACATATCAAGCTTTTGACAAAGCGATCGCTAACCAATTTAAATTACAAAATTTGAGCAACCAAATTATTTACTACGATGAAGTGCTAACTATGTCAGCGCGAATGTACGCTGGGACAGGCGAGCCGAAATGGGAATCTCGTTACAATCAGGTTGTGCCGCAGTTAGAAATCACGCTCAAGCAAATTATCGAACAAACTCCAAATACTTATAATGCAAATGCCAAAAAGACTGATGAGGCTAATCTAAAGCTTGTTGATTTGGAGACCAAATCGTTTGAATTAGTTCGTCAAGGCAAAACTTCAGAGGCAATGCAGATTTTATCGGGGACTGAGTATGAATCTCTAAAACAAATCTACTCCGATGGCATATTAACAACTCGAAATGCGATATCACTGGAAACTGAAAACAGCCTCACCCGCTATCGCCAGTTTTTGTTTCAATCTTTGTTGCTTGCAGGATTGAGTTTGCCGATTTTATTAGTAACAGCCACGATCATTATTTTGCGAGTTAAGGGGTTTGTACAGGAGCGCAACCAAGCCCAACTTTCTTTACAAGAGTTAAATCAACAACTAGAAACTCGAGTTGAAAAAAGAACCAAAGATCTAAAGTCAGCTAACTCTAAAATCACCTATTTGAACGAGCAGTTGCAGGAAGAAAACCTGCGAATGAGTTCTGAACTGAATGTGACTCGGCGATTACAACAGATGATGCTCCCGCTGGATGAAGAACTGGAAACTATTAAGGAGCTTGATATAGCAGGATTTATGGAACCATCAAATGAAGTTGGTGGGGACTATTACGATGTTTTACATCACAATGGGCGAGTCAAAATTGGGATTGGAGATGTCACTGGACATGGTTTAGAAAGTGGTGTTTTGATGATCATGGCTCAAACGGCAGTGCTGACTATGAGCGTTTTACAGGAAAAAGATCCTATTCGGGTTCTTAAAGCTTTGAACACTGTATTGTATGAAAATGTTACGAGGATGAATTCCGACAAAAATATGACGCTTCTGTTACTTGATTATTTTCAAGGAAACCTGAGTTTAGTCGGACAACATGAAGAGGTAATAGTAGTCAGAGCGGATGGGACAGTAGAGCGCATCGATACCAATGATTTGGGGTTTCCGCTTGGATTAGAGGCTGATATTAGTTCATTTATTATGCAAGCTCAAATCAATCTTAACCCCGAAGATATTGTCGTACTCTATACGGATGGTATCACTGAGGCAGAAAATCCAAATCGCCAGTTTTATGGGCTAGAACGTTTATGTCAGCTTGTTCAAAATCATCGCCAAGAATCTGCTCAGTCAATTTGTGAAGCTATTATTCAGAATCTCAAGAATTTTATCGGTTTAAGTAGAGTTTATGACGATATAACACTCCTCGTGATCAAACAGCTTCAATACTAAGCTTTATCAAAACCCAAGAGAGAGGTGCAGCGCAAAGCTCTGCACCTCTCTCTTGGGTTTTATTTGTGAGGCGATGCGAAACACCGCCTCACAAACTTAATTGCGCGGATTATCTTTTGAGGATTTTTGCCCGATCGCAGATGCTAAGTCCTGAAAACGTCGCGGATCGCCTTCGCCGACTGAACTAAGCCGCTCTTCACGCTTGATTTCATAGAGGTGATTGAGAATATTTTGCCAATCATCAGATGTTAGAGGTGATTCTTTTTCTTTAACCGCTGCGCCTTTTTTAACAATATCCAAATTATTTGGATAAATCTGTTGGAAACTTTGTTGTAAATTCTGCTGAGCAAGCCAAGCACGAGCACGAATCGCCAGAACCTCGTCGTTACATCCCATCAAATTAAATTGCACTTGAATTTCCGATCGCCATGTCGGATGTCTATTCGCGATCGTAATTGCCAAAGATTCCAAACCTACCACCGCCGCATAGCGCACGACCCATTCTTCATCTTGCTGGGCGACAAACAACAACGCATCTAAAGCTTCTTCCTGTGCCATCTCACGGAGTTCATCAGGAAACCAATGCCATTTCATCATCCCCAATCCTTTGACTGCGGCGCGGCGGACACTCATCGCAAAGTCGGCAGTCGCCACACCAAGCAAAGTTATCAAACCTCTCGGATCGCCAATGCCAGCTAAAGCGCGGATCGCCCACGATCGCGCTGTGTAGTTATGCATATCCAATAGCTCAAGCAAAGCAGGAACAGCAGGATCTCCTAACTTGATCAATCCATCCACCGAAGCGACAGCAGCACCAGGATTGTTATAGCTTAGCGCCTCAATCAAAATGGGGATAGCACCTTCTAATTGAGCATCCGCTAGGTTTTGGACTGCTTCAAGTAAAAGCTTAGAAGAATCTGCTTCTTCTACAGCCTGTATTAGTTGAGAAAGGCGATCAGTCATAGGTTTAAAAAGTAGAGAAGCGCTTTGCGCTTCTCTACTTTACAATAAATCATCCATCAGTGCCATGACTCTCACTGCGCCTTCTGTAAGTGCTGGCGGTATCGCAAGAGGAATTTGTTTTTCTAATAATCCTTTCAGACAAATTAGTTTGAGGCTATTCTCGGCAAGCGTATCGCCGATCGCTTCCGCCGCCGACAAATAACCGATCGCTCCCAAATCTGACAGAACTGTGCGGCGCAGTTGTAGGTCGTCATTCGATAGGGCGATGATTAGGCGATCGCCATATTGATTAGCAACCTCTGGCTCCGAAAGTTGATACATCGCTCTTGCCGCCGCATATTGCACCTTAGGAATCGGATGCTCCAAAAAAGGCAAAATATCAGGAATTGCTTCTACCGCTCTTAATGTTCCTAATGCTTCCAGAAAAGCGTCATAGGGATGTTCTGGTTCTGCGTCAGAACTAACTTGGAAATTAGGATTTTTGATTAACTCGAATATATATGGTATGCAGGAATCATCGCCCAACATTTCTAACGATTGAGCTGCTGCTTCACGCACATAAAAGTCACTGCATTCTAACGACTTGATTAATGCTGGTACTGCCCTGCGATCGCCCAGTTTCCCCAAAGCTCTTGCCGCGTTGCGCCGTAATGGATACCCTCCCGCCTCAGTGCGATCGGCTTCATCAGCCAAAGCTAAAATCAACAGATCGATCGCTTCTGGCAAATTTACCCGAAAACGACCTAACCACCAAGCCGCATAAACTCGCAATCCCAAGTCTTCACTCTGGAGATTGATGAGCGCCTGTTCGATTGTTAATTGATTATCATCTGGAATGCCAGATTCTTCATTCATAGTTTTATTTTGACAGCTATCGTTAGTCACTAAAGATCCCCCTCAATCCCCCTTATAAAGGGGGAAGAAGATAATTTTAATTCTCCCCCCTTTATAAGCCACCGTGTACACACAAGTTTCTCTGTCTACGTTTCAATGTGTTAAGCCCCCTAAATCCCCCAATGCTGGGGGACTTTGAAAGACTAGAATTTTCTTGTCCCTCCAGAATTGGGGGCTAGGGGGCGATCAATTGTTGACTCGACTAGTTTTTATGACTTGTGTGTACACGGTAACTTTATAAGGGGGGCTGGGGGGGATCTATACCCTAAAACGTAAATAGAATAACTTGCTTGTAAAGGTTAGCGCAAAACGCTGTACCTAAAAAGCAAAAAGCACCCCCGAAGAGGTGCTTTTTGCTTTAAAGCGAAAAATTAGCTAAGTGCATTGATTGCATAGTCAATGTAGGAGTTAGCTTCAACAGCTGAGTCTCCAGACAAACCATGATTAGCCTTAACATACTTAAGAGCTTCAACATACCAGCTAGGAGAAAGATCGAAGGTGCGGTTGATTTCAGCGATACCAGCAACCAAGTAGTCATCCATTGGACCTGTGCCACCAACTACGCAGCAGTATGTAACCATACGGATGTAGTAGCCGATGTCACGTACACACTTGTCTTTGCCAGTTTGGCTAGAAGCATAGTTAGCACCAGTCATGGAGGTGGTGTAAGGGAACTTGCTGTATACAGCGTTAGCAGCGCCAGAAGCCAAAGATTCAGCCTTTTCGCTCAAAGCCTTAGCAGCAGCTAGACCAGAGGTAGCTTGACGGAAACGACCGAAAGCAACTTGGGTTTCGGTGGTGCTGAGGAAACGACCTTGAGAATCGGCGGCGGATACTGCTTCGGTTAAAGGGGTTTTCATTGTGAGATGTTCTCCAAAATAATCTTGTTAAGGTAAATACGATCTGATGAAAAATTCATTAATTCAGTCAGAAAGAAATGGAATCAATCAAAAAACTTAAATTATTCAGTCTTTAGTCCAGTCTATAAAAGTCAAGACTAAGGAAATAAAACTAAGCAACAGCAGCAGCAGCCTTATCGAAGTAGCTACCGATTTCACTCATAAGAGCGGAACAATCGCCACGGGTTACGCCGTTAGGATCGTTAGCGATCGCGATCGCAGCATCCTTCATTTTGCCGATACCAACAGCAACTGAAGAACCAGGAGTACCAAGCGCCAAGTAGGTTTCTTTCAAACCATTGAGGCAACGATCTTCCAAGATGCTTGCATCGCCAGAATAGATAGCGTAGGTAACATAGCGCAATACGATTTCCATGTCGCGCAAGCAAGCTGCCATACGACGGCTGGTGTAAGCATTTCCACCAGGAGCGATCAAAGCAGGCTGTTCAGCGAACAAAGCGCGAGCAGCATTAGCAACGATTGCAGAAGAGTTGCTGGTGATGCGGTTTACAGCGTCCAAGCGTTTGCTGCCATCGGCAACCATTGCACTTAGAGCATCAATTTGAGAAGCACTGATATAAGCGCCTCTGGAATCAGCTTGGGATACTACCTTTGCAAATGCGTCGTACATAATACTGTTATCTCCAGTTTTGTAATTATCTTTTATTTTTTATGTCATCCTCAAACTGATTAAAGTCTGATGGATGATTGACCGATCCAAGCGTTATTCTGATGTTTATTTCAGAAAACCTTAGAAAAATCTTTGTTTTAAATAGTTGGAAAAACTCACTCGATTTAGATAAACACTTGTGGTTTTATCAATCTCGCGCAGTTCAATTTCCTACCTATTTGTTTATACTATGTCGTTGGATCATTTTTTATTACAGATTGTCACAATTTATAAAGGGTTATTTCAATATCTCTTTTTTATCTCTTTTTTTTAATCGCGAGCAGCAGTCAAATCGATATCAAAAACCTAGAAAGTATTGGCGATAACTTGCTCTGGAAAAGCCTTATAGCTTTTTAAACTTAAATGGCATTATGCTGATCGCATTTAGCTAAAGTTATTTGTGCTTAGGGCAAAGGATATACACACCATGAAAGAAAACCTTTTGCCTTAATGCTTCTAAGCTTTGTTGTATAGCAAGTAGCAATTGCTTACGCTTTGCAAGCCGCATCGCCAAATCGCTATGGTGTGCTAACCAATCGCAAAGGCATAATTCTTTCTAAAACTTGTTCTGCCGATAACAATCGGGTAATGCGTACCTGTGCGATCGCAGGCTTACTATCACTAGACTCACTACTGCTTGGTAATTCTTCTGGGATCACTTCTATAGCTTAGATCACCTCTTCAACTTTATAGAGAAGCATTTCCTCTTTTTCGTCAACAAGGTAAACGCCAATGGGAATAATTATGGGCTTGCGTCGCCATGCCATATCATTCCATAGTCCCGAGACCTCCCATACTCTTCTTAGTTGCCAACCTTGAGACAGAAAAAAATACTTCATTCGAGACTCTCTCTGTTTACAATATTATTCTTCAAATTTCTCTCTTGGCGACAACTAACTATAGCTAAAAAAGAAAGAGGCGGTGCTTTGCACCGCCTCTTTCTTTTTTAGCTATGTTCCAATTTGCGCTCTAACTTTTAAATGGGTAGTGCTAACTCAGCCCCCAAAGGAAAGCCTAGTGCTTCCCTTTGAGCGTAATAGAGCTTGGCAACTTGACGCGCTAAGTTACGAATCCGTCCGATGTAACGTACCCGCTCAGTCACCGAAATTACACCCCTAGCATCTAACAAATTAAAGGAATGTGAACATTTCAAAACATAATCAAAGGCTGGTAATACAAGTTCAGCTTCTAATAAATGTCCTGCTTCTTTCTCGTATTGTAAGAACAATTCAAAGAGCAAATCTGAATCCTGTGGCTTGCCGCCAAAGTTACCAAAGTTGTAGCCACTATGCTCGACTTCGCCTTGGTGGTGTACTTGTCCATACTTGATGTCGCCTAGCTGTGGGTGAGATCGCCATACAATGTCGTAGATCGAATCCACCCCTTGCAAGTACATGACTAGACGCTCTAGTCCATAGGTGATTTCCGCAGAAACGGGGCGACAGTCTAAGCCGCCAACCTGTTGAAAGTAGGTGAATTGGGTGACTTCCATTCCGTCTAGCCAAACTTCCCAACCAACACCCCATGCGCCGAGGGTCGGTGATTCCCAATCATCTTCGACAAAACGTACATCATGATCGGCAGGATCGATACCGAGATGTTTAAGGCTGTTTAGATATAGATCCAGCACGTCATCGGGCGATGGTTTAAGAATTACCTGAAATTGATAATAATGTTGCAGGCGGTTAGGATTTTGTCCATAGCGTCCATCGGTGGGGCGGCGGCATGGCTCAACATAGGCAACGCTCCAAGGCTCAGGGCCGATTGCTCTCAAAAATGTATGCGGACTCATCGTGCCAGCGCCCTTCTCGATGTCGTAGGGTTGAGCAATCAAACATCCGCGATCGCTCCAATATTTTTGCAACGCCAAAATAACCGACTGAAAATCCATGCTGTACTAGGCAATAATACTTTAGACTTTTATCCTATCAGCGATCGTGTCGAAAATCCCCTAAATTCAGGGCTTTACAGCAAATTCTCGTTATGAAGGGTTTGCACCGCCGCAGGCGGTGCAAACCCCAAGATTGGGTTGCGCTGAAAATTACAAGCCGCGCAAATACATCACATTTGTTGCAAATATTTTTCGCTTCCTAATTCGTCAAGTTTATCTTGCTTTTCCATCACCATATCCGCTAAAGATTTTCGATAGGCACATACCTTTTGCAGAAGATCAGAGTTGTGACTAGCTAGAATCTGGACTGCTAACAGCCCTGCATTATCAGCATTGCCGATCGCAACTGTCGCCACAGGGATTCCCTTAGGCATTTGCACAATTGAATAGAGAGAGTCAACACCGCTAAGTTGTCGAGTAGAAACTGGTACACCGATTACAGGCAAAGGGGACAGCGCCGCAACCATACCTGGTAAATGTGCAGCACCACCAGCTCCCGCAATAATTACTTTAATGCCGCGAGTATGGGCTGTTTTGGCAAATTCCACCATTCTTTCGGGTGTGCGGTGAGCAGAAATAATCGCAACTTCATGGGAAATATCAAATTGTTGGCAAATTGCGATCGCGCCTTGCATGGTAGGTAAGTCAGAGTCGCTGCCCATGATGATGCTAACTTGTGGCTGATTTTGCATGTTTTAGATTTTTTATATAGCTATAGCCACTTATGTTAGGACAAAATCAAAACCCCAAAGAGAGTTGCGGCGCAAAGCGCCGCAACTCTCTTTGGGGTTAAAAGACTAGTGGCGGCGCAAAGCGCTGTCACTCGCTTACATCAACTCGATCGCAGTTCTAAGCCTAAAACTTGAGTATGCTCTCCACGCGCTTGAGTTACGCCGATAGTGCGTTCTGAAGCTTCGATCATCGGGCGGCGGAGGCTGACGACGATAAATTGAGCGAGGTTGGCTTGCTTCCGCACCATTTTTGAGAGGCGCTCCACATTAGAACCATCAAGGAACATATCGACCTCATCGAAAGCGTAGAAAGGCGAAGGGCGATAGCGTTGCAGTGCAAAGATAAAGCTGAGAGCTGTGAGAGATTTTTCACCTCCAGACATCGATGAGAGATTCTGTACTTGCTTGCCTTTAGGGTGAGCAACAAGGGTTAAGCCGCCACTGAGAGGCGCGTTGGGATTTTCGAGTTGCAAATAACCGTCACCATCGGAGAGTTCGGTAAAGATTTCTTTGAAATGTCCGTTGACTGCATCAAAGGCTTGCATGAAGGCCCGTTGACGCAGAGTGGTGAAATTCTCAATGCGGATTAAGAGTTCGGTGCGTTCTTGGTTGAGAGTTTCTAGACGACTACTGAGTTCGTCGAGACGTTGTGATGTGGCTTCGTACTCTGCGATCGCCATCATATTGACGGGTTCCATTGACTGAATCCGCTTGAGTAAACGGCGTTGCTCTAGTTGCAACTGCTCAAGGGTCATGGTTTCGGGAACTTCAGGGACAATGTCAGGAAGCTCAATTTGGGCAAGTTGCTCTGTAAATTGAGCTATTTGCTGTTCCAGTTCGGTTTGGCGTTCGCGATTTTTTTGTAGCTGCCATTCTTGTTGTTGCAGTTGTTGTTGTTGAGCGCGAAGCGACCGCTCACAGGCATCACGTTCTTGTTTTGCCGCGCCGATGGTTTGCTCGAGCACATCAAGACGAGCTTGATAGGAGACGATCGCAGCTTCAGTTTGTTTAAGTTGATGCTGAATTTGCGAAGTGCTATTCATCAGCTCCACTTGAGTGCCTCGCAGTTCTTGCAAGCGAATTTGGCGCTGCGCCATTTTCTCTAAGGCGAGCTTATGTTTGTTCTCTAATTCGCCTAGTTGTTGCTTGGCGGTGCGCAGTTCGATTTCCGCACTATTTAGCAGTGCTTCTTGACCTTGCAATGCATCTTGCGCTTGCAGCCAACGTGTATGAGTTCCCGATTTTTCTAGTTCTGTAAGTTCGGCTCGCTTGACTAGCAGCTTCGCTTCTAGTTCGGCAATATTGCCATCAAGAGTGCTCAATTGTGATTGACCGATTTCGATCGCAGCACGGGTTTGCTGAATTTGATCTTGCAGACGAGTGCGATCGCGGCTATTGCGTTCGATTTGTTCGTAGATGCGATCGCGCTTGAGTTGGGATTCACGATGAGTAGTTCTTGCAGATTGTAATTGTTCTTCAAACTTAGCAATACCAGTTAATCCGCCGCGCAAACGGTGATTTAGGCTGGCTAGCATCTGGTCGATTTCTAAGAGGCGATCGCGCAGTTGTTTTGTTTCTGAAGATTCCGCAGGTTTGGCATTGCCGAAATGGAGACTACCGTGCAGAGGAGCGCTTCCACCTGTCATTGCCCCAGATGTTTCGAGGATTTCACCTTCTAGTGTTACCATGCGATGCTTGCCGATGTGGAACCTCGCTTGAGTGAGGTTCTCGAATACGAGAGTATTGCCAAACACAAAGGAGAAGACATCTTGATAGCGATCTTCGTAGGTGACAAGATTAAAGGCATAGTCGATCGCGCCTAGTCTTTGGGCTTCTGTGCGTGAAGGAAACTTAGCCGCATTTAGCTTATTCAACGGTAGGAATGTGGCGCGTCCTGCTCTCTCGCGTTTGAGCAAGGCGATCGCTTCCGATGCAACTTCATCGTTATCCACAACCAGATTGCCTAAGCGTCCACCCGCACAGATTTCTAGAGCTAATTGATAACGAGGCTCAACTAATCCTAACTGAGCGACCAAGCCATACACACCTGACATATTTGCTTCGATCACGACCTGTGAAGCTCTGGTTCCTTGGACTTCACGACTTGCTTGGACTTGAGCTTCGAGTTTGTCAAGTTGTCGCGTTTTGATTCGCTGCTCCTGAGAAATGCGATCGATAGTTTCGTTCTGAAGTTGTACTTCTAATTGCGCTTCTGCAAGATTTTTGGCTAAGGTTTGCACCAAAGCCTCAGCGCCACTGACTTCCGCTTCTTGCAGCCGCAAAGCATCTTCGAGAGACTGATTGGATAGCATATCAACGGCATAACGCCCTTCTCCAGCCAGAATTTCTTTCAATTCCTTTTCTTGCGATTCCAATTGGAGCGATCGCTGATTGAGGACTTCGCGAATTCTAGTTTGCTCTTGCTTTTGCGGATCGAGCGAAGCTTGAGCACTATCAACATCTTGACGTAATTGCGTTTGCTGACGTACCCATTCCGAGGAAGCTGATGCGATCGCTTGCACTTCCTTACGATATTGCGAAACAATCGATGACTGCTGATCGCGAGCTTTTTCAGTGGTAGCTGCTGATTCCTCCTTAAATTGCTTTTGTGATTCTAATTCTTCCGATTCACGCAAGAGGTGATCAATTTCCTCTTGGGTACTGACAATATGATTTTGATTATTTTGGTAAGAACTAGTCAGAGACTGCTGCTGACGTTGCAATCCGCGCAGTTCTGCCTGTTGTCCAGACAAGTTACTAGAAACCGAGAGATATTCTTCTTCACCGAGAGTATGGACGCGATCGCTAAGTTCGTTAAGCTGCACTGTGCCTGTCTCGATTACCTGCGAGAGTTCTGCCAAGGACTTCTCAATATTGCCGCATTGTTCGCGATTATTAACTAATTCAACATTACGAAGTGATTGCTGATAAGTAATCTCTCGCTGTTGCAGCACCGCCTCCGATGCTTCCATGCGTTCATATTCCAACCGCAACGCCTTATATTTTTCTGCCTTAACGCGATCGCTCTTGAGCTTCTCTTTATTGGCAATCAGTTCCTGCTCAACAATCCGAAATCGCTCTTCTTGAGCTTTAACATCATCTAATTTATCTTTGGCTGTTGAGATTTTGCGATCGAACTCGCCTACACCTGCTAATTCATCAATAATTTCTCGCCGCTCCCGCGAATTCATCGAGATGATGCCCGTAACATCCCCCTGCAATACGACGTTATAGCCTTCAGGATAAATACGGAACTTCGCTAATTGTTCATGCAATTCGCTCAAATTACATGGCGTTCCATTGATGTAATAAGTAGATGTATAAGTCCCCTGCGTGGTAACGCGCAATTTCCGCATCACCGTCCATTCGCCAATAGTCTGTCCTTCCGCCGAAGGAATCTCCACCCCTTCACTTTGCAAAGCCGCCATTTCTGCTTCTTCGAGGGCAAAGGTCACGGTGACGATCGCTTCGACCATCCGTCCCTTCTTGCTGTGGGCTTGGTTAACTAAATCTGGCAAGCGATCGGCGCGCATCCCCTTAGAACCTGCTAGCCCCAGTGCAAATAGCAGTGCATCGAGAATATTCGACTTACCCGAACCATTTGGCCCTGAAACCACCGTAAACCCAGTCATTAGTGGGATTGATACAGTCGAGCCAAAGGATTTAAATCTGGTTAGTTCTACATTTTTAATGTACATATTCGATATACGCAGTGGCGATTTGGGGGCATACCAAGCAAAAAATTAGCACAGCAATTTTTTTGCTTTCTCTAGAATGTCAGTTTTTGACAGCACGAAAGTGCAAATACGTTATCACATCTTGTCAAAAATGGCATAGGTATCTCAAGATTTTTTTGTGCGTACATGCGATCGCCTCAATATCTGCCCTAGAGGCTTTGGCGCTTATTTACAGATTTACCAATAGGAAAACTGCCCCATATTTCACACTTTGCTGCACTTATTTCTTGATTTGTATAATGTCAAAATAATGTCAAACTCCATTGGCATACAATGTAAATGTTGATAAGTACCTCGGCACAATTAAATATAAAATCCCAAAATCTGTACCGCTCGCTACGCGAACGGTACAGATTTTGGCTTGTTTTTTAATTTTGCGGAGGTACTTAAAGCTGAAGGCAGTTACATCGGTGATAACTGCCGTAAAGATAATGAAACTAAAAGTCTGATATGACAAATTTGTGGATTGAAGGCGGTAGTAGGAGTGGCAAGACTGAGCGAGTAGTTCAGCGATTTTGTAATTGGACTGAAACAGATTTTGCGTACCAGTCTAATCCCCAAGCTGCTTCGCAAAAAGTTTTGGTTCTTACCGTCGATTCTCAACAGCGTCGTGAGCTTAGCGATCGCTTGATGATCGCAACTCATGGCAGTTATCCAGTTACCGCTGTCACTCCGCTAAGTTTTTTTCGTGACGAAGTGCGTTTGTTTTGGACATTATTAGTCAAAAAACTCGATCTGAAAGCCCAGTTCCCTTTGCTTCTAAGAGTTGAGAATGAGCAGGAACTCGCTAATAAGATCTGGAAAGATCGCATCGAAACAGGAACCTTACAAATGGAAGGTATTGGGCGCGATCGCCTTGTTCGCAGATTATTAGATTTGTTTCTATTAGCAGCCTATGGTGGTCGTGAGATTAACGAAATCCCTGCGATTCTAAATGCTGGTATCGAGACTAATATTCCAGAAAATATTGAAGGTACTGAGAATCAGATATTAGAGCAATGGCAAGAAATTGGCGAAGCTTTACAAGAATGGCGTAAGTATTGTTGGGAGCGGGGCTTGCTCACCTATGGAATTATTACGGATTTGTTTGTCCATTATTTACTTCCCAATCCTCAATATCAACGCAAACTTAAGGAAAGATTTCGATATATTATCGTCGATCGCGCTGATGAGATGCCTGCGATCGCCTGTGACTTATGCAAATTTTTGCTTAAGAATAGTGCGATCGGCATGTTTACTTTTAATCCCGACGGTTCGGCAAGATTAGGATTAGGTGGCGATCCTGAATATTGGCAATCGCTCAAATCAGAATGTGAAATCATAAGGTTACCCCATGCGACACATACTTTGGGGGCTGAAATCGCAGAGTCAGTTCTGCAAGTTATCAGCGAACCAATTTTACAATTTATCGAACCCTACGCTACCATTCACTCCATTGAATCTGTTTCTCGCTCCAAATTATTCCGTAATGTTGCGGAAACGATTGCCGAAGCGATCGCATCAGGTGCAGTCAACGCCAACGAGATCGCCATCATTGCCCCTGGATTAGATAATATTGCCAACTATGCGATCGCGGAAATTCTTCGCAAAAAGAATATTCTTATTACGCCCCTGAACGATCAGCGTCCATTATCCTATTCTGCTCAAGTGCGATCGCTACTGACCCTAATCACATTAGTCTATCCGAATCTTGGGCAACTCGTGAGCCGCGATCATATTGCCGAAATGTTAGTGGTACTTACCGAAGCGATCGATCCTGTTCGGGCTGGAATGCTTGCAGACTATTGCTTTGCTAGACATCCAGAAAGTCCGCAACTGTTGGAAGCAGAAACCTATAACCAATGGAATCGCCTCGGCTATGAAGCGACTCAAGACTACGAAAAATTACGGCAATGGATCGAACAACAATCGCCCAAGGATGCGCCATTGCTATTTGTCGATCGCGCTATTCAGGCATTCTTTAAACCACGCAAGTTGAGTTATGAACATACTTCCACATTACAGTCATTGATTGAAACTGCCCAATATTATTGGCAATTGGGATATCGACTCGATCTAGAAGATACCGTCATTCTTGAAAATTTTATTCAACTGATTCGGCAAGGTACGGTCACTGCCAATCCCTATGCTCCTAATCTACCTGAAGATAGCGTTGTCCTCGCAACAATTATCCAATATCGCATGGCAAGGCGATCGCATCGTTGGCAATTTTGGCTGGATGCTAGTTCCGATCTATGGTTGCAGGGTGGAGCCGCTTCTCTATTCGGTGCGCCACTTTTTCTTAAAGGCTGGAATGGAACATTATGGACAATCGAAAACCAGCGAGATGCGGATATGCAACGCTTACAGCGATTGCTGAGGGATTTGCTCGATCGCACTGGCGATCGCTTATATCTCTGTCATAGTGAACTCAGCACCAATGGACAACTCCAAAATGGCGT
>NZ_BBJB01000052.1 GCF_016584665.1 Pseudanabaena sp. lw0831
ATTCTTGATACTGCTGGTACTGAATATATGGCAGCGATCGCCAATGACAAGATCAAAGAGATTATCGAATATCAAGACTCTCGTGGCTTCACGATCTATGTTGAGCAATTGTATAAGAGCATTGCGGCGACAATGGAAAAAGATCACCCCGATACCCACAAACAATTCATTGCAAGTTTAGAAAAGCTCAAATCAGCTTATCCGAGTCCGCTTGCTCCAGAAAAACCCGTTCTATCTGTTGCTGATATGTCGGCGCTGATCAAAACGAATGAACAAGCGGCTGCTAAAGTTTATTCAAAATCATAAATATTGCATAAATATTGGATAAGAAGTGCAAAGCACTTCTTATCCAATATTTATAAATGAACTCTACTAAACACTATCCAGATAATTCCATGGACTTCAGCTTAACTCTTCCCACCTTTGTCATTACCTTACGAGAAGGCGTTGAAGCCGCCTTAGTGATTGGCATTGTCATGGCATATCTCAAACGTGCCAAGCGATCTCATCTTAATCGATGGGTATTTGCTGGTATTGGTGCTGGACTGATAATTAGCGGAATAGTCGGCGTAATATTTAATTGGTTTATGCAGAGCGTCGGTAGTAGCAATCCATCTATATCGCCGATTTTGGAGCCATTACTCGAAGGTGTGTTTAGTGTTGCCGCGATCGTCATGTTGACTTGGATGTTAATCTGGATGACAAAACAGAGTCGGGCGATTAAAGGTGAAATCGAAGGCTCTTTATCGAATGTGTTAGGCAAAGGTAGAAAAGCTGGCTTAGGAATTTTTGGATTAATCTTATTTGCCATTTTGCGCGAAGGTTTTGAAGTAGTGTTATTTATTTCAGCAAAATTCCAAGAAGGATTTATGCCAGCGCTTGGAGCCATAAGTGGAATCGCTGCCGCCACAGCGATCGCGTTCGCTCTATTTAAATTTGGTGTTCAGATTAATATCCGTGCCTTTTTTAAAATCATGGGGTTTATGCTGCTATCGATTGTTTCGGGCTTAGTAATCTCTGCTCTGGGACATTTCGACAATGCACTACGGATTTTGTCCCAAAGCGATCGCAAATCAGAATCAATTTGTTTTTATTATGAGCATTTTGTCCGCGAACATTCTTGTGTCCTTGGCAATATGGTCTGGAATAGCAGCAAAGTATTACCTGCTGAGAAATTTCCAGGAGCGATCCTCAGTTCACTGTTTGGCTATACTGACAAACTTTATCTAGTCCAAGCGATCGCCTATGTTCTGTTTTTTGCGATCGTCGGCACAATTTATTACCGAAGTTTAGGCGATCGGCTAAAAACAAAGTAAAAAAAGGGCTTCGCAAAGCAAAGCCCTTTTTTTGGCTTGAAAGGTTAAGTTTTAACTGTTGCTTCCCATAGCAAGCAAAACCTATGATGAGATCTAGGTGAACTCTAGTTTTTGAGGAAATTTCTATGACTACTATCCGTGAAGTAACTGGCGATCCTAATGAATTTTGGAGTGAAATAGGCTGGTCAGATATGACTAGTGCTGAGCAAGCACTCTGGTCACAATTAGGTTGGAGTGAAGAAAGCTGGGAAGAGGAGGATGATTTTCCTGAATGGGACGATTTGTCCGATGAAGATAAAAAAATGTGGGGCATCCTTGGCTGGACTCAATCTAGCTGGGAGGGAGAAGATGACATCCCTGAATCAGCAGAAAAACTCTGGGAAGACCTCACCAGTGAGGAGCAATCAGCGGCAACTCAGCTTGGCTATACCCAAGAGAAATGGGACGACGACGAGGAAGTCTAAGTCTTAAAAACTATAGTCAGAGGCTCGTCTCTGACTATAGTTTTTAAGCGATCGCAACAATTTTAAAATTTCTGATCGTAAATTCACCCATTTCGCGTTAGAATAGCAAAGCCCTTTGGGGGTATGGCGGAATGGTAGACGCTACGGACTTAAAATCCGTTGACTGTAAGGTCGTAAGGGTTCAAGTCCCTTTACCCCCATTTTGTTTCGCTGCAAAGAGTAGGAAGTAAATAATGACTTTTGAAGAGATGCAAGCGGTAATAGCAGGAATGTTGGAAGTGCAACGTAACTTGCAAGAAAGTCAGCTACGAGATCGTCAAGACATTTTGCTGTTAATTGAGCAAAGCAAGCAAATTTCAAATGTGCAACGCAACTTGCAAGAAAGCCAAATTCGCGATAGACAAGACATCGAGCTAATGCTAGATAAGTCTAGGCAACAGGAAAGGATGATCGATCGTCTGATTGGTTATAGCCTGTCCTATGAAGCAGACAAACTAGATTTAGAGCAAAGGATGACTGAGCTAGAACGTAAGAGGGCGGAGCGTGGACAATAGGCATATTTAATTACAAATCCAAACCCGTAAGGTTGCGCCCCTGCGGGGCGCAACCTTACGGGTTTGGGTAATTTATTTTGCACAAGTACTTACCATGCGGCAACAATTTTCTGCATAGTCTTTTCAGCAAGCCCCTGAACATTAGCAATTACATCTTGAATTGATTGGAATTTTTGTTCTGGTTGCTGCAATCTCAGTTCATCTATTGGTTTGGCAAACTTGGTATTTCCTTTTGCTGATTTTGCTAAACTAC
>NZ_BBJB01000053.1 GCF_016584665.1 Pseudanabaena sp. lw0831
AATCTGTACCGCCCGCGCAGCGGGCGGTACAGATTTTGGGTCTGGGGGGTTAATTATGCCGAGTTACTTAACCAAGATTTTTTGTTAAAAGTGCTGCTTTGCAGCACTTTTAACAAAAAATCTTGCGGCTCTCTAGATCTTAAACTGTTCTTCTGGAATAAAATCAAATTTTCAATTGTTAACATTGTCAGTACTTAACAATAGCGAATTTAGTAATATTATGGGGTAGCTTTTGTCGCGATCGCCTCAGCCATTTTTTGAGTACCCACAGACGAACTATCAGCAGTCGCGAGATCATAGTTAACATACTTACCTTCAGCGATTACTGCCTCGACTGCTTTTTGGACAAGGATCGCAGCTTCAGGCTCACCCAAACGCATAAGTATTAAAGCCCTCCGACAAAATCAAAGCCGTGGAGGCAACCTTGTTTTGACGCGCATATTTTGGTGTAGAGCCAGGAATGGCTTTGTTTGAAGCCATTCCGTCTCCATAGTTGCAACTGGGGCAACACCCAAGCCGTCAATCATCCCTGAAGTTAGGTCAGAAACAATATCACCATAGAGATTAGGCAATACCAACACATCATAGAGTTCAGGTTTCTGCATCAGTTGCATACGCATATTATCCACGATGCGATCTTCAAACTCGATCTCAGGGGAAGACTTTGCCACATCACGAACAAATTCTAGAAATAAACCATAGGTAAATTTCATGATATTAGCTTTATGCACAATGGCTCACCAACAAATTACATCAAATCAATTTCATGACATCAAAAAAATTGACATGGATTTGCTAATTTCTGATATTTAACTTCACCCAGATGAGTGATTGCATTTTGCAGCTTTTACCTAACAATAAAATAACGCTAGCAAATTATGCGATCGCATAAATGAATCGCATAAATGAGGCATTTGTGACAATTAATCAAAAGGCTAGTGGCTAAAGTTTATTGATCGGGTTATTGAGAATTGTGTGTAAGTTTATATAATTTTTCTTAAGCAAATTTAAAGATAAGTAAAAGCCATCACAGGGAATAATTAATGCAAAGTTCATATTGTGGCAACTATTATTGTGACGCTTTAGATTTAATAAGCTTTAAGGTTTATGGGAGTGCGCGCCGAAGGCGCGCACTCCCATAAACCTTAAAGCTTATCAATGAATATAGTTGATTCTGAAACATAGGCATCGGGAACCTCTAGTTTATTAGTCCCGTCCTATATGACTTGGCAATCAGTGAAACAGTTTCAGAAATCAACTTCAGCAGTCATTATTACTCAAAGCTTGTGTACGACTTCCCATTACACATTTTGAGTTTATCGATTAGGGCTTCAGATTTTCCTTTATCTACATTTTGATGTCTAAACAATTTTTCTAAGCAATTCCCCTAAACAATTGTATTTACTGGACATTTGCTAAATCCAAACAAGTAGTTAAATACGTAACTTTATTTGTATTTGATCGCATTTAATTTTTAGACCAATGTTGCAGTTGCCTAGCTTCTTTTGTCATTAGAGCTTTCTAATTAAATTAGTAGCAATCAATGAGCATTTTGAATATCATGAAAACCTAAATCAATAAGTGTAAATACCTAGTCAAATTCCAGTCAAATCTTTAGAGAGATAGTGATAGCCGTCCTTTGACTTTTCTAGTTTATTTGTAATAATATGTTACTCAAGATGCAAGAGACAAAAAGGTTGATCATGTATTATACAAATCAACTTTGGAGTAAATCACGCATTAGTAGGTCAACTTTATAAAACTTAAAGATTGTGATTTTAAGCTATCGGGCTAGTAAATTTGGATTTTTAAAGTTATCGGGTCTTCTTTTAGTCTCAGACTTTTAGTCTTGGAGAAGCACTCTTAAAAACGCTTAGTTTAAAAAAATTGAGGAGCGATATGTCTGAAGAACCATTGACCCAACCCACACCAAAGACAGTGGATAGGCAAGCTAACAAGCAGGTCGGTCTGTCTGCTGACATGGTTCGCACGTACTTGCATGAAATCGGGAAAATCCCTCTACTCAGTAATGAAGAGGAGATTATCTATGGAAAGCAAGTACAACAGATGATGACGCTATTTGAAGTCCAAGAAAAGATCGCTCAAAATAGCGATCGCCTCCCAACTGAGCAAGAGTGGGCTGAAGCTGCTGGTCTGGAGCGAGAGATTTTGCATAGCCTTATTCGTGTTGGTACACGCGCTAAACGCAAAATGATCGAGGCAAACCTCCGTTTAGTTGTCTCTGTCGCTAAGAAATATCAAAAAAGAAACTTAGAGCTTTTAGACTTAGTGCAGGAAGGAACTCTAGGATTAGAGCGTGCGGTAGATAAGTTTGACCCAACCAAAGGCTTTAAGTTTTCAACTTATGCGTACTGGTGGATTCGTCAAGCGATTACGAGAGCGATCGCCCAACAAGCGCGGACTATTCGCTTACCAGTTCACATCACCGAAAAGCTCAACAAAATCAAGAAAGCTCAGCGTCAACTTTCGCAAGATCTTGGTCGAGTTGCCACAGTTGCTGAAATTGCCTATGAGTTAAATATCAAAACCGATCAAGTTCGTGAATGTTTGTCACTATCGCGTCAACCAATTTCCCTTGATTTACGTATTGGTGATAACCAAGATACGGAACTTGCCGAACTCTTAGAAGATACGGGACGTTCTCCTGATAACTACGTAGAGAGAGAGTCTTTGCGTACAGATCTCCAAAGCTTACTCAAGGAGTTACCCGAAAAGCAACGTCAAGTGATGATTTTACGCTACGGACTAGAGGATGGACAGGAAATGTCGTTAGCTAGTATCAGTAAGCGCATGGATCTTAGCCGAGAGCAAGTAAGGCAATTAGAGCGTCAAGCGATGGATTATCTTCGTAAGCGCAAAGCCCGTATGCAAGAATATCTAGCAAGCTAAAGAAAAGGCATCGCGAAGCGATGCCTTTTCTTTAATTGGTTCGGCAGGCAAAGCCCGCCGAACCAATTTTTTAGGTTAGGAATCTCTAAAAATTTGCAATAATCTAAAGTTAGTTCTTCAATACTTACCCTACTCACATATCTTTATGCCGCTCAAATCTACAACCCGTCATATTCAGATTTATGCTGCCATTGTTGAGGAGCAGAATGATGAGCTGATCGATAGCGAAAATACTTTGACTATAGATGTTGATCCTGATAATGAACTGAACTGGACAGATGGCGCTCTGCAAAAGGTTTATCGCAAGTTCGATGAGCTTGTAGCGGACTACAAAGGTGCTGATTTGACAGATTACAACTTGCGTCGCATTGGTTCGGATTTAGAGCATTTTGTGCGATCTCTATTGCAACAAGGCGAAGTTACCTACAACCTCAATCATCGATCGCTTAACTACAGCATGGGACTACCCCAGATTGTGAATACTGAAGCCCAGTAGTGTAGACGACGCAAAGCGTCGTCTACTTTTTAAAGTTATTTAGCAACATCTCAAAAATTATGTCTGAAACCACTGCACCAACTTCTGAAGAGCCAAAGGCAAAACCTGCCGCGAAGCCCAAAGCCGAAAAACCACCTGCGATCGAAGAGTTACCCTTTGACGAATTTATTAACAAGCATTATCTACCAGCCCTAACCAAAGCCTTTGGGAAGCAAGGTATCGATGATTTGCAATTGCAGTTTGGCAATTCTCAAGTGCGTGGGACTTGGGCGCAAGGTCTACGCCAGTTTACAGTTTATTTTTCTAAAGCAGATCTCAATGCTCAGAAGGCTTTTTCCTGTGCTGATGCTGGTCGATCGCCTAGCACGATCGAGCCATTTTTGATCGATGAGCGCAAAGCACCTCTCGATTTACTCGTATTTGGCGTAATTCAACGCTTAAATGCCCAGAAATGGCTAACCGCAAACTAAATAAAAAAGGGCGTAACGCGCCCTTTTTTATTTGGCAACCACAACTTGTTGACCATTTTTAATCTCAATTTTCATGCCCAGTTTGTCTAGTTCTTGAGCAACTATCTGGACGGTTTTTTTGTCAGTAGCATTTTGCAAAACTAATGACCAAGCACCAATTTGAGCTTTAGTCAAATCCCGATCTTCTTCGAGCCATTGTGCTGATTGACGAGATAACTCGGCTGACAACTTTGGATCTTCAACAAGTTTTTTGCCTGACAAACTCGCTTTATCTGCCCATTCAGCAGCTTTCAGATAGGACTCTCTAGCTCCTTTAGCGTCCCCTAAAAACAATAGTTGATCGGTTGCCTTGTATCGCCAAACGGTATAGGCACTTGGTTGTTGATCGGGATTTAGAAATTTTAAACCCTTATTATAGATTTCGATAGCTTTACTAGGAACTCCCGCAAACATTGATACGCTAGATGACATATAGATGTAACTACTAGTAAATCTGGGATCGCGATCGATAATATTGGCAAAATAAAGCGGACTTAAGCTATACCCCGTTTGAAAGTCATTTCTGGCAATATCATCACCAAAATATTGTAAAAACTGCAAAAAAGCAAAGTCAGCAATCAAGTTATTAAAACCAAATCCCCGTGGCGGTAACTGTTTAACTAATTTGAGACGCGCTTCTTCATCTCTGACTGCCTTACGAGTTTCTTCTATGGTTTGTCCAGTCAATCGTTGATTGAGCTTGGGGAACTGCAAACTGAGGGTGATCGCTCCAAAAATAGCGATCGCCCCCAAATTAATGGCAAGGTTACGGAACCGCATCTGACTTAATTGCCTTCAGAAATAAATGTATCTTTACTAAGACTATCAATCAGTTTATTGCTTGGTGAGCCATCAGCAGGGATAATTGTATAAAAGTTTTGCGCTCTGATGATCGCATTACGAGTTTCACCGCTCAATACACCATCGACTTTACCAGTGTAGAAACCTCTCTGAGCCAATAATCGCTGCAATTCTGAGACTTGTGTGTTTGCTGTTGCTGCTGGTGTTGTGGGCTGTGCTACTGGTGCTGTAGTGGGCTGTGCTGCTGGTGCTGTAGTGGGCTGTGCTGCTGGTGTTGTTGTAGGTTTTGGAGTTGCTTGTACCGTGGGTTGTGGTTTTGGAGTGACTACTGCTTGAGGTTGTGGAGTAGGTTGTGGTGTTACCTGCGGTTTAGGTTCTACACGAATTGTTGGCGTGACATTTGTTGCCGCAATCGGTTGTTTTGGTGCACCTGCTTCTAGAGCGGCGATCGTTCTCGCCCCAGCCACACCATCCGCAGTCAAACCGTAGGCTTTTTGAGCGGCAACGATTGCGTCCCTAGTACGTGTACCTAAAAATCCTGTAATTGGCCCATTATAAAATCCGCGATCGGTCAGCAAATTTTGTAAGTTGGCTACTCCACCGTCAATAGCTGGAATCACAGTATTCGCAGCTTGATTACTTGTGGTTGGTTTAGGGGCTGCTACCGATGGTTTTGCATCGGTTTGCAACGCTGCTATGGTTTGAGTGCCCGCAATGCCATCGACTGTTAAGCCGTAGTTTTTTTGAGCAGTAGCGATCGCGGCATTTGTCTGTGCTCCCTTGACTCCATCAATCGCACCATTGTAAAAACCGCGTCTGGCTAGTAACTGTTGTAAGGCGACAACATCTTTATCACTAGTTTTCGTAGCCGAGGGTATAGTTTCAGTATTCTTGGTGGCAACGCTGACTTTGCTAACTCCTGAATCTAGAGCGGCAAGAGTTTGAGCGCCTGCAATACCATCAGTAGTTAAGCCATAGTTTTTCTGAGCCGCAACGATCGCTGTGCGAGTCTGTGGTCCCATGATGCCATCCACCGCACCATTGTAAAAACCACGATTGCTGAGCAACTCTTGCAGGCTGGAAACTTCTGCACTTTTAGTAGTGGTACTGGTGGAGCTAATAGTTGTTGTAGCTGCTCTAGCACCATCTGACTCTAGCGCCGCCAAGGTCTGTGGTCCTGCAACACCATCGGCTGTTAGGTTATAAGCTTTTTGAGCGGCGACGATCGCAGAGCGAGTCTGAGATCCCATGATGCCATCAACAGCACCATTGTAAAATCCGCGATCAGCAAGTAATTTCTGAAGATTCATCACAGTCGATGAAGCACTACTCGTAGTTTCGCTGACATTAACTTTGGTATCAACGACATCGACTTTTGTGGCACTTTCATCTACGGATTTGCCATCTTCGAGAGCAGCGATCGTCCGACTACCAACAATTCCGTCGGGAGTGAGTCCAAAGGCTTTTTGAGCGCGAAGGATGGCATTTTTAGTTGACGCTCCAGCGACACCATCGATCGCCCCAGGATCAAAGCCGTTTTTTGCTAGTAGCGATTGCACATATTTCACATCCGATGATGGGGCTTCGGCGGCTAAAGCATTTAGGGTTGATCCCAAACCAATTAGCAGAGTAGTACCTGTTAGGAGTACATTCAAGCTGAGTTTGGCAGAATTAGTAGTAAATTTCTTGAACCATACTTGGAAAGTTTCAGGCATTTCACTGGCGATCGCCGAATCATCAGCATTGATAAATTCTTCTTGGATATATGCTAAGAGTTCCATAATTAGACCTTGTTGAGATTGAAAATTAAGATTTGCGTTTGAGAAAAATTCAGTGGAATTGACGAGATTTGTTCAGCTTTTATTTAGGACGAATTGGCATTTTTGGCTGCTGGTGCATTTTGACTAGAGGTTGGCACTTGGGTTCCATTACCTAACTGAGTGCTGCTAGGAATTAGCTGAATAGTTTGATTGTTTGGACTGCTAGAAGAAATTTGAACAATATTCTGAGCTGGGTTTTGAGATTTAAGGGCTGTCAGTAAATCTGAGGTCAAATCACCTGTAGCAGCCTGTCCGTAAGCAAGTTGAGCTTTCAAAATACTTGCCTTAGTCTGAATGTTGTATAGACCACTGAGATCTGCATCATAAAAACCTCGTTCTTTGAGTAATGTTTGGATTGCCAAGACATCTTGTGTTGTTGGCAATCGCGGCAAAGCAGGCTGAGTGAGGGGAAGATTGTTGCCACCAGCTAACAATGAGCGCATTGTTAAAGGTCCTACAAAGCCATCTTGAGATAGGGCATAGGCTTGCTGTGCCTTCAATACGGCGTTAGTTGTGGTTTGCCCTAGTTGTCCATCAATTTCACCTTGATAAAATCCCCTTTGTTTTAGCAATATTTGCAAATTTCCGATCTCACTTATCACTGGCTGCTGAGAGCTGCTGACTTGAGCATTATTCGATCGCACAATCACAATTGTCTGGTTTGGTGATTGACTTGGTGATGGGCTTGAGCGATCGCTAATAGTAATTTGCCCTGTAGTTTTATTTGGTTGCTGCGGGGCTAAAGGTTGACTAACTGATGAATTTCGCAGCAATGCCAAGGTTCTTTCTCCAGGAATCCCATCGGCAACCAGATTAGCTTGAGTTCTTTGAAAGTTAATTACAGCTTGCTTGGTATATCTGCCATAAACTCCATCAATTTCTCCGACCGCAAACCCACGTTGAGCTAGTAAAGTCTGCACCTCTAACATATAGCTGGTATTGCATATATATAACTGGTTACACCAAGGCGCAACATTTACCGCAGGCTCTAAAAAGTGAGCAGCGATCGCAGGTGCTAAATTCCAGCTCAATCCACTGAGACTGGTAAAGGCGATCGCTGAGAGTAAATAGGCTTGCTGTTTGATCGCAGCAAAATTCCAGGCAAGCTTATTTGGCTGATACTCATCAGCATCAAGCTCATCACAAGTAAGCAGATTGAGATCTGTCGCTCCTTGATTGGCTTGTTCATATGCCCATGCATCATATATATATGCTGCAAGTTCCATAATGGCTACCAAATGATTGCGGTCTAACTTATTTTAAACGATTTTTTCTGGCTTCTTACGTCAAAAAATGTATACATTTTTTTCTTACAGCGCTTTGCGCTGAAATAAAACCCAATATTTTTGTTGAGAGTGTTGCTTTGCAACACTCTCAACAAAAATATTGGGTTTTATTTTTTGGTTTGTATATCGTAATCATTCGGATTTTCGGCAGCGATCGCCTGTTTTTTATGGAGATCTTTGTCGTACTTAATTCCCATTTGTACGACATTGTCCTGAGGAGTATCTGGACGTGATCGCTCGATGCCTCTGCGTCGCTCTGAAGTTCTTACTTCGCTAGTATCTTCAGTCACCACTTCATAGAGAATTGCTTGCTTATTTGCCTCAGTACCCCGCCGCAACACTCGTCCTAAGCGCTGAATATATTCACGGGCTGAGCCTGTACCTGATAGCAGGATGGCAATTCTTGCATCAGGTACATCGACACCTTCATTTAAAACATGGGAAGCAGCTAGGGTTTTATATTTGCCTTCACGAAAGAACGTTAAGATTTCGTGGCGTTCTTTCACAGGAGTTTGATGGGTGAGGGCTGGAATTAATAAATCTTGTGAGATCCGATAAACCGTGGCATTGTCGTTCGTGAAAATCAGAATCCTCTCGCTGAAATGTTGAGCCAGTAAATCTGACAAAACTCGTAATTTTGCTTCAGTTCCTAAAGATAGTTCCTTTGATTCTCGATGGGCAAGCATTGCTCTTCGACCAGCTTGCGATCGCGCACTTGCCTGTACAAATCTTTGCCAGCCTTCTAGACTACCAAGGGAAATTTTTGCTTCCTTCAGAAAAATATTACGACTTTGAATTAGAGAATCGTAGCGATCGCGTTCTTGTGCCGAAAGAGAAACTTTAATCTGCACGATTTTATGTTCCGCAAGAGCCTGTCCTGCTAAATCTTCGGCGGATTTGCGATAGACTTCTTCACCAATTAGAAGTTCTAAATCTGCGTGTTTACCATCACTGCGCTCTGGTGTGGCGGTTAAACCCAGTCGATAGGGTGCGATCGCATATTCGGCAATCACTCGAAAAAAGTCCGTGGGTAAATGATGACATTCATCGAACACAATCAATCCATAGAGATTCCCCAAGGATTCTGCTTGAATAGCGGCACTATCATAGGTTGATACTAAAATCGCTGTGCGATCGCGAGAGCCTCCTCCCAATAGCCCAATCTCCACATCAGGAAACGCGGCTAATAAATGGGCATACCACTGATGCATCAAATCGAGAGTTGGCACAACAATTAAGGTGCTGCGATTTGTAACTTGCATCGCTAACTGCGCTAGATAAGTTTTACCTGCGGCGGTTGGCAAAACCACCACACCGCACTTGCCAACTCTTTGCCATGCTGCTAGAGCCTCACTCTGGTGAGGATACGGTTCCATTTTGGTATGAGAATTTAAGTTGACTTCTTGGTATCCCCGTGACTTATCTTCGATCGCAATTCCTTCCGATCGCAAAGTCAAAATCAACTCGCGATAGCGATTAGCAGGAATCCGAAATTTCTCAATGCGATCGTCCCAAGTGGCAAATTCAATCCATGATTTGCCCTTGGGCGGTGGATGGAGAACTAAGGTTCCGCGATCGTAAGTTAGCTGAGGAATGCGAGGCATGTCTAGTACAAATGGTTTAATTCTATGTCTGAAGCTTGTAAAGATCCGCAAAAATGTTTTAAATATTTAGGAACCAATCATCTTTAAATTCGTCCTTTAGCAGGAAGCGTAATTTCTGTACCTAAATAAATAGTGAACATGTGAGGATTGTAAACGTTTATGATTAAAATCAGATCTGGTAGCTCCATCAAGTTAGTTGCCCTTGCCGCAACAACGATCACAACAACACTAATATCTAGTATCTTAAACTCCAGCAATGCTCAGGCTGAAGCTCAAAAAGAAGCAAAGATCGCCACAAATGAATCTGAGCTAATTCGGTCAATTGGTCGCGATCAATTGCTCACGCCAGCGATCGCCCCTAACAAATCTGAGACATTCCAAGCACCAGTAAATCCTAGTACTGACTCACAAATTATTAAGGCGATCAATACTGAGTTAGTACAGTCAAAACCAGTCAAAACTAGCGATCGCACTAAACCCAGTCTTAATGCTCAGGGTGTTACCTCGGTTTCGCAACTGAGTGATGTCAAACCCACAGACTGGGCTTTTACAGCATTACAATCCCTCGTAGAGCGCTATGGATGCATCGCTGGCTATCCTAATAGTACTTATCGTGGCAATCAAGCAACCAGCCGTTATGAATTTGCCGCAGGTTTAAACGCTTGCCTCGACAAAATCAACGAAATCATCTCCTCTGGGCTATCTGACAAAGTTGGTAAAGAAGATCTCGAAACCTTGAAAAAGTTGCAAGAAGAATTTGCCGCAGAACTTGCAACGTTACGTGGTCGAGTTGATGCACTCGATGCAAAAACAGCCAAACTAGAAGCGCAGCAATTTTCCACGACGACGAAACTATTTGGTCAAGCCATTTTTGGATTGCAAAGTCGCTTGCCTAATACTGGTAGTCTTACACCTAGAGATGGCACACGCAACACCGTTGATGATGCGACTAATCTCACCTTTGGCTATAACCTGCAACTCAGCTTGGTCACCCAGTTTGACAATCGCAGCCTTTTGTTAACAGGTATTCAAGCAGGAAATGCTTCCACCGCTTCCACACTTTTTGCTAACAACAACTTTCTAACTAATAGCTACACTCGCCTCGGATATGAACTTGACACAGGTAACTCACTGCAACTAAGTGATTTGTCCTATCGCTTTTTAGTAGGCGATCGCCTTGCGGTGATTGTCGGCGCAGCAGGGGTTGCCCCATCCAGCGTATTTCGTGGCCCTAACCGTTATGAAAGCGCTGGTCAAGGTGCGCTCTCAGCCTTTGCTCAACGCAACCCAATCCTCAACTTCCCAGGACAAGCGGGGATTGGTTTTGACTGGCAAATCAGCGATAACATTAGCTTGCAAGGCGTTTATGCTGCATCCTTGGCATCCGATCCTCAAAATGGTTTAACAGGTGGGCCCTTTACCGCAGGTGTCCAACTGGCGATTACTCCCAGTGAGGCAATTGATCTCGCGCTTTATTACCTTAATTCCTACACCACTAATGCCAGCTTAAATACAGGCGTTGGCGATAACTTAATCGGTCCGATCTCAGGACGTTTCTCAACTAATGCTTTTGGCGGGACGGCGACATGGAGAATCTCTCGTCAGATCACCTTGGGTGGTTGGGCTGGTTACACCACATCAGAGTCTAGAGATGCGGGCTTAGGTGGCACAGTTAATACATTTAACTGGATGGCTTTTCTCAACTTCCCCGACTTGTTTGCTGAAGGTAACTTGGGCGGGATCTATGTTGGACAGCCTCCCAAGATCACCAGCAGTAACATTACCCAAAATGGCGTACCTGCTTTTAACATTCCCAGTGCGATCGGGTTGACTGGTGTTAACGCAGGGGACTTCGGTGGACAACCTTCGACAACTACTCATTTAGAGTTGTTTTATCGGATGCGCCTGAATGACAATATAAGTATTACCCCAGGGGTGTTATTTATTTTTAATCCTGTGCAAACTGCTGGCAGTGACACGATCACCGTTGGCGCTATCCGCACAACTTTCACATTCTAAGACAAGTTCAAAAAGTAAGGGCGGCGCTTCGCGCCGCCCTTACTTTTTAGATAGAAGATTTTTTTGAATTTGGGGAACCATAGAAATAGCCTAGTCGTCTTGGGTGAAATAAATTCTTATTGGAACTACTTCCGAGATGTTTACGTCTATCTGAAGCTTTTGGCAAATAAAGTCTCAGTTTCAGCATTACTCAATCGCTAACCAATAAATATCAAGAGGGAAATGAAAATGCTAACTCGGATCAAGAATTACACATTCAATTTGGGGGCGATTGCAATTACACTTGGTGCAACAGCGATCGCGGCATCTCCATCACTAGCTCAAACTACCTCAGTTCCTATTACTGGCGGCAGTTTTACCGTAAATGTGACTAATGCCGCTACAAACAACGTTAACAGCACAGCCGTAACCGTACTAACACCAGTTGGAACTGCTCAAGTTTCAGCACTATCTGGAACTACTGCTGGCACAACCAATCTGACCGCTGGCAATAGCTTTGATATTGTTGGCAAATCGACTGGTTCTGTAAATTTTGACACTGGTACAACTGCAAATTTTACAAATGCTGACACCACCATCAAGGGCAAAGTTGTCACCACCACTGCTCCTGGCAATGTCTCGGCTTTAGCCGCACCAGCAACAGTGACTGGCTCCATCCAAAAAGACTCTTTTATCAAAGTTCCCACAGCGAATATTTCCGCTTTACCTGCAAATACGGTAGTTATTCCGATTACCAGTGGCAAGTTTGATGTTACTCGTTTCACTGATGGCACAACAGTTGGCAACAGCATCCCAACAGTGCTTACACCTTATGGAACAGCGCAACTCACTAGCTTTACATTTCAAACCTTTAACAATTTAAATCGTACAACCAACGACTTTTTTGTTGATGACGATGTACGTGCTACTGGTTTGGCTTCTGGCTCCATTCCAACTCAAGTGGGAACATTTACTAACGCTAAAACGGCGATTGTCGGTACGCTCAAGACCGTCACACCTAATGGTCTAGTTTCTTCAACCCTGAAGGGAGATATTACTGGTGGCAATCTGATTGTGCCATCTAGCGCAACCACCTTGCCAAATGTTAATACCGAGACAATTCTGATTATTGTCAACAATCCCAAACTGTTGAAGTTGATTGGTCTAAGTCCCAAGTTCTTGGCTCCTGGTAAAACCAAATTCCTGCTTGTACTTGTCAACAATCAGAGCTTGCTGAACTATGTTGAATCCAAGTCTTCTGAAGTAGGAGATAGCGATCCCGTATCTCTAGGT
The DNA here is from genome assembly GCF_016584665.1 of Pseudanabaena sp. lw0831. Lineage (GTDB taxonomy): Bacteria > Cyanobacteriota > Cyanobacteriia > Pseudanabaenales > Pseudanabaenaceae > Pseudanabaena. The sequence goes on from NZ_BBJB01000053.1 coordinate 12,718, forward strand.
AATAGCAATGCCGTAGACAAGCTTGTTTTCGTCAATCTCCAGAAGAAGAACCTCTACTATTTTAGCGAGGTATCTTATCAAGCTTTATTGACAGCGATCGCTAATTCTAGCAACACCTCCAACAATACTTCCAATAACACCTCCAACAACACTTCTAACAATACCTCCAACAACACCTCTAACAATACTTCCACTAATACTTCTACCAACACCTCTACCAACACTTCTACTACTACCACTACCCAAGTTGTGAGAGTGGTTTTTGTTGGGTTACCTAGTCGTTTAATCCCTGGTTTCGGTACAATCGTAAAAGTCGAACGTGGTGATCGTGGTGATGATGACTAAATCTCAACACGAAGCTTAGGACGACTCAAAACTCTAAAAAGATAGGCGGCATAGAGTGCCACCTATCTTCTTAAAGTTTGCATATTTGGCGCGATCGCGAAAATTCTATTTCTTGTGTTTGCCAACCAAAAGCAAAATGACTAATAGAAGTAATCGCAGGCACAGCCGCTCGAATTGCTTGCATTTGTAACTCCAAAGATGGACGATTTGTAAAGGGCTCATTCCATTGACCTACTAAAATCGGCGCGATCTTAGTTCCATTTGGAGCATAGTTCGCAACCCTGCGAACTTGATCCACGATACAGTCTGGCTTGCCGCAGACAGCATACGCCATCGGTTGCCACTCATAGGCGCTAGTGAATAAATGCCAAGGCTGCATCCGTGAGTCAAATCCTTCGCCTACGGGTTGATTACCATCTGAAAAAAAAGCAATACTAGCAGGGATTTTCTGCTGAAAAACAGGCTTGGAAACTATATCCAGATAATAAGTCACACCGATAAAAGCATGACCAACAGCCAGTTGCCATAGTTCTTTCTGCCAGTATGAGATCGCAGGCTCTTTTTGACCAGATTGATTAGATGGTTGGCGACCTTGCCAGAGCGGTTCAGTTTCTTGGGGATAGAGTTTTTTAACGATTTTAAGATCGTTTGGTGTGACATAACCCTGTTTGAGAAAGCGATTGATAATTTCTCTACCTTGGAAATTCTCAGCGCGATCGCGTAGAGCTTGTAATGACGATGTTCCGTAAATCCACAGATAGCGGACATTGCTTACCACTGAAGCAGCACCTGCACCGCGCTTGTAACGCACATAATCAAATACCACACCGTCAGGTTTGCGCTTAACGACCTCATTCACCGCCAAATACAAATCGCTTTGAGCTTGATAATTGTAGGGATCGACAAATAACTGATCTTTAGTTGGAACTTCTCCTGCAATATTTTTACCTAAGTTCTCAACTATAGAAATTGTACTATCACCATTAGCATTGCGAGCGATCGCATTTTGACGAGCCACGGTTAATTTCGACAATCCGTTACGATCTAAGCCTCTCCCATAGCCAGTTCCCACATTCATCGTAAATACCCATGCATGAACCTTAATCCCACGTTCTCTACCTTTAGAGATCGCCAGTTTTAATAAATCTGCATTTTTGTACTGTTCGGACAGAACTAGAGAATTCCAAGCAGTCGCATTCTCTGATTGTGGTAATAGAATCTTGCCATCAGAGAGAACCTCTATAAAAACTTGGTTATAGCCCTTATTCACAATCCGATCCATCACTTCATCAAGCTTTCCCGACAGCAGATCACAGGGATATAGGCGCAGCCAGATTCCTTGGGTTTTGAGCCAAGATTTTTGACGACAGGTATTTAGTGCTTGGCTATGTTCTCTGATAATCGCTTGATATTCTTTAGTAGCGTCTAAATTTGCACTTTTACTTGTGTCTTGAAAGACCGCAGTCCGTAAATTTTCTTTGGTAGCGATCGCTTCGCGATCAAATTGACAATATTCACCAACTTGAGCAAAGGTTGGCTGATTAATGCTCATCCCCAATAAGTTGGTGACTAAAGCAATGGTAAAGACTTTAGTTGAGATTGGTGCTGACATAACCAGATTATAGCGGTTAGCGATCGTCATTTAGAAACACTGCTGCTGGATTATAAACGTATGTAAAAGATTGCGCTGGTTCACAGGAATTGAACTTAATCGCAACGCCCAATTCAAAATGAAGATGTCGCGTATCACTCCGACCTGAGTTTCCCATTTTTGCTAACTCTTCTCCTCGACGAACTTTTTGCCCAACTTGAACTTGAATGGTATCAGGATAAAGGTGAGCATACCTTGTAAATAATCCATTAGGATGCAAGATCACTATATGATTCCCCCAACCTCCCCCACAGTTGTGTGATTTTTCATTAAAGCCGAATGGATTAGATTGAGGACAGCCACGACGAATATAAACAACTTTGCCATCAGCGACCGAATGCACTGAAACTTGAGTAACTGACTGATTGGTATTAATGAAGTCAATGCCCTCATGTTCCGCTAGTTGATAAGATTTGCCTATAAAAGGGAAGATTTCTGTAAAATCAGCAGGCTGAAACCAATGCAATTCTAGTTCTCTCTCGTTGAGAGCAGTGCCGAGTCGTTGGACAGGAGCCTCTTCCTCTAAATTCTGATGAGAGTAGCCGTTCGTGCAGATTTGACCATGAGCTGGTGATGATGAAATATGTAATAACGCCACAACCAAGATCGATCTTTTCATGAAATTAAAGCAGATTTACAAATATAGCTAAGTACCTCGGCATAATTAAAAACCCAGAGTTAAAATCTGTACCGCCCGCTACGCGGGCGGTACAGATTTTGGGGTTTTATATTTAATTGTGCCTAGCTACTTATATCCAAGTGGGTTAAGACATAAAGCCCAAAAGAGAGTTGCGGTGCTTCGCGCCGCGACTCTCTTTTGGGTTTTGTTTTTGTCCTAACATTAAGAGGATATAGCTATATTTTATAAATCTGGCTGAAATTGCAACAATCCTTTGGGGAAATATGGTATTAGATTTTTGACATAGCTCCAAGCGCTGTATCAGAAATCCAAATACTATAGCCGACTTTAATCGCCATGACTGATGTTATCCATCCATCAACTGTTGAATCCCCTGAGACATATCTCCAATTTGGCGATCGCTATCGAAATTCGGGAAATATGCCCCTCGCGTTAAAAAATTATCAACGCGCCTTAGCGATCAATCCAGAATTTGCTCCAGCCCATGAACGCATTGGGACAGTTCATCAACAGCAAGGAAATGCGATGGAGGCGATCGCCAGTTTTAGTCAAGCCGTGCAGCTCGATCCTCAATCTTTGGAAGCACAATTAGGATTGGGTAATGTGTATCAACAGATGGGCTGGGCTGAGCTAGCAATTACTCATTTTCAAAAAGCACTTGAATTTCATCCCGATCGCTTTTTGGCGGAATATCATTGCAAATTGGGGGATAGCCTTAAAGATCGGGGCAAAATCGCAGAAGCACTGGCTAGTTATGAAAGAGCGATCGCCACAAATCCTGATTATTCAGATGGCTATCGGGCGATCGCACTAGTTTATTTGCGCCAAAATAATCCTGAAGCTGTACAGACAATTTATGAACGCGCCGATGCTAATAACTCTGAACTGCTGCAAAGTAAAGACTACAATGCCCTTGGGGTAGCATGGATGTTTAAGTTTAACGCTCTAAGTCCTGATGGAAAATCTGCGATCTCAGATTGTTTAGATCGTGCGATCGCTTGCTTTCAACAAGCTATTCAAATCGATCCTGCCTATGCTGATGCCCATTGCAATTTGGGAAGTGCTTTCATCCGTAAAGAGCAGATTAAAGATGCGATCATTGCCTACAAAGAAGCGATCGATATTGATCCAAATTTTGCTCAACCTTACTTTAATCTCGGTATTCTCTTAAATAACATTGGCAAAATCGATGAAGCGATCGCCTGTTTCCAATCTGCGATCGAGCTTGTCCCTGATTGGGTAGAAGCACACCAATATCTCGGTAAACTGCTCTCCCGAGACAGCTAAAGAAAGTTTATATTTTCAGTGCCGCAGGCGCTGAAAATATAAACTTTCTTTAGAGGGATTAAAATGGAACTGGTATTTGCAAATGAATTACTTCTTGCGATCGCGGATGCATGAAGGTTAACTCACGGGCATGAAGATGTAATCGATCGGTTGCAGCATTACAACCATAAAGGCGATCGCCTAAAATTGTTATGCCTAAACCTCTGGAATCGGCAGAGTGAACTCGCAATTGATGAGTTCTACCAGTTAAGGGCTTAAATTCTATTCGCGAATAATTCTCTTTGTTTTCTAACAAACGAAACCTTGTCACGCTAGGTTTGCCACGCTCAAAATCAACTTGTTGAAAGGGGCGATTTTCGGGATTGCTCCATAATGGCAAATCAATCTTCCCATACTCAATCTCAATCTTTCCCGATAGCAAAGCCTCATATATTTTGTGAATTTGTCTCTGTTCAAATTGATGGTTCAAACTGCGAAGAGATTCTAAATCACGGGCAAACAATAAAATTCCTGACGTTTGGCGATCTAGACGATGCACAGGATAAAGAGTTTTATCTTCACCTAGCGCTTGACGTAACCGACTGAGAACACTATCTTGAGTATCCAAATATCGGCCGGGCACAGAAAGAAGTCCTGCGGGTTTAGCGATCGCAATTAGATGCTTGTCTTCATAGATAATTTGTAAATCTGGCTTAGCCAGACTTACAAAAATATGGGGGGCTGGGGGAGATCTTCTTCCTGACAATAAAAATCCCATCACAGGCTGACACCTCTCCACACAAGCACCATAAAACTCACTCTGCATTTTATAACCATCAGGTGAAGAACTTCCCCACCAAAATTCAGCCATGGCTATAGGTGTGAGATTATTCGTCGCCGCATAATGCAACAACTTGGGCGCACAACAATCCCCCATTCCCGTTGGCATAGATCCTTCCGTAATTAACTCTCGCAGCGATCGCGTTTCCCCTGCAAAATTAGTCAACACATAAGCACTATGCATTTGCGTTTGCAAAGTGCGCGATAACTCTCGGCGTTGCTTTTTGAGGATCTGCATCTTTGCATCAGCAAATGCGATCGCCTCTTTTAATGGCAGCAAAACATGAGCGCGATCGAGTTTAAAATCACGTCTTGCCATCTTCTCTAACTGACTTTCACGATTTAGCTCTTCTAAATCTGCATTATTAAGAGTTCTTTTTAGCTGTCTGGTTTGTTTAGAAACTTGATGGTGATCGCGTAAAACTTGAAATTCCGACTCATATGCTTGGGATTTTTGCTCGTATTCCCAGCGTTCAGGAATCTCACTTAACTCAATTAGTTCCTGTTTAATTGCCGCTAATTTAATCAGAGTGATAGATTCCTCTATGGCTACTTTTTCTCTACCTGCGATCGGTGGAACCCATCCTTGGATTTGACTTTCTCCATTTAGCAAACCAGAAAAAGCTTTCAAAACGACTCTTTCCCCCGTTAATGATTCTGTAAATAATATTCCATACATTTTGCCTTCTACATCATGGGGATAAATGCGCCCAAGTTCTTGCATTAAATCTTTGGCGATCGCCTCAGCCTTCAAAGTTCTTGGCAAACTAAATACTTCGCCACTATAGGGACAACGCCCTTCATACCAGTAGGTTACGTCTTGATCATGATCTGAACCAAGTATCATGGCAGAAGCATTTAATATTTCGCCGCTTATTTCTTCGATATGAGTCACCCTAGCAACCCCTTCCTTAATCTCAACTACGAACCTGCGATCGAATCCCTAGCAGACTATCACGACATCGTTACCGCCGCCGAATATCCGATGCACAAATTGCGCTGGCGCAATGACGATATTTTACCGACGCTAGGGCTTGACTCTTTACAGGTTAGCGACGATGACTTTATCGAAGCCTTTGGACATTTTCGAGCCGTGCGTCCATTCCTAGCTCTGCGCTATCACGGCTATCAGTTTGGAGAATATAATCCTCAACTCGGCGATGGACGTGGCTTTATCTATGGACAAGTACGTGGCATCGACAGCGAACTTTATGATTTCGGAACCAAAGGTTCTGGGCGCACTCCGTACTCTCGCTCTGCTGACGGCAAACTTACGCTCAAAGGTGGTGTCCGCGAAATAATTGCTTCCGAGGCGCTGCATCGAATGGGTGTAAAAACTTCTCGTTGCCTTAGTCTCATAGAAACAGGCGAAGACCTATGGCGAGGTGATGAGCCTTCACCAACAAGATCATCAGTAATGGTGAGGTTCTCGCGATCGCATATTCGCTTTGGTACTTTCGAGCGCCTGCGCTGGATTGGACGCGCCGATCTCACTCGCAACTTGCTAGATCACGTTCTTCAAATCTACTATCCACATATCTGGGGTAAAGAGAATCAAGATGGCATATTTTATTTAGAACTTGTCGAACGAGTCGCTACTCTCTGCGCTCAATGGATGGCATCAGGATTTTGTCATGCAGTTCTCAATACTGACAATATGTCGATTACTGGTGAAAGCTTTGATTATGGGCCATTTGCCTTTATTCCTACCTACGATCCGCGATTCGCAGCAGCGTACTTTGATTACGCGGGACGCTATAGCTATGCCAATCAACCCGCCGCTTGCTATTGGAATCTTGAAAAGCTGCAAGATCCTCTGAGTATGGTGATGGACAAAGATGATATGCGTTCTTCTTTAGAGAAGTTTAAAGACTTCTATCGCGCGGCCTATTGCGAAATGATGTTAAAGCGTTTAGGGTTTATTACTCTTTCCGAGCCTGAAACAGAGGATTTAATTGGAGCAACTCTAGAATTGCTATCAGTCGTGCAAGCGATCGGCTATAACCAATTCTTTGTCAAGCTGCGTCAATCTTTCCAAACCAATTGGCGCGAAGATGTAGACAAGATTTTGGCAGATCATGATTGGGAACTTAGTGATGAGCAATTGCCGCTATTAGAAAAATGGCGCGTCGTTTACCATCAATTGCTAATCCGTCAGCCGATCGCCGAAATGGAAAATATTGCCCAGCAACTTAAACAAGCTAATCCCACCATCATTTTCTTGCGTCCTAAAATCGAAGAACTCTGGGAAAGGATTACTGTTGATGATAACTGGCAGCCTCTGTATGATGCGATCGCGAAATTAAAAGAATAATCCCTCACCCCTAGCCCCTCTCCCAGTGGGAGAGGGGAACAAGAATTAATAAGACAAACGTTGCTTGAGACTTTCCGCAATTTTTGTCCCTAAATACTCAGGAATTAGGTTTTCGTTTGGCCCCAATAAATACAAAATCAAACGTGTGCGCCCACGCCAAACCAGCAAATTGGCATTCACCACCAACAAATCCTCTTGCCAAATCGCATTCATCACTTTATAAAACAACCCAGGTTGGCTATCTGCCTCGACTAACAATGCTGGTAAATGAAACACGCGATCGACATAAAAGTTTGTTTCTACTTTTTTAAGTCCGCTATCGAGATTAAACTCCAGCGCCAACATTTCCTCAACCTCAAAACGACCTAACAGAGTCTCCTTAATCGCCTTCCGCACATTTTCGGCAGTCTTCTGAGGCAAAGACTTCCCGCCACGAGAAATCACCAACTTGATAAATACCAACATTGGTGTATGGATTTGCCCATACAAGCTAAGACTATGGATCGTTAAGCCATAGGCCGCTAACACCCCAAAAATATCGCTTAGTAAAAAAGACTGGTTGCGATAGGCAAAATACAGCACACTCTTGCTGCTTTCAGACCTTAACTCAATTACCGCTTCCTTTGTTTGATAAAGCTGATAAGCCAAACGCAGATTTTGCAGTTGAATATCACTGCTAACAAACTGCTCGTAAAACTGAGGAAAGCTCATGTTAAAGCGTTTCAGTAATTCGACCGTTGAGTTTTTTAACCCAAACGTCATAGCCAACCTCCCGATCGCTCACAATTGCATTTCATTGTCCAGAATATTGCCAAAAATATCGCCCCACAGATTGTGTTAGGTGCGATTACCAATGTTAGATGTCCATAACTTTGAAATAGCGCGATCGGATTTAACATTGCTTGTTTCAGGAGTTAAAAAATAAAAGCTAATATCGGTGGCTCAGTTATAAGGCAGCAATAATGGCACAATTCTACCAATATAGAGACAAGACTGGATAAAAGCATCTAGCATTTAAATAACAGCATTTTAGTATTTGCGATCGCCTGATTTCAACAAAAGCAGATACAATACAAAGGCGCTTAGAATATCTGTAACGAATTTGTAATAGACAAGGCGATCGCTTACACAAATGGGGTTCTGGAAAAGCTTATTTGGTTCTGACACCCTAGAACCAACAAAAAAGACAAAACTTCGCCAAGTACCAAACCAAAGCGGACAGATTTTCTTTAGCACCGAAAAAGATCTTGATCTCTACGAACTAGAAGAATTATGTGACTCTGTAGGTTGGGCAAGGCGACCTATTCGTAAAGTTCGTATTGCCTTACAACATAGTTTTGTCGTCCTCTCCATGTGGGAGCATCGTGGCGGGTTTAAACGTTTAATTGGTTTTGCTCGTGCTACTTCTGACTATGCTTTTAATGCCACATTATGGGATGTAGTGATTCACCCTGATTTTCAAGGTAGGGGCTTAGGCAAAGCAATGATGGAAGAAATGATTAAAGAGTTACGCAAATCTGACATTAGCAATATTAGTCTATTCGCCGATGCCCATGTGGTCGAGTTTTACAGTCAGATGGGCTTCAACGCAGATCCCGAAGGCATCAAAGGCATGTTTTGGTATCCATAAAACCCAAAAAGAGTAAACGACGCGAAGCGTCGTTTACTCTTTTTGGGTTTTATATGCGTATTTCTGTGCTAGTCTAGAAAAGCTTAATTTTTGATTTTTTATAGCTAAGACTATGCCTAAAGCTGGAATTCACCCGAAGTGGTATCCCGAAGCAAAAGTAATTTGCAACGGTGAAGTGGTAGCAACCATTGGTTCTACTCACCCTGAGATTAATGTTGATGTATGGTCGGGCAATCACCCCTTCTACACTGGCACACAAAAGATTATTGATACCGAAGGTCGCGTAGAGCGCTTCCTGCGTAAGTACGGTATGTTTGACGAAACCGCTGCTGTGGAAAATCAGGTCTAGCCAAGGATTAATTTTAAGGTTTACCTCTGGCTTACTAATTTTTCACTTTCTTTTGCGGTAACTCAAATTCCATGCCTGCTGTTTACTTAATCAAAAAGCTCGAATCTGTTGAACAAACCTTCAATGAACTGACTCGTCGGATGGGTGATCCTGACGTGGCGACCGATCACGGCGAGTTTCAGCGCATTGCTAAAGTTCGTGCTTCTTTAGAAGAGACGGTTTTGACCTACGAGACTTTTCGTAAGGCGGAGCAAGATTGTAAAGAGTCACAAGAAATCTTGAAGGAGTCGAATGACCCCGATCTCAAGGAAATGGCAGCTCTGGAAGTCGAGGAGCTATCAGCGAAGCTAGCAGAATTAGAAGCAAAGTTACAGATCCTGCTACTTCCCCAAGATCCTAATGATGATAAGAACATCATGTTAGAAATTCGTGCTGGTACAGGTGGCGATGAAGCAGGCATCTGGGCTGGCGACTTGGTGCGGCTATATACGCGCTATGCCGAGCGTCAAAACTGGCGAGTAAAGATGATCAGCGAGACTCTTGCCGAAATGGGTGGCTTTAAAGAAGCGATCATTGAAGTGCAAGGCGATCGCGTTTATAGCAAGCTCAAATTTGAGTCAGGTGTGCATCGCGTGCAACGAGTACCTGCTACAGAATCACAGGGGCGTGTACATACCTCGACCGCGACAGTTGCAATTATGCCTGAGGTTGATGAAGTGGAGATTCACATCGATCCCAAGGATATTGAAATGTCCACAGCACGATCGGGTGGAGCTGGCGGTCAAAACGTCAACAAGGTAGAAACAGCCGCCGACTTATTTCACAAACCGACGGGGATTAGAATTTTTTGTACAGAAGAGCGATCGCAGTTACAAAACAAAGAGCGAGCAATGCAGATTTTGCGGGCTAAGCTCTATGAAATAAAGTTACGCGAACAACAAGCAGAGATTACCTCAATGCGCCGATCTCAGGTGGGGACTGGTTCACGCTCCGAAAAAATTCGTACTTATAACTATAAAGATAGTCGTCTCACCGAGCATCGTTTGGGGCAGAACTTTACTTTACCGCCGATTCTGGAGGGGGATCTCGAAGAAGTGATTCAAAGTTGTATTTCTAAGGATCAACAAGAGCGTTTGCAGGAATTGGCGATCGCGACTGGTGACGATCTAGTTTCTTAAATTAAAGGGTCGCAAAGCGACCCTTTAATTTAAGAAACTCTTTTATTGTGGCTGAACGGCGTTGTATGGATAAAATATAATCATGCAAGTTCGTCAGAGTGTCACCTATAGCAGCATCGATTCTAAATCTCTGCACGATTGGATTGTTAAAGCGATCGCTCAAGCGCAGATCACAGGGTCACCGATTTTATTTAGTTACTCTCAAAGCTGGGAGTGCATTAATCCTTTATTGTTGTTGGCAAGTAAGTCCGATCCCCAACAGCCAAAATTTTATTGGGAACAGCCAAATGCCGATTTGGTATTAGCGGCGGCGGGCTCAGTAGCGGAAGTGTCAGTTCCTAATCATGATTTAAGCGATCGCTTTGATTGTGCTAAAAAGTTTATCAAAAACCATTTAACTAATGCGATCGTTGCCAAGATTGTCGATCTCGACTCACCAGAATCTCAAATTCCAATACATGTTTTTGGGGCTTTTTCGTTTTACCGCAATGGTAGTAATGCGAGTGACTACCTAGATTTAGCAGAACCAAACGATTATCAACCAGCAATTGAATTTCCAACTTTACTCTTTTTTATTCCCCGTTGGATGGTGCGTCATAAGGAGCAAAATTGCACTTTAACTTTAAATCATTACATTCAGCCATGGGATAAGCCTGATGAAGTATTAAAACGTCTAGAGGATTTGCGATCGCATCTACAAGAAAGCTCCCATTACGAATCGCCGACAGTCCATGAAGTGCGCAAAATCGTCGAAGTACAGGGACAACAAATTTGGACGGAAATCGTCGAACGAGCGTTAACATTAATCCATCAAGGTCATTTTGAAAAAGTGGTATTGGCTAGGGCGTTGGATGTATTAGCCGATCGCAATTTCGATCCGTTTCAGGTGCTGCATGTCTTACGTTGCGAATATCCTGAATGTATTTCCTTTTTGCTAGATTATGGCGTGGGTAAGACCTTTTTGGGCGCGACTCCTGAAGTAGTGTTACAATTTAAAGCTCAAAGCGATCGCCTCTGGTTACGCAGTGATGCGGTGGCGGGTTCGATTGAGCGTGGCAAGACTGTCCAAGAGGATTTGATGCTCGGCGATCGCTTACTGAATAGCGCCAAAGACATGTGCGAACATCAAATTGTGATTCGCTCGATCTGCGATCGCTTGCAAAGTATGGGGGCGGAGATCGATCCACAAGTAGAGACTAGTTTACTGAAGCTTTCTAATGTGCAGCATTTATATACGCCGATCGCAGCTCAAATTGATGATTCTGACTGGTTAATTGCTCTTGATATTTTGCAACAGTTACATCCAACCGCCGCCGTTGGTGGTGAGCCAAGAGATCGTGCAGTTTGCTTTATGCAGCAATGGGAAGCCTGCGATCGGGGTTGGTATGCTGCACCGATTGGTTGGCTAAATGGTAATGGTGAAGGGACTTTTGGCGTGGGGATTAGGGCGGGATATATTCAAGGCGATCGGGCAAGGATTTTTGCAGGTGCAGGAATTGTCGCTAATTCGCAGGTAGAAAACGAACAAAGTGAAACTACGATTAAGTTTGCAGCTTTGTTAAAGGCTTTAGGCGCAATGTAATTTACATTCTGAATTTATGAGAACAATTGAATCGATCCTTGCTGATATTGATCAACTCAAAGTAGAGCTAGATATTTTGCGTCAATCCTTAGACAATGCCACGATTAAAGAAGCGTTAGAAGTTGAGTTTTTGTATGAAAGTAATCGCATTGAAGGTAATACTTTAACGTTGCGCGAAACTCAGTTAGTCATCAATGAGGGAATGACGATTAGTGGCAAGAGTATGCGTGAGCATTTAGAAGCAATTAATCATAAAGAAGCTATTTTATTTATTGATGATCTTGTTTCTCAAAGGGTAGATTTGTCAGAATATATCCTGAAACAAATTCATGGAATTGTCTTGTATGGAATCGATCGCGAAAATGCAGGAGTTTATCGCAGGTTACCCGTAGCGATCGCAGGAAGTAAACATTTGCCACCACAACCCTATTTATTACAAGATTTGATGGAGTCATATTTTCGATTTTATAATCGGGAAAAAGATCATCTGCATCCAGTAGTTTTAGCAGCCGAAATGCACGAAAGGTTAGTGACTATTCATCCTTTTATTGATGGTAATGGTAGGACTTCGCGCTTAATCATGAATTTAATTCTGTTGCAATATGGTTTTCCATTGGCAATTATTGGTGGTGATTATGATAGTCGGATGGCTTATTATGACGCTTTAGAAAAGGTGCAGACTGAGAATAATAAAGAAGATTTTATTTTGTTAATTGCTAAAAAGGTTTTATTTGCTTTGGAAAGATATATAAATATATTAAGTCCCGAAAGCTACCCCTGTTAAGGAGCAAAAATAGCGGACGTAGATTGGTTGTTTCAGCCTTCAAAAATCCATTTTCTTGGACTTTCGACATGAAATTTTACGGAGTCATAGCGCTGGAATCACGCAAGTTCGTTGTTCACCTTAACAGGGGTAGTTCCTAAAGCATCAAACAACTACTCAATGATTCGCTTTAGTTCAATACAAGCATCATGCATTGATGGTGGTGCATTGGAAGGTAAATCTAGTACACATTGATCGGCTAACTTTTCAACAAATGGCTTACATTCTCCTTGATTTGCAAGTTTGCTATATGCAACAATTTCATCAATAGGTTCACCTGATTGGAGATAATATATCCAAGTTTCAATATTTCTTTTGGGGACAAATATTGCAATTTTTTCTTTGCGATGACGTTTTTCCTCAAGAACTGAGTCCAACTGTTTTATGCGTTCAGCTACAGTATTTCTATCAGCATCTATTACTACTATCAAGCAAATATTGAGATAGTTTTTACTCCGATGAGCCTTAACTTCTGCTGCATAACGTTCGCGAACATATTGCTCTCCAGCTTGCCTACCACTGGGACAACTTCTGTCAATAAACTTTCCAGTTAATCCTTTCTTCTGAAAAAAGTAACGAGCAAAGACATATTGTTGACGGTCTTCACATAAAATTACAATGGTTTGTCTATTCTGGGTCATAAAGCCAACCACGCTCTATTAAATCAGAAATTGGTAATCCAGAATCATCTGTATCTTTTATCGGTTTAACTCGAACTGGAGAATTACCTTTTCGCTCAAACCAGTAACCAGCATCTAGTGCTAGAAAATTTATTAGTTTTGGATGATGAGAAATAAGCAAAGCTTGTAGTTTTTTCTCACTACAAAAATCATAAAGTCGATCTAGCCAAGGCTGCACTTCTGGTAATGCTAGAAAGTTTTCAGGTTCGTCTATACATAATGTATAGTCTTCATCTTGAGTACTATAAATTAAAGTGTATAAAGCAATAATAACTTTCTGTCCATCTGATAATTCATTAAAGTAGTATTCAATTGGTTTTTTGTTGTCAATCTCATTTTCAAATATTAGCTTTAATCCATAGTTGGTTTCACTAAACCTATCGAATTTAAAATATGTAAATTTATCTAAAACCTCTCGCAAGACATTTGTAATCTTAAGAACCTTACCTTGATCTTGTGAAAGATGACGATACCAAGATACATAGTTTTCCATTCTTGGAGATATGTAAGAAAGTTCTTGTTCGCTAACTCCAGTCATTAGAGAAGGAGTAATCTGTATAATTATGAGACGCAATATACGATTTCTAAACCAAGTTAACTTCTTGTTAGTATTAGTTGGTGGCAAAAGAGATAGAAATGATTGAGAGGAATCGAAGTAGGAAATTTTCGATATTTCTACATAATCATCATCGTATATATATACACCACCTAATTCAAATTTTAGTAACGGCTGATTATTAAACCATAATCTTTCATGAGCAATAAATGGCTTCTGTTGTTCGTTATACAGTATAGCAAGATCATATTTATATTTACCTCCATTTCCATCTATTTCGATCTCAAAGTTATGTTCCTTAAGTGTCTGCCAACGACAACAATCAAAGATGGTAAATAGATTTTCCACCTTAAATACACCAGAAATTAAATCTTTAATCCTACTTATGGCATAAAAAACAGTAGATTTCCCTGAACCATTTGCTCCTAGGAATAGGTTAATGGAATCAAATGAAAGCTCAAAGTTCACAAGAGAGCGAAAATTATCTATGTAGATTCTGTTTAACATATATTATTAATATGGTCTATCTTTAATATTATTGGCTATATCATTGCAAATTCATTATAGCTGTTTGGGCTAAATGGAGTCATACGATAGTTTGTTTGTTCAATCATTAACAAAAATTGCAAGATCGCCGTTTTTCCAGAACTATTCGCACCAAAAAAGCCAGTCAGAGGAGCCATCCGAAACTCGCCAGTATCTGCCCATGACTTAAAATCCTGAATGCGTAATTGCGTAAATATTTTGGTTTGGCTATAGCTTGCTCACGCATTTATCTTAGCGCGATCGCATATTTTGTGAAGAATAAACCAAGAACTCAAGTTCTTGGCTAAAAGCTCAAGTCTGCTGAAGCAGACTGAAAAGTATTTTTAACCAAAACCAGTAAAGTTACGCTCCGCAGGGGCGTAACTTTACTGGTTTTGTAATTGCTATAAATACTTAAAAAATCAGCCATTGTCGTTAAAACCAATCTTTATGACGAGAATTACTGGAAAAGAATTGCAAACTTGACAAAGTCTGTTAATGTTTGTCTTGTAAAAATACCTCGGTATTATGGGTGAGGTTATACGTGAGTGAATTGAAACACGAATCAGCACTACGAGAAGTTTCGGTTAGCGCCGTAAGCGTTAATGATGACGATGACCTTGATGCACTCTTAAGTGGTGGTGTACTAAAAGAAAAAGAGATCGCTGAGATCGCCAATATGTTGCTAAACAATCTAGATGATGTAGATGCTTTTGCTGATGATTGGATTTTAGATGGTCAGCAGTCTAGTGAGTCCAAACCCCCAGAAATTATCAAACCTAATTCTTTAGCTAATGAATTAGCTGCCGATCGCGATCGTCTCCAAAAAGAGCTAGAAGATTTGCGATCGCAACACCAATTTGAATGTGAATATGTCGATCAGCTTGAGCAGGAAATTACTAGTGTTAGCAACGATCGCGATCGGCAAGTCGCAGAACTCACTACCAAACTTGAACAACTGCAAAGTCAAGTTGCTAAGTTGCAATCTCACCGCCCAGCCACAGATGATCGAGATTTAAGCGATCGCCTAGCGATCCATGTTTTGCAACTAGAGGAAGAATTTCAACATCGTTTAGCGATCGCCTTAGAAATTGAAACCCAGAAGGTTACCCAGAAATATGTTCAAGAGATTAATAGTAAAGATAAGTTGATTTATCAACTGCAATATCAAAATACCGAGCTAGATATTTCACAGCAAACCTTGACTACAGAGCTAGAGGCAACTCAAGTTTTGCTCAAAGATTCTACTAAAACTCTCGAACTAGCTCAAACTAAGCTGGCAGAAGTCTCAACTCAACGGGATCAGCTAGAAGGAGAACTAATTCAGCACCTCTCCAATCAAGCCCAATTGCATCAATCCTTACGAGGGCTTGAAAATGAATATGTCACCGATCTGACAAAAGTACAAGAATTAGAACAGCAAATCGAAGAATTGCAAAATCAAGTTCTGCATCAAGCATCCAAAGCATCCGAATATGAAGCGGCGATCCAGCATTGGAAAGAGCAATCAGTTCGTCATCAGCACCATGCCCTCCAACTTAGCGGTGCATTAGATCGTCTTCTAGTCGAAAGACCAGTTAGACACTTAACAGAACCGATTCAACATGAATCTAACAATGATAAAGTTTACAGATCGGAGCGATCGCTTGAATCTCTACCAGAACCAACGCCAATGCGATCGTTTCGCCCAAATTCAAAAGTAGATTTACCCTCTTTTCTCGTTAGACATCGCTAACCTCAACCCAAAAACCAAAATTGTTGCGGCGGG
>NZ_BBJB01000054.1 GCF_016584665.1 Pseudanabaena sp. lw0831
GCCCGCCGCAACAATTTTGGTTTTTATTTGGTATCTCTAAAATGAACCTATATTAGATATTGAGAGTCTATGTAGTTAAAGCAAACTAAGCGATCGCCATGAAATTTGTTATTGCCTTTTTGGTGCTTTGGCTTTTATTCGGCATACTTGAATGGTTGTATCCACTGAGAAAAGAGCAAAAGCACTTTCGTCAAGGTTGGCTCACGGATGTTGCCCATTTTTTCTTTAATCACATTCTTGTGAATATTGGCACGTATCTAGTAGCCACCTTACTATATATCTTTTTTAGAGGCGCGATTTCCCCATCCTTGCAAATAGCAGTCAGAAGTCAACCCGATATACTTCAATTTGCTGAAGCTTTTTTTATTGCCCAGCTAACATTTTATGCTGTGCATCGCTTTGCACACTCAGTACCTTGGTTATGGCGATTTCACGTAATTCATCATAGTAGTGCAGAACTAGATTGGCTAGCTTCGGCGCGACTACATCCCTTGGAAATGATCGTTGTGAATATTGCAGTGGGAGTACCACTATTTTTATTGGGATTCACAAGGGAAACTTTTGGGATTTATCTCGTGTTTAGTGCAATTTTACCGATTTTAAATCATTCCAATACAAAATTCCAGTTCCCGATACTAAATCGCATAATTGCTACACCTGAATTTCATCACTGGCATCACAGCAATGATCTCGCCGCCCGCGACAAAAATTTTTCTGGCTTTCCAATTATCGATTTATTGTTTGGTACATATTATGTCCCCAAAAATCAGATGCCCGCAACCTATGGAGTTGATGAGATTATTCCTCAAACCTATTGGCAACAGTTGCTCTATCCTTTTCAATCGCAACACAGATAAAAACAAATCCTCAAAATGGCTACGCCATTTTGAGGATTTGTTTTTATCTACTTTCCTACAGCGCTTTGCGCTCAAACTCGAACCAATAAATTTTTGAAAGTGTTGCTTCGCAACACTTTCAAAAATTTATTGTGGTTCGTCTGAGCGCAAAGCGCTGTAGGGAATGCTGACAGTAAAGCAACTACCTTCACCGACTTTACTCTCAATGCTTACTTGCCCGCCGTGCAGTTCAGCCAGTTTCTTAACTAAATTTAAACCTAGTCCTGTACCTGCATACTGACGACTGAGGCTGCTGTCAATCTGCACAAAGGGCTGAAATAGTTTGTTGATATCCTCCACAGAGATACCGATACCAGTATCAGACACAGAAAAACGAATCTCAGGTTTAAAATTTTCTTCGGAATGTGCTCCTGATAAACCTATGGCAACATTGGCTAAATTTGCTTCAAGATTGACTGTCCCATTTTTTTGGGTGAACTTTACAGCATTACTCAATAAGTTAATTAACAACTGTCGCATTCTTCGCTCATCAATCACGATCGCTGTTGGTACATCATCATGAATTATGAGATTTAATCGAATATTCTTTTGAGTAGCTTGATGTTTAACAAAGCTAAGGCTACTGTCGCATAGATAGCGCACCGAGACTGATGTTAGATCTAGAGTAAACATTCCTGCTTCAATTTTGGCAACATCAAGAATATCGGTAATTAACTCCAAAAGATGTTGACCACTTTTTTGAATTGTTTTTAATGAACCTTGTTGACGCTGATTCAGTTCACCAAAAACCTCCTCTAGTAATCCTTCAGAGAGTCCTAAAATGGCATTGAGAGGAGTCCGCAACTCATGACTCATCGTGGCAAGAAACTCATCTTTAAGACGAGTTACTCGCTCTAGTTCTTTATTGATTGCGATCAGCTTTTCATTGCTTAACTGGAGAGCTTCTTCGGCACGTTTGCGATCGCTGATATTTCTCACTAATACTAAGACTTCATCTTCACCACAAGGACTAATCCGAACTTCCTCATACACCCATTCACCATATTTTTGGAGCTTGTGTTCGTAGATTTGGACTTCGCCAGTGGTAATTGCTTTATTGAATACTGCAAGTTGTTCAGCCAGAACTGTCGGCGATAAAACTTCAGAAATATTTTGCTTGATTGGCACAAAGGCTTCTTTGTCGGGGACAATTGGCAACATAAAATCAAGGCAAGTCCCATCTTGTTTAAGGCGAAGTAATAAATCAGGAATTGCATTGAGTATTTCTTGTTTGCGAGTTTTACTTTCAGCAAGATCAGCAGTTCTTTGTTGAATTCTAATTTCTAATTCTTGATTGAGTTTGGATAGTTCTTGTTGAGTAGTTTTCAGCTCATTGATATTTTGAATTAGCGCAATATCATACATAGGCTGATTTTGAGGATCTCGCACTATGGAAACACTCATTAATCCCCAAATAAATTGTCCATTTTTATGCAGAAATCGCTTCTCGATATGGAAACTATCAATCTCATTGTCAAGTAGTTTCTGATGGTGATAAAGATCGATTTCTAGATCTTCAGGATAGGTGATTTCCTGAAAAGTCAACACTTGCAGCTCCTTCTCTGTATATCCCAACATCTGACATAGAGATTGGTTGACAGCCAAATGTTTCCCATCAAGTCCAGCTAATGAAATTCCCACCGCAGCATTGTCAAATACGCTTCTAAATCGCATTTCTGATTCTCGTAAAGCTTCTTCAGCCTGCTTGCGATCGCTAATATTCCGAATAATTGTCAAAACTTCTTGATCGTTGACTTTAACTATCTGCACCTCTTCGTATTGTATTTGACCATTAATATTCCATTGCTGTTCAAACGACTGAATTTTATCAGTAGCGATCGCCTCTTTGATTGCATGTAATTTGCGGTTTGCTAAATCGTTGGGCAGTACATCTGAAAGATGTTTGCTGATCGGATCAAAGTCAGATGGGAGTATATCAGTAACATAGTTGCTTGAAAAGCATTCTAGATAAATTCCATCAACACTGACACGATAAATTAGGTCTGGAATTGCATTTAAAACTGCGCGTTTTTGAGCTTCCACATTGGCTAGAGTATCTTCAGCCAGCCTGTTTTTTGCAAAGAAAATACTTTCTTGAGTAGCAACTCCGATTATTTTGTCAAAGTCATCTAGCACAGGTAAATGGCGACATCGAAATTGGTGCAAGAGGTTGAGCATTGACTCCAAATCTTGAATTTGCGATCGCCTAATTACCATTGGTCGATCTGAAAGCACATCAACAATCTGCAAACTTTGGAGGTTCACTTGCTTCTGCACTAATGTCAATACATCCCACTTGGAAAAAAGCCCAATCAACTTATTTTCATCAGCCACCAAAACACAATCTGCTCTGGATTCAAGCAAGCTACGGTCACATGACTGTTCAGGGTCTAATGAATTAAATGATTGATTCATCAGCCCAATCGCTTCCAGTACAGAGATCTCTGGTGCAACTACAATCGGGTTGCGATCGATCGCAAGATCAAGATAAATGCTGTTTTGTACTAGCATTGGTTTAGTCGTTAATTGATTAAGAGATTGTCTAGAATGTCGGTCGATTATGACCTCGTTGTAATTGGCATGAGCGCTCATGCTCATAAATTAGTTAGCCTTGTGGCGCTACGTGAAGCCAGAGTTGCTTGGGTATGGGATCATCAAGTAAAAGATGCATATCTAAATATTGCCCAGATTGATCATATTTTACTGTTATTGAAAAATAAGATCGGCGATCGCCCTAAATCTGAGCGTTTGCAAATTTTTGCTCAGCAGATATCCTTGATTCGCGATAATTATTGTCAGGCGGAAATGTTGGAAATACTGAAAAAAAATGGGGTTGATGTAATTGCCGGAGAATGTAAATTTCAAGGCAAAGTCCAAAACTCTCATATTTTAGAAGTTCGCGAAAATTCTCTCCCAGAGAGATCTAGAGCATTTTCTCAGCGTAGTCTCAGTTCGCGAGCCTATGCGATCGCCCATGACATCACACCACTACGGAAAATCTTTGGGCTTGCTGAACATAATTACTTAACCGCAAATCAGTTCCTAAATTTAGAATATTTGCCTAAATCGATCGCCGTTCTAGGTGATGACTCCAATGCATGTGCGATCGCGCAAGCAATAAATTTTTTGGGTGTCCATACAAGTCTAATCACCGATCACCCTCATATTTTACCAAATGTGGATGTAGCGATCGCTCGTACTTTGCAAGCACAATTAGAAGCTGAAGGGATCGAGGTTTATACCAACACCCAAACGACTGCGGTAAGTCAGATTGAGCATAGTCGAACAAGGATTTGGCTAGACAACCAGACGATAGATTGCGATCGCCTTTTAGTGACCTTAGCCCCAAGAGAGTTTTACTTTCCTATCGATCGTCATATTTATCAATGCCACGGCGATCAAGATATTGCCAAGATTATGCAACAAACCCTACAAACTGGGTTTTGGCGATCGGTATCCATACCTCAAGTTCCGCCGATGATAGATGTTTCAACTACGCCAACCGTCGCTCAGATTGGCATGACTGAACTATTGGCAAAACAAAAGTATGGGCAAGCTCTGTATATTTTAGAAAGCTCTACTGAGAATAGTTTATGCAAAATCATTTGCGACCATAAAGGGCAAATCCTTGGTGCAAGTATGTTTGGAGATCGTGCCAAGTTAGAGATCGAGGCGATCGCGATCGCGATGCAAGGAAAAGTCAAAATCCAAAATATCGCTGTTTTACAAGAGTTCCAGATCGCAGAGCAATGGGAAAAACTCCATCGAGATCGTCGCCAGCAAGCGAAATTCAAGAACTGGTTTACTTTTCGGCGGGATTGGAACATTTAGCGATAAAGGCAGCGCTTAGCGCTGCCTTTATCGCTAAATGTTCTGAAATCTTTTTAATATTGAGCCTTCGGGTAGATTCTGAATAATTTTGGTGATTAGTGTTTTTGCCCCAAGCTTGCCAGAGGCTCGACTCTGATCGATATCAGCGATAAGGCTCTTAAATAGCAACAATAAACTTAAGCCCGACCCAGCAATTTGAATATAGCGAGCAACTTTGTTATTGATGTCTAACCCTCCAGCAAAAACAGCGATCGCCAAAATCACCATTAACCATAAATACTTTTTCTGACTCGGATATTTACCGATCGCCCAACTCACGAATAGACCAGTAAAAATACCACTAATCAAGCCATCCACCCATCGCGAAGGCGATATCAACATCCCGATTGCCTCAGCGATAAATACCAAAGCTGCGATCTCCGTTGATGCTTGTAATTTTTGGACATGTCTTTGCGTGACCGCATTTTGGATTTCTAACAGCGATCGCAATACATTCACGGCTAACAGTTCTTTCCCTTCAGTATTCAACAAATCGAGAATTCGCTCTTTTAAAGATTGGATATCAGGCTTCGGCTGTTCCCAAACTTCTTGACTATCGCGCCCATCACTATATTGAAGCCTTACCTTAAAAGGCTTCGGCTCTGCTGATGTTAAGACAATCTCTTGCGGTGAGATCAGCTTCTGCATTTCTATATTTTGTAACGCCTGATGAATGGCATAGCGATCGCACTCAGGATATAGGTCGATTTTATTAAAAATCAACAAAATCGGCTTATAGGATTTTTGTAGATTTGCGATCGCCTCCTGCTCTAATCTCGTCATATCTCCTGCGATCGCAAACAAAATTAAGTCAGCTTGCTTGGCTGCTTCCAGAGCCATTTCACCTCTGATTGCGCCACCAATCTCATCAATCCCCTGTGTATCAATTAATCGCAGTTGAATTTTCTTTCTCCCTTCGCCCTCTGGGAGAGGGGCTGGGGGTGAGGGCATCTCCCACGCATACACAGCAACATTTTTAGTTGTGCCATGAGTAGCGCCCGTCTCTCCTAGCTTCTGCCCCAGTAAAGCATTAATTAATGATGACTTTCCCCGTGATACCATGCCAAAAACTGCGATCGCGATCGCGCTTTTATCTAGCTTCTCTTCAAGACCTAATATTTCTATTAGCTCAGATTCTGTTAATTCTTTTTGGAATAAATTGCGATAATTGATTAGGCGATCGCGCACCTGTTGTAGATAATCCTGCATGAAAAAGTTAACCCAGAATATCTCTCAAATCAATCTCAATTTCTGGAATTACGCCACTTTTAATCACTACATCACCTGTATAAACAGCTTCTTCATAAAAGCCTTCAACCCAAGATAGCATCGTAATCTGGCTACGTACAGGATCGACTATCCAATACTCAGCAATCCCTCTCGCTGCATATTCAGAGCGCTTAAAGCGATAGTCCCTTGCTTCATTTTCATGTCCAGCAGATACGACCTCAATTACCACCAATGGCGGCGGCATATCATGGGTAATTGTTCCTCTCTTCGTCATCTCTAAAGCTATCCGACATTCTTCGCCCAAAATTATCAGATCAGGTATTCTTACTGTAGCTCTACGACCGCTTACCGCAATAGCAATCTCTTTATAAGCTAAAAGATGATGGGGGACAAAGTTTCCCAAAGCAAATAATAGATGTATTGATACATCTGAGTTAAAAATTGATTCTGGTAGCCTTGCAACTAATTCTCCATCCTCTAGCTCATAGCGGATATCACTGCCGTCATCATAGGCATAGTATTCTTCGTAGGATAGATACTTGACTTGGGGAATCGCGGCTTGAACCATAAATGTTATTCCATTCGCTGATTACATATTATAAACCCGAAACGGGAGAGGTGGCGCGTAGCGCCACCTCTTGCTTTAATTAAGCATTTACTAGTTCTTTCATCGGAGCAGCGAGAGCTTCTTCCAATGGTGCGCGTCCTAGACGTTCTTCGAGAATATCCATTACCGTCCGCCCAAAGTCATCATCATCACGCTTCCATGCTTCTAGACATACTTCCCCAAAGAAAGAACCTAGAGGCTCAGGATTCCAAAGCAACTTCTTGGCAGTCCAAGGCATCATGCTCATCGGGTTATAGCCTTTCTTGAGAATATTATTTTTGAAAGCATAATCTTCCAAATGGGTATGCGGTTGCAAGCCAATGAAGAAGATCGCAGGTTCTACTTTGTCAGCACCGAATATAGCTTCCAATTCTCGGTGATAGGCGATCGTTTGACGAACTGTTTCTAGAGTTTCGTCGATCACATTAAAAGAATAGTTAACGGAAACTAATTGATTAAATCCTGCGGCTCTGAGATCGCGACAGTTTTGCAAAACTGATTTGAGGTTATAGCCCATGCGCATCTTACGCACAAGTTCTTGAGAGCCACTAGTAATACCGATCTCGAAATAGCTCATGCCTGTCTCCACCATTAACTGACAGAGGTAAGGAGTGAGATTGTCAGCACGGATATAGGCTGCCCAATGAATATCGGTCATACCCGATGCTTTAACTTTTTCTAATAGCTCGATCGCATCATCAATAAACTTCTTGGCAGGAATAAACTGAGCATCGGTGAACCAGAAATTGCGAACGCCGCGATCGTAAAGTTGGCGCATTTCCTTGATCACTTCGTCGGTGGGATTGATGCGAACTTGCTTACCCTCAATTACCGTATAAATACAATAACAACAGTTATGAGGACATCCCCGCTTAGTTTGCACACCAATATAAAAGTCGCGATCGCGGAAATAATAATTGAAATCTTCCCAAATCGATTCGATATATTCATAATTACAGGCGCTTTTTTCAATCGGTGCAGGTTGCTCATGGATTAATCTGGCGCGAGGCTTGGTTTCACCAGCCACATAGCAGCGATCGCTTTCGATTTCACGCCCCTGTACCAAGCGCTCCAATAGAGATTCACCCTCACCAACTGAAATAATAGTTCCTTTGGGTAAAACGTTTCCTAACTGTTCATAAAAGACACTTACCGCACCGCCACCAATTACCGCCTTGGCATCAGGGTGATATCGTCTTGCTCTACTTAACCCTCGCTTAATTAAATTTGAGTTGCGCCAAAGCTCAGTGTAATAGGAGGTAAATAGTCGTAGTCCATTGACAGCGCCACGGAATTTTTTGAAAGGATTTTTGGCATAGTAAAACTCAAAGGCATTTTGCAGAGGATTACCACCACGTCCACCCACAGGTGCATAAATCTGAATGTCACGCCAAGAAAATACTAATAAGTTGGGTTGAAACTTGTCGATCGCCCGATCTAGCGCCCCATAAAAATCAAGAGGTGGCACAGTGCCTAAGTCAAAAATATTTTGCTGCACATGGGGTGCAACCTTATGAATGTGATCGGATAAATAAACTACGCCTATCGGGAAAATCGGGTTGCATGGCAGGCGAATGTAGAGAATGCGATCGCAGCCTACGGCTACACCAGATATATCACTAGCTAAATCTTGAGGATCTTTTATGAAATCAGTGGTAGACATAGGATTTTATCTTTGATCTAAATTATTTCTTATTATTTTTGGGGCTTTTACAGTGATTTTTATTTTTGAGAATCGCTGGATATTCACCGCTAAGTCTTTACATATCTTAATTATATTCACTATTTCGCCAGTTAGGTAATTATGGGGATCGATAAATCGGGGATCAAACAGGGATCAAATTGGCGATCGCTGAATTGATAGTTGGTAGTAGTGTTTACAATCGCTAGTTGGTCTTGAGTGTTAGCTTATGTACGGGCAAAATGGCAAGATTAGTATTCTTGTTAATTCCAAACATATCGGCAGGGTTTATTTGGTTTAATTAGGAATATTTTTGGGTTCATGACTAACTTAGGCTGGTTTAATGTTCAAAAAATCTTGTTAATTTTTGCTTGAATAACTTTATATAAAAACACTATGTCCATATTTGATCCGTTACCTGCTGGTTTGCACGACAAAAAGATTGTCTGCTCCTATGTAAATGCCACCAGCAAAATCCAAATAGCTCGGATCACCGATGTTCCTCAATGGTATTTCGAGCGGGTCGTATTCCCTGGGCAAAATCTCATATTTGAGGCGATCGCCTCGGCACATGTTGAGATTCATACAGGTATGATGGCAAGCTCCATACTTTCGGATACAATTCCCTGTGTCCAATTACAGGTAGAAGAAGCTAGCTGCGCCTTGCCAGACTGGGTTCCCATCAAACATATTGATGATGCCCCACTTGATGATCCATCGACGCTGCTTAATCTACCTGAACCTGAAGTAGTCTCCTAACAATGGATTTTCTGCCCCTCCATTTTTCCCAGTTTTTGATTGGCATAAAAATGGACTTTCTGTCCCTTGATTATGCTCTATTCCTGATCATCACCACAGTTGTATATTGGCTCTTACCGAATGTGCAAGCACGCTTGTTAATTATTTTGACAGCAAGCTTACTGTTTTACTCATTTATCCAGAGGCAATATGTTTGGCTGTTGTTAGTGATGTTGGCAATTAATTTTTGGTTGGGAGGAGAAATTCGCAAAGGCGACAAATTCCTGAAGCAGTGGCTGCTTTTTGTGGGGATATTTTTTGATGTGTTACTGCTATTTGGCTTTAAATATATTCCTTTCGTTGCAACGGCGATCGGCAATATTACGGGTTTGCCAGTGGGGAGTTCGCTAGCAATCTGGGCGAAGGCAAACATCGTACCGCCGATCACCCTCAGCTTTTTTGTGTTTGAGTTAATTGCTTACTTAGTTGATACCTATCGCGGTAATAGTCCCGCCAAGGATTTTCTAAATTTTGCAGCTTATAAGTTATTTTTTGCCAAGCTGCTATCTGGTCCCATTACTCGTTATCAAGAATTTGCGCCTCAACTAATCACGCGATCGCGTCCCGTTTTGCCTGATATTGCCGAAGGGGTATGGCTATTTGCCTGTGGAGCCGTCAAAAAAGGGATCATCGCTGACAATCTGGCAAGACTAGTCGATCTCAGTTTTCGGAATACTGAACGCGCAGGCAGTATCGATCTCTGGTTAGCTCTATTTGCCTATGGCATTCAAATTTACTGTGACTTTAGTGGCTATATCGATATGGCTAGAGGTAGCGCTTTGTTATTAGGTTTCAAGTTGCCTCAAAATTTCGATTTCCCTTATTTCTCAGCAAGCATTTCCGACTTTTGGCGGCGTTGGCACATGACCCTCGGCGCATGGATGCGAAATTATCTGTATATTCCTCTGGGTGGTTCTAGGGGTGGGCTTTGGCGCACCTGCCTAAATTTGATGATCATCATGCTCGTAGTCGGGATTTGGCATGGAGCAAATTGGGGCTTCATTATTTGGGGTGTCTGGCATGGTGCGGCGCTGGTGGCTCATCGCCTCTGGATGGAAGTTTGCAGCGTATTTGAAGATTTGCATAAAATCTGGAAGCCTTTGCCAATGAGACTCTTGGCAGTTGTGATCACACAGTTGGTAGTGTTTTTAGGCTGGATTCCGTTCCGCTTACCTAATTTAGCTGATACAAATATGTTTTTGCAAAGACTCTGGGGCTACGAGAGCGATCCTCAGTTCGGCGTAAAAATCTATGTGGAATCTCTCGGTATTACGGCAGGACAGATCGCGTTATTACTATTTGGTCTATGTATGTGTTCTCTCGTAGCGTATCAATGCGATCGCGCCAAGTGGCAGTTAAACTGGCAAGTGAAGTTATTTCTAGTCCCCGTCAGCCTTTTTCTAGTCAGCATCCTCAGCCCCGATAAGAAACTACCATTTATCTACTTCGATTTTTAGGTTATGGAAGGGAGGAAAAAACTTGAAAACACTTGAACTTAAATAAAAATCGTTTGATGACTGATTTAAAATGAGATACTCAAATGTCTGTAACTTAATAAATTTAATGATGTGTTGGTAAAAATATGGGTGAACTACTAACTAAACAACCACTCGTAGAGGCTCTTTGCGAGTTAAGGTTTAGTCCCTCAGATCAGTGGGACACCGCTTTACCTAAACGTTTCTATGCCGAAGTA
The DNA here is from genome assembly GCF_016584665.1 of Pseudanabaena sp. lw0831. Classification (GTDB taxonomy): domain Bacteria; phylum Cyanobacteriota; class Cyanobacteriia; order Pseudanabaenales; family Pseudanabaenaceae; genus Pseudanabaena. Next base: position 10,776 of record NZ_BBJB01000054.1, read on the forward strand.
AAAGATGAATTTCCCGAATGTACAGAACTTAATCCAGTTTTTCAGGTTGCTGTTGGCGGGCAACCTGTTGATATGTCAGAGCCAAATAAAGCATTGTCAAGGTTGCAACTTAGAAATAAAGATAACTCTGTAGTAGTACAAATTGGTGCAGACCTATTAGTAGTTCATCATCTGCAACCATATACAAACTGGGAAAATTTCAGAGATTTAATACTTAGGATGGGTAGCAAGTATGTTGAACTGATTGGAGAAGTCAAACTTGAGAGGGTGGGGTTGCGTTATATCAATCATATTTCTCCTCCTGAAGGTCGATTTGAGATTGAGCAATTTTTGTCTGTCTTTCCTATATTGCCTAGCCCTTTAAATCTTGATCTAGCAGGATTTAGTCAAGTTTATGAATTTCAGTATGTGCAACCCAAGGCGGTTTTAAAACACCAAACGGGTATTGTTCAAAGGGGTGATGGTAAGGTAGTGTTACTACTAGACTTAGATTTTATTTCTCAAGGAATTGAGTCTATTGAGTCCAGTAATAAGATATTTGATCTATCTAGTTGGTTTCAAAACTGGCTCAATCAAGCGCATGACTGTGTTGAGGCAGCATTTATCTCGTCTCTCAATCCAGACTACTATGAGTCTCTAAGGTAAGAAAAAGTATGTTTGTAGCCAGACAATCTATATTCACGAATAAGCCTTTAACACAGGTTGATGAACATGAAGACGTAGCTATTACTGCTCTCTTCAGACCAAGATCTAAGGATTCTAATGATATAGATATAGCTTTGTCAAAACCCAAATCAATTATTAAAAATGTTGAGCTAAAGGTTCATCAGTCTGAATTTGATTGGATTAGCAATACTAATGCTTTTCAGAGATTAAAGCATCTTATTACTCTTAAAGATAACTGGGATGGATATGGTGCAGCAGGCTTTAGTGGACAACACATTCACAAAGCTTTAGATTTATCTGAAGTGACTCGAAGCTATTTTAATGCCAATAACATGAGTTTCTCTCGCTTATCGCCTTTTATTGCTCCTTGTTCAGATGGGGCAATTTTGTTTGAGTGGTGTGGAAAGAGATTTCCTGATCGCCAGTTAGAGATATTTGTACCTGCGAACTTAGAACAACCTTTTGAATATCTAAAAAGTGATCGTGATAGTGACGAGGAAGGCAACTTTATAGACGTAGGTTTTGCAATTAATCTACTTGAATGGCTTATGGAAACAGAGGTTGAATGAGCGACAACTATCAAGTAAAACCTGTGGACAAGCTTTTTAGGTGGGTGCATCCTGGTCAGTTTCATCCTACTGAGATGCGTCCAACTTCAGCAATCTTTCGTGGTGAATATATGTCTGTGGATATAGCTCAGCTAACCAATTTAGAGGCAAGTTATGAAAGGGCTAAAAAGCTGCAAAAGAATGCTGTGGTATCTTTTACGGCAGAGTTGGCTTTTGATCTACAGCAGCGGGTGACTCACTGCCCAACTCAATTATGTGAGTCAACCAATGAAACTGTTTGCTTTGTCGATACTGGTTGCAGTGCGTATCAAATAAATAACAACGCATGTGTCTTGATTTGTACTAATGATGCTCATGGCTGTGTGATTGGAGATAAGACTAAAGCAGTTAGTAAGGCTTTTGCTAAGAATTGTGGTGTGGAAATATTTCCATCTGAGGCAAGCTAGGTTGCAACAAATACAATAATCTCCAATAGGGTATTTAGTATCTTAAGGTGCAATTTATTCTTAATATCCATTGCCTATTACTACATTGGTTCAAGGCGAATAAGTTGCCCTGCTTGTTCATCGGTCAGAATATAAATAAATCCATCTTTTCCTTGACGTACATCTCTTACTCGCTGACCGACAGGAATAGTTTCTTGAACTATTGTTTTATTACCTTCTATTTTGATGCGCACAACAGATTTGGATACTAATCCACCAGCAAACAAATTGCCTTGCCAATCTCGAAAGATATTGCCACGATATAGCAGCAGACCCGATGGAGCGATCGCAGGAGTCCACACCAATTTAGGATCGACCATATTGAGACGAGATACTTCCTTAGAAATTTTACCTCCTGTATATTCTTGGCTAAAGGTTACAACCGGCCAGCCATAGTTCTTACCTGCTTCGATTAGGTTTAATTCATCACCACCTCTTGAACCATGCTCGGTTGACCATACTTGCTTTGATGTGGGATCGGCAAATAATCCTTGAATATTGCGATGTCCATAACTCCAAATCGCAGGATTAGCACCAGCAGTTTTTACAAAGGGATTATCAGAGGGAATGGAGCCATCATCTTTGAGTCGTAGGACTTTACCAAGCTGACTATTCAGCTTTTGAGCCTGTTTGCGCATCAATTCGCCATTCAGTTGTAAAGGAGGATTGCCTCCATCACCGATCGCGATCAGCATTGTGTTATCAGGTAGCCAAACGATGCGCGAACCAAAGTGTTGATTCCCTGATTTTGATGGTGTTACCTCAAAAATCACTTGCGGCTCCACCAAAGCTTTACCATCAAATTTCACTCTCAAAATACTGGTGTGATTAGATTGGAAATTCCCAGTGGAGAATGTGAGATAAACCAATCTATTCTGCGCAAAGCGTGGATGTAGTGAGATATCCATCAAACCTGCCTGTCCAGACACAAACAGCTTCGGAATTTTAGCGATCGCAATTTGCTCTAACGATCCATTTCGGAGGATTTTGACACGACCAATGCGTTCTGTAATTAGAATCGCGCCATCAGGCAACCATGCCATTCCCCAAGGGTTCTCTAAATCTTTTGCTACAGTAACTTGCTTGAAGCCGATCGGAGGACGTTCTTTATTAGTCGCGATCGCTGATGCTGATGCTTGAGCAGTTGGCGCATTAGGGTTAGCTTCTGGGATAGTACAACTTCCTATGGTCAGTGCGATCGCACTAATTACAAGGCTAAACGGACGGTGTAAATTCTTCATCACTTCTGGTTGGTAATTTATAAATGATTATTTTGCATGGCGATTGCTTGTTTGCGATCGTTCACTCCCAATTTGTGCAAAATTGCATGAATATGAACGCGTACTGTTCCCGAAGAAATATAGAGAATCTCAGCGATTTCTTGATTTGTTTTCTGATCGGCTATTAAACTGAGAATTTCTTTTTCTCGTCTAGTCAAAGTATTGACTTTTGAACTAGATAAGTTGTCGGGAGCAAGCTCGGAAGATTGAGTTTGAAAAGCATGATGGATTTCGGCGGTAGCGTTGGCATCCCACCAAGATGCGCCAGCTATGACCGATCGCATGGCAAGAATTAAGGTTTCGGCGGTGACACCTTTGAGGCAATAACCCTGTGCGCCTGCTGATACTAAACGTGAAATTAACGATTGCTCATTGCGGGAAGTAAGCACCAAAATCGGCAAGTTCGGATGATTGCGCTTGAGTTGGCGGCAGGTTTCTAGTCCGCCCAGCCCTGGTAGACCAATATCAAGAAGGACAAGATCGAAAGTTTGCACTTTGGCAAGGTCGATCGCCATTTCTCCATCGCTAGCCTCGGCTAAAACTGCAATTTTAGTCTCTTGCTGCAAACGCACCTGTAAGCCAAGGCGAAATAGTTCATCATCTTCAACTAATAATATTTTTAGATTATCTAGGGTCATTCGATGAATAGGGCAAAGTGGTTAACCGAAAGCCGAATATTGCGCCATGGGGAAGACGATTCTCTGCCCAAATTGTACCGCCATGCGCCTCAATAATTTGGCGTGTTAGATATAAGCCTAGCCCAGAACCGCTAGCAAGGCGATCGCTCTGACCTTGATAAAACCTCTCAAATAAATACTGTTTTTCATCTTGTTTAATCCCTGCGCCGAAATCAATCACTTGGACTAACTGATACGATGACTCTGTTTCTAGTACTACCTCGACTTTTGCCCATCTTGGGGAATGATTGATGGCATTAGTGAGCAGATTGGAAAAGACACGACGCAACTGGAAAGCATCACCATTCACCCACAGAAATTTACGGAATTCGGAATCACCGTAATGTACAGTCAAATAAACGCTGCGACTATTCGATAGGGGAAGCAGTGATGTGGCAACCTCTTCCGCTAAAGTTGCCAAATTAATTGGAGCTAATCTCAACTGCAAGCCTTCTGTTTCATTGCGATAGACATCAAGAAGAGTCTCAACTAAGCGCAAACTGTTTTGATGACTGCGAATCATCGTTGCCAAAACTGTTTTTTGTTTAAACTGAATACTTCCAAATTGTTCGCGATCGAAAGCTTGCAGAGTTTCGATCGCTCCTAGTAATGGCGTTTTCAAATCATGGGCAAGGGTAGAAGCAAAATCTTCACGCACATTCATGATTTTCTCTTGAGCCTGTAATTTTGCCTGTTGCTTTACCAAGGTTTGCAGTGTTAGGCGATGGCGATCGCTTAAAATCCCAGTCATGATCAAAGCAAATACTGTCACTAAACGATTCACCACCATTGAAGCGTGAATTTCGCTATTGGCGGGAATCCAGATATTTGATAAAGTTAGAATTACTGCCGCTAAGACGATTTGAAATATGGCAGCACGGCTCAATCGAGAATTAGCAATCAAGATCGGGCTGACGTAGAGATAACTCATTACATAGTCTGGCGGGGTGGAAAATTCTAAAATAAACACCATTCCAAATAGCCCCGCAATTATCCAAAAGAAGGGCGATCGCCAAGATGGTTCGGATAATTGTTTGGACATTTGTTCTTATAAATTGAGGATAGCTATCAATTAAGCCATAATATAAAGGATAGTTTGGCTTCGCACCCTGCAAATTAGTTATGAGTCCTTTTGAAATATATATTCGTGAATTACGCGATATTCGAGCAACAGGCGCTGGTGTTAAAGAAACATCCTATTACAATGCTTTAGCCAATTTGCTCAATACTATTGGGTCAACTTTACAGCCAAAAGTACGTTGTGTGATGCAGCTAAAAAATCAAGGTGCAGGAATGCCCGATGGCGGACTCTTTACAGCGCGGCAATTTCAGAAGCGATCGGGGAATGACCTTATTGATCCACAGAATCCTGAACGAGGCGTAATCGAAATTAAGGGGACAGGGGATGATGCTTGGGTAATCGCCAATACGCCACAGGTTTCTAAATACTGGGATAAATATCGTCAGGTATTAGTAACCAATTATCGAGATTTTGTATTGATTGGGCAAAATGTGAATGGTCAGTCAATCAAGTTAGAAACGGGTGAGACCTCCATCTGATAAACCGTTACTGCGTAAGCATTCTGACCTTCGTTAATTCAGATCATAATCCTTGAGTGGATTCGATGAAAGATATACTAGACAAGAATTTTGCTGATTTTAGAAGGTATCACATAAAGGTCGCACCCTTAGAAAGTTAAACAGCGATCGCCAACTAAACACCAACTAAACGCAGTCTAAACGGTTAAATCTTTACCAAGCTCACAACCTAGATACTAGTGGGCAAAAGCGTTCTAAACGTAAAGATATACCTTGTCAAGCAGGGAAAATGGATCGATGATTTGACGGTTAGGAATGGGTTCCTGATAGTTTATCGACTCAAAAGGAAAATCTCCACCATGCTACAGGGATGGATTCAAATTGGACTGACACTGGTGCTGATTGTAGCGATCGCTCCAATCTTTGGTAGCTATATCGCTCGAGTGTTTCTAGGAAAAAAGACAATAAGTAAGGTGGGCATTGCCCACCTTACTTATTGTCTTTTCTACACAAATCGCAGAAAATGGTTGACCGCACAATTCCCAATTTCATTAAGGGATTTTAGGATTGAAAAACAAATTGATCGCCGATAGGCGAAGGGCTGATCAAAGAAGGGCAGATAAATACGAAAAAGTGCAAAGGGTTGAGGCAAAAGAACAGAGAAGGGAGTCCTCACCGCACAACACACACAACCCGAAAACCGAGGTAGCCGTACTGAAAACGCGCGTTGCGACCGTCGTTGCGAAACGCAGAACGACAATGCTCAGCATTGTCGATCCACGAACCACCACGCAGCATTTTTCTCGTTTTGCTGCCTTCTTCATAATTCGTAACATTTTCTGTCCAAATTTGTGAATCTGTTGGCGCTCCTTCGTAACTGTCATGACAATCATCGGCACACCATTCCCAAACATTGCCATGTAGATCGTAAAGTCCCCAAGCGTTAGGTCGTTTTTGCCCAACAAGTCCCGTTTTGCTGTCGCTATTTTCTTTATACCAAGCATATTCCCCAAGCTGACCTTCATCGTCACCAAAGCAATATTCTGTATGTGATCCCGCACGACAGGCATATTCCCATTCTACTTCGCTAGGCAGTCGATAGGTCTCTCCTGTCAGTTGAGATAGCCGCGCACAAAACTCTTGAGCTTCGTACCAATCTACCTTTTCGACAGGGCAATCTTCACCACGAAATTGCGAAGGGTTTAGACTCAGATCGATCTCGACCTTGGGCGACATCGCCACCGTCCGCCATTGCGCCTGCGTGACGGGATACTTACCCATCTGAAACGCTTTTACCGTAACTTGATGATATGGCTTCTCATCCTCACGTCCTTTTCCTTCAGTCGAACCCATCCAGAATGTGCCGCTAGGAATATCCACCAGTTCGGGCAGATTCGCGCGATCAAGCCACGGCTTGTATTTATAAAGACTTTGCCGCACGAATTCCTGTTGTTCGGGCGTGAGGTAATCGTTAATCGCAACTTCCACTTCCTCGATTTGGGCAACCACACCTTCAGACAATAAAAACTTGTCGTTGCATTGCTGGTTCTGCCACTGCTTGAAGTCATCATTGATGCGATCGCAAAGTCTTCTCAAATCCCGATCTTGCGATCGCCATTCAACAAACATTTCCCAACCATCCATCAACGCCTCATGCGCCAAATCCACAAAAGCAATATTATTCTCATCACTTGCCACCAATAGCCGCCCATCAGCCCCCGCGAAAATTTCTAACAAATTAGCGATCTCCTCTCGATCAGCTTCCGATCTCGCCATCCCTAACAAAAACTGTTTCGACTGTCGCTGCCGCGTGTCCCTAACATCCTGCCCCGTCCGCACCAACTTCAAAAACAAACGTTTCGCCCACTTGCGCTCCTCATCCGATCGCAATACATCCTCATACAACCGCTTAGCATGACGATCCAACGCGCCGCGTAACTTGCCCATCTCTAAATAGGCAACCAAAGTCAATCGATGATTTTGGCGATCGCGGCGTTCCCATAACTCCGTCAGCGCAAACTCCAATAACGGCAAACTATTTTTCTCAGCTTCCACATCCTCACAAATTGCCTCTAGCAAACCCTCTGCGAGTTCGTAGCCTTGCATTTGCGCGGGCTTCGCGATCGCCTCTTTCATCTCAGACAGTTCTAACGGCACTAACCAAAATACGCGATCGCGTTGGATCAACCTTGCTAAAGCAGGATATTGCAACGCCTGTTCCACAAAATCAGCTCTCATCGTTGTGGCGATCGTTAAGCGTCCCTCTTGCTCGGCTCCTTCCACCAACAGCCGTATAAAATCTTGTCGTTCCTGCTCACTCGGACAAACCGTAAACAACTCCTCAAACTGATCCACCACCAGCAAAACTCGCTGCGATCCTTCAGGCAAAATCGCATTCAAACCTTCCGATTCTAGCCGCGCATAAGCCCTCTGAATTTCCGCAGGTAACTTATAAAACTGCTGTACCAGCGATTGCTTTAACATCATCAATGGATTTGCCCAAGGCTTCATCGGCGGCAGTACACACCAGCCCTGCTTTGCTAAATTCGTCATCAAACCCGCTTTCACTAGCGATGATTTACCGCTACCCGAAGCGCCAATCACAGGCACAAATCGCGATTTTTCAATCTTTCTCAACAACAAATCAAGCTGCTCTTCTCTACCATAAAAATACTGAGCAGTCTTTTGATCGAAGGCTTCCAATCCCACATAAGGACAAGTTTCATTCACCACAGGCGCAAGATTCCCCCTAGCCTTCTCAATCAAAGTAATCGCACCACCCATCGCCGATCGCACCACCTCCTGACCGCTTTGCTTCAGCCTTTGCGATACCTCACTAAACAAACTGTCAAGATCCACCGCTTCCCCAGTCGCAACCCTTGCGCGTAGCACCTCCAATACCGCCGCCGTAAAAATGCCATGCTCCACACCCTCACGCGATCGCTCAAACCCACGACAAGCCGCCATTAAGTAATAATTCTTCTTATCATTAAAAACCTTTTGCATCGCCTGATATTGAACGCTCTCAATCAAATTCCCCGCATGACAACAATCCAGCAACACCACCAGATTAGTTAACTCCGACTTCGCCACTAGCTTGGTAAAAACATCAAAGCTCAGCGCATTTTGACCATCCTTACCCGCATCCGTCGCCGCCAAATACCCAATCTCATCGCCAACCACATCAGGGACAACAAACCCATGCCCCGCAAAATAAATCAGCGCATCTTTGCCCTTAGCTTGCTCTAACAAAAAAGTTTTCAGCTTAGCCGTGAGATCGCTCCCCTTCACCTCTTTCTTAGGATCTCGATCTAACTCATAGCGATTTTCATCGCCTGCAACGAGCTTGCGTGGTAAAGGCTCGATCGCATAATGCCCATGTTGCTCCAATATTTCCGCGATCGCCCCTGCATCATTTACCGTTTTTTCGAGATTACGAAAATTGCTATAACGCGCAATACCAATAACAAGGGCAGATCGAGCCATAATTCTGTGGATTTTTTATTTAGAAATCTTTAAAAGTGAAATGCAAGCGATCGGTTATCCTTGCAGAATAGTCCTATCACTAAGGAAAGGTCAAGATGTCAGAAGTGCAAGAGCTAGTCGTCAAAGACGAAAACGGCGAAGAATTCTCAATTTACATCGCACCTAAAGAACCCTACAACGAACCCGACTCAGAGGAAGGATATCGCGACAACTTACCCACCGTTGACCTCAAAAAAGTCCATGACACCATTCGCGGCTACACCACCTATGCGATCGGCGCATTTCGGAACCTTAGCACAGTCGAAGTCGATAAAATCACCCTCAAGTTCAGCCTCAAAATTGGCGGCAAAGCGGGTATTCCCATGTTGACAGAAGGCTCTGCCGAAAGCAACTTTGAGATTCAAGTTGAATGCAAATTTCCACCAAAACCAACTCCCACTCCAACCGCTAAGCAATCATCTCCATAATTTGAAATCAGGCGATCTCTAAACCGCAGTATTCGACGATTGGAAATCTAGCACCTTGGCATATAAACTTGCCACGGATTCTTCTGCAAAGAGCTTGTCCTTTAATTTTAGATAATCATCACCACCCAAATTACACGCTGCCTAAAAGCGAGCTACCTTAGATGGCTCCAGATGGGTCAAGAGTACTTGAAAACCTTCCTGCAATATTTGTTGCTCAGCGATCGCTTTAATCATTACTAGCTTCCTCTAATACAAAATCAACTGGGTTAGCGATCGCGTAACCTAACCCATCATTACGTTCGCAATAGATGCGTTACGTTGCACTAACGCATCCTACAAATAATATAACGATAGACAATCATGTTAAACCCAAAACAGAGCTGCGGCGCTTCGCGCCGCAGCTCTGTTTTGGGTTTTTGTAGCCTTAGACGGCTAACCCTACCTCAATCTTGGCTAACATCGCCCATAGCAGGGGGATCGCTGTGATAAGCTAGCAGAGTTAGTGTCATTAACACGAATAAACATGGATCGACCTTCTCGCTCTGTTCCCCAAGCCGCACAAGCCGCCTATTCAGGGGATTCGTCATACGGACGCACACCGCCGCCTGACTTACCTTCGCTACTGCTAAAAGAGCGAATTATTTACTTTGGGTTGCCTCTTGTATCTCCCGACGAATACAAACAGCAGCTTGGTGTCGATGTTACAGAATTGCTCATCGCCCAACTTTTATATTTGCAATACGAAGATCCTGAAAAACCGATCTTTCTGTATATCAACTCCACGGGGACATCTTGGTATACAGGCGATGCGATCGGTTTTGAAACCGAAGCCTTTGCTATTTGCGACACACTCAACTATATCAAGCCTCCCGTCCATACAATCTGCCTCGGACAAGCCATGGGAACCGCCGCGATGATTCTCGCTAGTGGAACCAAAGGCTTCCGAGCTAGCTTGCCAAACGCCACGATTGTCCTGCACCAAGCCCGCCGCCAGACCAGAGGACAAGCCTCTGATTTGCAGATTCAGGCTAAGGAAGTATTGACTAACCGAGCCGCAATGCTAGAAATCTTGTCGCGCACCACAGGCAAGTCAACCGAAGCCATCACCAAAGATATGGATCGGATGTTGTATATGACTCCTGTGCAAGCCAAAGAATATGGGCTGATCGATCGCGTTCTTGAAAGCACAAAAGACTTGCCTAAAGCAGTTCCCGCTCTTATTTAATTACGAATTAGGAATTACGAATTACGGGTTGATAATTCGTAATTCCTAATTCGTAATTCGTAACTCACAATTCGTAATTCCCAATTCGTAATTCTTAATTAAACCTATGCCTATCGGTATTCCTAGAGTTCCCTATCGCTATCCTGGTGATTCCTACACGCAGTGGATTAACATTTACGAGCGTCTGTCGATGGAGCGCATCATCTTTTTGAGTGGTGATGTGACAGATGGGATGGCAAATGCAATTATTGCCCGACTGCTTTACTTTGACTCTGAGGATCAAACCAAAGATATTTACATTTATATCAACTCTCCTGGCGGATCGGTTTCGGCAGGGTTGGCGATCTTTGACACGATGCAACATATCAAGGCAGATGTGACTACAATTTGCGTAGGGTTAGCAGCATCGATGGGTTCATTCCTATTGATGGCTGGCGCTAAAGGCAAGCGTTATGCTTTACCCAATGCAAGGATCATGATTCACCAGCCTTCAGGTGGAACAAGAGGTCAAGCTTCAGATATTGAGATTGAGGCGCGGGAAATTATTCGCATTCGTCAAAAGCTGAATGAAGAATATGCCAAGCGGACAGGGCAGCCACTAGAGAAGATCGAGCGCGATATGAATCGTGACTACTACATGTCTTCGCAAGAGTCTCTCACCTATGGCTTAATCGATCGCGTTCTTGATTCACCACAATAATTCCAAAAACAAAAAGGAGTTGCGGCGCAAAGCGCTGCAACTCCTTTTTGTTTTTATGTGGCAATATACCAATTCTTGAAATTGTGATTATCCTTATCAAGAATTAAAAACCAAACTAAGGAAGGTTTTCAACTCTCAAAATGGCATTGCCATTTTGAGAGTTGGCATTACGTGGAACTCAAATGATGAATCTAATGCATACTGCTAGCGACGCAGAGCAATCTCCCCGTGGTTATCCTAGATTCTTACCATCACAAGAATTCCTTCCACGTAACATCTGTGGATTAGTTGAAGACAATAGGATCGTCTAGATTTTTGCAGAAGTCCATATATGCTGGCTCGCTTTCGCTACCATCTGCAAACTGAGCTTTAATCCATTGCTTACACGATTGGTTGTCAGTGGAACTGTCCCAAACCATCTTGGCACCTGCTCCAGAAGCAATACCTGAACCAATATCAAACTGACCCCAAGTTTTCTGAGGTTCCCCTACCATTAACTTTTTGATTGTAGAAGCACTGCTATTTTTAACGTAGAAGTACCACTGATCAGCAGAAGCAGAAGCAACATTTGCCACTAGACTGAAAGCAAGTAGGCTAGCTGAAACCAAAAAACTTTTCTTAATCATTATCTTGATCTGCCTAAAATCAGTTCGTGATCTGACTATAAACTATAAAATCTTATTTGCAACATAGATCGATATTCATATAACTTTTGTATAACTTTTGCTATGGTTTAGCTGTGACTTTTATTGTGCAATCTATTCAATACCAGCCCTATCGGCTTGCTTTTCACGAACCATTTCAAACAGCATTAGGCTCGATTTCCCATCGCGAAGGATTTGTGGTTGAGATTCGCGATCGCAAATCTCATGATCGAGTCCAGTATATTGGCTTAGGTGAAGCCGCTCCGCTTGATGGGTTTGGGATGGAATCTCTTGCTGAAACTGAAAGGGTTTTAAGAGAAGCTCAGCGATCGCTGATTAATGCAGAAATTCACGATCTGAATGATATTGAGAACATACTTACAAAATACGATCACACCCCTGCCGCAAAACATGGAATTGAATTAGGATTGCTTAATTTACTATCACAAGTACAAGGTATATCCATTTCTCAATTGCTAGCAAATTCCTTCTCTGGAATAGTTCGTGATCAGGTAGCCGTTAATGCTGTGATTGGGGCGACCACACCTGAAAGAGCCGTATCCAAAGCAAAACAGTATATAGAGCAAGGTTATCACTGTCTCAAAATCAAAGTGGGAACCAAGGATTTTGAAATGGATTTGCGCAGAGTGGAAGCAGTGCGATCGCAGGTTGGCGCTCATATCCAAATTCGGATTGATGCTAATCAAGGATGGTCAGTGACCGAAGCGATCGCAAATTTAAAAAAGCTTGAATTTTCGCAAATCGAATATGTCGAGCAACCTGTCGCTGCTTCCGATTTATTAGGCATGGCAGAAGTCAGGCAATCGCAATCAATTCTAGTTGCTGCGGATGAGTCCGTAAATAATCTCTCACAATTGCAGCAAGTGGTTAATACTCAAGCCGCCGATATTATTATTCTCAAGCCAATGGCTCTAGGCGGACTCATCACGGCAAATCATGCCGCTGCGATCGCTTTCAAAGCTGGTTTAGATGTGGTGGTAACAACAACAATCGACGGTGCGATCGCCAGACAAGCAGCTTTTGACCTAGCTGCTGCTTTACCAATTAAGCGAGCATGTGGCTTAGCAACTGGGCATTTCCTCATTGAAAATTAAAGACGGCGCATCGCGCCGTCTTTAATTATTTTTCACGCCGAGCTGTGCCAGACTCTTGGAAGATCTGGATCGCGTTAAGTGGATCGCTGATAAAAGTACCAGATCGATTCACTTTCTGAGGAGAGGCATTGTAATTACCAGGGATGACTGGCTGAATCGCCTCAACGTCGAGATTGATACTTTGAATCTTGAGATCGGAACGTGGAAAATCTCTTTCTAACGAAAATTGATCGGTATTGGTAGGTGAGATGGGCTGACCTTGTGCAGGTCGCAGGCTATCAGCATCACCTCGTTGTGGTTGGGCTGATTGCGCAAATACTGGACTAATCGTAGCGCTAGCGATCGCTAGTCCTGCAATCGCCAAAAATTGAGAAATGCGTTGATAATGTCTGTTCATAAATTCCTCGCATTGGCAGTCAGCGATATTAACTACAATAATCGCTCATTATATTCACAAAGATTAGATACGCTCAAATTGCGATCTTTAATCTTTAGGTTTAATCGCATTTTTAATCGCATTTTTAAACCCTAGTACCAACAAAATATTGGTGATGGTCAAAAATGACTCAGCACTGCCATGCAACCAATCAACATTCGCTAAAGCTTTGCCGTAATGGACTTGTGCATAAATTCCTGCGGGAATCGTAATCGCCACAAATACTAATGTCCCATAAAATCCCCAAAGTCCCAGTTTGGGAAATTGGCGTGATTTGGTGGCAAACCAGAGAAAGGCAAGATATGGAAATAGCGATAAACCGAATAAGGCTTCTTTGGGCATAGTTTTATCCCACAGCGCTTTGCGCTCAAGTTAAATTTGTGGTTTTGCGTTGGCGATTTTCCAGATAAAGTAGGCTGCGATCGCCAGAGTCGTATTGCCAATTAAAGTTAACGCAGCCTGCACAGTAACTAGCCATTCCAACGAGTCAGCATTGTCAAAAAAGTGCCAAGTCACCGCACACATCGCACTGACTAAGGCAGGAAACATTGCCCATGCTAAGTTCCGCCAACCGCGATCGGGATTTTTTTTGTCGTATTGCCAAATGAGCCAAATTGCTAAAGTCCACTCAATGACGCTAGAAATATGAATTACCCATGTGGGCAAAGATAAAGAGTGCATGGCAAATATTTGTGGCGCTTTGCGCCACCAAAGTACGGTTTTAATGCTTTGTCTCGCGCATGGCTAAAAATTCGCGAATTTGTCGATCGCTTGGTTGAGCAGCGATCGCACCCATACTTAGTGTAGTTAACGCACCTGCGGCGCAGGCATAAGCGATCGCTTCATCGGCAAACTTAGGATCGAGCAGATGGGTAAGCGGACGGTGATAAATCTTATGAATAAAGGCAGCTAGAAAAGCATCCCCCGCCCCAGTTGTATCAATCGAATGCACAGGAAAAACGGCATGTTTGTCCTGACGTTCGCCCAAATAGTAGCGACAATCTTTGTCGCCATTGGTGAGTAAAATTCCTTCGAGATGGCTATAGGCTTGAGAGATCGCGGCGGGACTAGTGAGACGAAATAGTAACTTTGCCTCATCCTCGGTCATCTTCAAGAAATCGGTGTACTTCAGCAAGACAGGCAATAGTTTGGCAACCTGCTCAGGATTTTTCCAGAACATCGCCCGCCAATTGACATCAACTACCACCTTTACAAAGTTCTCTTCCGCTAGCTTCAAAGCGCGACCGATCGCTCTAGAGGTATGTGGATTGGATAAGCCTAATGTACCTAACACCAAAAAATTCGCATCAGCAAATAAATGCTCAGGCAAATGCTCGGCAGACATCAAGGTGTCTGCATATACAGTTTGGGAATCACCATTAAAGCGAGCAAAACTGCGATCTCCTTGAGCATCGCGGGTGACATATACCTCGCGAGTAGTTGCTTCAGGATGCACTTGCACGCCTGAAGTTTCCACACCTGATGCTCCCAACTGTTTGAGCAAATCAGTCCCTGCAGCATCTTGACCAACGCAGCTAATTAAGCTGACTGGTGTTCCCAGTTTGGCTAACCCACAGGCAACATTGGCAGGTGCTCCGCCAAAATATGGCTTCCAAGAGCTAACTTGCTCATAGGGAGCACCAATATCTTCAGCTATTTGATCGATTAAAACTTCGCCAAGACAAATTACACGCGGCATAGCTGACTTTACGACGACATTTTGGACTTTCGCGATTCAATAATAGCAATAGCTGAATCCACTTTGTCTGGGAATATCACAACTAAACTACTTTGAGGGGCGCTATCCAAGGCAGCCGTGATGGCTTCCGATTCGTCAAGAATTGTAATACAGGGGATGCTGGCATTCACTTCTTCGATACCCTGACGCAGCAGATCCGCAACCACACGCGGGGCACGTCCTCGCAAATCTTTATCTTCTTTAATAAAAATGCGACTGAACATTTGGGCGGCTAATTGCCCTAGCTCAATGATGTCCTCATCACGCCGATCGCCAGGTGCGCCAATTACGCCGATCGCTTCACCTTCCCATTTCTGGATAAAGTCAGCGATCGCTTTAAATCCCGCAGGATTGTGAGCATAATCGACCAAGGCATGATACTTACCCAAATCAAATAAATTCATCCGTCCAGGGGTTTGCTCGCTCGAAGCCACAAATGTGGCAAGCCCTTGACGAATCTCTTCAATCTGCACGTCTTGGCAGAAGGCGACTAAACTTGCGGCAAGAGAATTTTGGATGTTGAAGGCCGCGCGACCGCCAAGGGTCAGGGGTACATTGACAGCTTCTTCGATTCGTAGTTTCCAATCACCTTTTAAGATAGTTAGATAGCCTTCTTCATATACTGCGGCAAGTCCACCTTGTTCGATATGAGATTTGATTAAAAGACTCTCAGGATCCATGCTGAAGTAAGCAACCGTTGCATCCACTTCTTTTGCCATGGCAACAACCAATGGATCATCCGCATTCAGTACAGCATAGCCACTTGGCAACGTTGTTTTGACAACTACGCTCTTGAGCCTTGCCAGATCTTCAATTGTGTCAATATCCCCAATACCAAGATGATCGGCGGCTACGTTCATCACCACACCCACATCGCTGCCATCAAAGCCTAATCCCGATCTCAAAAGCCCGCCTCTAGCTGTTTCTAGGATCGCCACTTCAACGGTAGGATCGCGCAGGATTACTTGGGCGCTATAGGGGCCAGTAGTATCGCCTTTTTCAACCAAACATTCGCCAATGTAAATCCCATCGGTAGTGGTATAACCTACTCGTTTGCCAGTTTGCTTGAAGATATGAGCAATTAGTCGAGTAGTAGTAGTTTTACCATTTGTCCCTGTGATCGCCACGATTGGTATTCTTGTAGGCGCTCCAGCAGGGAATAGCATATCGATTACTGGAGCCGCTACATTGCGAGGTGTGCCAATACTCGGAGCCGTATGCATTCTGAACCCAGGAGCCGCATTTACCTCCACGATCGCCCCATCGACTTGACGTACAGGCAAAGAGATATCTTCAGTGACCATATCGATCCCCGCAATATCTAGACCGATAATTCTTGCCACGCGCTCTGCTAGCCAGATATTTTCAGGGTGAATCTCGTCTGTACGATCAACCGATACGCCACCTGTACTTAAGTTTGCAGTAGCTTTGAGATAACAAATTTGCCCATTAGGCGGTACGGATTCCAGCGTAAATCCTTGTCTAGTAAGGATATCTATGCTGGTGCGATCGATCTCGATGCGGGTCAAGACATTGTCATGACCATCGCCACGACGAGGATCTTGGTTAGTAATTTCAATCAGTTGCGAAATTGTGGAAACGCCATCCCCTGTGACATTGGCAGGAACGCGCTCGGCAACAGCTACAAATTTGCCATTGATCACCAATATGCGATGGTCTCGCCCTGTATGAAATCGTTCGATAATTACTTCTTCGGATACTTCTTGCGCCATGTCAAAGGCATCCATCGACTCTTTGATGCTGCGGATATCAATCGTGATCCCACGCCCATGATTGCCATTTAAGGGCTTGATTACAATCGGAAAGCCGCCGACTTCGGCGATCGCATCTTCTAGATATTTAGGCGATCGGATCGTTGTACCCCTCGGCACTGGCACACCCGAAGCCCGTAAAATGCTCTTTGTCCCTTCCTTGTCGCAGGCTAGCTCAACCGCTAAGATCCCCGTTTTATTCGACAAAGTTGCCTGAATACGACTCTGATGCACCCCATACCCAAGCTGGATCATTGCGCGGCTACCCAACTCTAACCAAGGAATATTTTGGGCTTTAGCTTCGGCAACAATCGACTCGGTACTTGGACCTAATTGACCATCAAGACGAATATCTCTTAAATCCTTGAGGTCCTCTTGTAACTCAGTAGTTGCATAGGTTCCTGTTTCCAGAATACTAGTACATATTCTTACTGCTGCACGTGCTGCATAGCGCCCTGCACCTTCGGTTTGATACTCAAACACGACTTGATAGACATTTTTTTCAACGGTTTGTCTAATTGCCCCGAAGTCAACCTTCATGCCGACATAGCCTTGCAGAGCGATCGCAATATCTTTAACAATTCCTGCCAAAAAGTCAGAATCACTAATATCTGGTCGCTGCGCGATGTCTTTCCCCGCTAGACTTGGCAAAACTTTACATAAATTTTGATGAAAGCTAGTTCGTTGTACTTGAAAATCCTCTAAATCTAATCGCACAACTACAAGCTGATGTCGTTGGATACTCCAATAATTTGAACCACGTAATGTCTGGATTTTGAGAATTTTCATAGTCAAGCTTTTTTAAAGGTGCATCCAATGCCTAAATGTCCAGTATCTAATCGTAGCGATCTTGTGGATCTTTATTTTGTATAAATTGAACCAAAATCAGATTGATTAATCACAATTCATCAGCGTGTTAGGTGATTTCCACACAATTAAGTTGCCAAGCAGAATGTAGTAGGGTGGGCATTGCCCACCTTACATTATTTAAAGTGACTCATCGGTATGCTGATGTTGTTGAGGTAAAGTCTCAATTCTGCCAGGAATTGGCTTTTGGGTGGGTTGTAATCCTGACAACATGCGTGAAAGTTGCAATCCATCGAGCACAGTTTTAGTCTCACGAATTTTGTGCCAAACCGATCGCGCCATCAACAAGGAATGCCCTTGGCGCTGGGCATGAATTCCTTCTAAATAATCTTCACGTTCTGGTTGATAATCTGCTGATGACAGTTGCAAGCTGACATTTTCGGTTAATTTCTCAGAAGATTGCTTAACGACAATTTGGGCAATTTGCGAAGTTAGTTCAGGATACAGCCATGTATAAGCAGGATGAACTGTAAGCTGGCAATGGTGAACCAGTTTTTCATCGGGCTGATTTACAGTCGGGCGCTGCAACAGCAAATAGAAGTAGCCGATCGCCGCTTTGCGTTGTGGCTCATAGACGTAGCCCGATACATCTTGCAAATGATTGATCAGCAATGAACTGTGATTGACCAGTTTGTCGATAGTCTTTGCCCGAAAATCATCGACGTTGAGATCGTAAACTTGACGAATATGTGGGGGCATCGCAGCTGTATCAAGTTGATAAAGCAAGCTGGCATCAGCATTACTGACAGGCATCAAATTTGGCAGGTCAGGAGAGTGCTGAGCAAGTTCGAGCAGACTTGCCGTATCAATCTCCCAATCTGTGAACTGAGCCAGTGGTTGGAATCCATTTTGACGATAGAGAGCGATCGTATCTTTTTGGTTAATATCAACCTGTAATACCCAAGTTCGCGCTTCTAGACAAGATTCTAGGCAATAGCGAATCAGTTGTGTGCCGACGTTGTGTTGACCATTCTGTGCTTCTGGCAAAACCACAACTCGATCGATCTGCCAAGTACTACTGTTGTTATTAAAAGGTGAAACCCGAATAAAGCCTTGGATGATGCCATTAGATTCAGATACATAGGCTCGTACATAGGGCTTGAGGAGGGTTTGCACAGGCGCAGGCAACCAACTGGCTAGCTGGTGCAAGCTGATTTTTTGGCGGCTGCGACAACCACTGAGATCGCTAACCGCAATCTGTTCGAGATCATTGGGGGATGCGAATCGCTGAATGATCTCTAAGTCGCGGTGTTGGAGCGGACGGATTGTGTTACCAAGCACTGGAAAAGGTTGCATAGCTGCTCATGCCAGAAAGGGAGTTGTAAGAACTCAGAAAAAACTGCTGAATAATTCGGCACAATTAAAAAACCAGAGTCAGAATCTGTACCGCCCGCTGCGCGGGCGGTACAGATTTTTGAGTTTTATATTTAATTGTGCTTAGCTACTTGCTTATGATTTTAATACATATTCTATTAATGTCGTCTTGATGTGCTGCCTTTTCTTAAGAACAGGAAAAAGTCCGATGTTGCAGAGATGGCATCTGACGGCGAATTTGGTCAATGCGCGAAGGCTGAATCTCGGCGATCGCTACACCAATGCGATCGCCCGCATCGGCTAGGACAATTCCCCAAGGATCGACGATCATCGCGTGACCATGAGACTGACGGCGCGGCGTATGCATACCCACTTGAGCAGGGGCGATCACATAGCATGTATTCTCAATTGCTCTGGCTTGCAATAAAACTTGCCAATGATCTTTGCCAGTAAAAGCCGTAAAAGCCGCAGGCACAAACAAGATATTTGCACCATTTTGAGATAAATGGCGATAAAGCTCTGGGAATCTCACGTCATAGCAAACTGATAGCCCCAAGTTGCCATATTTCTCAGACATATATACAGGTGGAGATTCAGTTCCTGCCAGTACCGTAGCCGACTCCTGATAAGTATTGCCATCGGGGAGATTTACATCAAAAAGATGCATCTTGCGATAACGCGCTAGTTCTTCACCTTCACGCCCAATCAGCAGCGCCGTGTTGTACATCTTGATCGGCGATGAATTGCTGCGCGTAGCTACTGGTACGGGAAAACCACCACCAAGTAACAAGATTTGATAGCGTTGAGCGATCGTAATTAAAAACTTTTCGCTCTTTTCTGCAATTTCTGTAGCAATGCTTGTCTTTTCGCTCTCATCACCTAAAAACGAAAAGTTTTCGGGTAGACAAACTAGTTCTGCACCTCGATTAACTGCCAGTTGGATCAAATCTTCTGCTTGCGCAAGATTTTTATCTACATCAGAGACACTGGTCATTTGTACGGCAGCCGCCAAATATGACTTCATTTCAATCCTTAAAACTTTCCCGCATAAATTCTGATGTGCTGTAAAGCACTAACTTAGATTACCGTGCTATAGCGCTAGTGTTGCTATTTTTTATTTTTAAAGAAAGGCGGCGCTTTGCGCCGCCTCTCTTTTGGGTTAGCAAAGCTTGCCAGTGACAATATAAGCAACTCGCTGCCCCACATTAGCTGCATGATCTGCCATGCGCTCTAAATGATGAATTGCCAATACCATCAGCATTACAGGTTCCATTGGCTCTCCACCAAATAGTTTTTGGGAAGCTAGTAAGTTATAGATTTGCTTGTAGTCGTCGTCAACAGCATCATCCTTGATCTTAATTTGCAGACCAATATTTTCATCAAGGTTAGCTAGTGCTTCTAAACTCATGGCAAGCATGGCTCGACAGCGATTGGACATTACTTGCAATTCGCCGAGATAGGGAGATGGAGGATAAGTAAAAAGCTTAATGGCAATATCCCCAAGATTCTCAGCGTAGTCGCCAATCCGTTCAATATCGCGGATCAGTTGCATCAAGGCACTGAGTAATCTAATATCGCGAGCAACTGGCGACTGTAAGGTGATCAATTCAATGCAATCGATTTCAATTTGGCGATAGATTTGATCGATTTGTTTGTCTTGAGGATCAATACGAGTTGCGGCTTCCAGATCGCGCTCAAATAAAGCTGCATGAGCTAAGAGGAATGAATTTTCGACAAGCGCTCCCATTCGTAAAGAATCTTGTTCTAGGCGATGCAGTTGGCGTTCAAATTCGCTCCTTGTTCGTTTCTGACTTAGATATGAAGTTTCGTTCATTGGCTCCCACCAAATTGAATGGGATGTAAAGAAAACGATATATATATCGTGCGCTTGTCATAATATATCGTTACACAGATTGTAAATCTAGGCAGTATTTACAAATACTATAAGAAAAAATAAGTGGGAACACAAAGTGCTGCCTCTTATTTTTCTTATTTAAAAACAGTTGTTTGAGCTAATTCAGAGGTTATAAGATCGCCATCTCCATTAAATAAAACCAACGTGGTTGAAGAATTTTGCTCAAAGCCAATCTGCTCGTAAAATTTTTGCTGATGGGTGGTCATCAAATAAACACGCTCAACATCACAAACATTAGGATGCGCCAACACTGTTTGGACTAACTTCCGACCTAAGCCTGCACCCCGATATGCAGGATCGATCACCACATCCCAAATTGTCGCTCGATAAATACCATCACTGGTGGCGCGAGCATGTCCAATTAATTTTTGTTCATCCCACACAGTCACGACTGGCTTGGAGTTAGAGATCGCGATCGCCAATCCCGCCAAGGTACGTTCCTTTGCCCAAAATGCTCCTAGTCGAAATAATCCTTGTAACTGTTCTAAATCGACTTCTTCGTGGCGATCGCTAAAGCGAATGTGGCGATGATCCATATGCTTGCTTTTCCGCATTGATTAACCCATTTTGAATAAGGTTTACACACTACCGATTCCATCAATGTATCTATTTTTGCTAGAACCTATTTTGTGCTTACAAATTAAAAAGAGGGCGCAGCGCGCCCTCTTTTTAATTTGTAAGCGATAATTGATTATTTACTAGGTTGCCAAGGCTCAGGTAAATAAACTTTTTTCGCCAAGCCAACTGCTTGCAGCAGATTGATTACGCCCCAAGTTGGATCGATTTCCCACCATTTCAAACCAGAACGTGCTGACTTAGGAAAAGCGTGATGATTGTTGTGCCAGCCTTCGCCGTAGGTCAAAATTGCTGCCCACCAGAGGTTTGTGGAATGGTCGGGGGTTTCTGCAAAGTTTTTGTAACCCCATTTGTGGCAAGCCGAGTTGATTAACCAAGTGCTATGCCATAGAAATACTGAACGTACTGCCACACCGTAAACCAAGAATGATGCACCTAGCCCAGAGAAAACTTTTTCGCCAATTACATAAAGTAATGCTGCGAGTGGCACTTGTAACAATAGGAAGTAAACATCTAAAAACTTGTAGTAAGGATCGTTGGCAAGATCGGGTGCAAATTTACAGTAGTTAGAACGCTGAAAATGCTCAGGCTTGGAGTACATGATCCACATCATGTGGCTCCACCAAAAACCTTTGTTTGCCGAGTAGGGATCTTTTTGATTGTCTTCTGTAAAGCCGTGATGCTGACGATGTCCGCCCACCCAAAATACGGGACCACCTTGCAGCGCTAATGCACCGATTGTGGTGATGATGTATTCCAACCACTGAGGCACTTGAAAGCTCCGATGGCTAAGTAAGCGATGATATCCTAAAGTAATACCGATGCTGCCAAATAACCAATGCAAGAAAACTGTAAGAATTACAGCTTGCCAAGAGAAGTAAAAAGGAGCAGCTAAGGCAGCGAGATGAAAAGCACTGAAGAAGGCGACATTTGTCCAGTTCAGTTTTTCAGTTGAGATGGCTTCAGTAGTGGCGGTCATGAAATAACAACTTAGAGGGTGGTGAGGAGATGCAAGTATCACTTACAGTTAAGTATAAGTCTAACTGTTTTTTAAGCAATAATGCAAGTAGCACTTGCAAATCATCTCAATGGTACATGCTCTCATGTCTGTATCTCGAATTCCTACTCGTCAACGTATAGTGAACACAGCGCTAGAGTTGTTTGCTAGCAAAGGAATTACCGAGACAACTACACGCCAAATCGCTGACTTCGCGCAGGTCAATGAAGTAACTTTATTTCGTCATTTTGGGAATAAACATGGTTTATTACTAGCCGTATTGCAAGAATGTCTGCAAAAATATTTGGTGTTGGCGCAAGTGGGAGAGTCGCTCATGGTGTCGGATATCTCTAGTCAGAGTGATTTGCGGAGATTTCTCAAATATTACATTCAAAGTTCATTGCGGGCGCTTGAAAGTGTGCCTGAGTTGGTGCGATCGCTAGTTGGCGAGGCGGGACAATATCCCCTTGAAAGCCGACAAGCCTTGGCGCAAGGAATTAATCAAGTTAATCAAACGATCGCAACGGCAATTAATGATGTACTGGTCAATTCGCGATTGCAATATTCTTTGCCCCCGATCAAGCTGGCTAACTTATTAAATACTTGTATTTTGGGTTACGCGGTGATCACTTTAACCAGTGATGTGCAGGCAATTTGGCGCGATCGCGACGAGTTTGTCAGTACGCTTGTCGATATGTTTGTTCAAGAAGTTAACCCGATCGCCCAAGCGCAACCAATTAACGATATCTCTGCGGAGACTGTGCGCGAAATCCTTTTGCAAGCAAAAAAATGTGGGGCAAAGGACTATGCGATCGCCTATTTGCTATTTGGGGCAGGGCTGACGGCGCTTGATATTACGAGATTGCGCTTAAAAGACTATCAGCACCAAGCTAACCACGGAATTTTACTAACTAGGGATGCTACGGGTAATGAGAGATCCGTACCACTTAATCAAAAAATTCTTGGTCATCGCTACGGTTCAGCAACGAATAATCCCCTTAGTGCTTACCTCAAGACTCGTAAGCATGAATTAAAGGATCTGAAAAATATTGAGGATATGAAATCTTTGTTTCTCAGTAGCGACGGGAAACCACTGTCCTTAGAAGAGATCGAACAACTTTGGGAGCGTTGGACACAACCCTATCGAAACCTGAGTGGCTTACCTCTAACAATTGATCAGCCCCGACATACTTGGTGTATCGAAATGTTATCTCGTGGGATTGATGTTGATAGTTTTTGCATCATTAGCGGTATCAGACCTAAGGAATTGCAAGCTTATCAAACCCGTCTTAATCAAAAGTTAGCGATTGATAAAGCGATCGCTCTTGACTCTTAATGATAAAAGCAATTTGGGGTTTGCAGCGCCTACGGCGCTGCAAACCCCAAATTGCTTTTGATGACTTTTTTTGCTATTTCCACCAAGTTGATTAACTTAGTGTATAATTCGGGCGTTTAATGTACTTAAAAGATTGAGTACATTACATCTGTTCTTAGTGCATTAGATACGGAGCATCTTTGAGTTGAGAGGCAAACAGGTTGGCATTATCGGAGTTCAGATCGGCATTTCCAATTGAAGTTTTGGGTAGAGAAGCAAAGTGAGAGTTCCTCTAGACTGTTACCGTATCCTAGGTTTAACACACCTGTCAGGGCTAGATAAAGTTCATCAAGCCCATCGCGATCGCCTGCTCTCTATGCCAAGGCGGGAATATTCTGATGCGGCAATCGCCTCTCGGAAGCGCATCATTGATAAAGCTTATGAAACTCTGACCGAACGCGATCGCCATAGTGCTGCAACTGAAAGCGACGCATTGGAGACAGATAGCGATCGCCCAGTTTTGACATTGCCGCCTCAAATTGAAGCTGATGAAAAAGACTTTGCAGGGCTATTACTGATTTTGTATGAACTCGGCGAATCAGAGAAAGTTTTATCCCTTGCTAAACCCTATTACGATCCTGAAGAAGCCGAGTATCAGTCGGCAAGAATTTCGCCTCACGATCCTGATTTGCTTCTCTCTGTATCGCTTTCCTATCTAGACATTGGTCGTGAATATTGGAAACAAGGACAATATGAGTCTGCGGCTTCATCCTTAGAATCGGCTCAAGAAATTTTATTGCGAGAAGGATTATTTCTCAGTATTCGCAGTGAAATCCAAGCCGATCTATTTCGCCTCCGTCCCTATCGGATCCTCGAATTGTTGGCATCCCCTGACAACCACACAGAAGCGCATCGCAAAGGTATGTCGCTTTTGCAAGAGATGCTGGATGCGCGGCGCGGCATTGACGGCTCTGGTAATGACTATTCCAGCCTCGGTATTGACGACTTCTTGCGATTTATTCAGCAATTACGTAGCTACATGACTGCGATCGAGCAGCAAACCTTGTTTGAAGAAGAAGCACGTCGTCCATCTTCAGTAGCAACCTATCTGGCTGTATATGCGTTGATTGCGCGAGGATTTTCACAACGTCAGCCTGCACTGATCCGTCGCGCAAAAGGGTTACTAGTTAAACTAAGTGCTAAGCAAGATATTTATTTAGAAAAAGCTGTATGTGCTTTGTTGCTAGGGCAAACAGAAGAAGCAAGTGCTGCGATCGATCAGAGTGGTGAAGACGATCAAATCGCTTTCATTCGTCAAAATTCTGAAGGTGCTCCCGATCTTTTACCAGGGCTATGTCTCTACAGCGAACGCTGGATGCAAGAAGAGGTGTATCCACATTTCCGCGATCTGATGAGTCAAATCGTATCGCTTAAAGATTATTTTGCTGATGAGCAGGTGCAAGCATATCTAGAAGAATTACCTAATACTGGTGCAATGTCATCGGAATGGACTTCGCCTGTGGGAGGCGATCGCTTAACGGCGATATCTTCTCTAGATGAGTCGCCAAATGTAAATCGCGATTTTGATCTGAATCCTGCGAAGAGCGCCGTTGCTGAACCGAAACTATCCACTTACGCCCCTGAGATACCTAATCGTTTTCAACGTTCCGCAGCGACTCCTGTAATTGAGCGACATGCTGCCCATGTCAATACCAATGTTAGCGGCAATGTAACACGAGATCTGCCTAGCTCTCGTCGCACCAGTAATGTGCCACCTGCGAGAAATTCGACAAGAGCTGCTAATGAATTTGTCAGGGAGATCAAGCGTCCATCTCAAGTTCATACTTCAAGTCACGCATCATTACCCAAACGTAAGTTTAATGTTGGTCGTTTAGCAACTGTGATTGTTTTAGCGATCGCTGTGCTTGCTGGCTCTATTTGGTTAGTTGTTTGGGCTGTTCGGGCTTTAACTGGTACTCCCCAACCACAGCCTATAACCTTAGAGAAACCAATCACAAATCTAGTCCAAGCACTTAAGGAAAATAATGTCGCCCCAGTTGCGCAACCAGGTCCTTTAGATAAAGAAACTGCTACCAAAGTAATCGAGTCATGGCAAGCTACTAAATCAAAAGCTCTTGGCAAAGGATATGAAGATAATCTTCTAGAAGAAATTTTGATTGATCCAGCTCTGAGTGATTGGAAAGGACGCGCTAAAGAACTCAAGGCGAGTAACTCCTATTTGCAGTACCAAACAAAATCAAGCGTAGTTGATAGCGTTACGCCTGATGGCGATAGTAAGGCTAAAGTGGTTGCCAAGATTTCTGAGTCGCGCAATTACTTTAATAATGGCGAACTTGATCGAGGAGCATCAAAAGATGATGCTAGCTACACGGTTGAGTATGATTTGGTAAAAAAAGACAATCGATGGCTAATTAGGGAAATGTTGGTTTTCTAAATTAAAAAGTGGCGCTTTGCGCCACTTTTTAATTTAGAAAACAACTTACGCAGAGCGAAGATCTGCCCTCATCCCCCAGCCCCTTCTCCCGCAGGAGAAGGGGAGCAACACCATATTATTTTCTTGTTTCCCTCTCCTGCGGGAGAAGGGGCTAGAGGTGAGGGTTTTACAAATTTCTGCGTAAGGTGAGTTTATAAAGAAAGAAGAGTAGCGGCGCTTTGCGCCGCTACTCTTCTTTTTGGATTTAGAAATCTTCTACTGGTACTTCATCATCTTCAGATTCAATTTCTTCGGAGACTACCTTTGTTGCTGAAACCTCAACACCTGCGGATAATTTTTCGCGTATTTGCTTTTCGATGTCTTGAGCAAATTCTGGCTTGTCTTCCATGTATTTGATCGTGTTATCTCTACCCTGTCCGATGTTGTCGCCTTGGTAGCTATACCAAGCACCCTTGCGGACGATGATGCTCATTTCTTCGGCTAGATCGACTAAGCAGCCAACTGTAGAGATCCCTTTGCCAAAAATAATGTCAAATTCAGCAATCCGAAAGGGTGGCGCTACTTTATTTTTGGCGACTTTGACCTTAGCGCGGATGCCATATTCTTCAGTGCCCTTTTTGAGGGTTTGAATGCGGCGAATATCGAGACGTACTGAAGCATAGAATTTCAGGGCGGTTCCGCCTGTGGTTACTTCAGGGCTGCCATAGGATACGCCGATTTTTTGACGCAACTGATTTAGGAAAATGACGATGCAGTTAGATCTGCCGACATTGGCAGTGATTTTGCGGAGGGCTTGACTCATTAGTCTTGCTTGCAAGCCAACATGGGATGCGCCCATTTCACCTTCGATTTCAGCGCGGGGGACGAGGGCTGCCACGGAGTCGATCGCAATGATATCTACTGCCATCGATCGCACGAGGTTATCAACAATTTCCAGTGCCATTTCGCCAGAGTCTGGCTGAGAAATCAGCAAGTTGTTAATATCAACGCCAACATTGGCGGCATAGGTCGGGTCGAGGGCATGTTCCGCATCAACGAAAGCGGCAATGCCACCACGCTTCTGGACTTCGGCGATCGCATGAAGTACTAGAGTGGTTTTGCCTGAGCTTTCTGGCCCGTACACTTCGATGACTCGACCTTTGGGTAGTCCACCACCTAGGGCAAGATCGAGGGGTAATGCACCGCTAGGGATGGTCTCAACACGCATATTAGTGGCATCGCCAAGACGCATGATTGCGCCTTTCCCATGATCCTTCTCGATTTTTTGCATGATTGCATCGAGCGCTTTCTTTTTCTCAGGGCTGATGCTTGTCTTTGCAGCTTGAGCGCTCGGAGCAGTCTTATCAACTTGGCTATTTGCCGTCGCAGAGGAATTTTTCGCCATTACCGTTTGAGGTTTAGTTCGTCTAATAAGTCTGCCTCATTATGACACTAAGCTTCTTAATTTGAGGGATTAAATTTGTGCCGAAATTTAAGTGATTATGTTGCTGCTACTTGAATTTAGATATTTGTACTAAAAAAAACGCAACATAAAACCCAAAAAAGAGATGTGGCGCTTTGCGCCGCATCTCTTTTTTGGGTTTTGATTTTATGCTAAAAGAAACGCAACATTTGTTAAAGTCTAGTGTCAGAATTGAAGTAAGTAATTCTATCTAGCGGTCTACCATTATGTCTTCGGAACATCCACCAGTTATGTTGGTGGACGGCTATAACGTGATTGGCTTTTGGAAGCACTTGCAGGAGATTCGAGATCTGCAAGGGTTTGACATTGCGCGATCGCATTTAACCGAAACGATGGTGAATTTTAGTGCTTATCACGGCTATAAGACGACTTTAGTATTCGATGCCTATGTACAGGCAACTCCCGCCAAAGCCGAAAAAATAACCAAAAATCTAAGATTATATTTTACCGATCACAACGAAACGGCGGATACTTACATCGAGCGTCAATGTGGCAAGTACCGACGCGATCCGCTACGGCATTTAAAAAGAATTATTGTGGTAACTTCCGATCGCGCTCAGCAGTTAACCGCAGTTGGCTTTGGAGCGGAGTGGCTATCAGCACCAGCATTAGAACAAGAAGTGGAAGCAACTATGCGATCGGTTCAAAGTCGTCAAAAGAATCAAAAAGCGAATACGAACAATCTATTGGGAAATCGTATTGATAGTCAGACTAAGGCTCAACTAGCTAAGTGGCGCAATAGCTTGAATTAAGTTTCGCTAAGATAATACCAATCACGCTCTGGTTTCTGTGAGGGCAAATTTATGACTCCGCAATCTTTAACTCCTGAAGCGATCGCGCCAGAAATTCCTGAAATCGACTATCCCGATAGTGACGGTAATCCCATGTCTGACAATACTGAACAGTATCGCTGGATTGTGATGATCAAGGAAAATCTAGAGATTATCTTTGCTAACGATCCCAATGTATTTATTGCAGGAGATTTGCTCTGGTATCCTGTGCGCTATATACCAAAACGCATGGCTCCTGATGTGATGGTCGTATTTGGAAGACCAAAGGGACGACGAGGGTCATATAAGCAATGGGAAGAAGAGAATATTGCGCCACAGGTTGCCTTTGAGATTTTGTCACCAAGCAACAAAGATCGGCGCGGATTAGAGTCTTTAGAAGACAAGTTTAATTTCTATGAAGCCTATGGGATTGAGGAATATTATGTTTACGATCCTGACGATCTAGTGCTGTCGGGATGGCAACGGATTAGGGATAGGTTTGTTTCTATTGAAATAAAACCTGAATGGGTGAGTCCTTTACTTCAGGTGCGTTTTGAGTGGCGGGATGGACAAGAATTGGTGTTATATCGTCCGAGTGGTCAGCGCTTTTTGAGTTCATTAGAGCTAGAGCAACGAGCTAACTCAGCCGAGCAACGAGCTGATTCGGCTGAGCGACGATCTAATCGTCTTGCGGAGAGGTTACGAGTCTTGGGTATCGATCCTGAAAGTGAGGATAAATGCTAAACCCTTTTCGCTCCCATAGATAAATTGTCTTTGCGTTGTGAGGTTTAGGCGATCGCTTTACCATTTGATGATTGGGGGGATTTGCGTAAATGATGGCAGTCATCCTGTGTATAAAATTCGCTAATATAGGCTGATGCGTACTGACACGATCTTCTTTCAGCTATTTCAGACTTTTGATAGCTTGTTGTTTGAATTGGTGGGATTACCGCCCGAAACAGCAGCAGGATATCGCGTTACTTCTGTGGAAATCAAGGAAAAAGCCTTTCGCTTTGATGGCATTTTTATTCCAGAATCGTTGGATAAAAATATTTGGTTTGTGGAAGTACAGTTTCAAAAACGTGCCGAATTTTATTGGGAATTTATCGGTGAGATATTTCTCTATTTGAGTCAGTACAAGCCAGAGCATGATTGGCAAGCGGTCGCAATTTTTGCGAAACGTAGTATTGAGCCTGAAATACCAAAGCAATTTAGGGTGCTATTTGCTAGTACGCATATTGTGCGAATCTATCTTGATGAGTTACCAGATCATCAGTCGCTTAATCTAGGGCTTGTGAGGCTAATCGTTGCGCCAAAGAGGGAAACCATAGCTTTAGCGCAAAGGTTAGCCGAGCGAGTGGGGCAAGCGGATAGAGAAAGGATGATAGAATTTATTGAGACAGTTTTACTGTACAAGTTTCCCCAGATGAGTCGAGAGGAGGTTGAGGCGATGTTTACGTTAAGTGATCTCAAGAAAACAAGAGTATATCGGGAGGCCCTCCAAGAGGGCAAACTTGAGGGCAAGCTTGAGGGTGAAAAGATTGGGACACAGCTTGGTCAGGTTTTGGGGATTAGGAAGGTTGCGGTACGACTATTGACGCGAAAGTTTGGTAAGGTGACGCTGAAGACTGTGAAACGGTTGGAGAAGTTGTCGGCGGAGCAGTTGGAGGAGTTGGCGGAGGCGGTGTTGGATTTTGAGAAGGTGGCGGATTTGGAAGCATGGCTGAAAAGTAAAAAGTAAAAAGCCGTCATTGTGAAGGGGTAAAGCATTTGCGCGACAATTTTTAAACTCCTCTCAGAAAGTCTCTGTACGTAAATGCTTTACCCTCTTGGCTTTGCACAGATAAATTGTCCCTGTGTTGTGAGGTTTGGGCGATCGCATTACAGTTTAGAGATCGCTTTGATATGGTGTGAATGATGGCGGTAATGCTGCGTCCCTACGGTTTGAATTGATGGGTTTGTGTAATTGATGTTTTTCTTAATTATCTGGTGGTAACAAGAGTTCTGCTTCAATCGCGTCCCACGTTGCAGGGGAGAGTCTAGCTGCTTCTTGCTTGCATTTGAGTAGTAGATCGACGCTATAGAGATATTTGTATAGGGCTAGGGATTCTTCTCTGTTGTAAGTAATCAATCCTTGATTTAGATAAAAGGCTTCAAGATAAGCATTTATCAATTGTTCGGACGTTTTTTTTATTAAGGTGATGTTCGATTCGTTTAGAGCAGATTGAAAGTTTCGTAATTGATTTGTAAAGTTGAACAAATCTAATTCAACAAAAATACCTGATTTTTCTAATTCGCCAAAGTCATTGCTGACGCTGTTCATGAAAGTAGTGCTGGCGCTGTTTACGTCGATGGTTCTGGATCTGACTTTGGTGATGCTTCTCTCCAAGTCGATGCCTCTGGCTCTGGCGATGTCGCTGAGGTTGTCGACTTCTCTGTCGATGTCGCTGACACTGATGCTGATGATAGCGCTGACGATGACGCTGGTGATGTTGATGGCGCTGTCGCCGTCGATATTGCTGTCGATGTCGTCGGCGATGATGATGGCGCTGACGATGCCGATGGAACTGACGATATCAATATCGCTAGCGATGTCGATGATGGTACTGGCAATGGCACTGGCGATCGCTATTGCCCGTTTAGCCGCAGGTTTAAAATTACCTGATGACCCTGCTGTAACTTGATCTGCCCATTGCAGCAAAGCCTTTACTTTGGGATGACGTGCATACTGTTTTGCTGCTTTGTGAATCTCTAAAAGAAGCTCATCTGAACCTCTATCCACCATCAACCCAGAAGCCAATAGAAATACTTCTCTCCATCGTTTATCGGTCAGATATTTCTCTACCATCTGCGAAATTTGACCATGAGCATAGATATGTCTTGCCGTCAGATATTCCTGTAAAGTCAAGTGCGAGAAAGAATACACATCCTCTACCCTTTCCACCAAGATACCTTGCTGGATGGCGATCGCCTCTAAAACTTGTTCCCCACTCAGTTGTTTAGGCGCATTCAGATTACTTGACAGGAATTTCTTAATTCGCTCAACCAATTGAGACTGAGGAATAAATAAGCGATCTTCCGCGAAACCCTCACAAGCAATTTCTGAAAGCAGTACTTCTTCTAGCTCTACACTCAAACCCTCATAGATCTCCTGTCCCATAATTCGCTTTTCGGCAGCCCATTCCTCTAATAAAATCCGCAAAGCACTTTTATATAGAGTGCTACGATTCATAGCAAAGGTTTGTGACTTGTTGTATTTTAGGCAGAGGAAAGTTAGCAAGAGTGGAGTATGTGCAAGTTCCTTTGCGGGCTTGTTTTCGGGGCGTTCTAGCAATTCCCAACAACGCGCCGCCGTTCCCGCCTGTTTATCTTCTTCGGAGCGAAACCAATTATTGATAAACTGCTGAATCTGTCCATCATCAAACTCCGACAAAATCACATCACTAAAACGCTTGAAATTGTAGCGATAGAGAGCAGTACGACAGGAGGCAATGTAGCGATTTTTGTCGTAGCGATCCACAAAGTCTTGAATTGCATCAATAACAGAGTTGACATTTGCTGAAGGTACTTCATCCAGACCATCTAGCAAAATCAGCAATTTCCCCTTTTCTAAAGCACTTTCCGTAAATTCTTTAGGCTTAGGAAATCCACAGGTTGTAAATTCAGCCTCAATTAACGCCTTGAGATCGATTTTGCTCTCGGTGAATTTTTTAAGCTCTAGCAAAACTGGAATGGCTTGATGCTTAAAATTGCCCTTTTTTCCCTTAAAAGATTCCAAACCAATTTTGCGAAGAAATGTAGACTTCCCTGCCCCTGGAGCGCCTAATACCATCAGAAATTGCTTTTGACTAGCCACAGCGATTCCATCCTGCCTTTCCTTGGATCGATGCCTCAGTAATCTCTGACCTGCTTCACGATAAAGCTTCTCCAAATCATCAATAGTCGCAAACTGCTGAATCTCATCCTCTCCCAATAATTGAACTGTTGTAAATATCTCATCTAACTCAACAGGGTCTTTCATTCCCAATACTTTGAGTTTGCCATGTCGTTTAGTGTAACTCTCGATATACTTACCCGCCGCCTTAAAGACAACATCTTGCAAATTCTTACCCACATCTCGCTTCATCAAGCTTGCAAAAAAACTTTCGCCTTCCTCCTTGCCACTGTCTTTGAGTACTTCGAGCGCGATCGCAACTAGAGGTGTAATAAGTGGTTCAAATCCAGTCATAAGATTTAGAGTAATTGCAGTAGCCAGATCTTAGAGGATTTATAGTTGCTTGTGCATTAAAATTCGCTTTCCTCCAAATTATTGGTCAGCATTTTTTGCGATCGGCAATGGGCTGTAGAATGGACTATGACAAACGCTCTAACCATTCCATGTTCACCTTCGCACTGCCCAAAGGCTCATTGTTAAAAGACTCGATCCGCTTACTCCAAGGAGTCGGGCTTGACTTTAGCGCATTCCTCGATGCCTCAAACCGTCAACTACAAATCACCGATCCCACAGGAGCCGCTAGAGCACTGCTAGTAAGAGCGCAAGATGTGCCTGTATATGTGGAATATGGACAGGCTCAAGCTGGCATCGTAGGTGAAGATGTATTGCGTGAAAAAACTCCAAAAGTGGCGAAACTGCTTGATTTGGGTTTTGGGGGTTGTCGGATGTCGATCGCAGTTTCGGGAGAGAGCCGCTATCGATCGCCATTAGACTTACCGCCTCATAGCCGTGTTGCTTCAAAATATGTCGGTTGCGCCCAAGCCTACTTTGACAGCATCGATTTGCCCGTCGAAATTATTCCTCTGTACGGTTCAGTGGAGTTGGGGCCAATTACAGGCATGGCAGAAGCGATCGTGGATTTGGTCTCGACAGGCAAGACACTCAAGGATAATGGGCTGATTGAAATTGAAGTTTTATATCAAAGCACAGCCCGATTAATCGGACATCCGCTTAGTTATCGCTTACATAGCGATCGCTTTGGTAAGTTGATGAGCCAGATGCAAGCTACTGTTTAATCGTTTGTAGGGGCAATTCATGAATTGCCCCTACAAACGATTAAACAAAAAAAGAAGCGCTTCGCGCTTCTTTTTTTGTTAATCAGTTAATTTTCCCCAAGCCGATCGCGCTGCTTTTTGGACGCGATTTAAGGTTTTGGAGACTTTTTTCTCTAGTTTTTTCTCGACATTTTCTAAAGCCTCGTTAACCGACTCAACCGCCCAGCTATCAAATTCTTCAAGGCGATCGCGTACTGAGCCAACCTGCTTATCAACATTTTTATGGGCTTTTTTTAAATTTTTTTCGTACTGCTGTTGAGCTACGTCAGCGACTGTATGCAGCGTTTTTTCGATCTGATGCTTGATATCTTTGGACTTTTTGGACATCGCGATAACTCCTTAGTAATGCACTGCAAAAGTATGAGTTTCATTTATCATAATCGCTATAGCTTGGATAGCAAGTAGAGCCATGATACAAGATTTTAAAGAAGATTTCTATCAGCAGGGTTTAGTAAAGGCGAAGGCTGGCGATCGCTATGGTGCTGTGCAAGCCTTTAGCTGTGCGATCGCTGCTAATGCTCAACTGGCTGAAGCATATTATCAGCGAGGTTTAGTCCTATTTGATTTAGGAGATCGCCAAGGTGCGATCGCTGACTATGACCAAGCTCTTAGTCTGAAACCTAATGCGATCGATGTGTATATTGCTCGAAGCATCACTCGCATTGCGATCTCCAATATCGTAGGCGCTCAAGCTGACATTGCTCAAGCGCTAGTAATTAATCCCAAATCCGCGATCGCCCATCAATTATTGGGCTTGACCTATAAACAACAAAATCAAATCGAAAAGGCGATCGCCACCTACAAACAAGCCGCAAGCCTATTTTTAGAACTACGAGACGAAGATAATTGTCGCCGTTGTATCGAGAGCTATAAACCGCTTGAGGCAATGTTGCCACCATCGACTGCCGATATTTTTGTCAATGTGCAGCAAAGGATCGATAAGGGCGACTATACCAATGCTTTGATCGATCTCAATTGGATGCTGCAAATAGATCCTAAAAATGTTAAAGCTTTCTGTCTGCGAGGCTTGACCCTCAGTAAACTGGGCGATCCTCAAGAAGCAATCAAAGACCTCAATCAAGCAACCTTTCTGGAACCACAAAATCTTGAAGTGCGAATCAACCGTGGCAGAATCCGTCTCGAAATTGGTGATGCTCAGGGGGCGATCGCTGATTTCAATGAATTACTGCGCGAATATCCCAGCATGGCGGAAATTTATAGAGATCGTGCTAAAGCTCATCTAAAGCTCAAGGACTATCGCACGGCGATCGAAGATTTTTCGCGATCTCTTTCTCTGACTAACAGTAGTCCCCAACTATATTGCGATCGCGCTGAGGCGAGGTATGACTTTGGCGACCTCAAAGGTGCGATTGATGATTATCAACAGGCCGCGAATATTTGGTTTAACCAGTCGAACATGGATCGTTATCGCTATGCCCTAGATCGGGTTAATCTCTGGCGATCTGAACTCGAAAAACAGACTAAACAGGGTAAGCGTCAGCAAGCAAATGCAGCGGCTACTGTGGATTTGATGCAAATGCCGAGTCTGGAATTACAACAGCGTTTACTCGGTTTGGTCGGTGGCAATATGGCGATCTCTCAGCGCCTCATCGATATTGCGAAACAAGATCACCCGAATATGCCCGAAGTTTGGTATTGGCAAAAAGTAATTTTTGATCTAGAAAGCGATCAAAGACCTAGAAACTAAGCTTGTCTACGATTGACCATCTCAATCATTAAGCGAATACTTTCGGCTTGAGTTTGGGCAATTGCAGCTTGTTCTTGGATTGCGATCGCTTGACGTTCGGCGATTGCAGCTTGTTCTTGAATTGCGATGACCTGTTCTTGGATCGCGATCGCTTGGCGTTCGGCGGCGACTGCTTGACGTTCGGCAGTGATAGCGAGGCGTTCGGCAGCAACTGCTTGACGTTCGGCGGTCACAGCTTGTTGCTTCGATACTTCTTTAAGTTCGACCAGTTCGGCATGAAGTACTTCTCTGGTTTCCCTTGCTTCTTCAACAGCGCCATTAATTTCAGCTTTTAGGTTAGGTATCTCAAGATAAAAACCCTGTACAAGGATGCCAATATTTTCTATAAGAGCATTTATGCGTATACCTTGCTGATTAATAGTTTCTGCAAATCCATCAACCTTTTCAGCAAATCGATCTAGGCGTTCGTCTGTCCACCTTTCGGTCATTTGTTGATCTCCTTTGATGCTATTAAAATTCACACGTTTATGACTATTTTAATCACTATGTGATCCTTCTTAAGTAAGCCCTCAACGGGATTTGAACCCGTGACCTTTCCCTTACCAAGGGAATGCTCTACCCCTGAGCCATGAGGGCGTTTTTTAACGCTTTGCAATTATGACATAGTGAGGCACATTTGTTGCAAGTCAAAAAACAATATTTTTTTCTGGGCTAACATAGCTAATTGTCTAATCAAGTATATACTGACTTTTTTGTGAACACAACAAAGGCTTTATACGAAACTGACTTTAATCTTTGGCTGACAGAAACTGTAAATCTACTACGCAAAGGAGATGTCGAGAAATTGGATTTGGAGAATCTTGCTGAAGAAGTTGAAGATATGGGGAATAATCGCAAAGATGCTTTGGAAAGTAATTTGATTAGGGTTTTGCAGCATCTACTCAAATGGAAATATCAACCTCAAAAGCGAACTAATAGCTGGAAAGCATCTATTACTGAGCATTCTCTACGTTTAACTAGGGCGTTCAAAAAAAGTCCTAGTCTTAAGTCTTATTTTGAAGATGTGTTTGCAGAATGCTATCAAGATGCGAGATTGATCTCGGCTCAGGAGACAGGGCTAGATATTTTGGTGTTTCCAGAAATTTGTCTATTTGAGCGATTGGATGTTTTGAATCCTCAATACTTGCCCGAAGATTGGAACCATCTGAATGTGGTCTGTAGTGGCGGGTTTTGCAGATATATCCTGCTTCTGCACAGAATTGCCAACCAAACCCGCCCCTACACTAAAAAACAGACTTGGAAATATTTCCAAGTCTGTGAGAAAGGGAGTGTAAATGAACAAGGAAAACGCAAAGTTTACTGGGTCTTGCGTTGGTTGCTATCGAGAACTTTCTGGACTTCTGGACCTGGCTGATAGGTGTAGCCCCAATTTGCATTCTGACTGTCATCAATAATGCGCGGAGTGACAACAATCACGATCTCACTGCGGGTATTATTAGTAACCTGCGAACGGAACAAAGCACCGATAATTGGTAGATCTCCCAGCAATGGAACTTTTCTTATAGATTCAACATCTTGATCTCGAATGATTCCTGACAAAACGAGTGTTTGGTTATCTCGTAAACGAATCCTACCAGAATTAAGAATACGCCTGTTGATAGATCTTACAAAAATAGGAATACCATCAGGAGAAATTAGGTTCACGACGAGTTCTCCAGGCGCACTAATTGTAGGAGAAATAGATAGATTAATGAAGCCATTATCATCAATTCTATCAACTTGAACATTGAGAGCTAGACCTACATCTTCTACCGTAATCGTTTGAATGGCAGGAGTTGTGATATTTCCTGTCGCTTCACTCCGAACAGCTGGTGACACAGTACTCCTAGTTGCAACACCTTCAGTTAGACTAACAGTTCCCGTTTCACCTTCTTGTACTGTAAGCGATGGATCGGTTAGAACCTTAGCATTACTGTTATTAATACTAAGATTTAGCGACGCAATAAGCTGTTGAGGACTAAACGTTGAAAAGAAATTAGCTATACCATTGTTTAGATCTACTGTTAAAGTGCCAGCGGTAGAATCAAGGTTTGTTTGAGTGCTGCTGCCAGGTGTGCTGGGTGCAAAATTTAGAGATGAAATAAAGGTTTGACCTTGCAACAAGCGCACTTCTACAACCTTCACATTAACAGTCACTTGTCTCTTGCGTGTATCCAGTCGAGCCAGTTGGGCTTCGGCAAACTCAATCTGTCTTGGACTGCCAATCAAGGTTAGCGAATTACCCCGCTCTTCGGCAATTACCTGTAAGCCTTTTAGGAGTGGAGTAGCACCAGATTCAGGAGTAATCGAAACTGTTTCTAGGGTTGGAACAGCCTCAGTCGGTATGTTAACAACTGTGGTAGCCGCACTTCCAATAGTTGCACTTTGAGCACCTGGAATAGGGCGTTGGCGGTTGACAACACGAGAAGCTCCTAACCCAATCAGATAAGCTGAGGCTTCACCAACCGTGATTTGATTGAGGCGATAGCTCTTAGTCGATAGATTTTTCAAAGTTACTGGAAGCTTTGTGGCGACAAAGATTGTCTGACCGATACGATTTGCTTCTAGTCCAGTAATTCTCAATACATTATTGAAGACATCTTGAGCAGTCTCATTCTCAATCGAGAGACTGACTGGTTGCTTTAGACCTGCTGTACCACCAGTTGTTGCAGGAGCAGCAGCACCAGTAGTAGAAGGGGCTTCTGCGGAGACAACACTCAAACCTGCCACACGTCCGATCAGAGTCAAAACCTCGATCGCTGGTGCATCGCGCAAAGTGATTCTCGGTACACGTTCAGCAGTACCAAGCTCGACAATGTCCGCACGAAGCTTAGCAGTTGTTGTCGCAATGTCCCCAACTGGAGGAGTCCTGAGTTGTCGGAACGGCGGGACGACACCAGGAACACGACCTGGCAACTGTGGAGTCACTGGATTTGCAACAGGTGGCGGTACACTATTTACCCCAGTATTTAGAGGAGTATTTTGTGCTATTCGAGTCTTCCCATTAGGATCAGTGATCGTCACCTTTGGCTCAAATAATGGCTTGCCAACAGAAGAGCTAGTAGTATTTTGAGCAATTAAAACTTGATTAGGATCAGCAGCCGTTTGGCTATTAACAACTCCAGTTTCAGGTGCATTAGATGCAGAGAGAGAACTAGCTTGAGTTGCGGAAGGCTGCATCTCTAAGCTAAATACTAGGCTATCACCAGTATCCTGACGCTTGATCAAATCCTTAAGCATCTCTGGATCGGTAGCAGTCACTCGAATACGAACTTTATTCGCCGCGTATTGAGTCGCCTCGATCGCAGTAATACCTGGTGCAGGATTAGCCTTGGTATAGCTAGCATTACCATTGACTAGTTGCAACTGTGCGCCATTTAGTACCGCCACCCATGCCTTGCCTTGCTTGGTATAGGTAACTTGAGGGCGATCGCTACTGGCAAAATTCAACGTCAAATTCAAGCGATCGCCTGCCACATTTGTATTGATGTCAGTAATCCGACTCGCCACCGCAACTACATCAGTTGGATTTGCAGAGACTGGACTTTGGACAGCATTTTGAGCTTGTAGCGGTGCGATCGCTAAAACCTGTGGGCAACTCGCAGCAATCAGAAACCAGCAAGCCAGAGACTTACCATTCCAATTCCCATTCAACCTATCATTCAATTTAGCATTCATAATTACACTCCTCTTGTTCCTCACGGAACTCAATACACTTAATCTTTAGTAGTAAATCTGTAGAAACTGGAACATGTCCTAACTAAAAGAACGACATAACCAAGACAGAATTGACGCGATTATGGTGCGAGATTATACCACACTTTGTCAATTTCAAATCAAAAAAATAAATAGGCTTGTTTAGTCAACCCAAATTGTTAGGATTCGAGTCTTTTTCGCCTCCTCCACAGCAGAATCTCTCTGCGGCAGAGGACTGTATTTTATTTTTTCGCAGGTGCAGCGGCGGCAGCCTTAAGCTCAGCGTCAGTTTTAGGGACAAAAGCTTCCAGAGTAAAATCTGCTCCAATTAATGGAGGCAAAATATCCAGAATTTCTTTCTCTTTACCAGCCGCGATCGGTCGAGAGAACTTAAAAGTAGCAGTTGGCAGAGCCTTTTTCGTTAGCTTTAAATCCTTGACAACTAGTAGAGGCTTTAAACGCTCAATTTTTTGAATTGTATTCAATACATCCTCAAACTTGCCATCAAAACCAATCGTGAAGGAATAAGTATCATATTGTGCACCTACAACTGGTACAGAAGGCTGGAAATTGCGCAAGGTTCCTGCTAATTCATAGGAGAAATCTGGCGGCAAAGCAATCACAATAGTCTTAGGGATCTGCTCTTGAATATCGCGGATTAGCGTATCAATATTATCTACATTTGGCAAAAGTGATAGAACAAATTTATTCTGTTGATTCGCTTCCTCAATTTTTTGAGCAATATTACTCTTGCTAGCCACTTGACCTCTAAGCGTTGTGACATTTGTCGTCTTGGTCTCAATATTTTTTTGTCCAGCTTGGACTGAATCCCAGATCGGCATGACATAGGTTGTGGCTACATAAGCAGCTAGAGCAACCCCGCCTACTCCGAGCAAGATCCCTAAAATCTTCGATGTTAAGGTGAGTCCAAATAGAGTTACACCACCTCCACCATCTTCAATTCCTGAAGCAGCTCCAACGTTTGTCATTTTATTTGATAACTCCCTGTTGCTTTAATAGATTGACTCTCGTGACTAACCCATCGGCTCCTGTCTTTTGGAGTGCGGGTAATATATCAGCAGGACTTTTTGTAGTAACAGCCGTGCGAATTTGAAAGTTGACCAATGTAAAGTTTTTATCGGTAGTGGCTGGCTGCAAAGATGACGAGACTAATATTGTCTCCTTTCCTTCTAGTAGAGGCGAGGCTTTGAGCAACAAGAGAAAGTCATTCAACTCATTGTAGCTAGTTGCCTTTCCAGTAAGAGATATCGTCGAACCAGCAGGAGCTTGAGCCGTTGCCGCAACCGATGCTTGGGTAATTGCCTCCACCTGAACGGTAATGGGAGTACGTTTTCTGATGTCATCAGCGATCGCGCTAACAGGCAAGTTACCAACAAACAGATTTACCAACTCTCCAGTTCTAGCTTGAATCGCTTGTAGTTCAGTTTCTTGACTTTTCAGAGCTGTAAGCTTGCTATTTAGCTGTGACTCCTCAGCAGTTAAAACAGAAAGCTTTTGTTTAATACCCTCATTTTGCGAGTTTAAGACTAAAAAAGCACCGCCAACTATGGCAAGAGCAACTACAGCAACTGCACCTCCATAGACTAAAAACTGCGAATCAGCTATCGGTTGACGTTCCGAAGCTTGAGCTTCGTCAGCAGCGCGATCGCTTAAAAAATTAATATCAAGTGTATACATAACGCCTTTTTAAACCTCCCTCAAACCTAGACCTAGAGCAACAGACATAGCCATGCGTTCCTGAATAGGAATGTCACCATCAACAGTTACGCCAACGGCAGTAAGTGGGTCAACGGCAATAGCCGCAATACCGAGACGTTGACTGAAGAACTCGTTTAATTGTCCAATACATGCACCAGGACCTGCAATCAATAACTGCACAACATCCGAGCCAGGAGATTGACTAGTGTAAAAGTCAATTGAGCGCCTTAGTTCATCGGAAAGGTCTCCAACAACCCGCATAATTGCTGCATCGCCCGGAGTTCCACCACCACCAGCAAGACTCGCCGTGTCCATAGACTGAACAGGCACAACAGTTGAACTCAACATTTCCATATCCGTTGTTCTGCGTGGAGGCAAATTGATGGCACGCAATTGAGCATTCTGAATCTGAGCAGTACCGATAGGGAAAGTCCGAGAAAATTGCGGAACTCCATCAACTGTTACCGTAATTTCGGTAGCTTCGTACTCAATATCCACGATCGCAACGGCTTCCGCTAAGGTGCTAAATCGGGCTAACTCATTATGCATAGCACGAATGAGAGCAAAGCTACTAACCTCAACAACGTCAACCTGTAGCTGCGCTATTTCTAGAGCCTGCATATAGCTGTCTGTGACCTCCTTAGGTGTTGCTACCATCAGGATTTCAATACGTTCAATGCCATCGTCATCAAGAGCTGTACCCAGCTTTTGATAATCAACATCAGCATCTTCACGAGGAAAAGGTAAGTACAGACTAGCCTCTTGATTAAGAACCATCTCTCGTAATTCTAAGTCAGGAATTTCCGCTGGCAGGCGAATTAGACGACTCACAGTCTCGCGACCTGGTAGAGCCGTGGCAACCTTCTTAACTTTTATTTTTTTGTCTGCTAGCAAACTGCGAATAACTTCTCCCAGCGCTACAGGGTCGAGAATACGGCCTTCTTCAACAGTGCCTTCAGGAAGCTCGACGCTACCATACGTCACTAGCTTGTAAGAAGATTGCCCCTTGCGGCGCAATTGAACTAGGTTAACTTTCTCGGAAGTGATTTCGATTCCGATGCCTTTCTTAGACTTTCCGCCAAATTTTAAGCCGAACATAAGCGTGTCTTTATGAGTTTTGTAGCTTGTGTAGCACTGGGCATACTAAACAATGGAGGGATTATAGACTGTAAGTGACCGTTGTCAATAGCAGAAGAAAAAATAATCATCACGAATGTCGTAGATGTCTGATTTTGCCTTGTCTCTTATAGACGATTTTGGTCGTTTTAGCAAACAAAACAAAAAATAGTTGAATTTTGGCACGATCATTACAAAAAACAAAAACGAGAAGCTATGCTTCTCGTTTTTGTTTTTTATGATAAATAAGAGAGAATGCGCTTTGCGCATTCTCTCTTATTTATTTGTTACCACGTAGTTGTATTTGCTTACCTTGAATTATGCTTCTCAGACGCGGATTTTGCTTTTGCTCTAGCGTAATTTGATTAAATTCTTTTGTGGTAAATCCATTGCGGCAAATTTCTTCTTCGCTATAGGTGCGTAACTGGTTGCAGAGCGATCGCAAAAATTCTGGCGGATTGGTAAGATCGCATACTTTAGTTTGTTTTGATTCTGCGAGATTAGCGACATTACTCCAATCAGGGTTACTTTTAGCTTCTCTAAAAAGCTCTAGGCGTTTGTTTTCGATCGCATTAGCAGCAGATGCATAACGAGTAAGATTGTCTTCGCCAAGAGACACTTTGTTGAGAAAGTTTTGTAGATTTGAAGGTTTTACGCAAGTTTCAGCAGACGCAGATAAGCGACTACCACTTATCATCGGCTCAACAATGGCGACTATAGCCACACATAGACCAAATAAGCTAATTGCGCCTAATCCCTGACCCAAGTATTTTTTGAAATGATTCTTAACATCGCGTTGATCTGATGCTAAACCTATATTTTGGGTTTGCTTGTTTGCAAATTGCTTTAGATAAACCGAATGTCTCTGATGCCAACTATTCATAATCAATTGCCATTAATCGCAAAAAACACTAAGGACGTAATCTGTTAAGTAAGTAGGCGAAAACCCTGAAACCTGCACTAACCAAGACGCGGGCGGTGCAGGTTTTAAATCTGGGGTTTAATATACGCCAGATGTTACTCATCTAAAAGTATTGACTCAAACAGGCTGATTTTGTTGCCGCAAATATGACTGAATGAAAGGATCAAGGTCTCCATCCATTACATTTTGAATATTCGTGGTTTCTTCACCTGTGCGTAAATCTTTGACTAATTGGTAAGGATGAAACACATAGTTACGAATTTGGTTACCCCAAGCTGCTTCCACCATATCGCCACGAATATCGGCGATTTTTTGAGCGCGTTGCTCTTGGGCGATAATTAATAACTTTGCTTTCAACAATCGCATAGCATTTTCTTTGTTTTGTAATTGCGATCGCTCTTGCGTACAGCGTACCGAAATCCCTGTGGGTAAATGAGTGATTCGCACAGCCGTTTCTACTTTGTTGACGTTTTGACCGCCCTTACCACCTGCTCTAGTTGTCGTAATTTCTAATTCTTTCGGATCAATTTCGAGATCGACATCCTCTTCGAGTAATGGCATGACTTCTACACCAGCAAAACTGGTTTGACGCTTATCATTGGCATTAAACGGCGAAATTCGCACAAGGCGATGCGTCCCTTTTTCAGGAGCAAGGTAGCCATAGGCATAACGTCCATGGACGAGCAAAGTCACTGATTTGATGCCTGCTTCTTCTCCTTCGGAAATTTCAGAAATCTCCACTTTGTAGCCTTGGGATTCACAAAAGCGGGTATACATCCGTAACAGCATCTCTGTCCAGTCTTGGGAGTCAGTGCCACCTGCGCCAGCATTGATTGTTAAAACTGCATCATATTTGTCATAGGTTCCTGACAGTAGTTGCTCTAAATCCCAACGATCCATCTCTTGCAGCATTTGAGTCAAGCTTTGTTTGGCTTCATTTGCTAGAGCAGGATCGTCTTCAAGGGTAAGTAACTCGGCGATCGCTTCTAGATTTTCGATGCTTTTCTGCCAGCGTTCAAACTTTTCGAGGTAAGATTTCAGCGCATCTAGTTCGCGCATTGTTGTTTGGGCTTGGTCGCTATTCTCCCAAAATTCTGGTTGGGCGGCTGTTTGTTCTAGGTCACTAATTTTTGCTGCGATCGCAGGTGCGTCAAAGATAGTCCTGAGCAATGCTCAGGCGCTGAGATAAAATCTGGGTTTGGCGTGCGATCTCCGTAACGTCCACTAAAGTATTTCTCCGAAATATAGCGAGTTTCAATTGAATAAGTAGATAAGCAAAATTAAATATAAAACCCCAAAATCTGTACCGCCCACTTAGCGGGCGGTACAGATTTTGGCTCTGGTTTTTTAATTATGCTGAGTTGCTTAATTGTATAGCAAGGCAATCAAGGTGAGCATTTTACCCTCATACAAAAGGAGCTTGCTTTCATCGCTAGCTCCAGATATAAGTTAAACGAAGAAAATAAGAGTAATAATAAAAACATGTCAAGCTCAATTCACGAAGATTCCGATCGCGAACAGCCTGATCGCGATCAGGCTGATCACGAAGAGTCTGAAATCAGCATTAATTTTTCCCCTGAACATACTTTAGTAGTAACCGACAACAGTGGGACACGCAAAATGCCGCTAGTTGAAAATCAATATACAATCGGTCGCGAATCCGATAATACCGTTCATCTCAACTCTGATTTTGTTTCGCGATATCACGCGACCCTTCGGAAAGTCCGTTATCGCGATCGCCTTGATACTTATCGGATTATCGATGGTAGCGCATCAGGTAAACCCAGTAAAAATGGGATTGTTTTAAATGCGATCCAAAAAGTTTCTTCTCACGATCTGCAGGATGGTGATATTGTCACATTCGCGCCTGAGGTTCATATTCTGTATCTTGCGCCGAAGTTAATTTAAAAATTAACTTGAAGATTTAAGTTTGAATATGCTCTCTATATGTACAAAGAATAAACAAGCTATAGAGATTCTCTAACTCTTGATAAAAACTCTATAATTCAACCCATTTGTAGAGTAAAGTAGAGCGAGATTAAACTAAATGTCTACCAGTAGCATATACTTTTCGCTGGTAAGCCACATCTACTTCTTTCTTTGGTGAGCTAATGAGCGAAACAAACGTTAGTCACACACTATTAATTACTGATGCGAGAGGTAGTAGAAAACTCGCACTTGATG
This sequence comes from Pseudanabaena sp. lw0831, assembly GCF_016584665.1. Classification (GTDB taxonomy): domain Bacteria; phylum Cyanobacteriota; class Cyanobacteriia; order Pseudanabaenales; family Pseudanabaenaceae; genus Pseudanabaena. The sequence continues at coordinate 55,679 of NZ_BBJB01000054.1, forward strand.
GCTTAAAGTATACGATTGGGCGGGATGTGAATAATAATATTCAACTTTATTCGCGATTTGTCTCTCGACAACACGCAGTATTGCTGCGTGTGCCTGGGGAGGGTGGGCGTTATTTGTACCGAATTATTGATGGGGATCTGTCTGGTAAGCCAAGCGTCAATGGGGTAATAATTAATCATCATATGAAGATTGCCTCTTCCCACGATCTATGTAACGGTGATGTGATCACGCTTGCCCCAAATGTGGAATTAACATATCTAAGTAGTCAACCCTAACAAAAGGCGTAAAGCGCTCTTTGCTTGAGTTTTAAAGCATCTTGATCTGGAGTAATACTATAAAACCCAAATAAAGAGAGGCGGCGCGAAGCGCCGCCTCTCTTTATTTGGGTTTAAATTTGTCCAATCTATCTCTTGAATTGCTATATAGCCATAGTTTTTATCAGCAAAGCCCAATAAGTGAATAGCGGCGCATCGCGCCGCTATTCACTTATTGGGCTTTGCTTTTCATGTTTTTACTGGCACTTTTGCTGATGATTTCTAGTTCGTGGATTTTTAGATGAGGTGAAACAATATAGTTTAATAAATCCGCAATTTGACTTGATTGCAGCATATATGGCAATTGTCTTATCCCTTCAAGAAAACATAGACTTGCTGCTACTTTTAGTCAAGTTAGCGATCGCTCTAGGTTCAATTGCGATCGCGCTGTCACTAATGTTTTGGTTGCGCCTGAAGAAAATCGAGAACCGCCTTTATCAGAGACGAAGACAGCTAAAGCCGAGATTTAATCAAAATATCACCCAGAAAACCTCACAAAAAATATTTCCAAAACCTCACAAATCCTTTTGCTCGACCAAAGTTATCAATCGTTCAATGGGTAATTTGGCAGCCATCAACAAGCGATCTCCAAAGACTCAGGTTTATATAACAACTTCATCCCCAAAGCTTTTACAAAAATCAAAGAGACGCTCTAGTCGAGTTCGTTTGCACTGGTTATGGGCAATTATGATTGCTAGCATGACAGGCATGGCGATCGCCCTGATGCAGCTCGGTAATAGCTTTATTAGTCCTGAATATATGCCAATTGTTTGGTTGTTAATTGGTGTAACCCTAGTCATGAGCGCCACATTTATCGAAATTGCATAAACCAAAAGCAGAGAGGCGGCACGAAGTGCCGCCTCTCAGTGATAATTGCTGGTGCAAATGCGCGACAATGAAATGCCGTGAGAATTGCGGCATTTCTAAAAAATATTTGGGACAATAAATATGCGACGTGCGGTTTTATGTGGATATTACGGAATGGGGAATGGTGGTGATGAGGCTTTGCTTGCCACGCTGCTGCAAATGCTCCCTAATGATGTCCAACCGCTTGTATTGTCTGCCACACCGAGGGCTACCGAAAATTTACATCAGGTCGAAGCTAGCGATCGCTACTCAGTATTTGCATTGATTAATGAACTAAGGAGATCTGATTTATTTATTTGGGGCGGGGGCAGCTTGATGCAAGATGCCACTAGTGCGAGAAATCCGATTTATTACGGTGGCATCATGGGCTTAGCGCAGGGGATGGGCTTGCAAACGATCGCTTGGGCGCAAGGGGTCGGACCACTCAAGCGCAAGTTGAGTAAATGGATCGCCAGACGCACTTTTCAGCGATGTACATCGGTGTCCGTGCGCGATCGCCAATCGGCACAATTATTAGCAGATTGGCAAATTGAGAGTGTGATTGCCCCTGATCCTGTATGGGCTTTGGATGCAACTCCAATTAACATGTATCGTGATTTATCAAAACCCCGTGTTGCTGTGGTTTTGCGATCGCATCCTGCACTAACGACCTGTCGCCTTGCGACAATTACTGAGGCTTTGCAAAAGTTGCAGAATCAAACTAATGCTGAAATTTTGTTGATCCCATTTCAGCCATCCCAAGATAAGGCGATCGCCCAAGCAATTTGTGATTCGCTTAATGAAAAGCTTCCAAATCGCAGCCAAATCATCATGCAAAAAGATCCCCGCCGACTCAAGGGGATTTTTAGCGGTGTCGATTTGACGATCGCTATGCGTTTGCATGGACTGATTATGGCAGCGGCTGAGGGCTGCCATTGTTCGGCAATTAGCTACGATCCAAAAGTTTCTTATTTAATGCAAGATCTAGGAATCTCTGGTTGGGAATTAGAAGATTTACCAGAAGATTCTCAGTTGATTGCTGATGCTTGGATTCATAATCTCGAAAATCAAGATCCCACCTTAAGCGATCGGGTACAGCAACTCAAACAACAAGCTTTGATTCACCAAAAAATATTCGGTTAGTAGGGTGGGCATTGCCCACCTTACTAATTTCTTGTGTACATCGAATTGTGATAACTTAGAGTACTGTAAACATTTTAGAAATATTTTCGAGAGATATTTTCGGCAACGAGCAAAAACTCCTCGCTCCTCGAAATGTTGCCCTAGAAATCCAAAACAAGCTTACTTAATATGGCAGACATTACAACCCAACAAATTCAAGAGCTACGTGCGAGAACTGGCGCAGGTATCAAAGACTGTAAAGCAGCGCTCGTTGACTCCAGTGGTGATTTTACCAAGGCAACCGAATACCTAAGACAAAAGGGGCTAGCCTCTGCTGTTAAAAAAGCAAGCCGTGAAGCATCTGAAGGAATCGTCCATAGTTATATTCACTTTGGCAGCCGCATTGGTGTGCTAGTCGAAGTTAACTGCGAAACTGATTTTGTGGCGCGTCGTGAAGAACTTAAAGAACTAGCTGATAGCGTAGCCAAGCAAATTGCTGCTTGCCCTAACGTGGAATATGTCAGTGTTGCAGATATTCCTGCTGCTTTTGTGGAAAATGAAAAGCAAATCGAAGCGGGTAAAGATGACTTGGCTAGTAAGCCTGCTGCTATTCGCGAGAAGATTGTACTTGGTCGCATCGAAAAGCGCCTGAAAGAATTGTGCTTACTCGATCAGCCTTTCATCAAAGATCAAAGCATCACCGTTGATGAATTGGTTAAACTAACCGGTACTAAGCTTAACGAAAATGTTAAAATTCGTCGCTTTGTGCGCTTTGTTGTTGGTGAATAATCAAAAAAATTCGTTTTTTGCAGCGCCTACGGCGCTATATGTAAGGATATGCGGCGCGAAGCGCCGCATATCCTTACATATTTAGCAACGCCCAAAAATGAAAAAGAAAAATAGTGTGAACTGCGATGCTGGTGCGTATTGATAAAGATATTCAAAATATCCAACAGGCGATCGCAGATGCGATCAGTCGTATCGATGTTATTCATATTGAGTATTCACAGGCGATCGCTCAGGCTGTCCAGCAACAAATTTTGCTCACAGTTTTTAAGTTTTGCACCCAAAAATGTCCTGATGCATTTCTAGCTCTATCATTGTCAGCGCGGCAAAATTTGCAAGACGCACTGCGGCAGAGGATCAAATTGCTCTGTGAGCAGATGCAAAAAACTCTCGAAGAATGCGATCGCGACAGTCGCACCAATCAAGAAAATCTCGATACCCTGCTTAGTAATCTCCTCAACAAAAGCATGGAGACACTGAACCAGCTTTTGGTCGAGCATAAAGTTTTAAATCCTGAAGACAACAAGACTAAAGATGATAAAAATGCACAGATGAGTATTCGTCTTGCTGAAATTGAGTTTACCGATCGCAAGGTCATGTCGCATCGAGGCGAGTTGCGTGTTTTATCGGCAAGGCTAGCGCATTTGCACAATGAGCTAGAGAAAAAATATCAACAAAAGACGATCGCCGAAGCCGAATTAGCATGGCGATCGGCATGGGTGGAATAATGACAAAAAATCGTGTAGTTTATCGTGAGTTTGGTGCACCTGAGGAAGATGATTCAGAAAATAATGTGGTTGATTTACCGCCGCAGCAACAAAATCCTCGGATTCAAGTAACACGCAGAGGCAAGGGTGGCAAGACCGTAACTGAGGTGACAGAATTTCAGACTACAACTGAGAATTTGGCAAAGCTGACTAAGCAGTTAAAAAATCAATGCGGTACTGGCGGCACATCGAAGGATCAAGCGATCGAGATTCAGGGCGATTGCAGTCAGAAAATTTTGCAGATTTTACTAGGCTTAGGTTACAAAGCCAAAATAAGCGGTAAATAATAAAGATGGCGCTTTGCACACTCTTTTTATTTACCGCTTTAAACAACTGAATATCTCATTTGGAGTTAGTTGCAATGATATCCCATCTAAAAAAATTAGAGGATCGTCACCGCTAACAAGTTGGAGTGGCTGATCTGGGAGAAAAAGCATGATTACTTCTTCTTGGCTGTCAATTAACCAACCGAGTTTTGAACCTTCAGCCAGACAAGCTTGAATTTTTGTGACTAGTTTTGTTGTGCTTTGATCAGTCGAGAGAATCTCAATTAGCCAATCTGGAGCGCCCTGAATTGCAGAATTATCCAAAGGTATGCGGCTCTTGTGAATGATAGTTATGTCTGGAACAACAGAGTTTTTGCTCAAGATACAGCGCAGTTCTGGAAAAGCTTCGTAGGTGCTATTAGTATTGTCGATCGCTCTAACTAAATACTTTTGCAAAAGGCTGTGGTAAAAAGTAGGCATTGGCTTTTGCAATACTTGACCGTTAAGAAATTCCCAAGCTGGAGATTCTTCAATATTGGGAAGTTGAGAAAACTCACCTAAGGTGACTGGATGAAGGGCTGCTAAAACCATAAGCCACTTATCTCAAGACTAACAATCTAAACTTTATCACATCCAAAGTAAAAGCAAAGTAAAGGTGTTGCTTTGCAACACCTTTACTTTAAATTCCAACATTCACGGGCAATTTCCCAATCTTCTTGGGTGTGAATCACTAAAACTCTGACTGCCGAATCAGGTGCAGCAATATCTACATCAAGTAATCTTTGCTTGTTTTTATCTAAATCTAGTTTCAGTCCCAAAAACTCAAATCCTGCACAAGCAGCGGCTCTGACTGCGGGAGCATTTTCACCAACGCCTGCGGTGAATACTAAGGCATCTAATCCGCCGAGACTTGCTAGCATTGAGCCAATATGCGATCGCAGGCTATGCACATATACATCAAAGGCTAATTGCGCTTGTGTGCTACCTTCAGCGATCGCCTTAAGAATTGGACGTAGATCCGCCGAAATCCCTGAAACTCCTAACAAACCTGATTCGCGATTAAGTATGCGATCGAGTTTCTCCACATCCATATCAGGTTGACGCAACAAATGAATGAGAATTCCTGCATCAATGGAACCAGAACGACTTCCCATTACTAAACCTTCGAGGGGAGTAAATCCCATTGTCGTGTCAATACTTTGACCATTACGAATTGCGGCGAGCGAACATCCATTTCCCAAATGACAGGTAATCAGGCGTAAGTCTTCGATATTGCGATTGAGGATTTGGGCGGTGCGATCGCGACAATATTGATGACTAATGCCATGAAATCCATAGCGACGAATCCCTTGTTCTGTATATTTTGTAGGGATCGCATAGGTATAGGCCGCAGGTGATAAATGTGCATGAAAAGCGGTATCGAATACAGCAACTTGTGGAATATTTCCAAATAGTTTTTCGGTAGCATTAATTCCTTCTAAATTGGCAGGATTATGTACGGGTGCAAATAAAGCTAATTTGGCGATCGCATCTTTCACCTCATCATTAATAAGCGTACTTTGGCGATATTCTGCACCACCATGCACGACACGATGACCGATGATATCTACTTCTGATGGGCTTTTGAGAACTGGAGTTTCTCCGCTCCACAAAGTTTCGAGCATATGCGCGATAATCTCAGGGCGAGAAGTGGCGGAGATTTCTTCTTCGAGAACTTCCCCATGTTGTGGTTTAACCTTAATTTCCGCAAATCCTTCATGGTGTGTCCAGTCGATGCTTGCTTCCCAAATTGGTTCAGGCGGCGTGTCAGGCAGCACATCTTCTAAATCATACAGACAACTTTTTTGGCTGCTCGATCCTGCATTCAGAACTAGTATCTTCATTTGTACCTTGTTATGGCGATTTTTTACTTAAACTTAACTGCTCACTTAATTTGTTTATATTCTCTCTAAACTTCTGTGTGATGGGATGATCATCACCTAATGTCGTAATTGCGATCGCAAGTGCATCTTCGTATAAAGGCTCAGCTTCAGCAAAACGTCCTTGGGCTTTGTAAAGTCCCGCTAGATTATTTAAGCTGCCAGCAACATCAGGATGATTATCGCCTAGTAGTTTCTGACGGATTTTCAAAGCGTCTACTAAATATGCTTCTGCTTCGGTTAGGCGATCTTGAGAATAATAGAGTAAGGCTAGGTTGTTTACACTAGTCGCAATATCAGGATTTGTATCGCTCAATAATTTTAATTGAATACCTAGAGCTTGCTGGTAATAAGATTCTGCTTCAATGAATTTGCCTTGTTCAGAATAAAGTAAGCCTAAATTATTTAGGCTTACTGCAACATCAGCATGAGAACCTCCAAATGCCTTAATACGAATTTTTAGAGCTTTTTTATATGTTTGTTCTGCTTCTACATATTTTCCTTGCGCATGATATGTGCCTGCGAGAAAATTCATTGTTGAAGCATAGGTTGTAATATCAGTATCTTTGCCATCTTCATAAATTGCTAAGGATTGATTGTAGAGCTTAACTGCTGCTTCATAATGTCCTTGTGAGTGCTCAATTCCTGCTAGATTGTTTAAACGAATAATCGCATCAGAGTAGTTTCCTTGTGCTTGCAAAATATCTAAAGCTTCAGAGTAAAGCTGCTTGGCTTGTTCAAATTCCCCTTGAGATTCATATAGACTTCCTAGCTTAGCTAGTGAGTTGTCTAGTCCATTTCTTAAATCTAACTCTCTTCTGAGAGTAATCGCGTTCTGAAGATATTGAATCGCTATATCTTGTTCTGTTTTATAAATTTGGGGTTTGCCACTAGCCAGTCTCTTCACGTAAATTTCTGCAAGACCCTCATATAAGCCAACGAGGCGCGAACTTTTATTATCTAATTCTTCATCTATAAGTCCTTTAAATATTTTTATCCTAAAAGCCTCACCTTCATCATCAGGCATTTTGAAAGTACTGATTTGCAAATCTAGGTACTGAGAAATCTCTTTTAATGAAGCCTTTTTAAAAATATTGACAAAAGTATTTATTTCAGACACTTTTGTGGTGTTAGTTTGAATAGAATTGGATGTTGAATGTCTTGCATTATCTATTATGTCATTAGCGAAGTTTGCGATGTTTGCACCTTGCAAGTTGTTCGTAATTTGTATTTCGATTTTATTGCCCATTAACTTGTCGCCCATTATTACGTTATCTCCTGATCCATGTTGATAAAGCTTAGAGAAATTTTTTATGGAGTAATAAAATACACCTTTGCGCCAACTCCAAAAATCAGGTGCTTGTTTAATGAGACTGTTTAGGATTTGATTATTTACCCACAGAACAATTGGATAATGGAATTCGCGTAATGCTTCTCTTGTCCATTGCAAATAGCCGAAGAAAATCTCTTGCTCTGATCGCTCTTCACCTAGTCTTAGGAAATAAAGCTCTTCTGTACCAGTTACAGTGATAATCGCCTTGCTGTTTTTCTGAAGATAATCATCGGATTGGATAAGCTGTGCGATCGCTGCTCTTAAACTCGGTTCTTTTCGATCGAGAGTTACACGATAGGGTCGTGTTTCTGGCTGCAATTCAGTTTCGTAGCGGTCGATAATTTGGTTGCGAAAGTTGACATCATCACATACTGCGATTAGTAAACTGAGCTTGCCAACGCTTGCTTCAATGGAGACTATCAGATCGTCATAGTTATCTTCATTGAGATCGGTCGAATTTTCTGAATTTGGTAAATCTACTAGATCGGTCATGATATTTCCTCATCTCTCTTTGAGAAGATCGGCAACAATCGGATGGACATCGTACCAAAGTTTGCCGTTGAGATATTCTAGAATGTATAAGCCATGCAACAAATCGCGGAACCTCTGATCGCCAGGATCGTTAGGCTTAAACTCAATGTAGGTGTTTTCCAAGATCTCATAATCAGCATTGCCAATCCTCGTATCGAAATCAATCCGAAACTTGTTTAAGGCTTCCGCTAAAACCTTATTATTAATTTTAATATTGGTGTCTTCAGAATTGCGGCGGACTAAGCGTAGGCAAATACGACAACATTCATTGGCGATCCGAATCACTTCCCGCAAGACTCCGCCACTGTAAATAATAATTCTTTCAGCAGTCTCAGGTTCCACAAGTTCAGAATTAATCCGTTTGGCTAAGACTTCCTGAAGTGTTGCAAGTGGTCTAGGCTGAGGTTTTGCCCCCGTTTCTCGGCGTTCGCCTTTCTTAAATAGCTTAGAAACTGACATCTGCACGATTTGGTTATTTGTCTCCGTTTGGATAGTAGCGGCTAGTCCCACTTCACGCAATGCAGAAATTGGCACAGTGAGGATAATCCGAAAATTGGGCTGAAAGAGAGCTTTAATATGGCTTTGGTAGATTTCTTTGGCAACTGCGAGATCGAGCTTATCTAAGTCGTCAATGATGACAAGGACTTGACGTTTTTCAGTTGAGGCTTCAATAACGGCGGCAATTTCATTAATGGTTGCCACTAAATCGGAAACATTGCGAATGAACTCTTGCTTAATTTCATCACGGATTTTCGCTTCAGTTCTCAATTTCCCAGTAATGATTTTAAATAGATCGAAGCCCGCCGATACTTCTGCTCCAAACTCTTCAGTTTCAGTGCGTGTTCGTTTGGCAAACCATTTATAGAAAGAATCCTTTAGTGACGATTTAATTTTAACTTGCTGGTTTTCTGCTTCTTCCATCAGTTTGACAGCGATCGCAAACAAAATATTAATATGATTAACATCTGACATTTCGATCATATCGGAGATGGAGAAAAATACCACAAAGTAGCGATCGCGCATCTGGCGACTAAACTCAGCTAGTAAGGTGGACTTACCACAACCCCGATGTCCCGTAAATACGATCTTGCCATCACCGCTAGGGCTATCTTCGACGAGTTGTTCTAGCTCTTCAAGTGCTTCGCCGCCATAGTCCACCAGAAAGTTATCTAGCTCTTCCTGCTCTAGCAATGGCAATATTTCTAGATTGTTATAGGCTTCACGAAATGACGCGAGGAGATCTTTGCTTGCTGGTTGGTTAGAGGCTGGGTTGGGGCTAGACATTTGGTTGTGTTTTTGTGCAAAAACTTGGTTACTATTATGACATCTCTATAGCAGTCGGTGCGTGGTGTCAAGGATGCATAAAAATAATTCGTCAGTGATGAAGCGTTGGATTGCTGGGTTTTCTGCTACTTTTATGATGGCATTGAGTGGTTTAATGCCTGAACACGGCTATTCACAGGCAGACGCTGCTAAGCGAATTTATTGTGGAAGAGATGGAGATACCCCAACTACAATCATAGATAATGGTTCTAGAATCGTAGGTTTAGTTCGTTGGACTCGTGATTTCTCTCCCGCATCCGAGTGGACCCCTCAGAGACGATGTGAACAAGTATCCAAGAAGTTTGCAGAAAACCAAGAATCGGGCAAGTTAGTTGAGATTGTTCCTGCTATAGCAAATGGTCTTCCAGTACTATGTGCATTTCCAGGTAGAGTTGATAGTGCTAACTATATATGTCCCGATGCACAAATTCTTATAGTATTGAGATCTGAAGATGACGCTAGTAATTTTATTGATAGATTATGGGAACGCAACACTGAAAAATCAAGCCATTCGATTCAACATTCATCTGGTTTGAGCCGTGTTAATGGCACAAGTAATCTTAATTTTAGGCTCTTAATTAGATATGCAATATCTATTTCGCGATCTTCTTCAGGTATGGGTTGGTCAGATCTTCCAAGTATTCAGAAGACTCCTTCTAATTGGGGAACCAATACGAAACCGCCTGCTAGAAGTACGTCTAGCGAAGAAAAAGTTCGATTGACTGAACAAGACAAACAAGTAACTTTTGCTTGTGTTGCAACAGATAAAACAATAACAACTGTTGTGCGAACTTCAAATCGAGATATTCCCATCATTACTTGGACATCTAAAATTTTTAGCTCCGATTGGACACCTGAAAAACGTTGTCAACAAGTTACAAGGAAATTTGAAAATTTAAGACAAAAAAATGCTTTAAAGTACATTACCACTAGCGTTGTTAATGGATCTCCCGTAATATGTGCAGTTAAGACTGTGAATGAATCCTGCACTGATGAAGAAATACTTATTACTTTGAAAGACCGTTCTGAGGCTCAAAAGGTATTAGACCAAATGTTTCTTTCTAATTCAGATATCCCAGTAGACGATAACGGAGTTGGTAAGCGCGATGGTCGAGATTCGGTCTGTATGTCTAGAAGTGCTAGCGGTAACTGTTCTGGGTTACTAATTTCTGCCATTGAACTATAACCAGCGATTATCTATCCTCCACAAGTTCGAGATAAAGCGCGATTCAGCGATCCACCCTTTGAACATTTTCTACAGTCAATTTTAATCCAAAACCATCCAACCACGCCGCCAACTCATACACCGCTTGACTTTTATCACTAGCACCAAAATCTTTCACCCAAGGCGCGATCGCCCTCACCACCCAATGCGATCGCCTATCCCTCAAACTCCTACGATAACTTTATCGCGATCGCACGTAGATCGGCGAGATCTTCTGCATCCTTCGGAGGCACAATCTCCACATCTATCACTCTGAAACCCACTTGCATTATTTCTTGCAAAATATCATTCGAGTCTCCAATATAACGAGTCGCGATCCCATCATGAATGATTTGTCGCGATCGCGGATCGAAATTGTCAAGCCAATATGTACTTTTGGGAACTTCATTACACATTGTATTAATTGCCAAAATCCCATTAGGTTTGAGAATTCGCGCAATATTCTCCAAAAAACGGCGGCGATCGCTACCAATAATGCAATGAAAACAACGACCATCTAGCGCGATATCAAAAGATGAATCGGCAATCTCAGCCAAATCCAGTACATCCGCTTCTAGAAATGTAGCCTTAACTTCTGCCTTCGCTGCATTTTCGATTGCCCAAGCGATCGCATTTGGCGCAATATCCACACCTACCACTTCATAGCCCGCTTGCACAAAGCGAATACTGAGATTGCCAGCACCACAACCTAGTTCCAAAAGCTTACCCTGCTTGGGAAAAGCTGTTGTTTGGATCATCGGTTGCCAACTGCGAAGCCAATCTTCAGCATATCCACTACTCCAACCCTCATAATTGGGGTCGTTACGTCTTTTCTGATAAGCGCGATCGTGACCGATATAGTCGGTTTGCATTAAAATCTCCGCCTGATTAACGTATGTTTTTAAGATTGGGAACACTCACCAAATTTTTAAGTACCTGATAGCGATCGCAGTTCGGCATCCATAAAACTGCGATCTCCTAAAACTGTCAGCTTAGGCCCAAGCGAACCAAACTGCACAATACTCAACGAGGCAGCAGGAACATCAATGCGATCGCGATATCTGCCCATATCGATTCCCAATAGACTACAGAGAATTACTCGAATTGTAGCCTTATGTGAAACTACTAACACATTGCCCGATGTATATTTTTCTTGAATTTCGGCTACCACTAATGAAGCTCGACTAGCAAGCTGTACGGCTGTCTCCCCTCCTGTAGGTGGATTCCATGCTGGTTCCGTTAGCCAACGCAGATAGTCTTCGCTGTAGTTCTCTCTGACAAACTCATTGGTTTGTCCTTCCCATTTGCCATATCGCAATTCTTTGATTCCATCGTGCAATTGCATTTTTATGCCCACAGCTTCACATAGAGGTGTAGCTGTGGCGATCGTCCGTTTCATTGGACTGACAATGATCGCATCCCATGCGATCGCTTTATGAGCATCGGCAAAAGCTGCTGCCATTTTTTCGCCATTCTCAGTTAATTCAGGATCAAGCTCACCACAATAGCCGCCAGTGCGACTATAGACGGTTTCTCCATGGCGGAGCAGATACAGTTTTAAACTCATGATTTACTTTAAATATAACGTTTTACAATCCAACTCAACCCACATAATTTAAAAAAGCCGTGCGAAGCACGGCTTTTTTAAATTATTTAGTGGGGATAACGCCAGTTCACGATTTCAGGTTTATCGATGCCATGCGCGTAGGCATATTGACGACATTCGATTTGCTGATTGAGCAGATCTTCCTTCGCATGAGCGCCAATATTTTTAAGCTTCGGCACACGGTCGATTACATCGATCGCAAGACTAAAGCGATCGACTTGGTTATTAATCGCAAGTTCCAAGGGTGTATTGATATTGCCCTTCTCCTTGTAACCGCGCACATGCAGGTTTTTGTGATTGGTGCGGCGATAGGCAAGGCGATGAATCAACCAAGGATAGCCGTGGAAGTTGAAAATGATCGGCTTATCAGTGGTGAAGAGCGAATCAAAATCGCGATCGCTTAAACCGTGAGGATGTTCGGTATCAGGCTGTAGCTTAAAGAGATCCACAACATTGATAAAGCGAATCTTCAACTCTGGGAAATGATCCCAAAGTAAGATAGTAGAGGCTAAAGCCTCTTGAGTGAGAATATCACCACAGCCTACCATCACCACATCTGGTTCCACACCTTGATCGTTACTTGCCCAATCCCAAATGCCTACCCCTTTGGTGCAATGTTTAACCGCCTCTTCCATGCTCAAGTATTGCAAATGCGATTGCTTGTCACAGACGATCACATTCACATAGTCAGTACTACGCAAACAGTGATCGGACACCGATAGCAGCGTATTCACATCGGGTGGTAAATAGATACGTGTCACCGCAGCACTTTTGTTTACCACTACATCCAAGAACCCTGGATCTTGATGGGTAAAGCCGTTGTGGTCTTGTCTCCATACAGTTGAAGTGATCAACAAATTAAGGGAAGCAATTGGCGATCGCCATGCGATATCTTTACTGATTTCCAGCCATTTACAATGTTGGTTGATCATCGAGTCGATCACATGTACAAAGGACTCATAGGTGGAAAAGAATCCATGCCTTCCTGTCAGCAAATAGCCCTCTAGCCAACCTTCTAAGGTATGTTCGCTGAGGATTTCCATCACTCGACCATCTACAGCTAGTTCTCCGCCATCAGCATCTTCAGGCAGATATTCGGCAATCCAGAACTTCTTACTGACTTCGTAAATCGCTTGCAGTTTATTAGATGTATTTTCATCAGGTCCAAATACACGGAAGTTATCCATGTTTTGGCGCATCACATCACGCAAGAACACACCTAGCGGCTTAGTGTTTTCCGCCTCACTCTCACCTGCTTTATTGATTTTCACCCCATAGTCGCGAAAATCGGGCATTCTCAAAGCGCGACGCAATAAGCCACCATTTGCAACTGGATTAGCGCTCATACGGCGCTCACCTTTTGGTGCAAGATCTTTCAATTCAGGGATCAGCTTGCCAGATGCATCAAACAATTCATCAGGTTTATAGCTCTGCATCCAATCCACTAGCATTTGCAAATGTTCAGGATTATTCTGCATTCCCGATAGTGGCACTTGGTGAGCTCGCCAAAAACCTTCCACCTTATGTCCATCTACTTCCTTGGGACCAGTCCAGCCCTTAGGAGTCCGCAACACAATCATTGGGAACTTCGCCCTTGTGGGAATGCCTGTACTGCGAGATTCCTGTTGGATCGATTTAATCTCATTAATGCAATGCTCAAGTGTAGCTGCGATCGCTTGATGCATTGACTCAGGATCGGAACCTTCAACAAAGTAGGGTTGGTAACCATAGCCAATAAATAGACTTTCTAGCTCTTCGTGGCTAATCCGTGATAGTACCGTAGGATTATTAATCTTGTAGCCATTCAGATGCAGAATCGGTAATACTGCACCATCACGGATGGGATTGATAAACTTGTTGGAATGCCAAGCAGTTGCGAGGGGCCCAGTTTCTGATTCACCATCACCGACCATCACTACAGAGATTAAATCGGGATTGTCAAATACAGTGCCATAGGCATGGGAAACGCTGTAGCCGAGTTCACCGCCCTCATGGATCGATCCTGGAGTTTCGGGAGTACAGTGACTACCAATCCCACCAGGAAAAGAAAACTGTTTAAAGAAGAGTTTCATTCCTTCTTCATTTTCACTGATATCATGATAAACCTCAGAATAGGTTCCTTCAAGATATACAGGGCCTAAAATTCCTGGTGCGCCATGTCCAGGGCCAGCCAAAAAGATGGCGTTCAGGTCATATTTCTTAATTAAGCGATTCAAATGCGTATAGACAAAACTCATACCAGGACTCGATCCCCAATGTCCGAGCAATCGGTTTTTGATATGTTCTGGCTTTAGAGGTTTGCGCAAAAGTGGATTTTCGCGTAGATAGATCATTCCGATCGCAAGATAATTACAAGCCCGCCAGTAGGCATCGGTTTTCCGCAATTCTTCGGTGCTGAGAGGGCTTCCTGCAACTGTGGAGCGTGCAATGCCATAGCAACTAATTGCTGTGGCTGTGTTAGAGGAGTCCGTGTCAGCCATTTTAAGAGGAGTTGATACCATAAAATTACGATTAATTCCTGTCGCTAATATGTTTTTCGACTTCTGACTTCACAACTCTACAAGAGATTACAAAACTTCTTGGTGTTATGCACATCTCTTTTAAGATTCTCTCTACGGGGATCGCTTATACTTCACTACAAGGTTCATCGGATGGAAGACAGCGCAAAGCTTTGTCTTCTATTTTGATATTTTAGAAATCTGAACTGCATATGGGATAAGCAATTCTTTATCGCCTAAATTAATACTTAAGTTTAGATTTTGCAGACAAAAAAAGTTAACATTAATTTAACAATTTCATAGTATTTCTAACTCATGGCTCGACAACTTAAAAATATCGCACCGCATGGTGGTCAACTGATCAACCGCATGGCAACAGAAGCGCAAAAAGAAGTGTTTTATAGCAAAGCTGACCACTTGCCAATCGTGAAACTGACGGAGCGATCGCTGTCGGATCTAGAGCTAATTGCGATCGGTGGATTTAGCCCATTGACTGGCTTTTTGGGTAAAGCTGACTATGAGTCTGTAGTTTTGAATATGCGTCTCGCCAATGGCTTGCCTTGGTCGATTCCGATTACTTTGCCCGTCACTGCTGAAGTTGCAGATACTCTGAGCGTTGGCAGCCTTGTGCGTCTAAATGATCCTGACGGTATATTTATTGGTGTATTAGAATTAAGCGAAAAATATAAATACGACAAACTCAAGGAAGCGATCCACGTCTATCGCACCAACGAAGATCGTCATCCTGGGGTCAAGGTAGTCTATGCCCAAGGTGAAGTTTACCTCGCTGGTGATGTGTGGTTATTAGAGCGTCGCCCTCACCCGCTTTTCCCTACTTACCAGATCGATCCTGTTGATTCTCGCGAACTATTCATCGAAAAAGGTTGGCGCACAATTGTCGGTTTCCAAACCCGTAACCCGATCCACCGCGCCCATGAATATATTCAGAAATGTGCGCTGGAAATCGTCGATGGTTTATTCCTGCATCCTCTAGTCGGCGCAACTAAGAGCGACGACGTGCCCGCCGATGTACGGATGCGTTGCTATGAAATCATGCTGGAGCATTATTTCCCCTTAGATCGGGTGACCTTGGCTATTAATCCTGCGGCGATGCGCTACGCTGGCCCCCGTGAAGCGATTTTCCATGCTTTGATTCGTAAAAATTATGGTTGTACTCACTTCATCGTCGGACGCGATCACGCAGGTGTCGGTGACTATTACGGAACCTATGATGCACAACATATTTTCTATGAATTTGAAGATGGCGAACTAGGCATTATTCCTTTGATGTTTGAACATGCTTTCTATTGCAAACGGGTTCAGGGCATGGCAACCACTAAGACCAGCGCCAGTCTTCCCGAAGAGCGAGTACATCTCTCTGGTACAAAAGTCCGCGAAATGCTCCGTCGTGGCGAATGTCCTCCTCCTGAATTCTCCCGTCCTGAAGTAGCTGCCGAGCTAGCAAAAGTGATGCATAAAATGGCGATCGAAGAAGCCGCAACAGGCTTTGAAATCTAAAAAAAGAGGCGCTTTGCGCCTCTTTTTTTAGATTTCAAGCATAATCTGACTTAATGGAGATATTAGGAGAAAATGGACGATTTCATAAAGAGATTGGAGAAAGTATCGAACTATATGAACTATATTGAAGCTAATGAGGATAATGTAGATGCATTGGTAGAAGAAATCACCGAACATAAGTCTCAGCTTAGGGCATTGAGCGGTGATGATAGGCTAGAGAGATAGAGCCATTTAGCTTTTGCTGAGAATGAGCTGACACGATTGAGACAACATCTTGAAGATGTAAAAAAGCTAGTTCGTAAAGAAATGGAATTACATTTAGGTAAATAATAGATTAATTCAATTTTTTTCTTTGCATTTAGACTTTTATTCTGCTCATCTAAATCTTAGTTATGGAATTTCAATCATTGCGTTATTTATTACTGGCAATATTTACAATTTTGCCAGGTGTATTGGGAGTCTTGATCTTTGGATATCATGCTTTAGCAGATTGGCATGACTTACAACAAGCTTATATCCCCTTTGCAAATGCAGTTCAGAGTAAATCCAGTCTAGAAACTTTATTTGCCACCGAAGCAATGCAAAACATCCAGCGAATCAATCTTTTTGCAGATGGAGTTTGGACACTTCTGAGCCTGATAATTGTCTCAATAGGGATTCACGGTATTTGTTTAGTTCCTCGCATCAGAAAATAAACGAAAAAGCTAAAACAGGCTGTTAAAACAAAAAAAGGAGGTGCTTTGCACCTCCTTTTTTTGTTTTATCGATCGCTTATTGACTGTTCTTTTTGCGATCGCAGTTCTTGTGCCCTAATCCTTTGCCAGACTTTAAAGCAAGCATAAGCCATCAATAAAGTACTAATCGCCGCATAGGTTCCGCCCGCAGGCATCCCTGAAACCGCCATCGCGATACTACCAACCCAGAGGGTGAGGGCATAGATAAATAAAACCGTGAGCCTTTTTGATACACCAGCTTGAACTAAGCGATGGTGCAAATGCTGCTTGCCCGCAGACATTGGTGACTCACCTCGCCTAATTCGCTGCAAAATTACCGCAGTCGCATCCACAATTGGCACAGCAAGAATCATGTAGGGCATAATAAGCGCCACCGTCGCCACTGCCTTGACCAGTCCAATGACGCTAACACCTGCAAGGGTAAACCCCAAGAAATAAGCACCACCATCGCCCATAAAGATTTCCGCAGAGCCTTTAGGCTTGAAGTTGTAGCGCAAGAAGCCGAGACATCCGCCAGCTAGTGCAGCAGCAATAAGAGCCGCCGCAGGTTGCTTCATAAATAAACTAGTAATTAAAATTACGGCTGCGGCGATCGTGGTTACTCCTGCGGCGAGTCCATCAAGTCCGTCCAACCAATTGATCGCATTTGCCATGCCCGACAGCCAAACCATCGTAATTGGCAAGCTGAACCAACCAAATTTGATGATGCCAATAAATGGCACTGAGATAAAATCTATTCTCACGCCCACGCGCCATGCGGCGGCGGATACTGCTAGCTGAGCAAGTAAGCGGGGTAATGGCGGTAAGTTAAACAGGTCATCAGCAAATCCAATCAGGAAAAAGGCTGCGCCACCGATGGTTACGCCCCAAACTTCGTATTCTCTAGTTTGCGGTAATATCCCAAAGTATCCTCCTACCCAAACTAGCAATAAAGCGCTAACACTACCCAAAAAAATGGCAACCCCGCCAACACGCACAACTGGCGTTGTATGCATTTTACGGTGGTTAGGTTTGTCTACTAATCCTGCTTTAAGACCAAAATGTCGAATAATCGGCGTACTCAGCCACACCACGATCGCAGATACTGCAAAGGCGACCAAGTAAGGAATGGCAGTTGGATGCAGCATTACAAGAATAAAATTAATTATTGGAATTGAGCAAATTTATGCTTGCAAGCATAGCACTGGATTGGCTAAACGCGACCATGTGGAGACAATTTAAAACGAGCGCTTAGCGCTCGTTTTAAATTGTCTTTAAAATCTGGTCAATAATCATGTTAAGATTAAAAGCCGTGTCAAAAATTTTGATCATCAGTAAACGTTAGGCATTAGTTCATGAAAGTTGTTAGCTCCCTCAGATCGGCAAAAACTCGCCATAAGGACTGCAAAGTTGTGCGTCGTCGCGGCAGAATTTATGTCATTTGTAAGTCAAACCCAAAGTTCAAAGCTCGTCAAGGATAATCAACGATTTTGCGTTATTTATCGAAAAGGAAAAAGCCCGCCATAATGACGGGCTTTTTCCTTTTTTGTTCTAACGGACTTTTACTCTAAACCTCACAAATCCATAGGAGGTGGGAGGTGTTCCAGCGGCTGTAGCATTGGGGACAGCAGGGAAAGTGGGCGCTCCTGTGGTGCGGGTGACATTAACAGCCACAATACCATTGGCATTGGTAGTAATTGAAACCACAGGATTATTAGGATCAGGGCATCGCTCTAGACCTGCCGAAGCAGGCACTTCGCCTAGGGCAGGATCGTAGTATCGACCGCGATCGGGTACATCGTTAGCACCTGTTAGAAATCGGCGATCGCCTATAACCGTCCCTGTCTGCAAGACAATGCCTAGATCCACAGATGATCCGCCATCAGTGGGAGTAGAACCATTAAAAGCATTGGCTATAAAGCTGGTATTTGCAGGAACTGGATCGCAAATTCTTAAATTGCCTGCATTGCTTTGACCGCGATTTAAGTAATAGATTGTGTACTCTACGTCATCCTGAGGTCGAACATTAGGTTGACTGATCACTCCACGCAAAGAATCTGAGGTTGGACTTGGCCATCTAGCATCATTGTCATCTGTTCCAGGCCCATCGTCAAAACCAGTAATGTCGGTATTGTTGATTCGCGTAATTCGTTTCAACAAAACTACTTCAGGAGGTAAAGCGGTAGATGTGACAACTAAGTTCGCAGTTGCGGGCCCATTGGAAGTTGTCGTACCACCGCCAATAGTGGTTTGCAAGGTTGCTTGCACATTTGCAGTAGGAATAGTGTTGGTGTAAGTATTTGCAATAGAGGAGACCACATCGATCGCCGCAGTACAGGTCGTATTGAAAGGTAGCTCAAAGCCTTGCAAAGTGAAGGTTGTTTCTCCTCCACCCAATACTGGATTAAACACACCATTAGTACAAGTAGTTGTGGCATTAGGTGTACCTGCTACCCTCACGTTTGCTGGTAAGTCATCGGTAAAGCGGATATTGTTCAAAGGACCACCTAACTCGCCAGTAGTTTGACGGTTTTGGATGGTTACAGTCAGACGGCTAATCTGACCACCTGCAACCGAGCTTGGAAGAAAATCCTTGGAAACGTTAAGAGCAGGCAATGCGTTAAGGGTCGCTGATGCAGCGGCATTGTTAGTCGTACCCTCACGAGTAACGATGCTATTGGCTGGCAATGTATTGGTACGGTTACCTGCTGTATTCCGAGTAGTACGGATAGTGATCGTACAGGTTGCGCCAGCATTGAGAGTACCGTTGACTAAGCCAAATTCATTTACTCCCAAGGTTGCAGCACCCGCAAAACCTGCTGGTCTGGCAACACCTGGCAATAATACTGTGCCACCACAAGTAGTTGTGGCAGTAGGCGTAGGAAATACTAAAATTTCCGTAGCCATCGTGTCTACAAACGCCAAATTTGTCGCGGTAATACCACCCACACCAGGATTTTGGATCGTGATTGTTAAGACCGAGGGATCGCCGACAGAGTTTAAAGCATTGGGGGCAAATGATTTGTTGATCGTCAAATCATTGATAACACGATTAAGGGTTCCGCTAATTGCTGCTGGGTTAGAGAAGCTTTGTGTAGTTGTAACAGAGTTTGGTGGCAAGGTGTTTGTAAAAGTTGCACCACCTGTACCATCAATCGTGACATCAAAGGATACTGTACAAATCCCATCAACACCACCCACTGCTGCGGGTAACGTACCACCTGAGAAGGTAAATGTCCTAGCTGCGATCGCGCTAAAAGCACCACCTGCACAAGTAGTCTGAAAGTTAGGAACAGTCGCAATAATCGTATTCGTCTGCACCCAGCTATCCGTAAAGGTCAGATTAGTGAGAGCAATATCTTCTGTATTATTGAATTGAATTGTGGCTCTGGATGTACCATTGGCACTTACAGAAGGAGATTGAAAGGTTTTCGTACCACTTAGGGGTGAAATCACTACTAAGTTAGCAGTAGGCAGAGTGGCTGGCTCACCTTCATTATTACTAAACGCGGTGGGAGTATTGCTATAGGTTTGGGGAGTTGGGAAGTTGGCAAAGGTTTGATCTATCTCAATTACATCAAATCGAAGTAGGCAGCTAGCACTAGCAGCAATACCACCTCCAGTGAGGGAAACACTCGTACTACCCGCAATTGGTGTAAACGTTCCACCGCAAGTATTGGATGAGTTAGGAGGAGTGGCAACTTGTAAATTAGCAGGTAGCGGATCAGTGATTGCTACATTCGTGAGAGGTTCCGCTACACCCGCCAGACTGCGGCGGTTATTGGTGATCGTAATGGTTACTTGAGAAGGTCTACCACGACCAACTGGTGTGGGATTAAAGACCTTAGCAACGTTAACCCGCGAAGCTGCTGTCAGCCTGCCTTCAGTGACAGTTACACCATTGCTATCTAACCCTTCATTATTATTAATAGAGTTATTGGGAATAATGTTGTCAAAGGTAGTACCTACAGGAGTACCTAATGGAGCAAAGACATCAAAGAAGAAATCGCAATTCGCTCCCGCTGCGATCGTTCCGCCAGACAAGCTAACCGAAGTACTACCTGCGGTTGCTGTAAGTGTTGGCGCACCACAGTTAGTAGAGGTGGGATTTGGGGAGGTCGCAACCACTAATTGCTGTCCACCGCCTGTTGGTAAGTTGTCGGTATAACTCACTCCTGTGGCTGCAATTGGCGATCGGTTGGTAACTCTGATCCTCACTCTAGTAGTGCTTCCAGGCGCAATTACGGGAGGAATATAAGTCTTGGCAACATTAAGTCCCGCAATTACAGTAAAGGGATCGGTAGCATCAGTGGGCGGTACACGTCCTTCAGCGTTACTAAAGTCTGTGGTGCGATTAATCGTATTAGTCGCGGCATTTCCCACTTCAGGATTAGGAAGACTAGCGATCGCCCCAATCCGCGCTCGGACATCCACTAGTATTTGGCAACTACCCAACGTATTAGTAACAGGATCAGACGCAGGTACTATCGCTGCCGCGCCTAAATTAGCAGTGTTAAGAGTAAAGGTATTAGCCCCAGCAGTGGGTTGAGTTGCCCAAGGTGTAGGTGCTCCACCCGCAATACAAGTAGTTCTTGCATTCGGTGTCGGGGCAATTTCTAGGAGTGCTGGCAAAGGATCGGTGACAACTAAACCCGTAATCTGAGCACCACCGTTAGTCACTGTAATTGTGATTGTCTGAATGTTTCCTTCAGGCATATTATTAGGCAGACCGCCCTTAGTTATATTAACTGCGGTCTGCACGGTAAGCGTAGCGCTGGGAACGTTGCTATTGCTGATCCGATTCTGGGTGTTTAGGGTATTAACGGGAATAGTATTTGTGTAAGTTCCACCGACGGCAGAGGTGACAGGGAAGGTAATCGTACAATTTCCATTAGCAGGAATTGTACCGCCCGTGAGCTGAATTGAGGTGTCACCCGCTATGCTGCTAGCAGTCCCGCCCGCACAAGTAGTAGTTGGTAGTGGAGCACCCCCGCGGGTATCTACAAACAGTTGCGAAGGTGCGGCTGGTAAGGCATCAACTAAAGTGGGTGGAACGGTTGTCCCAGTAAGGGGGAAGTTGTTGGGGTTTGTTACTGTAATCGTGACTAGCGATCGACCATCCCCAGGAATAGTATTGGGAGCAAAAGCTTTATTGAGAGTAGCCGCAGCAAAAGTGCGAACCTGAAGAGTGGCACTGGTAGGATCGGCGTTTGTACCAACACTGGTTACCAAATCACCAGTATTAATTGTGTCGGTATGGTTGCCAGAAACAAATCCTCGAACGGGAAATTCGATAAAGCATTGCCCAGGTGCACCCGCAGGGATCGTAAATCCAGCAATGCTATAGGAACCTGATGTACCACCGCCGCCGCCAGAGGCAGGTTCAGTACCAGCGATAAGATTCACAGTCCCAGCACCACCACAGGTATTTGCAGTAGGTGTAGCACTCGTTATGGTGATTGGACCAGGAGCACCAACTAAGGTATGGTTCAGCGATGTGATCGTGATTGCTGCACCTGTGGAGTTTCGCAAAGTCACGCGATAGACTGAGTCTGAGCCAGGAATAACATTGTTATTGGGAGTAAAACTATTCAGAATCGCGATCTGGGAGGATGCTTGGGCAAAGGATGGTGGAGGTAGCAGCCACAGGTGCTGTGTGATCGCAAAGACAAAGCTCAGAAGAAATAGGCTAAAGTTTCGTAGAAGCCGATTGAAAGCAGGGATTGGGGTAAATGTTCTCCTCATGATCTATTAGTTTCCTTTTCCTTCGATTTGAATGTCGTCCTGTTGGTCTAGTAGCTGAATTTCCACCCCTTGCATATTTTGGAGGAAGAATTCTACTCGCCGATCGCGAGCGTAATTAGTGATGTTATTTTGATTGGTTAGCCTTTGGCGCTCTCCAAGGGTGCGAATGGTGATCCGTTCTGAGCCTATCCCCTGACGGCGTAGATAGTTACTGACGGATCGGCTACGCCTTAATCCTAAATCTAAGTTGTAGGCATCATTGGCTCTAGGGTCAGTATGTCCGACTAACTCAACAGAGATTGTGGGATATTGCTTGAGGACTACTACGAATTTGTCGATGATCTTGGCAGAGATAGGACTGATGAAATCTTTATCGAGGGCAAAGTGAACTTGGCGTGGCAGTTGCAAAGCTGCTGGCGGCTCTGGTGGAGTCTCGACAATGACTGGTGGAGGAGTCGTGCATTGTGGCTGAGAGCGGGTTTCGGGCGGAGAAGCTGGAATTGGGGTATTGAGATCACTAATGCGCACGGGGCGAGCAGGCTCCGATGTGCCAAATTCAAGATCAGTTGCGATCGCGCTGAGGGTATCGCCGACTTTAAGGTTATTTAGACTAGTACTGAAGTTACCTTTAGCATCAGTTTTGAGCGTGGTCAGCAACTCATATAAACCACCACCCCGCAATCGATAGAGATCAATTTCTGTATTGGGGTCAGCGATGCCATCGATGCCGACCTTGCCGTCAATGCGATTAAATCGATCTGCCCGAAATTCTGGAGCATCGATCGCCCCATTAGCCGTATCAACTCGCCGAAAATGGGAGTCACGTTTAGGGTTACGTCCATCACCTGTGCGGAAATCCCGTTCACTGACATTGCGACGAGAGATTAAATCAATATCTAAACCTTCAATGAATTGAAATTGATTTTGACGAATCAAATTGCGATCGCTAGCAGGAAAAGCTGCCACGGTTACACCCGATCCCGCTTGATTACTAATGCGATTATTGCTAACGATATGTCCGCGTCCCATTAAATAAATAGCAGAGCGGCGAAAGAAACGGGCGTTAAAACTCACAGTATTATCTTGAACCTTAATTGCACCTTCAGGCTTAAATAAAAATACCGCCGAACCTGCATTGCCACAAATAATATTTGATCGCACCTGCATTCCCGCAATTCTTCCTTCAAGCCGAATTGCATCAGGCATTCCATCAAAACCATTACCTTCAATTACATTCTCTTGAATGATGGAGTCTCTGGTATCAACGGCGGTAATAATGCCACTGCCTTCATGGTTAGCAATCCGATTCCGACGAATATTTGCCTCAATGCCATGAAACAGATATACCCCAAAAGCAGAAGGCTGAGATGGCATCGACCCATCGGGCGGAATCCCTAGCCAGTTATTTTCGATCGTCACACGATAAGCAGGGCGATCTCGATCGTAAAAGGAAAAGTCTTGAGCGGGTTGCTGCTGCTGCGTAGTATCTGGTGGCGGCAAGCGATGGGAAATGAAGATATCGCCTAGAGGAGTAACAGCAGTTTCAAAGTGCCGCGAGGTAAATCCGTAGATGCTCAGACCACGAATTAAGACATCATCACTGGTGATGGTCAAACCTCGGAAAATTTCGGCTCCAGCAGCAGGAGTAATCGTTACTACTGGGACTGGGATCGAAATTTCTTGGGCAAAGCTTGTTTCTTCTTTGTAGGCGGGATGAGTTGTCCCATCGATCGCCATTGGCACAAGTAGGGAAGGCAAAGCACTTGTTAGCTGAATCTTGGGAATCTCAAGATTTTGAAATTGAATCTGGTGGCGACCTTGACGGGGTACAACTTGACCAAGTTCAGCAGGAGTGAGTTGATCGGTGCGGAGAGTACCATTGGCGATCAGAATCGCCTCACGCAGAGTCAGTTCGCGATCGCGCAGATTATCATCACGATTGCTATTAACGTTGAGCGTTAGAAATGGTGATGATGGGGATTTTTCTGATGATGTCTGCGCTTGAGCGATCAATTGTTCACTTAGAAACAAAGATAGAAACTCTGCCATCATCAAAATAGCGAGGGTAAGTCTTCTCTTCATGGTTTGCCCTCTTCAAATAGTTCAGGTCGGATAATTTCGCCGCGTAGTTCAGGTTGATTCTCGTTAAGCGATCGCAACAGAGCCGTCAGCACATCGCGATCGCGATTGAGCAGGAAGTTCAAGGCTGACACTAAACGGCGGGTATTCGAGTCGCGTTTAGAATCGTCAGCAATTAAATCAGGCTGTCTCTCAGGCGCTGCATTAGGATCAGGCAACAAGAGAGAAAGGATTTGAGATGAAGGAATAAATGACCAACGCGGTGCAGTTTCAGGTGATGGGAAACTAGATAGGAAAGTTGAGAAGTTAGTTGATAGCAGAGCTGGTTGAGCTTGCGGTTCTAACAGCATCGTTAGCAGTTGCGGACTAGGTAATAATCCTAGAATCTGGCGGCTATAGTTCTCAGGGGCAAGAAGTTGACTGAGTAAAGAGGATGGGGTTATTCCCAAACTCGGTAGATTTAGACTAAGACGATTATCGTTATTTTGTTGCGCGATCGTTTTCGCAGGTGTGGAACCGTTAGGCAATTGGGCGATCGGTACTCCTTCCAAATTTGCAAGGGTGAGTGTAATACTATTGGCGGTATTGCTATTTGCAGTATCGCTATTTGCAGGACTAATCAGAATGCGATCGCTCGCGATGCCCTTTTGAATTAGATAGCTGCGTAGTCCCATCAAACGATTGACCTCAAGCTCCGAGCCATCAAGATTACCTTGCAACTCGACTGCTACCTCTGGGTCATTGACAATTCGACTAATCAACAAATCAAGATTGGCATTGCTAGGATCGGTCATTTTGCCAACTGGAGCAAACTCAATCCGTTGTGAGATAGCTTGAACTCGCAGAGGGCTAGAAGCAACTGGTGAATTAGCAGATACGCTAGACAAGTCGTTAGGTAGGACATTCTGAAGAATACTACTGCCATTGCCTTGCTTAATCCGATCTGATATTTGCGTAAAGGTCTCTCTTGTGCCGCCGAGAGCAAGAAGAACTTGGGGCTTATCGTCAATTTCTGGAGCACCCAGCGATCGCATCGTAATCCGACTACCATCAATGCCTTGGCGGAGCAAATACGCACGCACTTTACTCAGTCTCTGAGCATCAGGACTATTCGCACTTACCTCAGTGAGCGATGCTAAACGACCATGCACATCAATATTAAGAGCAGGATATTCTCGTAAGACCGTTACTAAGTTATCCAAAACCACTTGGTTAATCGGTGACAAATTAATTTGAGATTTTGGAAATTCTACGGGCTGAGCAAGCGACACTCTGACTACTTCAGACAGATTACTAGGAACCGATGCTGTCGTAGTACCAGCTTTCTTCGGATTAACGGGTAATTCAATGGCGACGCTAGGATCGAGCGGTTCTTTCTGCTGCGGTGGCGCAATCTTCTGTAGCCCAAATCCATCAAATAGTTCATTGAGCTTGAATGTTACCGCTGCATAAATTCCACCTGCTGAGCGTGTGCCGCTGAAATCGCGGTCATTATTCACTGCACCTGAACTATAGCCCAGAGCAAAGCGCAAGTTGGGTGTAGCATAGTAACCGAGTTCAGTAACAAAGCCAACTTCATTAAATCCTGCGGTCGGTTGGTTGATCAATCTGCCCTCAGCTGTGAGATCGAAGTTATAGCCAAGTCGATAGGTAGCACGCAACTGTGCCAAATTAATCGCCGATGTTCCAATTAAGTCCTGTGCCAAGTAGGAAGTATTATTGCGCAAAGCATATTTCCCATAAAATTCCCATTGCCAGTTTGGAGAATAGATTGCTTCGAGCGCTAGAACATGCTCTTCTGAGCCTGAGCCAATACCACCAATAAAGCTTTCAGGAATACTGCTAGGGTTTTGGCGATATTCATAGCGTAATAGAGCATTAAGGGCATCATTAGCAGGATCTCGATAGGCTAATCCCAAACGTAAACTAGAGGTATCTCCAAAATTGTTAATCGTTTGGTTAGCAATTCCCGATCGCTGATAACGCAGTAGCCCAGTGAGCGAAGGGCTGATCTTACCGAGTGCCGAAGCATTAATAACTGAGTTTGCACCAGCTGAAGATATCCGATATTCATAACGCGCACTTGCTTTAAAATCAGGGTTGTCGGTATATTCAAAGCCAATGTTGTAGTTATCGCCACTTTGAAGCGCAAGGGAAGAAGTATTAGAGCCAGTGGTTAGAGGCTGTAACACCTGCGTCACTCCCGCCGAATTCTGAACTTGGTCATTTCCAAAAATCCGTTCGTAACCGAACTCAACTCTTAACCCTGGGGCAATTACTAAACGCTGATTTAAGCCGATCGCTCCTTGGGTGGTGGTCGTATTTGCGCCACCCACCAAAGTGTATCGTCCCGAAAGAGTGGTGTCGGGGAATACTTTATAATTGCCCACAACTTCGCCAGTAGTAAAACTGCTGCCAGCAAGCACACCGCTACTAAACCATTGCTGTCCTACTCGTAAACTAATACCTTCAATTACCTGCCAATCCAGAACTAGGGCTGTACGGTCAGGCAGAATGGTGTCAGGCGAGTTAGATAGACTAATTTCATTCTGAGCAATAAATTTTAAATTGTCGAGAATTGGCACAGTTAAACGCGATCTCAATTGGCTAGAAGCGCCAGAGAACGTCATGTTTAAGTTGTCTTGGCGGTCTCGCAATAGAAAGTCGAGTTCAGCAGTTGCCGAACCCAGCTTTTGTAGAACTCCCAGACTAAATGTGCTGAGCTGGTTGTCAACGGGAGTGCCTGGCGTAGATTGAGGATTGAGGTTGAGGAAGCTACTAAGCGTGAATGGCTGAGGAGCGACACCACGATTCTCTTCCCGCTCATAGGAAGCCCTGATCGTAGTAGCATCGGAAATCTTCGCATCAATATTTAGCCCTAACCTTGTCTGTCCTGGAACAAAACTAATCGTGGCATTGTTGACAAAACCAGTATCCGTTTGGCGATAGAAAGCCTTAGCGATAATTCCCTCTACAAATTCGCTAACTGCTTCAAATCGAAAAGCAGAACCAGAGACAGGTGCAGACAAGTCACTGGAGTTATTTTGCGATCGCGCATATTCTGCAATCAGATAAGAATCTTTGCCAAAGGAAACTAGAGCATTAGCTCCATAAAGCTGAAAGTCACGAGCTCCTTGATTTTCTTTAAAGTAATTAACGCCTAACCAACTCTCTGCGCCAAGCTCGCGACCGAAGTGATAACGCAACTGACCTGCATAGATACTATTGTTATTACTACCGTTGCTAGTGCCACCTTCATTGTCATATTCATAGGAGACAATAATGCGTCTAACGAGGGTTTCACCACCTGAGCCGATATCAGTTTGGAGAATTGGTTGGCGAAATTGCAGAGAACCGCGATCATAGTCAATCTCATAGTCTTGACTGCGATTAAGCTTGACGCGGCGCACAATATTTCCAGGGCGCAACAGCTCTTCTGATTCGATAAATACATTTTCACTACCAGGCGTGACTAACCTCCGAGCGAGAAAGAAGAAGCCACTTGTGCCATCGGGAGGGATAATATCCCGCTGAAATCCTCGTGTAGTACTGCTGTAAAGCCCTGTAGCTTGCAAATCGCCAAAGTTATAGTTGAACTTTAGTCCATTGAACTGTCGGGTAAAAGCTGTGAATTCTTGAGAACGACTGGCAAATTCTTCGGTACGGAAGTCTCCCCACATTAAGAAATCAGTACCTGCATTAGGCACAGGAGAAGTGCGCTCCGCTCTCAAAAAGATACTAGTTAAAGAGGGTGTCTCAGTAGTTAAAGTTGAGCTATCTCCATAGACAGGATAATTTTGTTTGCAAAACTGAATATCTCGAAATAGTCGGCTTCTACCTTCGCAATCTTCGTTAAGAGTCCGACGGGTATTAAATGCTCCCGTGATCAGCCATTCTCCAACTTTGCCCGTCCCAAAGGCTGCTGCATAAAAATCAACATTAGTGGAATTATTGCCGTCAGTAGGCAAGAAATCTCGAAAGCTTCGATAGAAATCAGTGCCTCTTGCTCCTATCCGAAAATCAACTACCCCAGTGAGGATCGAAGGGCGCAGGTTAGTTTCTAGTTGCAGTTGGGTAAAGGCTTCAACTTCGAGATTATTAATTACGGAGCTGGCTCGAATGATAGCATTACCAGAAGTAAGCCCAGAGCGCAGGAGTGCAGTAAATTGACCTTCTCTTGCCTCTACTTGAAAGCCTGGTTGATCGGGTCGAGCATCATTTCCTATAAATTCACCTTCACTAGCGGTAAGGGTCACAACGGCACTACGATTAGAGCGATCGCCTTTTTCGTCTAATAATAAACCCTGTACCGTGGCAGTAGTTCGACCATCGGCGGGAATACGAGACTCTAGTGTGCTTACTTGAATTTTTGTCGCCGCCCCACGCAAGCGCACTGCCACACTTTGACTAACATCACTACCAACTAACTTAGCGGTAATCTTGTTCTCACCTTCATTTAGAGCCACACCATACCAAGTTTGGGTGACGATGCCCGCATTAGTATCAACCTCAGAACGACCAATCGCATTCGCATCTACCTTTCTACCATTAACTGATAGTTCCACTTCCGTACCAACGGGAATCCGTAAAATGACCGTAGTTGCGGGGACATCCATCAGAGATTGGTTCGCAGGTGAAAGAATTGTTACTTGTGAGGTAACTTGATCTTTCTTTACTGTGGGAGGAACTTGTGGTGGTTCAGGAGTTGCCGAACTGTTCTCTGGTTGATTATTGGTTTGGACTGCGATTTGTAACGCTGGTTGGTTACTTGTGAGGTTTGGTATGGGGGTTTGTTTAAGGTTTGAGTCAGTTGCTAGCGAGAGTTGATCGACCTCATGAGTAGATTCTTCTAACGATCTTGCGTCATCGACAACGGAATTGTTTGAGGCGATTGCACTAGATGCGGTCATGCCTAGCCACAAACCTAGGAAGCCGAGCAAATGCAAACACAATTGAGATTTTAGTTTGGCTTTAGATACAGATTTCATTATTGTTGCCCTCCAACACCTTTAAATGCTGGAGTTACCGCGAAATTTGCTCTAGCCAAGCCACCTGGGGATAGGCGCACAAGTCGAGACTGACTGTTGCGTTCGATAAAGTATAAGTTGGGAGCTAGGGTATACCCTGACAAAGAACTTATATCTAACACCAAAGTACGAGCACCTGGAATGACATTGGCAACTGAATATAGTCCATTTGCATCAGTAACAATACGATTGCCATCATCCATAAACACTACAGCATCAGGAATCCCTGGTTCACCGCTCTGCTGTTCTCCATCAAAATTTTTATCCACAAATACTCTTCCAATTAAAGTGGCACAATCAGAAACGATGCCAGGACGGATTCGCATCGTAAAAAGGGCGGGACCATCGCGAACGGTATAATTGTTATCGGCTCTAATTGCCGAGACCGCAGCAGAATTTCGACCAGTTCCCCTCACAGCATCGGGAGTAACAGTGACTGCATAGGCAACCAAAGCACTTACATTGCCAGCAGGTATTTGTGCTTGAATCGCAAAGGACAAGTTATTACCATTTTCCTGAACTACAACTGGGACTAAATTCCCATTAACAGAAGCCCTTGCAGAATTTTGTACATATCGCAATCCGATCGGTAGAGAATCTGTAATAACTGGATTGATTAATGTCGTAGTTGTAAGATTTTTGATCGTCAGACGATAGGATGCAATATCTCCTGGCTCAGCAGCAGCCCGATCGCCTGTTTTGATAATTTGAACCTCGCGGGCTTCGCACACGGACAAAGCTGAATTAAGTTGCAACGCAATTAGCGACAAAGCATTTTGGGCAGCATTGTTGATAACTACATTCTCCGTAACCGAGAAAACCCCATCTATCCCGATCGGTCTACCGTCTACGGCTGTCGCGGTATAAGGTAAAAGAAGTCCATTCTGTGTGCCAATTACGATCCGAATTCGACGTTGTCCGAGCGCGAGATTAGTAGGTGGATTCACAACCAAGATATAGGTGCTGCCTGCGGCTCTTTGCGCTCCATTTAACAAAAAATTATATATACCACGTCTGCCATTTACTGCCGCATTAGTGATCGAGTATGGATTGACGTTTAAGATATTAGGGGCAAGCCCTTCGGGTAGGACTGTATTTGGCGGATTAGTCGGGGTTAAGGCAATAGGAGCACCGATTTCGCCACCACTGCCAACAGCTTGATATAAACCCACAGTAAAGCCAGTGTAATCAGCAAACTCATTACCAGCACAATCGAGTATCTGTCCTAGAGGATCGATGAGGCGATCGCCATTAATAGTATTTAAGGGCGAAGAAACTTGAACTGGAGTAGCTACACCTGGAGTGCCATAGCTACCGCTTGCGCGATTTTGAATTCCAAAGTTTCGCGCTTGACCGTAAGCAGCGCCATTCGCTAAGCAAAGACATAACGCTAAACTTCCCAGCCATAACCAGAAAAAGAAAGCATATCGCTTTATTATTTTTTTGAGCGATCGCATATTCATCAAAGTTCCATCACTCTAGATATTCTATCGGAATAAATCAGTTTTAATCATGGGTGATGATGCACCGTGCAAAGCACGGTGCATCATCACCT
The DNA here is from genome assembly GCF_016584665.1 of Pseudanabaena sp. lw0831. Classification (GTDB taxonomy): domain Bacteria; phylum Cyanobacteriota; class Cyanobacteriia; order Pseudanabaenales; family Pseudanabaenaceae; genus Pseudanabaena. Next base: position 86,831 of record NZ_BBJB01000054.1, read on the forward strand.
CAACTACTTAACACGGACTTGATAAGCCACCATCATCTTAGAATTCGCTGGTAAAGCTTCTCCAAAATCCCAGCGTACATGGGTATAGGCATCGGCTGGGGCGGGACGCTCTTCGATCCTGCCACCACGAAGACGTACTCGAACAATTGGTTGAGTCGAAAAAGTTTTACTGCCATCAATACTAAATTCCAATTTAGCACCTGAGGTATTTAACGCAGTTGCAGATTGGATGATGTAGACCATTCCATTGGGAATCTGCTGAATCACCGTAAGATTACGCATATTTCGACTAGTGTTATTCTTCGCTGTCACTGTGTAGCGCAAAACACTGCCAGGAATTACTTGGGAATTAGAAGGTAGGGCATTCCAAGAAATTTTTTCTTTGCCTGATTCATCACGGCTGATTTGGCGTTTTTCGGCTGCTAATAATAATTCCACAGGTTGCTGCTGTTGAGCTACCCGCGAATCCGATTCAGAAACGTTAGTAGAACTATTGTTACTTGCGATCGCAGTAGACAATAGCAACATAGGTAGTATCACAGCACCAAGAGCTAGATACAATGGTTTAATTTCAAATTTTTTCATAATAGGCTCCTAAACTTCGATAAATTCTCATCAGTCTGTCTATATCTAAAAAAGAATTGACTCTCTTTTCATGATCTATATAGGGATTTTCAATTTGTTTATGACAAATTGAAAATCCAAAGACTTTAATGAGCTTAATTTCCCATTTACAACTGAGGCTATGCTCATTTGTAAATGGGCATAGCCTCAGTTGCTATTGCAACTGACGATGGAAGCGTAAAACGCCTTGTAAGATAGCTGGATTAGTTGCAGGTTGAATCGTGCCGACATTATTTACATAAGTCGTGATCGCAGTTCCTGTAGCTGGGTCTGGAATGGCTGCACCATCATAAGTAACAGAGCCTTGTGACGCAAAGGTGTTTTGAGGAAATCCACCAACCACTGCGGGATTGTTGAAGTGTAACGATACCCCTGCCCAGTTGTTCACTCCAGTTGCGCCATTTTCTGTAATCACCAAATTCGCAGCATCTAGGACTACGCTACCTGCGCCAGCAGCAGCTAGAGGTGTTGAGAAGTTGACATACTCAACCACATAGCGAACTATATTGCCTGGTTCTGCGGTCTTGGCTGTTTCATCAAGTGTGCCATTTGCGGCGGTAACAGCGCGAGGATTAGTGCCTTGCAACACTTGAGACTGCTTCCGCAATCTTACATAACCTGTATAACCGCGATCGATTGTGATGTTAAAGATCGGATCATTCAAGGCTAAAAAGCCTCCACTGTTATCGTTATCCACAAAAGCAACAATCGGCACATTAAATCCTGCTCGATCGGCTCCATTTGCAATGAAACGGTCAACGGATAGAAGTGTATTCTGAGGTCCAGGAGGTAAATCAAGCGAGACAGTATAGTTATTCAGGACATTAGGCGCTAGAGCGTTGACCAGAATGCTTGGCGTCGGGCTAACAGGCAATCCAGAACTTAATCCTACGTTGAGAACATAGCCACCTGCTGCTGTATAATCATAAACCGCGATCTGGGTTCCAAAAGTAATCGTTACTCTAGAGCCATCGGGAATATCTGCGGCTGGCTGTTGTGAAACACCTGGTACAGATGCATTGTTTGGAGGCAATGGCAACAGGCGGACTGTATCTAGGTTGGTTGTGTTGCTGGGCGGATTTTGGAACGTGTTGTTAAAAATAATCGGTGGTGGATCATACGCAACGACTTGTCCAGGGACTGACTCTGGCGCTGTCAAGCCAGTGGAACGATTTGTAAAGTCATCTTGGTTAGTCGTACTTGGTCCGATCGCACCAGGGACATTGTTTGGTCCATTGAGAATGCCGCCTGCTGGAACAATTGGGAAAATGTTGACTTCCCCACCAGGTCCTGTACCTGTGTTGTTGTTATTTGGATCTGTACTTTGGGTGGCTGGATTGGGTACACCATTATCTGTAGCAGGGGTGAATAATGTACCTTCAGGGGCTGGAGGGGTGACTCCTTCAAAGTTGTTGGGGTTTTGGTCACCTGATTCGTCATAGACCACGCGATTGGTGGGATCACCTACGGTTTCCCCAAACACTTGGGAAATATTATTAATCACACCACCTGTTGCTGGGGGCAGTCCAGTTGTAATTACCCTGAATTGGAAAGCGTTAGCAACTAACTCAGTAGTAAAGCCTGGAGCAAGTATCCCTGTAAAAATATAGCCAACACGGACAACATTCGGTGCAGTCCCAGCAGTTGGAGCGGTAGTTGACCACGCTGCGGCTGGCAAGGCTCCTGGGGCTGTACTGACGACGGGAATAGTACCTGCGGCGGTCGCTGTATATTGATAGACTGCTTGCCAACCCGCTGGTAAATTTAAGGCTGCATCAAATGTTTCGTCAATTCTTGTTTGTGCAGGAATCACGTCAGAAACTAAGATACGGGTTTGGGCTACAAGATCAACATTAACTGTGGTTCCTTCGAGGTTCGCTGGGGTAAATTGGGCAGGAACTGGCGATGTGGTGGCTACTCTTAAATTTAGACGATAGGTAAGGCGATCGTCCGTCACTGCGTTTGTAGGGCCTGGATCGTAAGCAGTTCTTGCCTTTAGGGCAGTAGCTAAGGCTATGTTGCGAACAGCAGTAGCAACCGTGGTTGCTTGAATTGCGGCAGCTTCGCGCTCACCATTAACAGGTGCATCAGGACCAACGTTAACAGTGCGAACTTCATTAGCATTCGTACCGTCAGCGCCTACGGCAGGAGGCTCAAGGCCAGAGTCTGGTTGGTTTTGAGTGCCCGCAGTGTTGTCATTGGCTCCAGTATTACCCAATTGGACGCTGACAGGTGCGCCAGCGGCTCCTGCTGTTACCGTGCCAACAACTCTGACTCGCACAGAGCTACCCGCAGGAATTGGTGTGGTGGTGGTAAATGCTCCAGCTTGTAAAGCTTCACCAGCATCTAGAAAATCGCCATCATTATTGAGATCTAGTTGATACTGCAATGTACCAGCGTTTAGACCTACAGTTGTAATATTCGCAACTGCTGGGAAGACAATATTGCTAGGAGCATTTCCTGTATTCGTAACTAAAAAGTCAAAGTTAAGTACGTCATTGAGAGCGACACTACCACCGTTGACATCGATAATCCCCGCAGGTACATTTGTAATACCTGCTACCTCTGCAACAGTTACTGTAACGGTGTTGGAAGTAGCGTTAATGGGTGTGCCAGGATTATTTGGATCTACATAAGTACCTGATGCGCGGTTGAGGATTGCTGTATTTGCTGGCGTTGGCGGCACAACCTGAGCTATTACAAGGTACGGAAATAAAGATGACATCCCACTTATTGTCAATGTCGCTGCTATCAACCGATAGAACGAAGTTCCTTTAATAGCTTTTTTGTTAATGTTAAACATACAGGTTGGTTTTTCCTCACCAAGTAAAGCGCGAATAATGTATTTTTCCAAAAGTGAATCTATTGTGTTACCAATGTTCCCAGTTTTTGGGATGCTGATAACAGCAATCCATCAATAATTTCTTCAATAGTTGATTTTTAACTAAAACTTGACCAAAAAATTTGCATTTCAATTAAACTATTAAGTAGGGAGCAAAGATTATAGGATACGATCTCTACCTAATTTCGAATTGAGTTCAAAATTTATTTTCAAATATATAGAATCTAACTACAAAAATTAATTTTGACATGCAAAAAATTGCATCTAGAAGACTCTTCTAGATCCTACGCATCATTAAAATTGCTTGTTCAAAAGTGTCTCATCTTAAAGACGAGAAATAAAGCAATAAACTTTACTAGCGATCGCTGATTTACGACGAATTTATATCTACATCATTTAAAATTCGTCAAGCGTGTTTTTTGTCAATACGTAACATAGCGTACACTATATTGATTGTTTTACACAAGACTTACACAAAACACTACTAATTTTGTATGTTGAGCGTTGATCAAAAGGCATATAGCCAGTAGGTAAGTGTAACCATGAGATCAAGTCTGAGCCTAATTAATCGGCAATTAGTTCAGGTTTTAGCTCTAGGTCACTAAGATCCCTATGCATATCTACGTCAATCCTGTCTGGTTTGGATGCGTCTAAAATAAAATCATGACTAGTAATACTCGCAAGGCAAATTTAATTAATGCGATCACACCTGTGAATCGCGGCTTACAAATGTCCGAAAATCAACGTAAAATGATTTTTTCGGCTGTTGCTTATCTTGAAGAATTAAATCCTAGTTCTTCTCCAAATAACACACCTGAGCTATTAGATGGTAATTGGTTATTGCTATTTACAACTAGCCAAGAACTTTTAGGAATCGATCGCTTGCCGCTTTATAAACTAGGCAATATTTATCAATGTTTGCGCGTGGCAGAAGGCAAAATTTTTAACGTGGCTGAGATTAAAGGACTGCCATTACTAAGTGGAATAGTGAGTGTTTGCGCAAATTTTACGGTAGTTTCTGAGAAACGAGTTAAAGTTAATTTTGAGCGTTTAGTGGCTGGTTCACAAACTTTAATCGGTTATCAGGATGTAAATAGTTTTATCGATACTTTGCGATCGCCCAAGAAATTATTTGCGATCGATTTCCAAATTAAAAGAGAAGATCAACAAGGATGGCTTGAGACAACCTATCTCGATCAGGATTTGCGAATTGGTAGAGGCAATGAGGGGAATCTATTTGTTTTGAGAAAGATTTAATCAATGTTCAACTATTCAATCCAATCTAAATTCCACTTTTGGAAAAGGTGTTTACATGCTGCTGTTTTATGTGTTCTAGCGATCGCCCTAACTATCATTTTTTCTACTAATCAAAGCGCTTGGGGGCAATCTGAATTTTTAAAGCTAAATTGGCTGACTGGGCAAAGCACCGCTAATGTGCCCAGAATTGATCATGCTGTGGTGAAACTTGATGGCTATCAATTGTTTGTACTAGCGGCTCCAACTTTTAATCAAAGATTTCCGCTGGAGCAACGCCTAAAGGGCATTGAAGATGAACTACATCGTGTTGCAAATAGCAACTTTGAGCCTGATGCTTTGCAAGTAATTACCAGCATTGATCCAAAGAGCGATCAACCAGTAATTGCAATTAACGATCGTTACCTAATGACCGTAACAAGTATAGATGCTCAACTACAGGGGCGAGATCCGATAGGCTGGGCGAATCAGATTGCTCAGGTTCTCCGAGATGCTTTAGTTAGAGCTAGACAAGAGCGCCAACCTCAATTTCTAATCAATCGTGGGTTAATTACGGCGGGAATTATCCTGACAATGCTCCTTGGAATGCGATCTATTGTTTATTGGCAGGGACGATTAAAGTTAAAGCAGGAGACGATTGAGGCACAGATTGAACATACGTCACCGCCATACCTTGATGCAGTCGCTGTTACTGATTTGGAACAACAACTATATCAAAAACAACGCGCTAATCTCAGCGATCTCCAACGACGGGCGTTACAACTGAGCTATTTATGTCTTGTCGGTGGTGGCAGCTTTATCATTTTGGGACTATTTCCCTATAGTCGATGGTTACAATCTTTCCTGCTATCGACTCCTTTGCAAATTTTTGCGATCGCCTTTGGCACATATTTGTTGATTCGGGTCAGCAACCTATTGATTGAGCGCTTCTCAGGTTTCTTGAAGGCTAGGGATTTTGCGATGCTAAAGCCATATCAACGCTTGGATCTGAGAGTGTCAACGGTTTCGCAAGTTCTCAAAAACGTAACCGATCTGGTTTTAGTATGTCTAGGAACTCTGGGGATTCTTTCTGCGATCGGGTTTGACTTAGTTCCACTGTTAGCAGGGGCTGGGATCGTGGGAATAGCCATTTCTTTTGCGGCTCAGGGGCTAATTAAGGATGTAATTAATGGATTTTTGATTATTTTAGAAGATCAGTATGCAGTCGGTGATGTGATCGTAGTGGGCGAATTAGGGGGATTAGTTGAAAATATGAACCTGCGAATCACCCAAATCCGTAATAACGAGGGTCAATTGATTACTATTCCTAATAGCTCTATTGCGATCATCCAGAATCTATCTAAAGACTGGGCAAGGGTGGATTTGACGATTCGTGTTGCCTATGAAACTAACCCCGATCGCGCTTTAGATGTCTTACGAAAATTAGCCCAAGAGATTTATCAAGAGCATATTTGGCGAGCCAAAATTATTGAGCCACCTGACGTTCTGGGTATTGATGATTTGCAACATTCAGGAATGTTAATCCGTATCTGGATCAAGACACAACCGCTTCAGCAATGGTCTGTGGCGAGGGAATTCCGTCGTCGTCTTAAGTTAATTATGGAGCAAGAGGGGATTGAGATCGGTATTCCACAACAGTTTCTTGTCGCAGAGAATTCTCTACCACAAGAAACTGTTGAACCGACTCCCTTCCCACCGAAAGAATAAGTGTTGTAACGTGAATAATTAGTAGTGCGCGGCGAAGCCGCGCACTACTAATTATTCACTGGGAAAAGCAAGGCTTTTTATCCCCCCGATTTCTCTCCGATCGCACCCCAAAAATTGTCGTAGCGATCGTTCAGAATATAATGGTTAATAGTTTTTACGAAATCTAGAGACATCCAAGCAATAAATAATCCAAATAAAATCCCAAATTGTTGCAGCAGGTGAACCCCACCAATTTTAGAATCAATTATTCTATACAGGTCTCCTAATTTGTGATGAATGTTAATAAACAAGTTTTACTGATTACAGATTTGGACAATACCCTCGTCGGTAATAATCTCGCAACGAAGAAATTAAATCAGTATCTCTGCACCTATCGCCTAGATTACATTTTAGTCTAGGCAACTGGTCGCTCCTATAATTCGGCAAAGCAGTTAATGCTAGAGAGAGAACTACTCGACCCTAACTATTGGATTACTGGAGTTGAGACAGAGATCTATGCTCAAGATCAACTAGATTTTGTTTGGGCAAATAAAATTAGTGTGGATTGGAACAGAGATGCGATCGCTTCCTTTGTTACTACTCAATTTCCACAACTCAAACTTCAAGTAAAAGAAGAACAAAATTCGTGGAAATTAAGTTTTAATTTATTGGATTCTCTCGGCACTATCGATCAACTAGTTAGTAGTTTGCAAACTAGGCAATTAAAAGCTCAAGTAATTTTTAGTAGCAATGTTGATGTTGATATTTTGCCTCTAAATGCAAACAAGGGAAAGGCAGTGCAATATCTTCAAAACAAATTAGGTATTGCCGCCAATAGAACTTTAGTATGTGGTGATTCAGGAAATGATATTAGTATGTTTCAACAGCCTGTATATGGAGTAATTGTCAATAATGCGCAGCTTGAGTTAATTGAATGGTATCAAGCCCATGCTGATGAGCACACTATTTTGCGGAAAATACCTATGCGAGCGGCATTTTTGAGGCTTTGCACAAGTTTGAGCTTGTTTTTAAATAACCAGCTAGGTCCAATTAAATATAAAACCCCAAAATCTGTACCGCCTGCGTAGCGGGCGGTACGGATTTTGGCTCTGGGTTTTTAATTGTGCCTAGCTACTTAACCAGTCTAAATCAACAGGGATTTATTATGCTTTCACTAATTCAATCAATTTTAGCAACTGAAGAAAAAACTGACCTCCGTCAATTTTTGAATCGATTACATCAGCAAGAAAAACGCTATTTACTGCGTAACGAGATTTTAATTGAGTTTGCAGAATATTGCGTTCTACAAGAGAAAGATGCTCACTTTGCCACCACAGCCGCTCTAAGTAAACTACTGTACTACACTCAAGAGATTATCCTTGGCGATGGCAATGCTTGTCTAGTCGTACGCCCTAAAATCGCCCATCAAGAAGCATTTCGGATTACAGATGACCTTGCAGTTCAGCAAATTGATATTAAAGAATTACTCAATTTGCGCGATCGCCTAGTCAACCATTTCTCTCCTGAAGAAGGCAACACTCTTGAAATCGACTTCCATCCCTTCTATGACTATGCGCCCAATATTCTTCGGGTCACGAAGAATATTGGGAAAGGTGTGCAGTTTCTTAATCGCTATCTCTCCAATCAACTATTCCAAGACACGAAACAAGGATTAAATGCTCTGTTTGAGTTTCTTAGCTTACATGCCTATGATGGAATGCAATTGCTGATTAATAAACGGATTACTTCTATCAACCAGTTGTCGATACATGTTAAACAGGCGATCGCCATGTTAGAACACTATCAACCACAAATACCGTTTAGCGAGGTCTGCTTTAAGCTGCAAGATCTAGGCTTTGAGGCAGGTTGGGGTAATAATGTTGGTAGAATCCGAGAATCCCTTAACTTGCTGGATAGCTTGATTGATTCTCCTGACTATCAAGCTCTAGAAGTATTACTATCACGGATTCCGATGATTTTTCGGATTGCGTTGGTGTCGGTGCATGGTTGGTTTGGACAAGAAGGCGTTTTGGGAAGACCAGACACGGGCTGTCAAGTGGTCTATGTGTTAGATCAAGCCAAGAATCTAGAGCGACAATTGCAAGAGGATATTGCGATCGCAGGCTTAGAGATTAAGCCGAAAGTGATTATTCTCACCCGCTTAATTCCCAATAGTGATGGCACAACCTGCGATCAGCGTCTGGAGAAAGTCTACGGTACTGATAACACTTGGATTTTGCGAGTTCCTTTTCGTGAATTTAACGCCAATATTACTCATAATTGGATTTCTCGTTTTGACATATGGCCATATCTAGAAACCTATGCGATCGATGCTCAAAGGGAATTACTCGCTGAGTTTCAAGGCAAGCCCGATCTAATCGTGGGTAACTATTCCGATGGTAATCTGGTTGCCTTTTTGTTGGCGCGTCAACTCAAGGTTACTTTTTGCACGATCGCCCATGCCCTAGAGAAATCTAAATATCTATTTAGTAACCTCTACTGGCAAGATATGGAAGATAAGTATCATTTCTCGCTTCAGTTTACCGTTGATTTATTAAGTAGATATGCAGAATTATTTACACATATTCATAGTAATGGGAAGATTCTAAGGATTACTTAATTGTGATCTAATTACTGTGAGATTAATTGCTCCACTTTCCCCTGAAACGACAAAGCTACTGTGGAGAATCTATCGTCAAAGTCACCGCTTTGCAATCCGTCAACGAGCACACTGTATTCTTTTGAGCGCTCAAGGGATAAGGATAGCGCAACTGATGCAAATTTTTGGGGTGAGTCGCAAAACGATTCATAACTGGTTTGTGGCTTGGGAAAGGCTCAAGTTGGTGGGATTATGTGACCGAGCAGGGCGAGGTCGTAAATCCACGTTTACCCTTGAGCAGCAAGAACAAATAAAACAATGGGTGAATCAATCACCGAAACAACTCAAGCGAGTGCTGCAAAATATTG
>NZ_BBJB01000055.1 GCF_016584665.1 Pseudanabaena sp. lw0831
TTATACAGCCCATTGAGCGATTAAGTAGCACAGTAACAATACTTAGTAAACCAATTTTTGAAGAAATCCTTTTCTAACAAAAAAGGGAAAATGTTGATTAAATGCTGGAGTAGTTTTTGAGACTGAGGTCTGAGCAATCTAATAAAATATTTGAGAACCGACCACATCATCTCAATTGGATTAAAATCAGGAGAATAGGTGGGTAAATACAAAATCTTAGCTCCTGTATCTGTAATTGCTTGTGCTACACCCTCAACTTTATGGCAGTTAAGGTTATCCATGATTACTCTATTCTCAGGACGTAATTTAGGTACTAGGTCATCTTTGATAAAGGTGAGAAAATCTTCTCCTTTCATTGAACCCTGAATCGTTTTCAGCCAGACAATACCATCGACCGAAATAGCCCCAATGACTGTGTATTTCTGACCTTTGTAAAAGGGGCGATGGCTGAATACTCTTTTGCCACGCTCACTTCTTGCCACAGAGCGTTCCATCCCTTGCCATACTCCCGTTTCATCAATACAAATAAGATCTTCAGCTTTCACATCCTGCAATGCTTCCCAAAATTCACATCTTTGCTGCTGTACTGCGTCACTTTTTACCTTTTCACTGCGATATGTCTTTTTTTTTACGTGCTGTTATGCCTCTGGAAAAATCGGCACATACTGCCCGTGGTCACTGATACTCCTGTTTGTTCAGCTACTTCCTCACAGTACTGCCATAGTGTCCAATCTGGATGTTCTGAAACAATTTCGAGGATTTTCTCCCGATGGGCTTCGAGGGGACTTTCGATTTGACTCCCTAATGGTTTGTGGTTTAGCTCTCCTGTCTCTCGGTATTGATTCAGCAGTGTTTGCACTGTTTTCGTAGCCACTTGAAATTGTTTAGCTACTTTCCTAATGGATGTATTTCCTGCTTCATAGGTTGCTACGATCTTTTGTCTGAGATCTAGTGAGTAAGGTGGCATTTTTACCCTCTTTTTTTATCATCTATCCTATTTTATCTTGTACTACTCTTTCACTCAATAGGCTGTAGTTAGGTATTGAGTTAGAGAGCTAAGTAGGGCTTCCTGAAAAAGAGGCTAAGCGGAAAGTAGTGGGTAAAGAGGAAGAGGATGGTACTTTGACAGTCTACTAGGAAATTGCCAAGCAAGAGAATTAAAGGTAAGGATTGATTTTACTGAAGGAAGAACCAAGAGTTGGGCGCAAACCGTAATCAAAGAAAAACCGAAAAAAACAAGCCGCCTGAGCAGCGATTCCAAATTCATCACCAAGAAAGTGATAGCGATCGCCGTTTCCGACGTATTTGCCAACTTGGTCATAACGCGATTTAAGCTGAACCGTCGTTTAGCCTGTCCAAACTTACCTTCAATTTGATTACGAACCTTAGCATCTTCGAGAGTTTGCTTGCGAATAGCCGCCACATCATCGGTTACAGGTCTGCCCAAAGGCGGAGCCGTAATCCGAATACCCAGATTTCGACAATAGGCGCGATTGCTGCGAGTGCGGTAAATCTGGTCAAAGTAAACCGCTTCAGGGTAATGTCCAAAGCGAGATTTAAACAATTCTACTTGATGCTGTAAATCCCCCGATTCATTGAAGTTATCCCAACTGAGATGGTCGAGAAACGCATGACCATCCACACAACTAACTGAGAGTTTAGCGCCAAACTCCACAGGTGTGCCTGACTTACCTCTGACGATTGGACGCACATGAGGTTGAGTAATACTGACGATGCGGTCGTCTATGCGATGACAACCTTGCTCGTACATCAATTGTTGTTGCCGATATACTTCACTGACGACCAGTAAGTTCCGATAGAGATTCTTCTTCAATTCTGATAGCTTTGCTCCTGCGCCAATTAGGGTGTCAATATGGGCAAGATTGCGACGGACATATCCCAACTGTTGGCGTAATGCTTTGCGAATCTTTTTAGAATTGGGTTTGCGTTGTTTGGCAATTTGTAGATAAGCTGTCCTTGCTTCACGGCGATAGGTGCGTGGTTTCTTCGGTAATTGTTCTTTCACTTGTTTGTAAAGAGCATCAATCACAATTTCCGTTTGTTCTCTTGCTTCGTTCAACAGCTTGATGTCAGTGGGATAACGGATGTCAGCTGGCGCGACTGTTGCATCTAGCAGCAATTTTCCTTGGTTTGCTGGTTCTGTTTCTTTCTGTTCCTTTTCTACTTTCTTCTCTTCTTTTTCTGCCTTTTTGTCCTGCTTTTCTTCTTTCTCTTTTTGTCCCGATTCTTTGGGAGGCTTCACAATCCGTTCGTTGATTCTCCCCACGATCTCTAGGTTCAATCGTTTGCGGAAGTGTACCATCATACTTGCTTCAAATGGTGCTTTGTCGCTGTACTCTGATATGCCTAGGAAGTATTGTAAATATGGGTTCTCGCGGATCTGTTCCACTGTCTCTTCGTCGCTTGTTCCTAATTTTTCTTTGATTATCAGCGCCCCAAGTGCCATCCGAAATGACTTTGCTGGCGCTCCTTGTTCTTTGCTAAATTGTTCGGCATATTCACTCTCAAATTGTTCCCATGGTACTAGTTCCGCTAATCTTACCCATCGATTTTCTCCTGACAGTTTCCCGCCAAATGGTAAGTAGAAATTCTCGAATGATAGCTGTCCCGTGGGAGATTGTCGGCACATGAAATTTTATTTGTGCAAGGGTTTTCCTTGCTTTTCCTGCTTTTTCTTGCATTTTATCAGTTTTCGATCTCCTTGGAAACCTTTGCTTGTATGCTTTTCTTGCTTTTTCAGCAAGCCCTAAATATCCTGAGCTAGAAAATTATCTGAAGTAAATTAGGGGAATGATGCGAAGAGTGTGATCGCCTAGGGTCTCTAAATCTCCAGCAAAAAACAAGAATTTGAAAACACTCTCTTAACGCGATGTGCAACTAAAAGGCTGGAAACCCTGATTTCTCGTAATGCGCTGCTAAGCAATTTGGATTTTAGGTAGCTCAAACAACCTCAGGTCAATAGCTCAAAAATAGTTGCACATCGCGTTCTCTTAGTCTAGGAGTTCAAACTTTGACTAGAGGCTTTGCATCAGCGCGAATAGGAATAGAAATATACATTCCTTCTCTTGCCATTACTGCCCCCGCAAACTTCTCTTGAGCCAGCCGACCAACCTCATCCAAGTAATCATCACTATGCAAAGGATCATGGTGAAAAATTACTAAAGTCTTAACATTTGCAGCCTCGGCAACTTTGATCGCCTCTTGCCAAGTCGAATGCCCCCAACCAACTTTTGGACTTGCACTTGACCAATATTCTTCATCAGAATAAGTAGCATCCATAATCAACACATCCGCATCGCGAGCTAGATACACAAGATTTTCATCAACGCGATCGCCAAAGTGTTCAGTATCAGTAGCGTAAACCGCTACGCGATCGCCACAACTAACTCGATAGCCTGTTGCTTCCCCTGGATGATTGAGTATTCCTGCCTCGACCTTTACCCCATTACCAATCTCGATCACATTGGGAACTTCAATATCAAAAAACTCTAAACATGATGCCATTACTCGTAATGGCACTGGGAAGTTAGGATGATGCATCTGTTCCTCCAGTCGATCCTGCATCGTTTGCCCTGTCGGGGCAATTTTTCCGTAGATTTTAAATACATTCCCTTTGATAAAAGCAGGCGTAAAAAAGGGAAATCCTTGAACATGATCCCAATGACTATGAGTAAAGAAAATACTTGCATCGACGGGCATCTGCTTTAACAGATGCTGACCTAAAACCCGAATCCCTGTTCCCCCGTCAAAAATAATGCGTTGACCTTGGCAGCGCATTTCTACACAAGGAGTATTTCCTCCATAGCGCACTGTGGTCGGGCCTGGAGTGGCTATACTGCCACGTACACCCCAAAAATGAATAGAGAACTCGCTGTCAGAAATGGACATTAGCTAACTCATTGTCAGAGAATTTTTAAACCATTGGGGCAAGTCTGAAAACCTAGAAAATTTTAGTAAATTTCTATTTTTAAATTGTTAATCTCAACACTAAGCGTGAATATTAAACGATATTACAAACCTAGCTAATCTTGGTGAGTTTACTACGCTGATCGTTGATTGTGTCAATTTATTATCTAGTATGAATAGTATCTAGTACCAATCGCCAGAACTTTAAATCTAAACATCTCTAATTTTAGCAGTCACATAGAAAGAGCAAGGTAAGTAGGCAACGATTTAAATATCAGAATGCTGTATCGGAATAATTACCCAATCAATCAAATTAGATTAGGGTATATGCTAACCCTATGTATTGCTTTGTGGCTATCAGCTTTTAGTACTAGCTATTGACTAATAGACACCGTAAGACTAAGTCTGCTAGTAAAACCCTAAGTCGTCAGGTTGTGCCCTGCAGGGGCACAACCTGACGACTTAGGACGATTTTTATAAATTTTGGATACAAGTTTGTGACAGTGCCTCAATCAACAGCAACACCTATCTCGCAATCTAGTTTGCAATCTGGCTCCTTAGCCCTAGCGATCGCTGGCATGAAATGCGCGGGTTGTGTGGCAACAGTGGAAAAACGTTTGCTTACCTGTGTAGGGGTAAAGGCGGCAAGTGTGAATTTGCTAACCGAAAAAGCAACCGTAATTTATAGCGCTGAAAATTCAGCACAGGAACTAGCACCGCAATTGATTGAGGCGATCGCCAAGGCAGGTTTTTCGGCTGAGTTTATTGATAAAGGCGATCGCAAAGCTGTTCACAATTCCGTATCCCAAAACTCTACTAAAAATTCTTGGTTCGGTGTTAGTCAAGAAATTGCCATCCCTGCATCATTGGTAATTTTAGCGATCGTCGGACATTTAGGCTTGATCGGTGTTGCTGATTTGCCCATAATTGGGAATATGTATGCTCATTGGGCAGTCTCCACCATCGCGCTAGGCTGGATTGGGCGACCGATCTGGTGGGACGGGCTGAAATCGCTGTGGTATCGTGCTCCAAATATGAACTCATTGGTGGGTTTAGGGACAGTTTCGGCATATTTAGCGAGCACGATCGCCTTATTTGTACCGCAGTTAAATTGGCAATGCTTTTTTGAAGAGCCTGTGATGCTGTTAGGATTTGTATTGCTAGGTCAAGCTTTGTTAGAGCGCGCCAAGGGTAAAGCGTCCAATGCAATTCGAGCTTTGATGGAGTTACAACCCCCTAGCGCCAGATTGTTAGTAAGCAGTGCTGATGGCGATCTGCAAGTGCCGATGCCTGTGGAAGATCTGCAAGTAGGCGATCGCATCGTAGTTTGGGCTGGGGAAAAAATTCCTGTTGATGGTGAAATTATTGCTGGTAGCTCTAGCGTCGATGAGTCAATGCTGACGGGAGAATCGATGCCTATTGCTAAGCAAATAGGAGCGCAGGTTACGGGAGCAACCCTAAATCTGACAGGAGCAATCACAGTTCAAGTGTTGCAAACTGGCTCCGAAACGACTTTGGCACGGATTGTCTCGCTTGTGGAATCAGCACAGGCCAGCAAAGCGCCTATTCAGTACTTAGCCGATCGCGTGGCGGGATATTTTGCCTATTCAGTAATGGCGATCGCCGCTTTGACATTTCTGATTTGGTTCGGATTGCTCCATGCTGAAATTGTGTTTAGTTTGCGATTAGCGATCGCGGTTTTAGTGGTGGCTTGTCCTTGTGCCTTGGGATTAGCAACACCGACCGCAATCATGGTCGGTACGGGAATCGGTGCCGAAAAAGGCATCTTAATCAAAGGGGGCGCTAGTCTCGAAAAGATCGATCAATTATCCGCAGTGATTTTTGATAAAACTGGCACTTTGACTACGGGCAAGCCTGAAGTTACCGATGTTGTCACCAATGATTTAATAGTTTTTGGACGCAAAATCATCGATCAAACTACTTTCAAAAGTATGGTTGAAGTGCGCGAAGTACCGACATCAGCATTACGGATTTTGCAATTAGCTGCCAGTGCGGAAGTGGGCGCAAATCATATTCTCGGTGCAGCCACGATCGCTAAAGCTGAAGAATTAAATATCGAGCTATTACCCACTCAATCTTCGCAGATTGTGACAGGCTGCGGTGTCGAGGCAATGCTTACCACTGGCGAAACAATTTTGGTGGGCAATGGTGCATGGCTGCAAGAGCGACAAGTAGAAATTTCCAGCGAAATGTTAGAGCGATCGCATCAACTTGCCGAATTTGGCAAAACTCCTATTTTTGTCGCAATCCAATGTAGTAAAGCCATGGGGGCAAGTACATTCGATTTAGTTGGCATGATTGCCATACGCGATCGCCTCAAGCCAGAAGCCTATGATGTAGTCCGCCAAATCGAAGCGATGGGTTTGCAAGTCTGGATGCTCACAGGCGATCGCCAAGAAACCGCCAATGCGATCGCTAACCAGTTGGGCATTCCCCCTGAAAGGGCGATCGCGGAAGTCAAACCCGAAGGCAAGGCCGCCGCCGTAATGAAATTACTTGCGGAAGGTCAGCGTGTTGCCATGATTGGCGATGGTGTTAATGATGCACCTGCCTTAGCCAGTGCCACCGTAGGCATTGCCCTCAGTTCAGGTACTGATGTTGCCATGGAGACTGCCGATATTGTGTTAATGCGTCATGACATTAGCGATATCGTCCCCGCGATCCAACTCAGTCGCGCTACTTTTAGCAAAATTCGCCAAAATCTATTCTGGGCATTTGCCTACAACACTTTAGCGATCCCCGTTGCCGCAGGGATTCTCTACCCCAGTTTTGGCATTTCTCTCAATCCGACGATCGCAGGTTTAGCGATGGCTTTTAGTTCTGTCAGCGTAGTTTTAAGTTCGCTATCATTACGAAAAAGATAGGTTGTGCAGCGCGAAGCGCTGCACAACCTATCTTTTTCTGATAACACAATGGATTAACAATGGATTGGATTAATTTAATTATTGCGGGACTATTGGAAGTTGTTTGGGCAAGCAGCCTGAAATTTACCGAAGGTTTCACAAAACCTTTACCCAGTCTGCTCACGCTCTCAACGATTACAGCCAGTTTTATCCTACTAGCCCAAGCCTTAAAAACCCTTCCTGTTGGCACAGGCTACGCAGTTTGGACAGGGATCGGCGTGGTAGGAACTGCGATCGTGGGTTCAGTATTTCTCGGTGAATCGAGGGATTTACCGAGATTTATCTGCATCAGCCTGATTGTGCTCGGTATTGTCGGTTTGCGATTTACAAGCTCAAAATGATAGGATAATCGCTGCTTTGCACTGCCCTCTCGCCTGAACTACAAGAATGGATTCTAAGTCTTTGAATAACAAATCTTTAAATGCTAAGTCATTGCTGCTAAGTATTCTCAGCTTATTGTCTATTTTATTTATTCTCTTTACTTTGCAGGCAAGTTGGAATAATCCGCAGGAGCAGACAAAATTAGACTTGCTCCAAACTGATTTGATTTTGCAAGCCACTCAAATACAAGGGAAAGCTCAAGATAGTCCCAAAGATGACATATTCCAAGTTTTCATCGGCGAAAGCAAACCTCAAGAACTCTATGCACAGGCGCTCAATAGTTATCAAGAAGTACTTAAAGCCAGTAAATCTAATCTCACCAGTCTAGAGCAACTCCTACAATCTCCAGAGTCAAGAGACTATGAACCAAAGACTCTCTCTAAACAAAAGCAAAAGAAACAAACCAACGTTAGTGAAATCAGCATTCGGACAGGGCTGCTGCAAATTCAAACTGGCGATACTCAAGGTGCGATCGCTACATGGGAAGCCGTTGCAGGATTAGAAGGGCAATCCATGACTAGCTATGGATTAACGGCGCAGATTCTCAAAGGTCTGTGGTCAGAGCCAACAATGTTATTCCCCAATGCTGAAACTCAGATTCAGCGAACACTTGATGGTTGGTATCGCAAAGTTGCCCTAACCAAACTCTATCAATCACAACAAAGAAGCGAAAAAATACCTGAACTTGAACAACAAGCTCAAATAGAAGTTAACGCGGCAATTAATCGTTTAGTCATCATCAATTCCATACCACTAATCGGCGGTAGTGTAGGGATTTTAGTTTGGATAGGCTTACTAGTTCAATGGATTTTCTTCCGCAAATCTTCTCCATTCCATCGGCCTCCCCAAGGCGACCTAGATCAAAATCTCAATCAAGACAATTTGCAAGTACCTTGGGGGTTTGAAACAATTTGGGAAGTCATGGTTCTATGGTTTACCGCATTTTGTCTAATGACCCAATTCGTATTGCCATTAATTTTTGAATTTTTAGGGATCCAAACAAGAGCTAGCGAAGATTACACAATCCAAGCTTTATTAGTTTTGATTCCCTATACGCTCTCAGTTATTCCAATGTTGCCAATTTTGCAAGCTAGTCTTGCCGTCTATCAGCCTTTACCCGAAGGATGGTTTCGCATCAAAATCAAGCCGTCACAATGGCTATTATGGGGAGTTGGTGGATATTTTGCCTCCGTTCCCTTAGTTTTAGTAATTTCTATAATTAGCCAAAAATTTCTCCAAGGCCAAGGCGGAGGCAATCCCCTATTACCAATCTTGACTGATAGCCAAAATAATTTACCTAAGTTCCTACTCTGGACAACTCTTGCGATCGCAGCGCCATTTTTCGAGGAATATTTATTTCGTGGGTTTCTACTACCTTCGCTGGCTAAGTTTTTACCAGTCTGGGGTGCGATCGCCCTCAGTGCCTTTTTCTTCGCCCTAGCCCATTTAAATCTTGCCGATATTATTCCTCTCACCACTTTAGGAATAGTAATGGGTTTTGTCTATTGGCGATCAAAAAATTTGCTCTCTTCGATGCTTCTACATTGTCTCTGGAATAGCGGTAGTTTCTTTGCGCTGATTGCCCTCGGAGGCAAATAGCTAGAAGGTTCGCTTTGCGAACCTTCTAGCTATTATGAAGAACAATCCAAGGATGTGCCACAAATGCGGAAATATTGCCTTTAAATGGTGCGCTCTGCGATCGATTCTGAGCAGTCAATAAATTCAAAAATCTCTCAATATCTTCAAAATTTACCTGATGCATCAAATATCGTGATAAAAACTGCCTAACGATTCTTCTTTGTAAAGCTAAAGGTTGCTCTTGCAAAAGTTGGCGATGCAAGCGCGGTAAGCGCTCATCCCAAACTACCGAAATATTATCTTCAAAAAAGTAACTAGCTTGCTTCTCCAAATAGATTACATCGTCATGCAAAAGCTCTGATGTCTGCGCGATCGCAATTTCTAGCTGGGGATTAAAATGCTCTTGCAAATAAGGAATCGTTTCCAAACGTAAGCGATTACGGCGATAGTCTAGATTTTGATTAGTGCTATCTTCCCAAATAGGAATTTGATTCTCGCGACAAAATGCTGCGGTCTCATTACGACTGACATTTAACAAAGGACGTACCAACTTAATTTCTGGCTTAATTTCTGGCGTAAGCGATCGCACCCAAGTCAAAGAAGCTAAGCCATCGGCTCCGCACCCGCGCATCAAGTTATGTAGCAATGTCTCAACGCGATCGCTGCGAGTATGTCCTGTCACCACATAAGCACATTTATGAATATTCGCCATCTCCACTAGCATCGTATAGCGCCATTTCCGAGCATCAGCTTCACTTGTAAGTATGCTTTCGGCTGTTCTCAAACAAAAATTAATTCCCCATTCCTTCGCAATATTTTCAACATGATTAGCATTAGCACTTGAGTCACTCCGCCACTGATGATCGCAATGGGCGATCGTTAAATTCCAGTTAAGCTTCGCGCTTTGCATCTGTAAAAGCTTCGCTAAACATAGGGAATCCTGTCCTCCAGAAACTGCCACCAAAAGACTTGCATCTCTTGGTAGTATTTCGGGCTGCGATCGTAAAACTGCGTTTAAATTAGCCCGTAATAGTTTTGTAAACCGATTGTGAGAGTTCAAAGGTTATTGTTTGCTAAAAATTGTATAAAAAATGATTATCAATGGCATAATCATGTATAATTTGAAGGCTTCAGCATAAGAGAAATCGTGCGAAGATCTTAAAAGAGTATTGCATTTTTGTGTTGTTTGAATGAGAAGCGATTCGCTTTTCTACTGTTCCGAATTTATTGAGCCAAAGATTGCACGATTTCTGCTAATACAACAGCGAAGTTTGCTTGAGGGTGAGGAATATACAAAATGCAAAAGGGAAGCTCTATGATGAATAAATTAATGCTGGTGTCCGTAGGGGCAGTTTGGGGATTTATGGTGATTACACCAATCAACGCCCTATCTGCGCAGACAAAAGTTGCTAAGAACGCTAAGGTAACCAATTCACAAGTTGCTAAAGACAAAGTAAGCAATACCACAACTTCTAAGAATGGCACAAAAAACTCTACAACAGCTAAGAAAACCCCTAAAATGGGAGTAGCGAAAGCGCCAATTCCACAAAACAAGCTACCTTACACCGCTAAGGATTTAAAACAGCCTCGGACGGATGTTGTGGCGATGCCATTATCATTTAAGCGTGGTTCTTCTATCTCAATTTCTACCAATCCTGATTTAGATCTTGTCGAAATCGCTCAATCTAGTACAACAAACATTGCCCAGACAGGTAACGCAACTTCTAATTCTCCAGATATTATCCGTCAACAGCTACTCATTCGTCCAATTACACCCCAAACTCAGAACGTATTCAAACAAATCTACACACCATCATTGAATGCTGGCACTCCTGTAGCTTTTGGTTTGCAAACAGGTGATGCTTTTATCAGTGTTGTCGGCTCAACTGCTGGAAGACTAAGAGATACCGTTGACGGCAGCATCTCAGTCGGTGCTGGTTTGGGAGATGCTAGCCAGTATGCGGCAGTCGAAGGTGTTTTCAATATCAATAGTATTCGTAACTTTGGTTCTAACGGCTCATTTGATCTCAAGGTTCATCGTCTCATCTATCAAGATGATTCTAGGCAAGCTGCGATCGCTGTGGGCTGGACAAACTTTGCGAACTATGGATCAAACGCAGGAGGTACACCTTCCTCGGTTTATGGTGCTGCAACTATTTCGCAATTGACCAATCCAGAAAATGCTGAGAATCCTCAACCAATAGTCGCGACTATTGGTGTTGGTGGTGGTACATATCGTAAATCTACCAGCAGTGATGGGGTCGGCATTTTTGCGAATGTTGGCTACCAATTTGACCCGCAGTGGGGTGTAAGTACAGCATGGTCTGGACAAGGACTAAACTTTGGTTTGGGCTTTTTACCAGATGTTACTTTCCCCTTAAACCTCACTCTGACTTATTCTGATGTCACGAACAATAGTAATGCAGGCACTCAGGTTATCTTTGGTGTTAGCTATGGGTTTAATTACTCTGGACGTAAGTAGCTCAGCATAGCTTGTGCAGTCCGCGTAGCGAACTGCACAAGCTATGGTTTTGGCTTTTAACCTCGGATAAGTCGCGATCGCTCTGAAATAACCTAGCTGCCAAATTTCTATGAAAAAAATATTTTTGTCAATTCTCGCTTCTACTATCTCTTTTGCAGGTATAGCACCTGTTTTTGCTGGTACAGCCCCGATTCAACCAGGATGTCAGACTTCCAGTATCGCAATTTTGCGGAATACACCGCCTGTTCGTCAAAGCAATTTGCTTAGCATCGATATCAGCCAAGCGATCGCAGTTTTGTTAGGCGCAGCTGGAAGCAATGCTAACATCAGCAACATAGTTGTACTGTTGAGCAATGGTAACGGCAATAGCGCTAGTGTTACCGCAGCCCAAATTGCTTTGAGCGGTCAATTTGCGAGTTTAGGAATTAATATTGCAGCGGGCTCACCTGCGGCAAGTTTGATCGATGCACTAACTGGACTTATTCCTGCTAATTTTAGTGCTGGTTCGGGACAGCTTCAGTCTATTGATCTGAGTAAGCTATCTCTAGCAATTCTGTCTTTTAATCAGATCGTTAATGAACTTGCTGACATCGCAAAAGGTTCAGATGCGAATGCTGCTCAGGCTCAAGCCATTCTAGCAGCCCTATCCACAGATCCGACGTTCACAACGCTTTCGACAACTTTAGCTTCTATATCAAAGGATCTAAAATAAGCAAACCCAAAAAGACAAATGGCGGCGCGAAGCGCCGCCATTTGTCTTTTTGGGGTTAATGATCGCAATTAAACCAAACGCAAAAACTTTTTCTTACCAACTTGCAAGACCTTACCAGATAATTCCTCAACATTGGCGAACGTTCGATCTCTCAATTTTTCACCATCGAGCTTGACTGCACCGTTTTTGATTTGGCTTTGGGCTTCGCTGTTACTCTTGCAAAGTCCTGAAGCTTTAACTAAATAATGTAATGGTGCAGGAAAATTAATCTGACTAAGATCAAATTCAGGAATATCACCAAGATCGGTTGTATTTCCTGCTAGAACAATCTGCTCAGCGTCTTGTTGGGCTTGTCGCGCGACTTCGGGACTATGGTATTGCCCAACGATCGCTAGGGCAAGTTGTTTTTGCTTCTCGCGAGGATTCTCTGGGAGCGTTGCAAGATCAGTATCAGTGAGCAATTCGAAATATTTATCGACAAGAGCATCAGGTACTTTTTCCAATTTGGAATACATACTCAATGGCTCGTCAGTGAGTCCGACATAGTTACCAAGAGACTTAGACATTTTCTGCACCCCATCTAAGCCCACTAGCAAGGGGAGCAATAGTCCAAACTGCGCTGGCTTACCTTGACGATTTTTGTCTTTGAGTTGCAGGTCACGACCGACGAGAATGTTAAATTTTTGATCAGTGCCACCTAGCTCCACATCAGAGTCGATCGCTACCGAGTCATAGCCTTGTAATAAAGGATAGAGAAATTCATGCAAATAAATCGGATTGCCTTTTTCATAGCGATCGCTAAATCCCTCTTTGGCTAACATTTGCCCGACAGTCATGCTAGCTTGCAAATTAATAATTTGCTGTAAATCAAGTTTATTTAGCCATTCCCCATTACGACGCAACTCGAAGCGATCGCTAGAAAAGTCAAGAATTTTCTTGGCTTGCTCTAAATAAGTCTCAGCATTATAAGTAACTTCTTCAGCCGTAAGTCTTGGACGAGCTTCAGAGCGCCCTGTGGGATCGCCGATCTGGGCTGTGAAGTCACCAATAATTAAGACAGCCTTATGTCCTGCATCTTGGAATTGACGTAGTTTCCGCAGCGCAACAGTATGCCCTAGGTGCAAGTCAGGACGAGTGGGATCGATGCCTAGTTTAATGCGAAGGGGGAGATCGGTCTTTTGGATGCGATCGCGCAAGTTGTCAGTTTCGCTATCTGGAAATATTTCGACAACACCACGTTCCAGTAGGGGGGTGAGATTTGATTGAGTTAGGCTTTGAGACATTCTAAAAAGTTACTTAAAATTTTTGTTAACGATAAGGCGAAATCACGAGGTCTTAATCATACTACGCTAAAGGTTTGAGGCTTTTAGAGCTTCTAGCTCATTAATCGATAAACCTGTGATTTGAGAAATTGTGCGATCGTCCAAGAGATTCAACATTTTTCTAGCTATTTCAATTTTGCTTTGCTGGACAGCCTGTTGTATGGCTGTAGCAATAGTGAGACGCTGATCTTGAATAGAAATCTCTTTTTTCTGTTGATCTTCCAACTCACTCAGGGTGAAGTTTGCCTGATTAGCAATGTCAAAAGCTTTTTTGATTTCAGGGACTACGCCCATTATTTCAGGTATTTCTAGCAGAGAGGGAGCTTCATTTAAAAAGAACAGCCACTTATCAATTATGGTTTTTAGCTCTGATAAATGCTTTTTAAATTTAGGAAGCTCCACAAATATCAGTTCAATGTCATAAATTAAATAATCGATCAGAAAATCTCTCTCTTTTAAAATAAATCTTGATATGACCGTGTTAAGTTCTAAAAACATTACAAAATCGGTAATTGTTAGAGCAATCACAGGATTGAGTGGATTATAGGCTTGAGCAGATATTCGTTGAGTGGAATAAGAATGGGCAGCTTTGTATAAAATTCGCTTCTCAAATCCTTCCATGTTCAAGACTTGGATCTTGATGATCACATCATGATTACTATTATCCTCGCCTTTAATTTTGGCTTTGATATCTAGATAGGTATCTTGAACGCCGCGAATTTTTGGTACAACATAAGGATTAATGATTTCTATATCTTGAATGACAGGCTGTTCTTCATAAATCAAAGCATTTAGGAAGCAAATCAATATATCTTTGCTATCTTCCGAACCGAAGATCTTTTTGAAGGCAAAGTCGATTTTGGGATTGATGAAAATCATATTGGTCACTACTTGCTTATGTTAGCGTAACCGTCAGGACATTGCATTTCTTTGCCATCAAATTTGGGTAATCCAGCCTCCTTTGTAGTTGGCTCGGTTGATTCGCAAAGTATCGCAAAGGTAGAAATGTCACCGCCCGCAACAGTTAATAGATAAACAACTCCAATATAGCTTTTGAGTCCTTCTTTTGTTGCTAGCCCAGTTTGTACAGTAATTCCAGAGGAATCCTTAGTATTTGTGGTTTTGATAGAATTTATAGTCTGAGTGTTATAGCGATAATTGTCAGTTTCAGATTTAATGCCTATACCCAAAACATCAATATTTTGACCCCATTTATTTTTCTCAATGAAATAGGCTTGCTGCGCTCTATTTAGCGAACCAACATAGGTTTTCGCTTCAGATTGCCTTGCTCTTTCTCCTTGGCTAGATATATCTTTCAATTTTACGTCATTAGGTAGAGTTACTACATCAGATACTCTTGTAATTTTGCCAACTTTGATAGCTTCCTTTTCATGTTGAGGATCAATGGCAATTATTTTGCCTTCGGAAGAGATCACAATCGTGACTTGGGGAGTTCGAGATGAGGGTAAATCATTAGCATCGACAGTCCAAGTTCCCGCAATCTGTGATTGTGCAGATTTATTTAAGTTCAATAGAATAAAAGCAATTGAGCCAAGCAACAGCATAGTGCCTGAGCCAAACGCAAAGTACAACCAATTTTTATTATTGCTTGGAGGTTGATTAGACATATCAGAATATGCTCTCTCAAGAGAATTACCCAAGTATAATCCTATTCAATTGCATCACAGGTCTTATTTAGAAAAATTTATGTTTTATAGAATAGGTGTTGCAAAGTGAATAATTAGTGGTGCATGGCGAAGCCATGCACCACTAATTATTCACTAGGTAGGGAGTATCCAATAGTATCGAATTGGCGAGAATGTAGCTGAGCATAACGTCCTACTTTTTGGAGAAGTTCGTCATGAGTTCCCGATTCGACAATTTGACCCTGTTCCAAAACGATGATGCGATCGCTATTTCTAATAGTCGCTAAGCGGTGAGCAATGATAAATGTCGTGCGTCCTTGCATTAGGCGTTGTAAGGCTTCTTGGACGAGGCTTTCCGATTCGGTATCAAGAGCAGAAGTTGCTTCATCAAGAATCAGGATTTTAGGATTGTGGAGAACTGCTCGCGCGATGGAAATGCGTTGACGCTGACCACCTGATAGATTAACTCCTCGCTCTCCCACCCATGTATCGTAACCTTGGGCAAGTTCCATAATAAAATCGTGGGCGTTAGCGATTCGCGCAGCATTCTCAACTGCTTGAGTATCGTAATCCTTCTGTCCAAAGGCAATATTGGAAGCAACGGTTCCCGAAAAGAGAATGTTTTCTTGCGGTACGAGAGCTAGTTGTTGGCGCAGGCTTTTGATTTGGACATCGCGAATGTCGTAGCCATCGATGAGGATTTTGCCAGACTTAACATCATGGAAGCGCATCAGCAGATTCATCAAGGTAGATTTTCCTGCACCCGACATGCCGACAAGGGCAATCGATTCGCCTTTGTGAGCGACTAGATTAATATCGGTGAGAACAGGGCGATCGCCTTGATAGTGGAAGCCAACATTTATGTATTCGACCTTGCCTGTGACTTCAGGAAGGGCGATCGCATCGTGCCTTTCGATCACAACGGGTTTAATCTCAAAAATCTCGAAAATGCGATCCACTGAAGCTTCGGCTTGTTTGATTTCGTTATAGCTTCCAGTGGTATTTGCGATCGGATCAATCAATAGCGCAACCCCTGCGCCAAAAGCAACAAACTGCTCAGGTAGCAACCATTTATTAGAAATCAGCCAACCGCCGAGTAGAAACAGAAAACAAATTCCTGCGGCTTCCAAAAAACCAATTACAGGATATTGAATTGCCTTAACGCGATCGGCGGCATATTTACGGCGGCTATTTTGTTCTGATTCTTGTTTGAAACGCTCGATTTCATAGGATTCTGTGGCAAAGGCGCGAACTAACCGAATACCGCTAAAAATCTCGGATAGTAATGCTGCTAAGTTAGAAACTTGATCTTGGCTACGGCGACTGAGCCTCAACATGCGATCGCCAAACCATGCGATTAATATGGCAATCAAAGGCGCAACCGCTAAAGTCGTCAGCGTCAAAATCCAATTCAAATAAATCATGTACGCCAATATAAAAAACAATTGCAGTACTGATGGAATGAATTGATGAAAGAATTTGCCGATCACTTCGCCAATGCGATCGATATCTTCAGTCAGGCGATAGGATAAGTCGCCTGTACGAGACTCAGCAAAATAATCAAGATCAAGGGTTTGCAAATGGGAATAAACATCAACCCGCAAATCTTTTGCAGCATTCAGGGCGGCTTGCGACATCATCGAGTCCTGCCCGTACTGCGCCAATCCCCGAAACACGAACATAACTACGGTGAAAGCAGCGATCTGTAAAATGGCGGTGACATCACCCTTGCCAAGCGCTTGGGCAACCCGTCCTAGTAGTTCGGCAAGGAGAGGCATTGTGCCGATAAAGACTAAGGTACATAAAAATGCTTTGGCAATGAGAAAACGTTGCGGATAGACGTAATCTCGCATCTGCCAGTAGGAAGAGCGCTTTGAAGATTTCCCAGAAGATTTTATTTCCAAACTCGTAGCTCAAATGTTTGCAATTCACCAAAGATTAGTCTCTCACTTTATCGCGATCGCCATTAATTTTTTTTGGATACGCTGTAGGCAGTTTGCTAAAGCCCCTCAAGAAAAAAACAGCTCAGTGGTGGTATTATTCCCTTGAACATCCCCATGTCCTCCTGACAATAATTTTGCTGAGAGTATTCTCGCCGAAATCTTTACCAATATCCTTATCAATATAGCTATGAAAATCGATCTAGTCTTTTCTGTGAATTTAGGATATTTACTTGGTCTATTGGCGACTGTAAATTCAATTATTCAAAATACTGCTCAGCCAGAAAGACTAAGGTTCAACATAATTATTCCTAAAGGTGAGATGCAGCTTTTTGAAAATGAATTACCAAAATACTTTCATAATTCTGTAAGTGAATTCAGGCTTAAGGAATATGTTCCTACAGAAGCAGTGCAAGACTATATCTCTCAGAAATATAAACCATCAAGTGCTGATAGAACCAATGCATTGTATATGCTATTTGCGCGGTTGTTTTTAGGAAGTATTTTTCCTGAGATGAAGAAGGTTATCTATCTTGATACTGATATTGTGGTTGTAGATGACATAGCGCTACTCTATGACTCAATGGACTTTTCTGGGAATCAATACTTTGCCGCTGTTCCTCACTTCTTTCCCGCTATTTTTCACTTTTCCAATCCTTTTAAAGCTCTCCATGAGCTTCGTAAAATCAAGAACACTTTTAACGGAGGAGTTCTATTTACTGATTTGTCTTTTTGGAAAAAGGAAGACTACCAGAACTTAGATTCTTATCTGGAATGGGATCGGCAATGTGGCTATAACTTATTACAGTTAAATGATGAGACATTGCTTAACTTGATGTTTAAAGACTATGTGCAATTAGATCGTCGATGGAATTGCTGTGGTTTTGGCAATACAAAGTTAATTAGTTGGCTCCTCAAAAAAGACTTGTCCAAAATCTCAATTATCCATTGGAGTGGTGGTCATCACAAGCCATGGAAGTCTAAAAATATTCCCTACACAGATATTTGGGATAAATATGCGGCTTAGGATCGTCTATACACAAGTAGCCAAGAACTCAAGTTCTTGGCTAAGAGCTAAAGTCGGTTGAAACCGACTGAAAAAATTGAACCCGTTTCAACGGG
Source organism: Pseudanabaena sp. lw0831 (assembly GCF_016584665.1). Lineage (GTDB taxonomy): Bacteria > Cyanobacteriota > Cyanobacteriia > Pseudanabaenales > Pseudanabaenaceae > Pseudanabaena. Next base: position 18,035 of record NZ_BBJB01000055.1, read on the forward strand.
TTTGAGCTTCTAGTCCGTACTTGAGTGTAGGTCGTTCGTGCTGTGTAAAGAGGACTTTTAATTTGTGGAAATGAGGGCAAAGCTATTGGCAAATTGATCAAATGCTGATGAATTTGGGCTATTGGCAGCATTTTGAGCATCAGGTTGATAATAGCGAACTGTATAGATAAATTTATCGGCTTCCAAGGTTAATACTTTCACTTTCCAGATTGTGGATTTATTAGCAGAATCACCAGAAGCAATCGCGGTTGTAAATTCCTCTTTAGAGCCAGACTTAGCACCTTTGACTTTGGGATCAAAAGGGATTTTGACGAGATCTTTTGCTTTGTCAGAACCATCAGGGGCGACCGCATTGGCATTAATCGGCTGTCGCGACACCACTGTATAAACTTGCTGACTTTGTTGTAGCTTTTTAAAGACATCATTTTTATCTCCTCCCACAGCAATTTCACGACTAGGTGTAAAAATTACTGTACTCGCGCCCGAAGGTTCTAAACCGAGATCGATCGCTTTCCAGTCCGCAGGATAGCGCAGCATATAGCCCGCACCCGTATATTTGCCAGTTGTTTCAGGCTTGGCATCTTCAGAGCGACAAATCTCGATTTTGCTAGCGTCCTGATTAGTTTGTAAGGTGTAGCGCATATCTTCGGCAATCAGCGCAATCTCAAACCCTGCTTGAGTGGGAGCCGCCGTTTGACATAAATCATTAGCGTTAGCAAGCTGTGGCTTTTGTGACTCCGCCACGATCGCCACAGTTGGCTGTAGCTTAAGCTGCGATCTCAAATAACTAATTGCTTTTTCGGTAGCAAAATTATTAGTTGGCGCTGTCGGGCTATTTGATGGAGTCTGCTGACAGCTAACTAATGCGATCGAAGCAATTCCAATATAGGTGTGAAACTTTGGCATAACATAAAACCAGATATAGCAATCATCATAATGCTTAGTAACAAAGGGGACGAAAAGTGACCCTTTTGCTTATGAATTACGAATTATCAATTACGAATTATCAATTAATTACAAATGGACATCAAAACACTCGTATTTCCTGCGATCGTCACTATCGGCGCATTGCTTGTTTACTTTGGCTTAGGTATAGGTGTTGGTGTGGCTCGCGTTAAGTACAAAGTCATGCCGCCACAAACTACAGGCAACGAAGATTTTGAGCGGGTCTATCGTGCTCATCAAAACACCCTTGAACAAATCGTGATCTTTTTGCCATGCTTATGGCTGTTCAGTATTTTTGTTAGCCCAAATGTGGGCGCGATCTTAGGCTCAGTCTGGATTGTGGGGCGCATTGCCTATGCATGGGGATATTATATCGAGGCGAGTAAACGTGCCGCAGGTAATGCGATCGCTTCTTTAGCAACTCTTGCTCTTATGTTTGGCACACTTTTTAACTTAGTCCGTGGATTATTTTTTGCGGGTTAAACTTGCGATCAAAAAAGCGATATCAAACAAGGGGTGAAAGCCCCTTCCATTGATGGATAGATGGAAAGAGAATATAAATGCCATAATCAATTGCGTATAAATACTCAGAGAAACTAGCTATATCAATATGTCAAAACTTGTCGCGATCGCCGCGAGCTTATATTTTGTTACGCTTGCTTATTTCGGATTTGTTCCCGCAGCTTCGGCTCATTCCCTCAACTATTCACTAAATTCTGCGATCGCAACACCTATGGCACTTTTTTCTTTTTCTGGCACACGCCCCGCTAATATCGGTGTAATCAATGGCAAGCTCCTCGATTGCCCTAATTCCCCTAACTGTGTCTCTAGTCAAAGCACCGACGCAGAGCACAAAATCGCACCTTTGACCTATACAGGCGCTCCCGCAAAAGCCTTAGAAGATCTTAAAGCGGTGATTGCCAGTATGCCCCGCACCAAAATCATTACCGCTGAAGGTAACTATCTGTACGCCGAGTTTACCAGCGCACTAATGGGTTACGTCGATGACGTTGAGTTTTATCTAATTACCGATCAGAGCCTCATTGAGGTTCGCTCGGCTTCGCGTCTAGGTCAGTCTGACCTTGGCGTTAATCGCGATCGCGTTGAAGCCATTCGCGCTCAACTTGCATAAATCAAGGATGGCGGCGCTTTGCGCCGCCATAAAACCAAGAAATCCGTTAAAAGTGTTGCAAAGCAACACTTTTAACGGATTTCTTGGTTCGGGTTTGAGTGCAAAGCGCTTTAAAACACTTTGTATTTGGTTATGACACAAATAAACGATGCGTATCAATCAATCGATACCATTGAGATTTATGATTGAGTTTGATAAAAACACAGTTATTTGATTAATTAGCTTTTTTTACAAGCTCAAGGAAACTTTATGGGAATCGCAGTTGGTTTGGTTGAGGTACTGGGGCATCCTCCTGCACTGTCCGTCGCTGACACAATGGTCAAAGCTGCAAATGTAACTTTTGTGGGCTACGAAAAAGTAAGCGGTGCACGCCTAACCATTATCATCCGTGGGCCAGTTGGCGATGTCCAAAAAGCTGTCGCTGCTGGTGTCGAAGCTGCTAAACAAATTGAAGTCTTGAGTTCTAAGGACAAGGCTCTATTTCTCTCGGCAACTGTGATTCCCCGACCCCATCCCAATGTTGAAGTGATCACCAAGACTATGCAATTTAGCGAAGCTATGGAGCAATTCCGTTAATCAAGGAAAAAGGAAAAAGGAAACATATAATTTAAAGAATGAAAATTCTGGTTTTGCATGGGCCAAACCTCAATATGCTGGGCTTGCGGGAGCCAGAGGTATATGGCAGCACTACATTGGCGCAAATTAACGATCGCCTAGCTCAAGATGCATTGGAGTTAGGCGCAGAATTAAGCTTTTTACAATCAAATCATGAGGGCGTATTGGTTGATGCGATTCATGCTGCTTTTCAAGTACAGCAAGGAATTTTGATCAATCCCGCTGCTTTTACGCATACCAGTGTGGCACTGAGAGATGCGATCGCCTCTGTAAATATACCTACTGTAGAAGTACATCTCAGTAATGTGTACAAACGCGAAGAATTTCGCCATCATTCGTTTATTGCACCAATTGCGATCGGGCAAATTAGCGGTTTTGGTGCTGAGAGCTATCGTTTAGGATTACGAGCGCTAATAGCTCATTTAACTGCCTCAAGATAAAAATAAAATGTAATAAAGTCGGGGATCTGGTGACACTTAGTTCAGCGATCGAGAGGACTAATCACGCCTTTTCCACCCCGATTCAGCACATGGGTATAAACCATCGTTGTCTGGACATCACGATGACCTAGCAATTCCTGTACTGTGCGAATATCGTAGCCGCACTCCAGTAAATGCGTAGCAAAACTATGACGTAAAATATGTGGACTAGCATTTTTATTAATCTCTGTCTGCCTCAAAGCCCGTTTCATTGACCTCTGAATCCGATCTTCTGAAAGATGGTGTCGTCCCTTCCTACCTGTACGCGAATCAACAGATCGAGTCGGCGATGGAAAAACATATTGCCACTTCCATGATCTTGCTGCGTTGGTATATTTATTCGCCAAAGCAAAGGGCAACTCGACTTCGCCTAATCCCATCGATAGGTCGAGATTGTGCAAAGCGTGAGCATAAACCAGTTGCTGACGCAAAGGCTCAACTAACTTCTCAGGCATCATGGTCATCCGATCCTGTGCGCCTTTGCCATCATGAATAGTAATTTCCTTTTTTTCAAAATCTAAATCTTTCACCCGCAATCGCAATCCTTCCGTTAGTCGCATTCCTGTCCCATAGAGCAACTGCAAAAACAAGCCTTCTACTCCGTCAACTACTGCCAATACTCTCTGTATTTCATGACGAGTTAATACTACTGGCAAGCGCTTCGGACGTTTTGCCCTCTCAATATTGTCAATATCAGGGATATCACTCTTTAACACTTGGCGATAAACAAATAAAAGCGCTGATAGAGCAATATTTTGAGTGGATGCAGCCACGTTTTTATTCACGGCAAGGTGTGACAAATATTGGCGAATTTCATCAACTCCCATTTCGTGAGGATGTCGCTTGTTATGGAAATAGATATAGTCCAAAATGTAGTGTAAATAACTTTTTTCTGTACTACGACTCATGTGTTTCAAGCGCATTACTTGCCGCACCTGAGTGAGAAACGGGGAATCCGATGGCTTGTAAAAAGTTGTAACGTCGGACATACAAGCAAAAATTTAGATATAAAATTAACAAGAATAGATACAGATATTTAGATTTGTAAACTTGATAGACAAACTTTTCGGATATGCGGTAGTTTGCATTATATTCTAATAGTTATACCGCAACTGCGATAGAATTATAAGTTATTCTCAACCGTCAATTTCATTGCAGTGACTGGTTTCTAGCCAAGATTGAGCAAGCAAATATCTTCGGCTTCGATGTTCAGTTCCGAGAGATTATTAGCGATCGCAAAGACAAATAATTATTAAGCGATCGCTTAATTTAATTTTTGATAGAGAACTAGGCGATCGCTTTATTTTTCAATGATTAGGCGATCAGTACGATAAAACTCAAATCGCACATATTGCTTATAAACTGCTTTGTAAATCTATAAGTATTTGTTAACAAAGCACTGCGAATTATTGTAGAGTCAGAAAGCTATTCTAGTTTTAACGGGGATCAGCCGTTAAAAAAGTGAAATTAAGTAGATCATTTGTATTTGCTTAGTTTTAAAAATGGGGAAAGTTTGGTGAAAGTCCAACGCTGTACCGCAACTGTAAAAGCAGTCAAATCCTAAGCTGCTTAAAGTCAGGATGCCCGCTAGAACTAGTTTCATTGTCTATATCTGCGAGTTACAGAATATGAATTTATCGAAGCTTTTTGCGTCAATCCAGTCTAAGGCGCTTGCGATCGCGATCGGTTTTAGTCTCTTGGTTGTGGCTAGTCCCGCCGCAGCACATCACCCCATGGGGGGAAACATGCCCAGCACATTTTTTGAAGGTTTTCTATCTGGCTTAGCTCACCCTGTAATTGGGGTCGATCACCTCGCGTTTATTGTTGCAGTTGGTTTATTTGCAGCCCTTAAGCCCCAAGGCATCTTGATTCCGATTTCCTTTGTTTTATCGGCGATGCTCGGTACAGGAGTTCATTTATTGGGTGTAACTTTACCAGTCGTGGAATTGGTCGTATCTGCATCAATTTTGTTGTTTGGAATTTTGATGGCACTCAAGAATAGCCCTAACGTTTTGATGATGGTTGGGTTATCCATAGTCGCAGGTTTATTTCACGGCTACGCATACGGCGAAGCGATTTTTGGCGCACAAACCACAGCTTTAGTAGCTTATCTGTGTGGATTTACTGTAATTCAGTTAGTAATTTCAGGCGCTGCATTTTTTGTTGGTCAAAAAGTCCTGAAGGGCGATTTTGCTCAGACTGCTCCTAACTTGCGATCGGCTGGCTTGGTAATTTGTGGAATTGGTGCAGCATTCCTAGCTTCCAATATTTCATCTCTTATTCTGCCAGCACCTAAGGGTTAGAGAAGTTTTTCCTTGACTAAAGTAGGGGGCAATTCATAAATTGCCACTACTTTTGATTCCCCACTTACAAAAGAGGGAGCTTTTAAATTTTTTAGAGAAAATTATGGCAGCGAAAATACCTGTAACTGTGATTACTGGATTCTTGGGCAGTGGTAAAACTACCCTCATAAGAGAACTGTTACAAAATAATCAAGGACGGCGAATTGCTGTACTTGTAAATGAATTTGGCGAGATTGGCATTGATGGCGATTTACTTCGTTCTTGTCGTGTATGCGACGAAGATGGCAAAGAAATCACCCCAAACATTGTGGAATTGACTAACGGCTGTCTTTGCTGCACCGTACAGGAAGAGTTTTTGCCAACCATGCAAGAATTGCTAAAAATACGCGATCGCATTGACTGCATCCTCATCGAAACCTCTGGATTGGCTTTACCAAAGCCATTAATTCAAGCCTTCCGTTGGCAAGAAATTCGCAATGGGGCGACTGTTGACGGTGTAATTGCAGTAGTCGATTGTGAAGCGGTAGCAAGTGGGAGATTGGTGAGCGATCTTGATGCGTTAAATTCTCCGCGTCAGCAAGATCCTAATCTCGATCATGAGACTCCCATAGAAGAACTATTTGAAGATCAGTTAGCCTGTGCTGATTTGGTTTTATTAACTAAAACAGATTTGGTCGATGCTGAAGCCCAAAATAAAGTACATTCATGGCTCAAACAAGAATTGCGTGATGGGGTTAAGGTTATTGCTTGTGATGAAGGCAAAGTTAGCTCTGAGATTCTGTTGGGTTTCAATGCGGCTGTTGAAGATGATCTTGATGCGCGTCCTAGTCATCACGATACTGAAGAAGAGCATGAGCATGACGATGATATTAATTCGATTAATATCGTTACCGATCGCGCCTTTGAGCCAACTCAATTACTTGCATCTCTTAAACAAGCGATCGCCGATCAGGAAATCTATCGCATCAAGGGCTTTGTCAATGTGCCAAACAAACCGATGCGCATGGTGTTACAAGGCGTAGGCGATCGCCTTGAGACTTCCTACGATCGCCTATGGGCAAGTGATGAGACTCGCCAAACCCGCTTGGTATTTATCGGTCAAGCTTTAGAGCGATCTCAAATTGAAGCGGCGCTAAGTTTATAGACATTGAGAAGGCGCGTTGCGCCTTCTCAATGTGATTATTTTTTGGAATTTTCTCAATTGCAATCTACCACAGCTATTTGTCCGAGTCTTTTTAATGCCACATCCGCCCAAGATGGCATTCTTTCACGTATGCGTTTACCTGCGGGCTTAATTACCTTTAAGCAATGTGAGGTAGTTGCCAAGCTCACTAATCAATTTGGTAATGGCGAAATCCAAATTACTAACCGCGCTAATCTGCAAATTCGCACTAGTCAAGCTCTAAGTTTTGATACTCTTCTCGATCTACAAGATTATAGGCTGGCTTCTAGTGAGGCAAGCACTGACGGGTTACGGAATATTATGGCAAGTCCCACCGCAGGGATTGATCCTCGTGCCCTAATCAATACAATTCCTTTAGTCAAACAATGGAACTTCTATCTAGCAAATCATCCTGAATTAGAGATTCTGTCTAATAAATTTAGTGTTTGCTTTGATGGAGGTGAAACGATTAGCGTAAGCGATCGCCCTAATGATATCTGTTTTAAAGCCGTAGAAATTAATGGCGCGATTTACTTTAGCCTGTATTTAGGAATAGGCGATCGCGGTGATTCTCCATCGGCAGTAGGTAGATTGATTTACTCTAAACAGAATTTAGAGGTTCTTGCCGCATTAACCGAAGTTTATCGCGACTATACAGAACAGAAATTAAATCAAACTAATTCTTGTACTCGACCTCCAAGATTAAGAGAACTCATCAGGGCTTGGGGTGTAGAACATTATTTGCTGCTTGTTGAACAGAAGTTGGGTTATGCGTTAAGACGCTCATCCTTAGAACTTCTCTCGCAGGAGAGTGGAACAAGAGTCGCGTATAAACATTTGGGTATTCATGCCCAAAGCCAATCGGGACTTGCTTATATTGGTGTAGTGATTCCATTGGGAAGATTAACTGCGCTTCAGTTCCAAGGCTTAGGGGATTTGGCGAGCCAATATGGTGGTGGCGCTCTGAGGTTAACTCCTTGGCAAAATATTCTGATTACAGATATTGTGGAGGCTCAAGTTGAACAGTTAACGCGAGAAATCAAAGGCTTGGGCATATCTGTTTCCACGAACCATCCCTATGCTGCGATCGCAGCTTGTTCTGGCTATAAGGGATGCAAGGCAGCATTTACTGATACACAAGCTGATGCTAAAAAAGTTGCTGCTCATTTGGAAAACTGCATCAAACTCGATCTTCCAATCAACATCCATTTTTCTGGTTGTGATAAGTCTTGCGCTCAGCATCATCCAAGTGATATTGCTTTGGTAGGAATTCAAGGGAAAGAAAAAAAGAGTCCCGAGGCCTACAGAGTTTATGTTGGTGATGGAAATACTAATTTTGGCAAAGAACTATATACAGAATGCGCGGCACAAGATATCCCCAATCTAATCGCACAATTATTAAAGACCTATCAAAATCAGCGTCGAGATTTCACACAGACCTTTCGAGAATTTGTCAATCAACAATCATAAAAAAGGCAGCGCAATGCGCCGCCTTTTTTGTTTGGAGATCAAACTAAATATCTAGATCAGCAAGTCCTAGCTTCGAGCCGTAAGTTTCAATAAATTCTCGACGTGGTGCAACTTTATCACCCATCAAAATTGTGAAGATATGCTCGGCTTCGGCAGCATCTTCGATGGTCAGACGTTTTAGCGATCGCGTAGCAGGATTCATTGTGGTTTCCCATAGCTGCTGCGGCATCATTTCGCCTAGTCCTTTAAAGCGCTGAATGTTGTAGTTAGCATTGGGGGGGAAAGAGGCGATCGCTGTTTGTAAGTCGCGATCGGTGTAGCAGTACTGAGCAGTTTTACCACGCTCCAATTTATATAGTGGAGGACAACCGATATAGATAAATCCGCGATCGAGTAGTTCTCGTTGATAACGATAGAAGAAGGTCAGCAGCAATGTGCGAATGTGCGCCCCATCTACGTCCGCATCAGCAAGGAGAATGATTTTGTGATAACGCAGTTGTGACTCATTAAAGTCTTCGCCTTTAATTCCCAAACCACAACCTGTAATCAGCGCTTGGATTTCATTGTTTTTATAAATCTTGGTATCATCGGCTCTCTCAATATTGAGAACTTTACCGCGCAATGGGAGGATGGCTTGATAATGGCGATCTCGTCCTTGTTTGGCACTTCCGCCCGCAGAATCGCCCTCAACGATGAAGATTTCGGATTCTTTAGGATCGCGAGAACTACAATCGGCGAGTTTCCCAGGTAAAGTTGAAGACTCTAGCGCCGATTTGCGGCGGACTAGCTCTCGGGCGCGACGGGCTGCTTCGGCGGCATTAAAGGCTTGCAGCGCTTTATCAATAATCGAAGTGGCTACCGCAGGATGAAACTCTAAATATTCATTGAGAACTTCACCAACGAAAGAGTCAACAATACCGCGTACTTCTGTATTACCTAACTTCGTTTTGGTTTGTCCTTCAAATTCAGGATCGGTAACCTTAACCGAAATTACGGCTGTTAGACCTTCACGAACGTTTTCTCCAGCGAGATTCGATTCACCCTCTTTGATCTTTTTCAGTCTTCGCGCCGTAGCATTCATCGTGCGCGTGAGAACCGTTTTTAGACCCTCTAGGTGAGTACCACCATCGATGGTGCGAATGTTATTGGCAAAGCCGAGAACGTTGTCGTTGTAGGAATCAATACACCATTGCAGGGCAACTTCCACCACGACATTATCGCGTTCGCCATTTACATAAATAATGTCAGGGTGAATTGGTTCCTTATCGCGGGTCATGTATGCTACATATTCACGGATACCGCCTTCATAGCAATAGATATCGGTGCGAAGTTCTGCGCCACGGCGATCGCAATATTCGATTTTTACACCAGCATTGAGGTAGGCAAGCTCTTTAAGTCGGCTAGCGAGAATGTCGTATTCAAATTCAGTTTGAGTGGTGAAGATTTGAGGATCAGGCTTGAAACGTACCTGTGTGCCTCGACGGGGTTCGGCTTCTTCGCTGAGGCTGGGGATCAACTCGGTAACGGGAAAGCCTCTTTCGTAGCGCTGTTTGTAGACTTTTTCTAGTCGCCATACCGATACTTCCACCCATTCAGAGAGGGCATTCACAACCGAAATACCGACACCATGCAAGCCGCCTGAAACTTTGTAGCCGCCATCGCCAAATTTTCCACCTGCGTGGAGAACGGTGAGTACAGTCTCAAGGGCAGATTTACCAGTTTTGGGGTGAATATCAATGGGGATGCCGCGCCCATTATCGGAAACTTGGACAGAGCCATCGGGGAGAAGCTCAACTAAAATGCGATCGCAATGTCCTGCAAGGGCTTCGTCTACGCTGTTGTCAACAACTTCAAAAACGAGGTGATGTAATCCTTTTGGCCCCGTTGTGCCGATATACATCCCAGGTCGTTTACGAACTGCTTCTAGACCCTCAAGTACTTGGATCTGATTGGCATTGTAAGTTTCTGTAATGATCTCAGGCATGAAGGTAAACAACTCCAGAAATGATATGTCGTTTGCAAGAGGGTTTTTATGAAAAGTCTTTGATGTTAAGAAAAACTTTGTAGACGCTCTTGGTGTTTTTAGGATGTGTTTTGAGCAAAGACTCAAAAACACTCTGCCATTATAGCTTAAAAGCCTTACAGATATATCAAAACCATCTCAGATTAAGTTTTTACATGCCCTATGCAAATACAAAAAAGCAAAAAAATAGAGGAACTGCAAAGCGGCTCCTCTATTTTTTTGAAGTAAAGACTTTGCTTTAGCGATCGGTACAAGCCCAAACAGCGATCTCGCAACTGCCATTACCGCAACTTGCAAGTGCGTTGGCTTGAGCTAATTCTTTGTCAACGTTCCAAGCCCAACCCAATGAGCCACCACCTTTAGCTACAGCCCCACAAGCATTAGCAAACCAAACTTGGACAGAACAGTTACTCCCACAATAGGAAAGTGCGGTTGCTTCTGCTTCTGCTTGACTGTCAAGGTTGTAAGCATATCCGTAAGAACCATCAGAACTAGTTGCCACGGCTCCATATTTGTCTCCTGCGATCGCTGCTCCAGCACCAACGCCTTCAATTAGAAGAAAAGCTGCTGCAATAAATCCTAGATATTTTTTCATAAGTTCTCCAATTTGAAATTAGGTAAGTAGCTCAGCAAAAATAAAGTTAAAACATAAAAGCTTGCGCCGCCTTTGCAGCGAAGATCTGGTCTTATTCTTTAACTACAATGAATCGTTATATCCCCATTTGAAATTAAATTTTAAGCTCTTTTAGAGATTTCTCGACGTATCGCCAAATTTTTTAACATGAAACCCGCTAAGATTGTCTATATGAAAATCTTAGGAATTGACCCAGGATTAGCAATAGTCGGGTTTGGTTTAATTGAGGTTGAAAAACCTGCTTCACCAAAACTATTAGAATTTGGCACAATCGTCACACCAAAGCACACACCGATCGGAGATCGCCTGAAGACTATTTATGAAGATATGCATACGCTGATCGATCAGTTCCAGCCGCAATTGGTGGGAATGGAGAAGCTATTTTTTTATCGGATGGGAAACTTAGTTAATGTGGCTCAGGCTAGGGGCGTGATTGTATTGGCATTGAGTCAACACAATATCGAACCGATTGAGTTTTCGCCTCCACAAATTAAGCTAGCGCTGACGGGGCATGGTAATGCGGATAAATGTGATGTGCAAGAAGCGGTGAAACGGGAACTCGGTCTTGATGCGATTCCGCGTCCTGATGATGCTGCTGATGCGATCGCGGCGGCGCTCACTTGTTGGCTCATCGCTTGATCAAGGAAAAGGGGAAAAGTATAGATTTAGATCCCCGACTTTTTCTATGCAAGCAAAAACAATTTGTACATTCACAAAAAAAAGTTGGGGCTCTTAGCTCCTTACTACAATCTTCATTCGCAAATGTTCAATCCTCTTTGCTGCGATCGATAATTTATTCCTGCGTTTTGGGGGTGTGCTGTTTGATGAGTGACTGTCCAGAAAACAAAAAGGCTAATATTGTAGATATTTTTATTACATCAATATAATCATGCAACACATAAAAATTGTGGTGGAAAAGCATCCAGATGGTTACTTGGCTTATCCTTTGGGTATTCAAGGGGTTGTGGTTGGTGAGGAAGATTCCTATGAAGAGGCTCTCAATGATGTGCGATCGGCGATCTTGTTTCATGTGGAAACCTTTGGGCGATCGGTTTTAGAGTCGGATTTCCTTTTTTAACTACCAAATCAATTGTAAATAGCTACATTGCCGTATTTTTTCATCTTTAGAGACTAATGGGGCTTTGTGAACTAGGCTACTTGCTACGATTAAGCGATCGCTTGGATCGCCATGAAATCCTCTAGGTAATCGAGTGGAACGTACTGCGATTTCTGGTGTAAGGGGTAATAGAGGATAATCACTGTTCTGCTTCCCATAATAAATCTATTGGAGAAATGATATCGTTCTCAAATACAATGCTGCCTTTGAGTGGATTGATATTTTCTGGGAGGAGGTGATTTACTGTATTTGGAATGGGTTTGCTGAATGCCAAGATGATGCGATGCAATATTTCTAGTTGGGTGTCGTCTATGGTATCAATAGCTGTTTTTAAGGTTTCTCGACTAATCATGAGCTTAACCAAGGTAAGAATTTATTGTTGAAGACCATTTTAGCAAAAAGCAATTTTATTCAAGGAAAAAGTAGAGATTCTGATCCCCGACTTTTTTTGTGAATTCACAAATTGTCTTAGCTTGCATAGAAAAAGTCGGAGATCTTGGCTTCCTGCCATTAACCAATAACATCAGAAAAATTTTTCCTTTTTCCCTTTTCCTTGATCTGACAGGTAACAAAAGTGCTGGAAGCCTGATTATGCCATAGAAATGAGCTTGTAACAAAGGCTTAACATTGACTTGTAATGCTTATCCGTTAAAGCCTACAAGTCTCGATGCGAGAAAAGACATGATTAAAATTCTGTCTCTTTGTTGGGTAGCTCACATATCCATCCTTTTTCCATGCTGTGCGATCACAGAATTTATCCCAGGTCATATGACTAGGATAACTAAAATCCAGCTTACCACCACACTCGACATAAATATCCCTCTGAACGCTAAAGCCATAGAGACCATTGCTGTAATACACCCATAACTGGTCAATCGTCCACAAATCTTTACAAGGAAAAATCTTGATTGAATCCACATCTAGATAACCTTGACTTTCTCGATTCGCAACCTTCAGCATATGTTTAGCCATCAGTTCATCTGCCTTCCGCCACTCCTTCGCCTTCAGTAACTTCTCAAGTTCACTGTAGTCAATTCCCTTCGTACTAAGCAATTCCACAGTTTTTTTCGACTTGTTCGGTTGGTATGGAAACAGGTGTTACCGACTGAATGTTAACAGTAACTAAATGATCGCCTCGTTCTATTGGATTGTCTAGCTTCGGAACTCCGCGCCCTCTTAAACGCAGAACTACACCACTCTTAGTTTTGGGTGAAATGGTTAGTAAAACAGAACCATCTATAGTATCTATATTTAGTTGACAACCTGAAAATGCCTGTGCTTGGTTTATTTCAATTGTTGACCTGATATTAATACCATCTCTCTTAAACTTATTATCACTTTCAACAAATAAATAGACATACAAATCACCGACTGTACCACAATAAGCTCCAGTATCGCCTTCATTCTGAACTCGCAAACGAGTTCCAGTATCTACTCCTGCTGGAATAGTAACCATTAATTTTTTAGTAACTTGAACGAGACTTAACCCATCACAAGTTGTGCAAAAATTTCTGTTCAACAAAATGTTCTTAATACCGCTTCCTCCACAATCACAGCACTTTTCTATATGGGAAATTTTAATTGTTTTTTGCCCGCCGAATAAGGCTTCTCGAAAACTCAAACGTAAATCAAACCTTAAGTCTTCTCCTCTTTGAGGACTTCTCTCGATTTCAGGCGCAGGTGATGCTGCTACCGTCGGTACTGACGGTGTTTTACCGATAGACTCTCTCTTGAATTCGCTAGGAACAGAAGGTGGAGAAACTGGCAACGCTGAAGGTGTTTTACTACCCTGATTCTGATGGTTAACTTGATTATTCGGTTGTGACTTAGGTGAGGACTGCTTATTAGCCAAACGCTGAAAAGCATTAATTGCTTGCATATCCGTCCCACCCGCAGCCACATTCACCCGCATCCATAACTGAAAAGCCAACCTAAAATCGCCTTCTGCTTCCGCATGGAGCGCGTCAACCTTGAGCAATGTAATATCCGTCAGATTGGCAAACTTCGGCAACAAAATATAATGTAATTTCGTGGCAGGTTCGATGACAGCGTAAGGCGTTTGCCGATAGCCATTTTTATAATGTTGAGTCAGACTCGGTACGCGATTGCGCAGATATTGATAAAATCGCTCCACCGTCGCACAGTTTCCCTCACCCTGAATCCGCAACGCCTCTAGCAACACATTCGTAAAAGCCCCCTGCTGAAGAGTCTCGATCTCATAGGAAACCTGTGACGGACTGCAAGAAAAGAACGTAATTACACCCTGCTGCTTCTCTTCCCCCACACCCATACCCGCATTTTTTGCGCCATCATTACGACAAGCATCAATCAACATCACCACATTATCCGCACCACTCCGCCGCAATCTCTCTGTTACATAGCTAATTGGAATTGCAGTTTTAGTAGTGCGCGGATTGCCATCACTCGGCAACAGATAATCCTTCCCTTCGCAATGCATTCCATGCCCACTAAAGTAAAACCATAACGTGTCACCTGCTTCTAAAAATGACGATTCAAAGCGATCAGTCAAGAAAGAATCGAGCGTGCCATAGGTCGGTTGTGTTTTACGGTTCTGAGCATTGCGTTGTGAATCATCGGTAAAGAAGTAGAGATCGTTGGCATTTATAGCCAAATCTTGCCTGAAATAATCACGCATTCTTTCAGCATCACCCTTGGCAAAATTCAAAGGCGAAATTTCATCGTAATCATTAATCCCGACAATTACCGCGCAATTTCTCGCCATACCTTTAAACTGTCTCCGAAGCCTTAGAAACCTTGGGCAACTCTGCCCGTTTAAATTTTAACTCGATCGCCCCTTTTCCAGATGTCTCGATACCAGTACCTAGCAGCTTAATTTCACCCTTACCCGAAATCTCCACCGCCAACTTAATCTCATCCAGTTGCAACCCTGCTAGCGGATCGATTTGTTTTTGAGCATCAGCAAAGACTCGACCGATGATCCTCACAAACTGCGACATTTGCGTTGCAAGTGTCACGGCTTTAACGCGACTCTCTTTAAGTTCTTCTCCTGAAACTGATGCTGTAGATGAACCGTAAGGATTATTACCTTTACCGCCAGCTTTCTGACCTGTTTCCGTAGATTGTGAGCGATCTTTGGGTTCACTCGTGACGATCCACAATTCCTCATCACCCCAATTTGATTCCTGCATTTTTGCCTCTAGACATCATATTTCTAGCAATTATGTATTATTTTCTCACATTTGATAAGTAATCCAAGCAGGCGATCGGATTGAAAAACAGCAGCCCACATAAATCTAAATTCTCAAGATAGGAGCTGCATCTCCCAGCCAGCTCAGCCGCTCTAGCAGTAGAATTGATATCTTTACTCTGCGTAACATGAGTTAATCAATTGCTCTCTAAATGCTGAAAATCCTAAAATTAGTTTCATAATGAGAGTTGTTGAGTAAAGCAACTTTATGCACTCAAAATACTTCTAACATTGTGTGAGTTTGATTTTGCAGAATTTGCTCCACTTAAACTAAATGATCGATCGCGACTGAGGATGGTTTTGTGAAACAAGGATTAATTAAATTTTTGGCAGTTAGCCTAATATTATGCGGTGGTATAAGCACGATCGCTACTTTTCCTTTGGTCGCGCCACCCCCTGTAAATGCCCAAGATGAAGATACAAATATCCGTGTCTACAAACAAGCTAGCCCCGCAGTCGTATCGATCCAGTCCCGCATTGGCAATGGCAGTGGATCAATTATTGATCCCAAGGGCTTGGTTTTGACTAATGCCCATGTGGTGCGTGGATCAACCACAGTAAATGTGATCCTGAGCGATAAGCGTCAATTTCGCGGGGTGGTCATTGCTAGCAGTCGCAATCCCGATCTTGCCATGATCAGACTAGAGGGCGTAACCACAAACCTACCGACAATTCAAATTGCATCTTCTAGTGGAATCCAAGTGGGGCAAAGAGCTTTTGCGATCGGTAATCCATTCGGACGGTTTGCAGGAACATTGACCACAGGGATCATTAGTCGCATTGATAGCGATCGCAAATTATTACAAACCGATGCGGCTCTAAACCCTGGGAATTCAGGTGGTCCATTGCTGAATAGTCGTGCCGAACTGGTGGGCGTAAATACTGCCATTTTTACAACTAGCTCTGTCAATAGTGGCATTGGTTTGGCGATCGAGGCTGATACCGTTAAGCAATTTATTGCCGCAGCTCGGCAAGGGACGATCGCGAATAATCCTACTCCTGCTATTGCCAGCCCAAATGTTCTTAATCTTGACGGCAATGCGATCGCCTCAGTCTTGACTGCTTCAGACAATACTTTGCCCGATGGCAGCTATTACAAAACCTATCAATTCCAAGGTAAAGCAGGACAATCATTAGTGATTGAGATGCGTGGTAATGGCATTGATCCCTATCTAGTTTTATTTGATGCTACTGGACGTAAAATTGCTGAGGATGATGATGGCGGTGGCGGTAAAAATGCTCGGATTGCGGTTACTTTACCCAGTACTGGTAAATATACGCTCTATGCAAACTCCTATGAAGTAGGGCAAACAGGCTCTTTCACGATCGCAGGTCGGCTGAGTAATAACTTCACTTCTCAATCACCAATCGAATCAACAGATGATCGCCGCATCATTTTGCAGAAAAATGGAATCCTAGGAACTCAGAGTCGAGTCTTTGCCAGAGATGGTAGTCTATTTGATGCTTTTAGTTTTAATGGTCGAGCAGGTCAAGTAGTTCAAATTGAACTTGTCAGTTCTGATTTTCATCCCTATTTAGTTTTATTTGCACCAGATAGCAGAGTATTGCAAGAAAATAATGGGTTACCTAGTCGGAAGAATGCATCAATGACGCTCGAATTACCCTTCACAGGAACTTATCGAACAATCGTTAATGCTTTTGATCCCAATGGCAAGGGCGCATACAAACTGATTGTCAAGCAGGTTAGATAAAAAATGAGAGGCGGCGCTTTGCGCCGCCTCTCATTTTTGGGATTTTATTTTGATACTTGCTTGCGAACCACCGAGTAAATCTGCCAAGATGTAACAAATGTCGTTTTCTTTAAGGGAAAATTTGCGTGACTGTTGCTGCTTCTGTTTCTTCGCCTGATGTTCATATTCCGACCGCTTCGGGAATATATGTTACGATTCACGGTCACTTTTATCAGCCTCCGCGTGAAAACCCTTACCTGAACGCGATCGAGCGGCAAGAAAGCGCGGCTCCTTTTCATGACTGGAATGCGCGGATTCACCATGAATGCTATCGCCCCAACGCATTCTCTCGGATCGAGCGCCATGACGGCAAGATTGTTAAGATCGTAAACAACTATGAGTACATGAGTTTCAACATGGGGCCAACACTGCTCTCATGGATGGAATTTCACGATCGCCATACTTATCAAGCAATTTTAGATGCCGATAAACGCAGCGCCGATCGCCTTAACGGTCATGGCAATGCGATCGCACAGGTGTATAACCACATCATCATGCCCTTGGCGAATTGGCGGGACAAATTGACGCAAATTCGTTGGGGCAAAGAAGATTTTAAGGCAAGATTTGGTCGCGAGACTGAAGGGATGTGGTTGGCTGAGACTGCCGTAGACTATGAAACCCTTGAAGCTTTGGTCTTAGAGGGGATCAAGTTTATTATTCTTGCGCCATCACAGGCCCAGCGCTGTCGCCCCAAACCTACTGAAAACAACCCTAACCCTGCATGGCAAGAAGTCGGCGGAGCACAGATTGATCCCAATCGTCCTTATCGTTGCTATTTGCGCCGTCATAATACCAATAACAGCAATGTATCGGAACTTGGTCAGTATCATTTGCCTGCGGATACTGATGCTTTTATCGATGTGTTTTTCTATGATGGACCGATCTCTCGTGATATGGGTTTTGGGGATCTCTTAGGTAGTTCTCATAATTTTGCTAAGCGTCTCAGTCAAGCAGTACGAGGAGATCATCGTCCGCATCAGATAGTTTCAGTGGCAACCGATGGTGAAACCTTTGGACATCATAAGCACTTTACCGAGAAAACCCTTTCCTATGCCTTTGTAGAAGAATTTCCTAAGCGCGGCTGGAATGTCACCAATTATGCTCATTATTTAAGTCTTTTCCCACCACAATGGGAAGCAGAGCTAAAATCTGTAACTGCTTGGAGTTGCGCACATGGGGTCGATCGCTGGCAAGGTGGCTGTACATGTGGTGAAGGATCTGGCTATCAACAACTTTGGCGACGACCACTGCGCGATAGTCTCAACTGGCTACGCGATCGCCTAGCTGCTGTTTATGTAGATATCGGGCGCAAATATTTTAACGACCCTTGGGAAGCACGCGATCGCTATATTGACGTACTACAATATTCTCTGCGCGATGACATTTCTGAGCATTCTCCAGTTTTAGAGGAATTTTTTGAGCAGCAATCTGGGAACAAAGTATCAACATCGGCTCAGAGAGTTGATGCTCTCAGGTTGTTGGAAATGCAACGCCATGCCTTGCTCATGTTTACCAGTTGCGGTTGGTTTTTTGAAGAATTATCACGACCTGAAACCGTGCAGATTTTGCGCTATGCAGCCAGAGCGATCGAACTAGCGGCCGATGTTGCAGGTGTATTGCTAGAGGATGAGTTTATTCATCGCATGGCAAAAGCATCCAGCAATCTCGTTGAATTTAAAGATGGTGAAGGGGTCTTTCGACATCAAGTGGTGACTAATCGCATTACCCTCGCTCAAGTTGCGGCCCAATATGCCCTGAGTTCAACTCTGGGTAACTATGCGCGATCGCAACAAATCTATTGCTACCAAATCCAACAACAGGATTATCAACTGCAACGGATTGGCTCAATGTCCTTAGCGATCGGGCAAATTCAATTAGTTTCTGGGATCACACAAGAATCTGTAAATTATATTTTTGCAGTACTGCACCTTGGCGGTGATGACTTCCATTGCTGTATCCAACCCTTCACAGGAAGACGTGAATACGAGGAGATCAAAGCAACTTTATTTAAGGTTCTCAAACAAGCGAATACGGCGGCTGTAATTCTGGCGATGGCTAGCAATTTTAGTGGCGAACAGTTCAATCTGCATCATCTCTTTGCCGAAGAGCGCCATCGGATTTTGCGAATGCTCGCCGATGAGACATTGACCAGACTCGATCAGTTGTACGAACAAGTTTATCGTGATAATTATGGAATCCTGATCTCATTCCGTCGGGACGATCTGCAAGTACCGCGTGAACTGCAAGTCGCGGCGGAGATTGTGCTAAACAATCGCCTCACCGAGGAACTCAAGCGCTTAGAAACTGGCGAATCACTCCCGAATGTGGGATTAGATGCTGTAGCGATCGAGGCGCTTAATTTGGGCTGTAAGTTTACCCATGAAGAAGATGCCGAAATTCTCGAAAATTATATTTTGAGTCAAATCCAGCAACTTTCGCAGCCGCAAGATATTGACGAGAAATCACTATTTAGCTATCTCAATCAAATTGAGCAATCATTAATCATTAGCGATCGCCTAGATCTGGAGTTAGACCTTGATCTTTCTCAAGAGGCTTTCCTCAACTATCTATCGTCACGGATTGCCCCTAAGTGTGTACTTGCTAGACAGATTCTCGATTTGGAATCTGTACAAAAGCAACCAATTCATATAGAGGTCAATCTTTGCGAAAGTATTTCTAATTTGGAGCTACATCAGTTAATTGATACAGCTAGTAAATTAGGTATTGCCACCGAAGCTTGGCTTCGGGCTTAGATTGCTTGAGATCCCCCCCAGCCCCCCTTGTAAAGGGGGGAGAATTAAATATTATATTCTTCCCCCTTTACAAGGGGGATTGAGGGAGATCTCTTAGAACTTTCAATCTATTTCAATCATTTAAAAATATCTAAATAATGCTTCCTCCTTTTATTGTTTTAGATCCAATTATTGAAGACTGGTTACGCGAAGATATCGGGCGTGGCGATCGCAGCACTAGTGGTTTATTCCCAGATGGTAATTCTCCTATCGGCAAAGCTGTATGGATTGCCAAAGCTGATGGTGCGATCGCAGGATTAGCGATCGCGGCAAGAGTATTTTATTTGCTAGATCAATCAGTAAATTTCGTAGCGATCGCGCAGGATGGTAAACCTGTGAAATCAGGTGAACTCATCGCCGAAATTACTGGCAGTCTCGCCACATTACTGATGGGTGAGAGGGTTGCGCTCAATTTGGTGATGCGATTATCGGGAATTGCTAGCTCTACGGCGGAATATGTCAAGGCGATCGGTAGCACGAAGGCGCATCTAGTTGACACCCGCAAAACTATTCCAGGAATGCGAATCTTAGAAAAATATGCCACATTTATCAGTGGTGCGATCAATCATCGCTATGGCTTGGATGATGCGGTGATGCTTAAGGATAATCACATTGCGGCGGCTGGCGGTATTACAGAAGCAGTACTGCGAGTACGCGAAAATATTCCATTTACCACATCGATTGAAGTAGAAACTGAGTCAATCTCTCAAGTAAAGGAAGCAGTGCAACTAGATCTTGATGTGATCATGCTCGATAATATGCCATTAGAAATGATGCGTGAGGCGATCGCCATCATCCGCCAAAATAGCCCACACACAAAAATTGAAGCTTCTGGCAATATTACGCTCAATACCATAGCTCAAGTTGCAAATCTAGGTGTAGATTATATTTCTACTTCGGCAATGGTGACGCGATCGCATTGGCTAGATATCAGTATGCGAATTAGATCCTAGCCAATCCTTCAACTATACTAAGTAGGTAGGCACAATTAAATATAAAACCCAAAAAGCTGATTTGCCCGCTTCGCGGGCAAATCAGCTTTTTGGGTTTTGATTTTTATTAAGCCAAGGTACTTAGACATAAGTAAACACAGGAGCGCCAGCCATGAGCCTTACATTCGCCGATGCAGTCTTACAAACATTACCCACAGAAAATAGTGATATCTATAATCGTGACTATTGTTTGTGGGTTGAGTTGATGATGCAGCTTTTGCGAGAAGGTAGATTGCATGAAATTGATATTCCTAATCTATTAGAAGAACTTGATGATATGAGTGGGAGTCAAAGAGATGCGCTTGAAAGTAATTTAGAAATAATTTTGATGCATTTATTAAAATATTGCTATCAGCCACAGTTGCGATCGCGCAGTTGGCTATCAACCATATTTGAACATCGCAACCGTTTAAAAAAAGCTTTTAAACGCAGTCCTAGTCTGCAACGATACTATCAAGAAGTATTTCTAGAGTGCTATCAAACTGCTAGAAAAATGGCATCTATCGAGACGGGATTACCCATATCGGATTTTCCTGAAATTAGCCAATTTACATCAGAACAAGTTTTAGATATAGATTATTTGCCAGATTAAAATAAAAAGATAATGGAGTATGCGATCGATTTCGGGACTAGTAATACTGTTGTTGCGAGAATTAGTGAAAATGGGGAACCTGAGACCGTCAACATATCTGACTATAGCAGCCTCATTGCTGACAATCCGCCATTGATTCCTAGCTTTGTATACGTACAAGATGCTGCCAAAGAGCAGGTGCTAATTGGTCAAGAGGTATGCGATCGCGGTTTAGACAACAAAAATAATAGAGGTGAGCAGCGATTTTTTAAAGCTTTTAAAAGGGCGATCGGTTCCAATGTGTCTATGTTTGTGCCAGAAGTGGATGGGCGCGAAATAGAATTTGAACTAGTGGGAGAATGGTTCTTAAAAAGAATTATTGATCGCTTACCCGATGTTGACTCACTGATTTTTACAGTTCCTGTTGATAGCTTTGAGTCCTATCGTAATTGGCTCGGCGAAGTTTGCGAGAATCTAGCCGTAAATCAGGTGCGAATCCTAGATGAGCCTACTGCGGCTGCTTTGGGCTATGGACTTAAGGTTGGTGATGAAACCATTTTAGTGGTAGATTTTGGCGGTGGCACGTTAGATTTATCTTTAGTGAAATTATCTTTTGCACAACTACAAACGGAATCTACCCAACCCAAAACACCTTTAGGTTTCTTATTAAAATGGGGCGATCGCACAGTTAAGAATAAACCTTTAACTAATAATCAAAGTTCACAAACCGCTAAAGTCCTCGCTAAAACTGGACAAAATCTTGGTGGTATTGATATTGATAATTGGATCATTGATTACTTCCATTCCTCTTTAGGCTTGCCAAAGAACTCACTAGTAAATCGCTTGGCGGAACGAATTAAGATCGCCCTTTCTAACGCTGAATCATCAACTGAGGTTTATTTTAATGACCAAACCTTTGAATCCTATGAATTAACTTTGACGCGATCGCAGCTAAATCAAATCCTCGAACAGCATAAATTTTTTGTTAATCTCGATAGTGCTCTCGATCGCATTCGCCAACAAGCAACTCGCCAAAATATTGACTTAGATCAAATAGATGCAATTCTCTTGGTAGGCGGTACATCGCAGATTCCTGCTGTCAAGGAATGGGCTTTGCGACATTTTCCTGCCGAGAAAGTAAAAGCAAATAAACCCTTTGAGGCGATCTCCCATGGAGCAGTTTCACAGGGATGGGAATTAAAGGACTTTCTCTATCACAGCTATGGTGTGCGCTTTTGGGACAAGCGTTACAAAAAACATAACTGGCATACAATTATTAAATCGGGTGAGACCTATCCATTACTCAAACCAGTAGAACTCACACTCGGTGCATCTGTTGCCGATCAGCCTAGCATTGAGTTAGTTATTGGCGAGTTGGGTGAAACCAACGTAGAAGTTTATTTTGAAGATGACAGACTCGTCACCCGTGTTTTAGATGGGAAACAAGTAGCAGCACAGATTCTCAATGAGAATAGCAAGGCGATCGCGAAGCTTGAACCACTAGGTCAAACAGGCAGCGATCGCATCAAGGTTTTCTTCCAAGTTGACGAAAAGCGCACATTACGGATTACAGTTCTAGATCTGTTAACCAAGCAGAATTTATTAGTAGATATCCCTGTGGTGCAACTTGTATAGTTACAGCAATTTTCGAGCAAATGAACCACAATAAATTTTTTAAAATTGCTGAAAAGCAGCCATTTTAAAAAATTTATTACTTTGGGTTTAAGCGTAGAGCCCTGCATGATTGCAAATTAAGTTAAGATCGTTATAGAAAATCTTGGTCGTCTGATTTAAAGGAATCTATGCAGCCTAAAGCCCTACAAACTATTGCTAAAGATGAATACAAGGACAATTTAGTTGATCGCATGTTTATCTGGCTATTTTCCTACAAGATGACGCAGGCTCTGGGCAAGGGAACTGAAATCGGCGGCTATGATGGCTTTGTCGATTTGTCAAAACAAATTATGCAGGGGCGTAATGCTAGAGAACAGCAAGTAATTGTGGCAAAAGTACTGCAATCTTTAGTGCCATCACCAGCGCTCTGGGCAATTCGGACATTTACCTCTCCTACAAGGCTAGTATGCGTTCTTAATGCATGGTTTGCAGCCAAACTGTTTGGGTGGTTAGTAGGACCTTGTGAGGTCGAGGAAGCTGAGATAAATCTGGAAGATGGCACAGTGCGATCGCAGCCTTCTGCTGTGTATATTAAAAAATGTCGTTATCTGGTCGATAGTGGCTGTGTTGGCATGTGTGTCAATATGTGTAAAGTTCCTACTCAAGAATTTTTTACTGAGAAGTTTGGGATTCCACTCACCATGACCCCAAACTTTGAAGATCTCAGTTGCAAAATGATTTTTGGTCAAATTCCTCTCGCTCCAGAAGCCGATCCTGACCATAACCAGCCATGTTTAAAGCAACAATGTCCCACCGCAAGTTTTGCTGCCGCCAGTTGTCCTAAGCTAAATTAACGCAAACAATCGTAGATACAACGCTTTGCGTTGTATCTACGATTGTTTGATTAAAACCATCACTCGATTAACAGCATCTTGGACAAAAACTTTGAGAAACTCATCACGGCGATTTAGTTGAAACTGACGCTGTACGACCTCGGCAATACCACCATCTCCCCAATCGCGATCGCGACTAAAATATTCGATAAAACTCTTGCCTGCAATGCGCGTGAGATAGGCGGCTGTAACTGATTGAACTGTTGCTTTGAGAACTAGCCCGACTACAGTTACGGAAATTAATGTGGTGATGATTTGGACTATGCCTTTGACTATGCCGAGACTAACTAAAGTACGGGTAAGCGAATTGGCTAATTCTTTACCACGATCAATATTGATTTCGCAGCCATAGACCTTACCAATTTCTATAACCATTTGGGCATTAATTGCGGCTGTAGCCAGAAGATCCACTACAGGTAAAGGCGTAGCGAAAACTACACCAACCACTAACCATTGGAACTTCTCAACTACTTTTTCGGCTTCTGTTTGTTGTTGTTGCGAGAGTGCTTCGCGAGTTGCTTCCGTGAGGCGTTGCGATCGCAATAACACATTATCCGCCACCAGTTCATCGCCTTCATAACTGAGAATATCGAGAGTTCTTACTAAAAGTGGTTGAACTTTGGGTTTGGGAGTGACAAATTCACCAGTTTCGAGGGTAATTGCCGCAGGACTTGCAGCGATCGCAACTACATCTTCGGGGGCGATAAAATCTAGTACTCGCGATCGCAAACTAGTTTGAATAATTTCGCGATCGCTTTTAGTTAGGCGATCAATTTTATTGAAAGCAAGAATTGTGCGCTTGCCGATGTCAGTCAAGGCTTTGAGAACTTCAAATTCCGAACTCCGTAAATCATCATCCACAACAAACACAATCAAATCTGCTTCTGTCGCAATTTTTCGCGCCTCCTTTTCGCGATCGCTACCCAATGCACTAGCTTCTAATATCCCTGGGCAATCAGTAAATTGAATCGGCACTTCTAGACCCTGAAATCTCACAGGTGTATAGACTTTGCCCAGTTGCGTAGTTCCCATGGTCGCGCCGACTTCGCCTTTGCCGGTGACATCTTGAAGCGATAGATCAAGCAATCCATTTACTAATGAAGTTTTACCTGCGGAACCAACTCCAAAAACGACCACGCGCAATTCTTGACGGATGAAGTTCTTTTTGAGTTGTTCGGTTTGCTCAGATAGCGATCGGCGCGTTACCTCATCTTGGATTTGCTCGACCTGTCGCTCTAAGGCTTCGAGGCTGTCTTGAGCCGCTTCGATCTTGTCGGTAGGTGCTTCAGGAATGGGACGAGGTTTAGATGGTTCGGATTGAAATAGGCGCAAATATCGCCAGATGACAAAGAATAATCCTGCTAATAATCCCATCACTAAGAAGACGACAAAGCCACCTAAAATCGGCGAAGAGGCTGCCACGAGTTGATATATTTGAATAATCCGATCGAGTAAGGGAATGACAAACGAAATTACTAGGCCAAAGCAGCCTAAGACAAGTAGCGATCGCAACCAAGGAAATTTTCTTTTCATTGGCTTAGGGCTGAGGTTTTACAGGGGATTTTGAAGGATGAGATTTGCTCCACCACCTTGAGAAAATCTTCTCTAATTCTACCCACAAAACTAATAGCATACTGAATCCAAAGCATAAGCCTAGCTCTGAAGCAGAAAGAGCATCAGTGCCAAAAAATTGTCGTAGGGATGGCACATAGAGCAAAGCAAGTTGTAAAACCGTGGTAAAAATTACGGAAACCAATAGATAAGGATTAGAGATCGGACTTAACTCAATGATTAGTTTGGAATCAGAACGACAGGCTAGTGCATGACCCATTTGAGCAATGCAGAGTGTCGTAAATGTAATCGTCTTCCAATGTTCGTGCCATGAGGGATTACCAGAATTATAGACGAGTTCCATTAAGGCGATTGTTTGTACACCGAAGATAACACCGATTCGCAGAATATACCAACCTAGACCCCTTGCAAAAATATTCTCTTGGGGATGAAAAGGAGGGCGTTCCATGACATCGGCTTCAGCAGGTTCTACTGCAAGCGCTAGGGCCGGCACGCCATCGGTAACTAGATTCATCCACAAAATCTGTAAAGGTGTAAGCGGAACTGCGCCAAAGCCCAGAAATGGAGTGGAGGCGATCGCAATTACTTCACCGACATTACTACCAAGAATATATTTAATAAAGCGGCGAATATTTGCGTAAACCGTCCGTCCTTCCTCGGTTGCTGCCACAATCGTCGCGTAGTTATCATCCAGCAAGATCATGTCGCTTGCCTCTTTAGAAACATCTGTTCCCGTAATTCCCATGGCAATGCCAATGTTTGCTTGTTTTAGGGCAGGCGCATCATTCACCCCATCGCCTGTCATAGCAACTATTTCACCGCTTCGTTGCAGTGCTTGCACGATCCGCAGTTTATGCTCAGGTGAAACTCTTGCATAGACAGCAGTTTGTTGCGCGATCGCTGTTAGTTCATTGTCATCCATTAGTTCAATTTCTTGCCCAGTTAATACGCGATCGCTGTCTGGATAAAAAATATTTAGGTCGCGAGCGATCGCTTGAGCTGTCAGTTGATGATCGCCTGTAATCATCGTCGTATGAATTCCTGCCCGACGACTGATTTGCACGGCCGCCGCCGCTTCCATTCTTAGAGCATCACGAATGCCCGCTAGTCCCAGCCAAACGAGATTCTTCTCTATATCTGCAAGTTCATCTTCTGTTGGTAATTTTTCTAGGGGCAGATAGGCAAATCCTAATACACGCATTCCTTTAGAGGCTAGCAAAGTATTTTGGATATTAACAGATGTTTTATAGGACGTTGTAATTAAACCGATTTGTTTATCTATTTGAATGCGATCGCATTGGCTCAAAACCAACTCAGGTGAACCTTTGCAAAATAGAAAGTAAGGTTTGTTGGGCAATAAAGCGGCAATCATTCGTATAGTTTCAGGTGTATCTTCAGCATCAATATCTTTGATGGCTGCGATCGCACTCATCAGTTTCCGCTCAGGCGTAAAGGGAATCTCGGCAACTCTAGAGAAATATTGCGTAAAGTGTGTCTGCCAAAAATTCGCTTTCCCAGCCAAAGTTAAGAGCGCTCCTTCGGTAGGATCACCAATGATTTTCCATAGTGATTCTGGTGAGCGAATAGGTAAGGGGCTTAAGTCTTTTTTGCCTCGTGGTGATGGGCGATCGCTTATTTGTTCAACGGTTCTTTTTTGTAAATAGGAATCATTACAAATTACGCTTGCTGCTAGTAAAATCTGTAATTCTGCACATTGATAAATATTGAGATCGCTAGCTAGCATATCTCCTGCTAGTCGAGAGAGGGCAAATTCGCCAATTGGTTCATAGCCAGTTCCACTGATTTGAGCTGCATAATTTGTGGTGAAAATATTTTCCGCCACCATTTTGTTCTGGGTCAATGTTCCTGTCTTATCGGAACAAATCATTGTCACCGAACCCAGTGTTTCCACCGCAGGCAATTTGCGAATCAGAGCCTTACGGCGTACCATTCTTTGCGTGCCAAGGGCAAGTGTCACTGTAATCACCGCAGGCAATCCCTCTGGTACAGCAGCAACCGCCATGCTTAAGGATGTATTTAGCAACTTTACAAAGTCACCATTGCGCCATAGTCCTACGGCAATCACAATCGCCACTAGCACCAAAGAAGAAATCACCAATGCTTGGGAAAGTTCGCCCATCCGTTTTTGTAATGGAGTTTCTTCTTGTTCCACATCTTGCAGTAGATTGGCAATCTTTCCCAATTCTGTCTGCATTCCGATTGCCGTGACTAACATCATCCCCCGACCCCGTAATACTTCAGTGCCCTGAAACAGCATATTGCAGCGATCGCCTAAAGATTCATCTTCATCAAATATCTGATCAGCAAACTTATTCACTCCCTGAGATTCACCTGTAAGGGCCCCTTCTCTCACTTTCAGCTTTACTGATTCTATTAACCGCCCATCTGCTGCAATCTGCATCCCCGCATCAACAAACACAATATCCCCAACGACCAGTTCCGCCGATCGGATTTCAGCAACTTTACCCGCACGCAATACCCGCACATTCGGAGTCGCCATGCGTTTTAGGGCTGCTAAGGCTTCCTCCGCACGACTCTCCTGTACATAACCCAAAATGCCATTAAGAATAACGATCGCCGCGATCGCGATCGCATCTTTTGGAAAGCTTCCCACCCGCAAATCTAAACCTGCCGAAACAACTGCCACCCCAATCAGCATCAACAGCATGACGTTAGTAAACTGATCGACAAAAATGCTCAGCTTTGAACGCCCCAACTTGCCATTTAATTCATTGCGTCCATAAGCAGCTTGGCGATCGCTGATCTGCCACGACTCTAAACCCGACTCTGGGTTTGTATCCAAAGCGGCGATCGCTTGATCGATCGTCAGCATGTGCCAAATTTGCTTTGTCGGTAAATTATTCATTGTGTGTTTGCCAACAATTAGGATGCTTGAGCTTTAGTTTAAGCCTATCAGAGTCTGTGATACAGTTGATTTTAAGGTTTACACCTTAAAATCAACTGTATTAATCCTGCTCTGCTATGTCCTACGATACTCCTCGCATTGCCAAAGTCCACCGCAAAACTGGCGAAACCGAAGTCACTGTGACGCTGAATCTTGATGGCACGGGTAAAGGAAATATCAACACTGGTATTCCCTTTCTCGATCACATGCTGCATCAAATTTGCTCTCATGGATTAATCGAGCTCGATGTTCAAGCTACGGGTGACCTGCATATTGATGATCATCACACCAATGAAGATGTGGGGATTGTTTTAGGGCAAGCTCTCGGACAAGCATTAGGCGATCGCAAAGGAATTGCTAGATTTGGGCACTTTGTTGCGCCTCTGGATGAAGCTCTCGTGCAAGTTGCCCTTGATTTTTCGGGTCGTCCCTATTTGGTTTATGGCTTAGTGATTCCCAATCAGCGTGTGGGAACCTATGACACTGAATTAGTTCGCGAATTTTACCAAGCCGTAGTCAATCATGCTCAGATGACACTGCATGTCAGACTGTTAGAAAAAGGTAATTCTCATCATATTATCGAGGCTTCTTTTAAAGCTTTTGCTCGTGCTTTAAGGATGGCAGTAGAAGTCGATCCACGCCGCGTCAGTACAATTCCTAGTTCTAAAGGTGTTTTATAATTACATAAAAGCAACTTTTGGGTACTTTTGTTTAATTCAGCGAAAGGTGTGTTATGTCTGAGACAATTGCTTTGGGCGATCGCATTGAATTTGGCTTTTGGGAAGCAGGCTGTATGATTTGGGTTGGGGCAAAGGATTTTGTCAGCCAAGATTATGACGGCTTTTGTAACTTACTTTGGAATAACGACCAAGAGAAATTAAAAGAAGCCATCCTTGAACAGAAAGCTGTTCTTGCGATGGATCTCTATCAAGATGATGGCTACAATGTCCGAGTCGTTATGGGAGAACTAAACGATCAAGAACGCGAAGAATGGGTAGCGCGAGTTCGATGGCGACTTGATTTATCCTGCGGGCAAATGATCGTTTCAGGAGTCCTTGGGGATACTGATTGTGATGAAATACCAGAAGCAAAGGCGATCGCGGATAGTGATGATTGTTTAGAATGCTACGTGGAAGTACCGCCAAATGAATATCAAGTCGAAGTATATTCCTATGCACCTGGAGATCTTTCGACAGGATGGGGACAAATTGTTAATCCCTCTTTGTTTAAACCAACTGAAGGGATTGAATCAGAAACATTGAAAGCATATTTTGAGCGAACTCGACCTGATACACCCATCCCTGCATGGATTGGATGCGAAATTGAAGAAGATTCAATGCGCAGAAAAAGATATTGTGATGAAGCCTATGCTTCGTCTGATTTCATAGATTTTGTGATTCGACTCTCACCAGTTATTGAAGATTTACCATCACCACAATTAGATACGAGTGGCTGCATAAAATGGGAGTTTCGCAAACCCGAGCGCTGTCCACTCGGCTTAATTTAGTTAGCCTATGGCAGTTGCCATAAAGTATGGAAAATCATTCGATTTTCATTATCACGACTATACAAAGGAAATTGTAATTACCAATCGTTGAAATTCGGAAGCTTCGATCTCTACATTATTTGATTTTATTGGTATAATACCAATTTTCAAAACGGCAATGCCATTTTGAAAATTAAAAACCCTTACTGGGTTTATTTTTTAATTGTCGAAAATGTAGTCATACTTTCGAGAATTAGTATAAGTACTTAGATAAATTCAATCGCCACCATCATTATATATGGGCAAAGCGAGCTAACATGAACCAGCCCAAGGAGCCAAAACTCCAGTTTATCCGCGTTGATCGAGGTATTAGTCAGTTCAATCATGACTACTACGCAGCCTTGGGCTTGCCAATCACCAGCAGTCCCTTTTACATTCGCCATGTTTATTTGAGCATTGCTCGTATATTGCACCCTGATGTGTATGGATTTTCAGATGAAGAAAAAGAAATCGCCACACAATATCTAGCAAAACTGGTTAACCCAGCCTATAACGTCCTAATGAAAGAGGAAGAGCGTAGAGCTTATCAAGGGATATTTAAGCTGCTTGCAAAGCGTTTAATGCAAAAATCGCGCAATGTGCCAATTCATTCCAAGATCGCCTGTGAACTGATGATGACTCCTAATGATGGTCTGTACGAGCGATCAGTTGCCGCGATCGCGAATGTGCAGTATCAATCGATCAAAACTATTCTGGAATATACAGCCCAAATTAGTGAACTAAATCTGGTTTACATTCTCTATAAAGAAGGTTACCAATACGGTGCAGACAACATGCCGCCAGTACTTTCGCCCATGTCACCCATCAAAAGTCCACAACCTTATTCAGCAAACTATCCCACTCCACCCCAAAAAACTAGTTACGCATCCCCACCCCCTCAATACTCAATTTACCAGCCTTCTAGTAGTCGTAAACCCGACTCCGATGAAACTATAATTCAAACCAGAATTGAGGAGCGTGATACTAATGCGATCGGCGATCGCCTCAAAATCTGTGAAATCTATATAAGTCAGGGCGATTGGAAATCAGCTCTTAAGGATTTGCGCGAAATCCTCCAACTGGATAAGAACAATAGTAAATGTCATGCCATGCTCGGTGTGGTTTATAAAAATATCAATCAGCAGCAAATGGCAAAAGTTAGCTTCCAGCGATCGCTTCAGATTAATCCCAAGGAGCCATTGGCACTAAAGCATATCAATGATCTTAGTAAACCAATTCTTAGCCAGACTAACACTAATACCACTAAGAACAATATTAAAAGTGAACCTAAGCCAAATCCTGCAACTACTAAAAAGGCACCTCTTCCACCACCACAAAAACGTGGTTGGCTATCCAATCTGCTTGGATGGGCTTCACCTGATAATCAAGATGACTCGAAGCGCTAATGCTAAAAAAAACAAAGATGAAAGGCGGCGCAGAGCGCCGCCTTTCATCTTTGTTTTTTATGATAAAAATTTGAGTGGCGGGCGAAATACTCAGAGAGACAGCAAAAGATATAGAATGAACCTAGTTAAACGCATAGTAAGGAGTTTTGAGAGAATATGCAGCCAATCATTTTTCCGGGTTCTGCGGTGCGGGTTATCAATGAAGGTGATACCTATTACGGATTTCAAGGACAAGTACAACGGGTGACCGATGAGCGCGTTGCCGTAATTTTTGGTGGCGGTAACTGGGAAAAGATTGTGTCGTTTCGAGCAACGGAGTTAGAACTGATCGATACGACTGTTAGTTCTAAAGCAAAGAAGAAATAACTGTGGAAAATTTACCGACTCCAGATAAGTCAATAGGTAAATCTTCGGGTAAGCCGTCTGGCGATTTGAGACAAACGGGCAGTCCTGCTGTCACCTTTTTGATTCGTAGTGCGGTTTTGGGCGTGAGTGCGATCGCGGGACTAAGTATTGGTTTAGCGATCGCCTTTGTGCGTCCAGATTTAGTATGGCAACCTTCATTTAACTTTTTAAATTACAAAAAGCAGCAATTTACCCTCTCTGCTGATGCTTTGTTTGAGGCAAATAAAGCCAGCATTCGTCCAGAAAGTTTTCGCTTACTAGATGAAGTTGCGGCACAATTGCCATTAGCAAAGGGCAAGAGGGTACGGATTAACGGGCATATGGATGTAAGCAATGTAGGAGATGCGCTAACTCTATCCTATTTACGAGCCTCAGCAGTTAGAGAATATTTAGCAAGACTGCGCGGCGAACAAACCTATTATTGGATGGTAGTTGGCTATGGTGCTAGTCGTCCTTTCGCTAGCAGTGCTGGCGAAAGTAATAGTAAAGGTAATCGCCGCATCGAGATTTTTGTAGATGACTAGATATGCAAATCACCTTTCTCGGTACTAGTTCGGGCGTGCCTACACGCGGGCGCAATGTCTCCAGTGTGGCGGTACGGTTACCTCAACGTGCCGAAGTTTGGCTGCTCGATTGTGGCGAGGCAACCCAGCACCAGTTGTTGCGAAGTGATGTCAAAATTAGCCAAATCACGAAAATTTTCGTCACGCATATGCATGGCGATCACATTTTTGGGTTGCCAGGATTGTTGGCAAGTTGCGGCATGGCGGGGAATGTTAGCCATATTGATATTTATGGTCCATCAGGTTTGGGGGACTATCTCGATGCTTGTCTGCGCTATAGCGAGACGCGCCTCTCCTATTCGATCAAGGTGCATAAGGTCAAAGCAGGGCTAGTTTGTGAAGATTCAGAATTCTATATGATGGCGGCTCCGCTCAAACATAAGGTGACGGCACATGGTTATCGTTTAGTAGAACGCGATCGCGCTGGTAAGTTTGATGTTGATAAAGCGATCTCCATGAATATTCCTCCCGGCCCCATTTTTGGCGAACTGAAACAGGGTAAAACCGTTACGCTTCCCGATGGGCGCAAAATTAATGGAAAAGAATTTTGTGGTGTTCCTCAAATTGGCCGAAAGATTGCCTATTGCACGGATACAATTTTTTGCGATAGTTCAGTAGAACTTGCTCAGAATGCTGATGTACTCATCCATGAGTCCACCTTTGCTCATCAAGATTCTGATATGGCTTTTCAGCGTTTGCATTCCACTAGCACGATGGCAGCACAGGTGGCACTATTGGCTAATGTGAAGCAGCTGATCATGACCCATTTTAGTCCTCGCTATTCCCCTGGCAATCCAATTCTATTGGAAGATTTAGTTAATGAAGCGAGAATGATTTTTGCGAATACCATTCCTGCTTACGACTTCATGACCTATGAGATACCTGTCGCTAATTGATGTGAGTTCAAGATACTTTATCGTTAGTGCCCTATGAGATTGGTCACTCGCTCTTGATTCCTAAAGAAACCTCTAAAAGTGTTGCTTTGCAACACTTTTAGAGGTTTCTTGGTTCGGGTTTGAGCACTGTATCAATCAAGGTTTTTCTAATCGCTTTATTTTTGATGACTTCGGAATCTTTGATGGTTTCGCGGAAAGCTTTTGTAGCTTTTGGACTTGTTTTAGGGTTAGTCCTGTAAATTGGACGACTAAGTCTATAGCAATGTTGGAACGCAGCATATTTAGGGCAATTTGATTGGATGCTTTAGCTAAACCCTTAGCCTCACCTTCAGCGATACCTTCAGCTTTGCCTTCAGCCTTGCCTTCTAACAGTATTTCTTGATAAATCACTGATTCTTTCATGATTTCGCTCCTTAGCAATCTTTGGATGATTTCTTTATTCAGCGCTATACCTGATATTATAGCGGTCGATGCAGCAACGTTACTTTGTACCTGCTTATCTTCGATATTTTCAATTTGATTAGCAACTTGTCTTAAGGTTTCTGCGGGATCATTAGTTTGAGATAGGGTTGCGAAGGGGAAGAGCCCTTGATATTGCTGAAATATTTCTGTTGGTTGTTCCCATAGTCTGATGACGTTGAATTCATGATTGAGTGTACCAATATTAAATTTGGTTTCATGAACTAAGGGTGATTGGCTGGGGGTGAGGTAGATGACGACTTGATGGATTTGTTTATCGGGGAATTTGCGATATAGCCGCAGTCGATAATCTGCCATGCGGAATGGGATGTTTTTATTTGGCTCGGTCTGAAATTCAATGTGAAGGATAATTTCAGTTGATTCGAGAAATATCACGGAGTCGGCACGAATTGGCTCGACTGAGAGTTCAGAGGCTTCGAGTTTGGTTAGGGTAATGGCTTCGCCTAGTAACCAACTGGCAAAGTCTGCGGAAAAACTCTCTGCTAAAAACTTACAGATGTTATCGATACATTGCGGAATTTTACCATCACAACGGCAAGCGATCGCCAATAATAACCTGCAAACTTAAGCGATCGCACTGAATGAAAGAAGAACAATGGACTTAATTAAGTCCATTGTTCTTCTACCGAAAAGGAATGATTTCCGCTTTCAAACCTGATTGGGCAAGTTTTTGCACTAGTTGATTCGCCGTGGTGTTCTCGCTATAGGCTCCCACTTGCATCACAGTTCTACCACTACGGGATAAGCGAAATGCATCGGGAACAACCGTTTTTATCCGTTGGGTTACGGCAGTGGAAGTAACTGGCACAACCACCCGATATTGGAAAGGCTTACCTGTAGTAGGATCGAGGGTAGCTGGTGGTAAAGCCGCAACTCTAGGAGGATTCGTTGGAGCGCTATAGTCACGCTCAATGATGATTGTTGTTGGTGAGTTATTAGCGCTAGGATTAGTGGAAACTACAGGACTGGGTAATACTTGCCCATTGCTAGGAGGCTTGGCTGGCACGAATACAGTAGTCGGTGTGGGACGAGGATTAGATTGAATCGGAACAGTAGTTCCTGTATTGCTCGGTGTTGATGGAATCGATGGCAGTGGTACTGGAGTGATAGAAGTAGCGATCGCATTGGTGATTGGAGAACTTGATGCTTGCAAATCCAGTAATCCTTTTACCCGCGATTGATTGATTTGATTGCCCACTGCCACTAAAGGAATAGTCGTAGCATTATTAATATCGAATTCACGATTGTTTCTGAAAGTATTATTTCCTAACGAAACCGTCGTACCAAGGTCAGGGCGAGGAGAGCCATTGGAACTACTGAGAACGACTAGCCCATTGCGCTGATTATCAGAGATCGCATTGCCGCGCAAGGTAGGTTGAGCCGTATTAGAAATAATAATTCCATCCACATTCCGAGAGATATTATTATTCGCTAAAAGAACTTGAGATTGTTGTCCAATCGACAGTCCAAAGCCTGTATTCTCAAATTTGTTATCGCGAATTTCCCCTGTGCTTGTTCCAAGTGCCGAAATACCACTACCTTTATTATTCGAAAATAGATTATTGCCAATGTAAGCATTAGCACTGCCTGTGAGGAAGATGCCATCGTGGGTACTACTCACAAAACTATTGTTAGCAATAATGACATTACGGCTGGATTCTAACCACAGTCCATAGCCGCGTGGATTGCTATTAGTGACTGTAATGCCTTCAATGCGAGAATTAGTTGCTGCTGCGATCGCAATATTTTGGCTCGCAAAAGTGGGACTGACAAAGCGACCACCACCGCTAATCACCACACCATTTCCATTAGCGCTAGGATTACCGCGTAAGATCGCACCTTTAGGAAGACGAATCGGAAAACTCTCACCAGTGGCTTGGCCATATGTGCCATTACTTAATTGAAAAATCGTCCCTTCTTGGGGATTGGCGGCGATCGCAGCCGTGATTGTGCGATAGGTCTGTGTATCGTTACCTTGTGGGGATACATAAACAATCTTTTGTTGAGCAGCCTGCGCCCAAGCAGCAGAGGGCACAGTGAGGGACAAGAGAAAAGCTACATTAATAAGACTAGGACAGGGAAACTTATTCATATTGAGACACCAACAAGATATCTAGCAAACATGTCTAACTAGACTAGCAGTAAGTTGCTTTTGTTTCATACAAAAAAAGGAGGTGCGATGAACCTCCTTTTTTTGTATGTTTTTGATTAAGCTTTTGATTAGGCTGAAGTTACAGGCTCTTTAGCAAGAAACTTCTCAAGTTCACTAATTGCTTCAGCATCAACTTTCTCTTGCATAGGACAGAACTTAGGTCCACACATTGAGCAGAATTCTGCGGTTTTATAGATATCCGCAGGCAAAGTCTCGTCATGATATTCCTTAGCACGTTCAGGATCGAGAGATAGCGCAAACTGCTTGTTCCAATCGAAGTTGTAACGCGCAGTGGAAAGTTCATCATCG
Source organism: Pseudanabaena sp. lw0831 (assembly GCF_016584665.1). Taxonomy (GTDB): domain Bacteria; phylum Cyanobacteriota; class Cyanobacteriia; order Pseudanabaenales; family Pseudanabaenaceae; genus Pseudanabaena. Next base: position 53,991 of record NZ_BBJB01000055.1, read on the forward strand.
CGATCGCGTGCATTAGGACGATGACGGGCAATATCCGCAGCATGAGCCGCGATTTTGTAGGCAATCAAGCCATTACGCACATCTTCAGCGTTTGGCAAGCCGAGGTGTTCCTTCGGTGTGACATAACAAAGCATGGCAGTACCATACCAACCAGCCATCGCTGCCCCGATCGCGGAAGTAATGTGATCGTACCCAGGGGCAATATCCGTCACCAAAGGCCCAAGCACATAGAAAGGAGCTTCAGAGCATTCTTCCATTTGCTTGCGAACATTGAACTCGATCTGATCCATTGGCACATGACCAGGACCTTCGACCATGACTTGAATATCATGTTCCCAAGCACGGCGAGTTAGCTGACCGAGGGTTTTTAGTTCTGCAAGTTGAGCTTCATCAGAGGCATCATGCAAGCAACCTGGGCGCAGCGAGTCCCCAAGGCTGAAGGATACATCATGCTTCTTAAAGATTTCGATGATGTCATCGAAATGGGTGTAAAGAGGATTTTGTTTGTGATGGTGCAACATCCAACGCGCCAAAATTCCACCACCACGGGAAACAATCCCTGTGAGACGGTTCTTGACAAGAGGTAGATGCTGAATCAAAATCCCTGCATGGATGGTTTGATAGTCTACACCTTGCTCGGCGTGCTTCTCAATAATGTGTAAGAAGTCATCAGGTGTGAGGTTTTCCATTGTGCCATGCACGCTTTCGAGTGCTTGGTAAATGGGAACCGTGCCGATGGGAACAGGTGAAGCCTTGATAATCGCCGTCCGAATCACATCGAGATCACCTCCACCTGTGGACAAGTCCATAACGGTATCAGCACCATATTTGACTGATAAATGTAACTTCTCAACTTCTTCGTCAATGTTAGAAGAGTTGGGTGATGCACCGATGTTGGCGTTGACCTTGCATCGGAAGGCAATGCCAATTCCCATTGGTTCAAGATTTGTGTGATTCTTGTTGGAGGGAATGATGGCCCGACCTCTTGCGACTTCAGCGCGTACCAGCTCGACGGGCAGATTTTCACGCCATGCCACATACTGCATCTCTTCGGTGATGATGCCTTGGCGAGCACAATGCATTTGCGTACCGCGATATTCTCCGCGCCTTGTAGGTGCAGAGGGGAGTTTCAAACCAACTGTCATGTAAATTTCCTCAAATAATGTGCTTTCCTACGCCGATGTCAATCGGTTCAGGTTCTAAGGATCTGCTCTCAGTCTAGTTAGTTCTAGACACTCCTAGCGTGTTGAGATCATAGCATTGTAAAGCTAGTCCTTATAGCTAGAGATAAGCTGGACTATAAAAATCAACTATTTAGGATCGTATAGCAATGCAAATTTTTTTAGGACACAAAACCCCAAAGATAAGTGGCGGCGCTTAGCGCCGCCACTTATCTTTGGGGTTTTGAATTAAATAAACTCAATATTGTCGTAAAGATCGGCTATTTGGATTGGCAAATCCAAGAATTGCAAAGAAATCGTAACGTTTGGATCATCGTATTCTGAGAATAACCATTGATTGACGGCGGTTTTAACATGATGCTCAACATGGATATGGTATTGATCGATTAAGAGATATTCCTGAAAAGTATCAATGGTGCGATAATTGGCAAATTTTTCACTGCGATCATAGTTTTGGGTGGATCTAGATAACACCTCCGCGATAAAGCAAGGATTAGTAATCGTATCTTTGCGTCCAGTTTGCATTTCCAGAGGCTTAGGCGCAACCATCACATCAGGATATGCGTATTGTTTTAAAGATGGAATCCAGAGACGTTGATCAACATGAAACACACGATATTCTTTTGTTTTTAAAAGTGCCTTCAATAATATGTAGGCATTCCCAGAAATATCATTATGGTTTGGGGTTCCACCAGTCATCGGAATAATTTCTCCATTACGATATTCACTGCGAGTTTCCGAAGCTAGCTCTAGTTCTAGGTATTCTTCAACGGTGTAGGTCTTTTTGGCAAGTTGAGTAACCATGGTGGTTTAACGCCGATCGCGTCCTGATGAAATTTGTTTAAGGTAAGGCTCGGTCTTGGTAGAGTTGAGGCGTTAGCACTACTCAAAAATCTGTGCTATTGAACAAGAAAACTCTGGTAACAAAGGTGAAGTAAGCGTATCGCTAGCAAATAGAGTCATCGCTAGCCTAAGAACGCCATTTTCGCGGCGATAAACTTGAATTTGCTTGGCTCGCCAATCCGCAATCCAATATTCTAATACGCCCTGATTTGAATAGAGCTTTAACTTAACTTCGCGATCTCGCTTTTCATTGTCAGTCCCCGCCGATAACACTTCAATTACAAGATCAGGCGCACCATGAAAATGTCCTGTATCATCGATTAAAGCAACATATTTCTCTTTACTCATCCAGATCACGTCTGGAATAAAATCATCATTTTCCCCAAAGATTAGTCCTGCACCAATTACTGTATATCCTAATCCCGATATTTTTGACCAACATTTAAGCTCATAATGAAAATTGCCACAAGTATCTTGGTGCTTATTGTGAGGCGCTCTAGTCACGTAAAGTTCTCCATTAATAATTTCATACCGATTGCCGTTGTCGGGCAGTAGTTCTAGGTCAGCACTAGTCCACAAAAGTTGCGCTTCTGGCTTAGAGCGTAACACTTCAGTGACAATGAGATTATTAGAGGTTTCAGGTGTACCAACGATCGCTTGAGTCATGATGGATTCCTACGATGAGCGATATCGTAATAGTATAGCAACGGGCTGTTGATGGTAGCAATTATGATTAGTTTAGTAACGGGCGCAACTCGCTCAGGCAAAAGTGAATGGGCCGAACATTTAGCCATGCGATCGCAAAAGAATGTAATTTATATCGCCACCGCAACTCGTTATCCTGATGACGCGGAATGGGAATCTCGACTACAAAAACATTGCGATCGCCGTCCTGAGAATTGGCAAACATTAGAAGTTCCAATTACCTTAGCAAAAAGCATTTTAGAGATTAAAGGTAATTATTATATTCTTGTAGATTCTCTTGGTACTTGGTTATCGAATCTTTTGAAAGAGGATGAACTAGCTTGGAGCAAAATAGAAATAGAACTCTTGCAAGCAATTCAATCCTGTGCAGTCGATATAACTTTTGTCGCGGAAGAAGTGGGTTGGGGACTTGTGCCTGAGTATAAATTGGGAAGAATATTTCGCGATCGCCTTGGTGGGCTGAGTCGTAAGATTGGTGCGATCGCTGATGCCGTCTATCTGGTTACAGGTGGATATGCAGTTAATCTCACACAAATTGGCGAAAGACTACCCTAACTTTGATCTAATAGCTTTTGCACAACCATCATCACTTGGCGAACCTAAAGCGATCGTTATTACTATGAGTTGAGAATTCTTGACGATCTCCTCAGTAATCTCAGTGGCAAAATTAGCGCGATCGCTGATGTGGTTTACTTAGTTACAGGTGGATAAGCGGTCAACCTCACCCAAATAGGTGAAAAACTTACCTAGAGATCGCAATGAAAGCCTAAAAGCCTTTACCAGCAAGTCATTTATCTATTTTCCTGTATTCCTTAGACAGCCTGACAATCACATATAAGTAGGGCTTGCTAAAAAAGCAAGAAACAGTTTAATTTATGGATATTCAAGGATCGCAAAAACTGATAAAGTGCAAGAAAAAAACAACAGAAACAAGTAAAACCCTTGCCCCAATAAAGTTTTATGTGCCGACGTTCCCCACTAGGACAACTATGATTCGAGAACTTCTATTTCCCATTTAGTGGAAAACTGTCAGGAGAGAATCGATGGGTAAGATTCGCGTAACTAATACCATGGGGGTGTGACCAGAATTTGATGTACTAATTTAGAGAGAGAAGCCATAGCGATTGATTTTATCCCAGAATTGCTGCCATCGACTGTTGGTATAGCTCAAAGATCTAAGACTCAAAACGATAGAAGCGCCCTTGTCTTTCCATTTCATACCAGAGCAGCACAATCGAGCTTTGATAATTACTTTACAGGCTGCCTCGGTGATCCCCGAACCAATGGGTAAGTTAGCAGCCATAGCTTCAACATAATGCATTTGGTGATGATGATTGCGAAAATAAGTAATAGCATCTTGGAATCCTTCGAGAACAGATTTAGAAACTCGTTTCGGTTGGATAATTTCCATCTCGGCAAGTAAAACTTTAGCAAATCCTGCATCATGCTTAAGTTTGTGGCAGTGCGTATCCATCCAAGCTTTTTGGCTCTCGACGCTACGGGGATGAATTGCTTTAGCGAATTTGTCTAAATATTGCGTTGCATGGTAAAAGTCCAATATCTGCGTTGCGGTTACGCTATTGAGAAATGTCCAGTTTTCTGGAGCACCATCCGCTAAACCTTGATAATGAGCATTTGGATATAATCGCTTGCTCTGCTCAACTTCTCGTCTTAGTCTTGCGAGAAATATTTCTCGTCCATATTCTGGGGACGCAGCTATATAAGTCGTATGCTGCCGTTCTCCTTCGCGATCATACAAGCTGATCGTCCCCACCATTGCTTGCCGAAATCCTTCACCACACATCAACATACAAGTACCATCTAATCCGATGCTCACTGTCGGAATTTCGACCTCTAGTCTTGGGGTTTGATAAGTCCAGTCTTCCTCTTTGATGCTCGCGATGTTACCAACTGCTTCGGCAAGTATTTGCACAAACGCGCGATTTACTTCCCGTCCATGATTTTCTCGTAAGTCTTCGAGTAATCTTACGCTACTCATTTCCGCATATTTGTGACTTATCTGCTTAGCAAATCTTGGGGTCGAGGTGATGATGATCCTTGAATCTACTTCTAATGGGCAGTATGTTTCTCCTCCTGTACTGGTTTGATAAATATGGCGATTAATTTCTATGCTGCCATAGGGCGTTTGATAGGTCTTGGGCTGTTGTCCTTTACTTGTCCATCTTTTGCCGCTTTTCTCAATGGCTAATCCTT
>NZ_BBJB01000056.1 GCF_016584665.1 Pseudanabaena sp. lw0831
CCCCCTTTTTACTTTCTAAGCATTTTATAGACGACTGTAGCAGTCGCAGTTGGTATTTCTGATTGTTTAAGATTACTGTTGATCTTGCCTAAGCCATCCTCAGTGCCAACCCAGATCTGTTGATTGTGAACAAGTAAATTGATGACTGAACTACTGGGCAAATTATAGATTGATGATGTAATTGCGCCATTGTAGGTATTAGCCAGTACTAAACCATCTCTCATCCCGATCCACAACTCGCCATTTTTATCACTCGCCAGAGCCACAATATCGCGCCCAGTCACAGAATTAATCCGCGCGATCGCTTTATTGGTATTCGGATTAATTTCAATTACATTACGGGGCGTGCCTGCCCAAATCTTGCCCGATGGCTCCACCGCGATCGCTTGGACAATTTGACCTGATACATAGGGAATCCTTGCGGTGATTTTGGCTGTCCCCGGATTAATCTTAAACAAGCCATTTAATGTACCAACCCAAATATTGCCAGCATTATCAATCTGCATCACATTCGCGGCTGTGCCAGGAATATCTGGAAGTCTGGCATATGTCTCAGCATTGTAGGGACTAATTCGAGTAATACCTTGATCAGTGCCTACCCAAATAAAGCCAGCCCGATCCATAGCTAAACTCAGAATCCGACTTGAAGATAATTGGATTGCGATATTTTCAATTTTGCCTGAGTCAGGATCGATTTGGTACAATCCCGAAGTTGTGCCAACCCAAAAATAACCGCGACGATCTTCTAATAAGGCGGTGACAGTAGAATTTGGTAAAGATATGGAGGCGATCGCTTTTCCAGACCTTTGATCGATTTGCATTAAACCTTGCCAAGTTCCGATCCATAGCCGGCCCTGTTCATCTACGAGGGTTGAGCTAATTCGACTATCTAGGCTTGATGATGGATTACGGGCAAGACGAATATTTTTTGGTGTGACAAGGTTGTGGCTGTCAGGACTAATCGCAGATGCGTTATTAATGACTCCATAGTTCACGGCGCATAGACTAGCTAAGTTAACTGTTATTGCTAATAGTGCTTTTGGGAAAATTTTAGAGAAAGCTTTAGAGAAATTTTTCGAGATCGCCTCAGATATATTTTGCGTTGTCAACATCTTAATGTCCTCTTTTAAGGGTCAGATGTTAACACAAGAGATTGCGATCGCCACATCAATTTTAGACTTATACCAAAACACAAAATGGTGTAGCCATTTTGTGTTTTTAAAACCCTTACTGGATTTGATTTTCAATCCCCAAAAGTAGCGACACTTTCGAGGATTGGTATTACAGCTCTTTGCGCTGCATATAGCAATACAGATTTGTCTAGACTATAAAACCCAAAATAGAAAGACGGCGCTTCACGCCGTCTTTCTATTTTGGGTTTTATAAGCGGCGCAACGCGCCGCCCTTAGTTTATGGTTTTGGTGATGGAGCTACGGGGACAGGGGCAGGTATTTCAGGTTGAACTGGCTGCGGTGGTGGCTCTAGAGGAATAGGCTGTGATGGAGGAGGCTCTATCGGTGTTGCCACGGTATTGGTGGTTACAGGAGTAGGAGTAGGCTCATTTGTCCTGACTGGCTCTGTCGGATTGTTAGTAGGAGATGTAGTGGTTGGTTTTACTTCTGGAGTGGCTGGAGGCTCATTCTTAGCGGCTGTTTGGTCTCTTTGCTTATTATCAGGCGGATCATCTCGTCGATCATTGCGATCGCTATTTGCTGTGCCTGAAGTATAAGTAACTTTATTCCGATTATTGTTTTCAGCAGTCTTTGGCAAGTCAGAACGGCGAAACTCGATTGTCTTCGCTTCTTTAAACGATCCTGTTACCCCAAATTCAGAGTTGATTTGAGGCAAGCTTGCTAACTGAGAGCTAAATCCAAAAATTAGTGTGTTATTGGCAATTCGCTTATCAATACTTTCTTTGTCAAGGCGTTTTGGCGCAGAAGCTTTGCCATCAGCTTTGATTCTAATTTCTTCCCCTTTGCCAATGGTGACGATCTCTGATGTGCTTTTTAGCAAAACCGTAACTGTGCCATCGAGAGCAATCACTCGACGCTCTTCGGAAGCCTTTTCGGGAATTTCTAGATATACAGTGCCATCATTACTCGAAATTTCGCCAAAGGGTGTTTTGACTTGGGCTGGAGATTTGAGATCTTTAGCAGCCCAAGCTACTAAGCGTCCAGAAGTAAATTCAACTTGGTTTTGCGGCTTAAGGGTTAAGGTTGATTTTCCACCAATTCTGATAATCGCACCACTGCGTAATGTCACTTGAGCAGTTGAGGAGTCCTCGGTGCTAACACTTTCATTGACTTTAAGTGGTACACCAATGGTCGCAGGTCTGGCGGATGTGGCATTGATATACTTAACACGCACAGGATAGCTGCGGATTTCACTAATTTCGGCGATCGCTTCTGTTGGTAAAGCCTCAGAACTAAACGGTTTAGGAGGCTGATTACCTGTACAACTAGGCAGCCCTATGGCTGCTAGAGATAGGAACAGAAGTGGCAAAATTTGCCCAGAGATTTTAGATAACTGCCAACGCTGCATCGTAAATTTTTTGTAGAGTCTACAAAGCCAGTTTTTTCGCTATACTAGAAAGTCTGGTTAAAACCGTAAATTCTAATGTATCTATATTAGTTCTAACTTCGTTGTTTGACCATAGCTATCAGTAATTCTAATTAATATCTACGTAAACTGTTCTGTAAGCGCAGTTTACGTAGATCTATCTTTAAAACGAGTAAGAGTCAAAAGCACATGGCAAAGAGTAATTTGCAGGTCATGCTGACCAAAAATGTTACAAAATTAGGTAAACTCGGCGACTTAGTATCTGTAGCGCCTGGTTATGCCCAAAATTTCCTCATACCTCAAGGTATGGCTATTCGGGCCACCACAGGTGTTGTTAGAGAAGTTGAAAGACGCAAAGAAGTTGAGCGTCAACGTTTGATTGCGATTCGCCAAGAAGCAGAAAGCCGTAAGACTGCACTCTCGACCATTGGCGGCTTTATTATCAAGAAAAAAGTTGGCGAAGGTAATGCAATTTTCGGTACTGTGACCGATCGCGAAGTTGCTCAGTTGATTACAGCGAAGTCGATGTTAGAAATCGATCACCGCGACATCACGATTCCTGAAATTAATCAAACAGGTACTTTTGATGTTTCGATCAAGCTTCATGCTGAAGTCACCGCAACCATCAAAATCCAAGTTGTTGCTGAATAATCACAAAAAAATAGGCGGCGCAATGCGCTGCCTATTTTTTTGATCGTACGTAATGGCAATTCATGAATTGCCATTACGTATTTTTGTCAGTTCAACTGCTAAGGCGATCGCCTCAATCATGCTGGCAGGATCGGCAATACCCTTTCCTGCAATATCAAAGGCAGTACCGTGATCGGGCGATGTCCTCACGAATGGCAATCCAATCGTCGTATTCACAGCACGATCAAAAGCTAAAAGCTTGACGGGAATTAAACCTTGATCGTGATACATGGCAAGATAAGCATCATGTCCAAGCTGAACCCGATCGCGATCGCTCCAAGCTCTTGCAGGATTGATCCACATGGTGTCAGGTGGAATCGGATTCGTGAGTTTCACGTTGGGATGCTGCTGACGATAACGCTCAATTAAAGGCTGTAACCAGTCACGCTCTTCACGCCCCAATTGCCCCTGTTCGCCACTATGGGGATTGATTCCCGATATGGCAATACGCGGATTTATAATTCCAAAATCTTGTAACAGTGATCGGCATAACAACTCTAATTTTTGCTCGATCAACTCTGGTGTAAGTTGCGTTGTCACTTCGCTCAAAGGAATATGCACCGTCGCTAGCAAAGTCCGTAAGACCCAGTCTGTATGAGGCGATTTGCCCACAAATAACATGCCAAAATCATCAACTTGGCTACGCTCGGCAAGTAACTCAGTTTGTCCTGCGTAGTCATGTCCCGCTTGTTTCCATGCTGACTTTGCGATCGGGGCGGTGACGATCGCATCAAATTCTCCTGATAGAGTTGCGGCGATCGCGGCTTCTAGATAAGCGAAACTAGCTGCCCCACTAGCCCGATTGCCGATCCCCAATGAAATCTCATCATCGGTGCGGATATCAACAATCTCTAGGCGATCGGGATCGGTAATCAGTAGGTTGCCATGATTTCTTAACAAATCATAGGTGTCTCTGAGATAGCGATGATCTCCAAACACGGTAACCTCAGCATCTAGAGCTAGTAAGGTGCGATCGGCAAGAGATTTTAAAATAATTTCTGTACCAATTCCTGCTGGATCGCCTATAGTGAGAGCTATTCGCGCTCTAGAGTTTGACTGAGATTTTGAGTTAGAGCTTGTGTGGGGATGCCGCAGAATATTCATTAAGTTAGTTGAGTAGATGTACATAATTAATTGCAAACCCAAAATCATAAATTCGCGCCCCCGCAGGGGCGCAAATTTATGATTTTGGGTTTGTCAAGTTGCGCTCCTGCTGGGCGCAACTTGATGGGTTGGGGTAATTTATTTTGCACAAGTACTTAAGTAATTCTCCAAAATTTTAATACACGCGATAAGATCGTGATTCGCTGTTAGCCCTCTTGACTAAAACCAACGATGTCTGTTGATATTTCCTTAGAAACTCTCTGGAATCAAGTTCTCGAACTGCTTGAAAGCCAACTTAGCCGTCCAACCTATGAAGGATGGATTAAAACAGTTGTGGCTGATGAGCTTACGGCTGATCGCTTGACTATTCGCACGCCCTCAATTTTTGCAAAAAATTGGCTGCATAAATATTATGTTCAAAATATTACAGATGCTGTAACGGAGATCCTCGGTTATCCCGTGGAAATTCATATTGAGGCGGCTCCAAGTAGTGAACCTCCCACTGGTCAACCTGAACTAAATCTAAATCTCGACGGTGTTGAGATTAGTCAAGATGGGATGCTAGAAACAGCGATCGCGGCAGAAGCAGTACATGCCATGGCAGCAGCCATTCCCACCACGCTCAACAATGCTCCCAGCAATCCCCAGTCCGAAACCCATAGCAATGCGCCCCGTCCTAGTAATCTCAATTCTAAGTACAATTTCAATCGTTTTGTAGTTGGCTCTACCAATCGCATGGCTCATGCGGCGGCGCTGGCGGTGTCCGAGTCGCCTGGACGCGAGTTTAACCCTTTGTTTTTATGCGGTGGTGTGGGCTTAGGCAAAACTCATCTGATGCAAGCGATCGCCCATTACCGTCTAGAAATCGAACCGAAAGCTAGAATTGCCTATGTATCGACAGAGCAGTTCACCAACGATCTGATCACGGCAATTCGTAAAGATAGTATGCAGAGATTTCGGGAGCTATATCGCGAGATCGATATGCTGATTGTCGATGATATTCAATTTATCGAGGGGAAGGAATACACTCAAGAAGAATTTTTCCATACCTTTAATACGCTCTACGAAACTGGTAAACAAATCGTAATTGCAAGCGATCGCCCACCTGCTCAGATTCCTCGTTTACAAGAGCGGCTTTGTTCGAGGTTCTCCATGGGATTGATTGCGGATATCCAAGTTCCCGATCTAGAGACGCGCATGGCAATCTTGCAAAAGAAAGCGGAATACGACAATCTCAAAATCCCCCCCGATGTCCTCCATTACATCGCTGCGAGTTACACTTCTAACATTCGCGAATTGGAAGGAGCGTTAGTACGAACTGTTGCCTATATTTCCATTTCAGGACTACCGATGACGGTAGAAAATGTTGCACCCGTTCTCAATCCTCCTAAAGAACCTGTGGAAGTATCCGCTGAGATGGTTTTGAGCGTAGTTACGGAAATGCTAAATATCGATCTAGCAGATCTATTAGGAAATTCGCGGCGGCGAGAAATCAGCCAAGCCCGTCAGTATGTGATGTATCTTATGCGTCAACATACAAATCTCAGCTTGCCTAAAATCGGTGAAGCCGTTGGCGGTAAAGACCATACAACCGTGATGTATAGCTGTGAGAAAGTGGCGCAACTACAATCAACTGATGGTGATATCGCGCAGTTATTGAGGCAGCTAAGCGATCGCATCTATCTCGTCGCTCAAACTAAAAACTAACAAAATAGGTAAGGGTGGGCGGCGCACCGCCCACCCTTACCACATCTAAAAAACTATGCATATGATTGATTTTGCTGTTAATGGGACTTTAATGCGAGGGCTAGAGTTAAATGACAACTTGCAGAAAGTTGGGGCAATCTTTGTGAGAGAAGATGTAACTGCGCCAATTTATCGGCTTTGGACGATCAGCGATCGCCATCCTGCAATGTTACGAGTTAGCGAAAATGGACAAGCGATCGCCCTAGAAATTTGGTCAGTTACTTTTGATGCTCTAGGGAAAATTTTATTGTCTGAGCCTGCTGGTCTATGTATTGGCAAAATTGTTTTGTCCGATGGACAAGAAGTTTTAGGCGTTCTAGGTGAACTATTTTTATGTGAAGGTCAAAAAGAAATTACATCCTATGGTGGCTGGCGAGCATACACCGCAAAGCGCTAAAAAACCCAAAAAATGTAGGAGCAATTCATGAATTGCTCCTACATTTTTATTTGATTGGTAATTGTAAATGGGAAGGATACTCAGCACCATAAAAAATTTGTTGTGTGGCTTCCACCAAATCACTGACCGTAGCCTCTGATGGAGATTTCTGCGTATTAGAATGTCGATCGATCGCAGGAAAAGCTGAACTAGCGATCGCTACACCAATCCGATGACCTTGGGCAAAATTTTGACAGGTTGGACGTAATTTAATGCGATATTCATTCACCACATCAGATTCAATCCATTCAGGCTCGGTCCATGATTTACGGAACTTAGCTCGTAAAACACCCATCGACACCAGCATTTGCTTACCATCAGGATAAATATCTAAGAGCTTAATTACCCAATCAGTATCAGGAGCCGTGGTAGCAGCATAGAGAATAAATTCGGGAATACCTGCGATCGCAAGATCTTCATCCAGTTTGGCACTCTCATAAATCAATACATCCCAACGATGATGCACATTACACTGGTCGTAGAATCCGTAGGGTGTAGCAGAGTTAGGATTACGGGGATCGTAGACGTAGATATCGGGTAATTGGTGATTGATGATTGGTGATTGGTCGCTTAGTTGTTTTTGAGTAGAGAGATAGAGTTTTTTTGTATGAGTATCTTTTGGGAATTCTGGCAAATATAGCCAGTGATTTTTGCCCATCAAGAACATCTGCACAGGAGCGCGATCGCAGATTCCGTTCTCAATTCCTTTTAACCAAAAATCAAACCAATCAACTTGCAATTGATCGATATGAGAAACAGCAGCTTCGCCAAAATCAATCTCGCCTACTTTCGGTAGCCAAGGCAGATGCTGCCATGGGGCAACCACTAAATGCTGTGGCTTCTGCGTTGCGGCTTTGGCTTGATGATAAGTGTTAATCGTCGCCTCAATAAAAATATCTGCCCATCCAGCAATATGCAATGCAGGTAAATCATAGCGATCGAAATAACTCAGAGGATTTAGCTTTTGCCAATATTCATCATCAGCTTGCTGATTCCCAATCCAATCAAAAAAGAATTCACCAAAATCACCAAAAGATTCATTCTTAAATATTTCTATTTCACTTAGTGGCGTAGTAGCTAACCATTTAGACATCTGCTTTTGGGCATCAAAAAGGTTCGTGGCTTGAGGCTCTTGTTTTAAATACCATGCTCGGTTTTGCGCCAATTGCAAAGCCCAACCCAAGTCAAAATCCAGACAAAGTGCACCACCAAAATAAAACCAACCGTGATATAAATCCGCCGTTGCCATACTTGGACAGATTGTAACTAGCCCTTGAGGCTGTTGCACAGCAGCTTGGAATTGGGTCACCCCTTGATAGGAAAATCCATACATTCCCACATTGCCGCTACTGCTTTCTAGTTCTTTTGCACACCATTCCACTGTGTCGAAGCCATCATCATATTCATTGCGAAATGGATAGAAATCACCTTCAGAAGTACCACAACCGCGTACATCTTGGATCACCACAATATAGCCTTGGCTGGCATACCAACTCGGATGAGCGTAGGTACAGGTAGATGAGATCGCCCTACCATAGGGTAAGCGCATCAATAGTACTGGCAAGGGCGTAGCAACATTTTTGGGTCGATAAATATCAGCGGTCAAATTAATGCGATCGCGCATGGGGATTTTGACTTGGCGCTGGACATTAACTTGAGAATGGAATGCAGTTATTTTAGGAGGCATCAAGATATTCTAGGAGTAATTTAGTAGCGCGGCTTCGCCGCGCTACTAAATATTATTAATTCTGCTGCCAATCAGGGAAGATTTTTCTGATTTCAATCAGCAGATCGTCAAGTTCTTCTAGGGCTTGGATTACATCTATGCTCAAGCTCCCCAAATTATCTTTGAGAGACAATTGCACCAATAATTCACGCTTGCTAGCGATCGCCACAAATCTTTCTTTTAGAGCTTCAGGAGTAGACATATCTCAGGTTTTGTAAGTTATTTATGTATAGCTATAGCAAATCAAGTCAGGTCATCAAACCCAAAAGAGAGTTGCGGCGCGGAGCGCCGCAACTCTCTTTTGGGTTTTGGCTTGGGATCAAGAGACACAAAGTGTTGCTTTTTCTAAATAGCTATTTTAACTCAAAAGCTATGAATTACTGATTCAGAGAGTTTAATTCCATCAATTCAAATTATGAAACCAATCTTGGGTTTTCACCACCTGTGGTGGTGAAAACCCAAGATTGATTTTGATGAAAGTCAGCCTTTGGCGGACTTTCATCAAAATCAATTTATTTACATAATGAGAATTCACGATAAACTTTACCTAAAAGAAATTTTAAAAGGCTTATGCACGGCAAATTCACATTGCATCCCCCTATACGCTTTGGGACTGACGGTTGGAGAGGCATCATTGCCGATGACTTTACATTTGATCGCTTAGCAGCAGTTGCACCGATCGCAGCACATATACTTCGCGAAACCTTTGGTGAATCAGGCAGCAACACAATTATTGTTGGATACGATCGCCGTTTCATGTCCGAGGCTTTCGCCAAACGCACCGCAGAAGCCGTAGCCGCGATCGGATTTGATGTCTTACTTGCTGAAGACTTTGCGCCAACACCCGCTTTTAGCTGGGCAGCCTACGATCGCAAAGCTTTGGGCGCATTGGTAATTACCGCTAGCCATAACCCTGCGAACTATTCGGGATTAAAAATTAAGGGTGCATTTGGTGGCTCTGTATCTCCAGATGTGACTGCAAAAGTTGAAGAAATTTTAGAACGTGGTGATTTTGTCTACGAAAGCCTCAAAAAAGGCAAAATCGAAACTTTTGATGCATGGACAAGTTATTGCCAAGCTTTGCGCGGCAAAGTGAATATTGAGGCGATCAAAGAGGCGATCGCGCAGGGAAAGTTAACTATTTTTGCAGACGTGATGCATGGAACCGCAGCAGGAGGTTTGGCGAAAGTTTTAGAATTGCCATCCACAACCCAAGCCAGTCTTATTGAAATCAATAGCGATACCGATCCTCTCTTTGGAGGAGGTGCACCTGAGCCACTACCTCGCTATATCGCCGAGCTATTCCGTCAAGTCAAAACTTATCGTCATGACCATCCTGAAAAAACTCTAGTAGGATTTGTGTTTGATGGTGATGCCGATCGCATTGCATCTGTGGATAGCGAAGGTAATTTCCTGAGTTCCCAAATCCTGATTCCAATCTTGCTAGAACATCTCGCTAAGCATCGCGGATTTAAAGGAGAACTGATTAAAACGATCAGTGGATCTGACTTAATGCCCAAAGTCGCCGCCCTTTTCGATCTTCCTGTTTACGAAACTCCTGTTGGCTACAAGTACATTGCCGAGAGAATGCTCTCTGGGATTCCTTGCCTATTGGGGGGCGAAGAGTCGGGCGGGATCGGCTATGGCAACCATATCCCTGAGCGTGATGCTTTGCTGTCGGCTTTGTATGTACTAGAGGCGATCGCGCAATCAAATAAAGATTTGAGCGTTCTGTACAGCGATTTACAAAAGCAAACTAATTTTGTCTCCCATTACGATCGCATTGATAAAAAGCTATCTGGCATGGCTGCGCGGGAGAAACTAGTCTCTACGCTTCAGCAATTCTCACTGACGGAAATTGCTGGACGGAAAGTAATTGACGCTAAATCTCCTGATGGATTTAAGTTCCGTTTAGCAGATGGAAGTTGGCTCTTAATTCGCTTTAGTGGCACTGAGCCATTGCTACGTCTCTATTGCGAAGCATCAACGCCTGAACTTGTACATAAAACTCTCAACTGGATTTCCAATTGGGCTGAGCAATTCAATTAAAAAGAAGGGGCAATTCATGAATTGCCCCTTCTTTTTTTGTTACACTCAACTGAAAATTGTCATAGCATGGTGAAGTAGAGGCAAATTAAAACCCATACTTTACTTTTGCTATTTTTTGTACTCTACTTAACAATGGATTACTACATTTCTCTACCCGAGGGTTCATTATGCAGATCCAGACTAAGTCACAAGTTATCGTAAAAGCACGGATTGAAACCGTTTTTGATGTGTCAACAGATAGCCAGAATCTGCCAAAGTTCTTCACTGGTTATCAAGGAATTCCTTCAATTGTGAGTGCAAAAAATATAGATGGACTACCCCTTCACGAAGGAAGCATCCGCATTGTTGACAATAGCGATGGCTCATCTATTGAAGAAGTTATTGTCTCGCTAAAACGACCTAAAATGCAGCAATATGAGTTAGTCAAAGGGTTTAAGCCACCATTTTCTTGGTTAGTACGTACTGCTTCTGGACAATGGCTGTATGAAACGATAGATACTGAAACAAAAGTTACTTGGAGTTTTGATTTTGAGATCCCCAATATTTTTGCTTACATGATTTTTCGATTGGCGGTGCGACGTTCATTTCAACAAGCTCAAGATATTTGTCTTAGAAATTTAAAGGAGTATATTGAAAATCGCAGGGAATAACCGTCAATCAAGCGGCAGTGATGATAGTAGTTACAGAATAAAATATTTAACAAGCTTCAGCTTCTAATACACAACGTAAAGTTGATAAGCCTTTTTTGAGTTGGCGAGAAATTGTGACTGCACTTACTCCTAACATTTTGGCGACTTCTCTTTGAGGGAGATCTTCAATAAATACAAACTCAACAATCTCTCTAGTGCGTTGCTCTAAAACTGCTAAAGCCTGTTGCAACCGGAACTTCTCATCCTGCTGTAACTGCATATTGCTTTTAGGGTCAGCAACTAGATCGCCAATGGACGCAGCATCTTCCTCTTCAGCACGAATAGGTGCATCAAGACTTAAAGGAGCGCGATTTTGACAGGCGAGTTTTACTTCTTGCCATTCGATCAGGGTGACTCCTAGAGCATTCGCAACTTCTTGCGCCGAAGGTTCTCTTTGCAAAGTATTGCGTAACTTTTGCATCACCCGCACTGATTGCTGCTGCAAATCCATCCAACGGCGAGGAATGCGGACTGAAGAACTTTTATCGCGTAAATAATGCTGGATTTCACCACGAATATAGCGGACAGCAAAAGAACTAAATGCATAACCACGATTTAGTTCAAAGCGATCGACAGCTCCGATTAAACCAAGCGCCCCCACCTGTAATAAATCGTCATATAGCTCAGAGTGGCGATCAGCCCAAAAATGCACTTCTTTTTTGACGAGTCCGATATTTAAACGAACAAGGCGATCGCGTAGATATGTTGATGGTGCTTTGCGATATTGCTTGAGTAGTTCGAGGGAGGTAGTTTTATCTTCAGCCGAAAACTCACGTACTTTGTGAGTATAGGTGTTGCCAGAGTGCTCAGAAATATTGGAGTTGACGGCGAATGTTGCGATAGTCATAGTTTTGCCCTGAACTAATCAAGCCCATTGATCAAGTCATTTAAGAAAGCTACTTGTTTGATGTACTTAGATTAGTTGTTACAGGGGCGATCAGTCACCTTGCAGACTGTTAGGGATTATTAAGGGCAAAAAATAGCTAACACCTAACAGGTTGTTAGGTGTTACAAATAAAGAGGCTGTCCAGTGCCGATCTGACTGGTTACAATCTTTATTTTCACGATTTAAGCTTCATGGCATCCATAATACGCCCGTACAATATCCTTAATTTTTTGCAAATAAAACCTAATCATATTTAGCTTGCCGTTCAGCCAATCTCCATAGGTTTATAAATATGTTGTTAGAGAGCAGAAAGGCTAGAAAGTGAGATAATAGGAGCGTTGAGATTAAAGTTCAAAATTAACTTTGAGTCTCAATGAACTAATAATGCAAGGTGAATTTGTATGAAGCCCCAGCCATTAGATTTATCGATTAAGCTAGGTGAGTACAGTTATCAAATCATTCAACAAAACTTTCAGAGGATTGTCGAACAAGAAAAAGCCATCTTTGAAGATAAAGATCCTGAACCTTTGCATCAGATGCGAGTTGGGATGCGCCGTTTGAGAACAGCTATTCAAGTATTTGGCTCTGCGATCGCCTTACCAAAAGCAGTGAGCAATCCATCCATCGGAAAAATCGCTAAAAGTTTAGGAGAAACCCGCGATTTAGATGTACTTCAACAAGAACTGATCAGCCGCTACCAGCCTTTGTTGGACAATACAGAACTACTGAAGTTTGAGAAAGTTTTGAAGCGTTTGCAAAAAAAACGCGATCGCAGCTTTCTCGATTTACAGAAGACTCTGAATGGCGATCGCTATTACGACTTAAAGCAGGGTATCCAATCTTGGCTAGATCGACCCAGATATACAATGATCGGCGATTTGTCAGTTCGAGAAGTTTTGCCCGACTTGCTACTTCCATTAATCTGTCAACTTTTTCTCCACCAAGGGTGGCTGGGAGGAACAACTATTCAGTCAGAAAAAGTCACAGTGATTTCCATTGAAAATTCTGAGGAGTTGCATCAACACCTAGAGAAATTCGTCAATGATCTCCATGACCTACGGAAACAAATGAAAGGTATTCGCTACCAAGCAGAGTTCTTTTCAGGCTTTTATGAGGATTCATACCTTGAGAGAATTGAGGAGTTTAAGACGATCCAAGAAATTTTGGGGCAACTTCACGATCGCGAAGTCTTGCGTCAGTTTTTAGAATCGACATTGAATGCAGATTTGGCAAAGGTGCTACCCACTGTAAACCAGACAATGCAGCAGGAACAAATCACATTTTGGCAAAGTTGGCAGCCGATCCAGCAGCATTACCTCTCCTTAAAATTTCGCCAATCATTGCGATCGCTACTCTCAACACCGATAGATATTGCACATGCATAACTAGCGCATCAGAGACATTAAATCATTCGGAACTATCCTGCGAATATATAGATTTAGGAACCTTTGATATATGATTAGCCAAACTTCACCAGTTAGTATCGATCCGCAGTTTTTATCAAGTCCCCATGTCCTGTTATCGACTCTTCAAGCACTACGCCAGAAAGTTGAAAGCGAAGGAGCCATTACCTTTAACAAATGGCAATCGGGCATTCATCGGGCTGAATTTCTTCCAAGTGCCTTGAATCTAGCTCAATACCTTGCATTACGTCAGTATGACCTCCGCGAACTCCAATCCGCATTAATGCCTTGGGGATTGTCTTCGTTAGGAAGGATTGAAGCAAGGGTATTACCCAATCTTGATGCTGTGATTGCGGCGCTAGAAGTAATGTGTGGCAACTACTCTACGGAGAATTTTCACCGCCAACCACTAGAATCCTTTTTTGAAGGCAATCGTTTGCTTCTCCAGCATACCAAGGAATTATTTGGGATAGCCAGTCCCCATCGGCGGGTCAGAATTATGGTTACATTGCCCACGGAAGCTGCTACTGACTATGAGTTAGTACGCGAAATTATCCGACGGGGTGCAAACTCTGTGCGAATTAACTGCGCCCATGACAATCCAGAAATATGGGAATGCATGATCGCTCATGTTCGTCGAGCAGAGCGAGAGAATGGAACCTCTTGTAAAGTGATGATGGATTTAGCTGGTCCCAAGATCCGCACGGGAGAAGTCCTTAAGCCATCCGATAGAAAGCGGGTATTTCGAGGCGATCGCATCTTGCTCTCGCGGTGTGTACCTAAATCTGACAGTAAATTAGAAACAGGCGAGGCGATCGCATCACCTGTGGACAATTTCCAAATTTGCTGTACGGTTCCCGAAATCCTCGATTTATTAGTAGTTGATGCACCCGTATATATTGATGATGGCAAAATTCGTACTCGTGTGGTTGACACTCAATATCGATTGCCAGATGGGCAATTAGGGCTATTGCTTCAAGTAACCCATGCTAGCCCCAAAGGAGTCAAACTTCGTCCCGAAAAAGGATTGAACTTTCCCAAAACCATTTTATCGCTCAGCCCTCTTACGGCAAAAGATTTAAGCGATTTAGACTTTGTCGCCAGTCACGCAGATATTATCGGTTACTCTTTTGTGCAGCAACCTGCTGACATTGATTTACTTCAACAAGAGTTAAGTCTTCGTTTAAATGGAAGATCTAGCCCCGCGATCGTCGCAAAGATTGAAACGGCGATCGCGGTTTCCAATCTTCCAGAATTAATCATCCATGCAGCAAGTAAACAATCATTTGGTGTGATGATCGCTAGAGGCGACTTAGCTGTTGAAATTGGATATCAAAGATTGACGGAGATTCAAGAAGAAATTCTCTGGATTTGTGAAGCAGCTCATGTACCCGTGATCTGGGCTACGCAAGTGTTAGAAAGTTTGGTCAAAGATGGAGCGCCTTCACGCGGAGAGATGACCGACGCGGCTATGGCTGAACGCGCTGAGTGTGTGATGTTAAATAAAGGTCCCTTTATTGCCGAAGCAATCACTATTCTCGATGATGTCCTAACTCGGATGGAAGCCCACCAGTCGAAAAAAACGCCCCAGTTACGAGCATTACATTCTTGGTAAATGACCAGCAATTGCATCGATTTTCTTTAATCCACCTAGCTTTTGAGTAATTTCTTATGACTACAAAATTAATCAATGTCGAAGTCGATCTTCAAAATCACTACACAGTATCATCCCTAAATCAAGCGATTCAGAATGAATTGATTAAGTATGGAAAGCCGCTTAATTGGATTGTGGTTGATGCAGACAAAGAACATCAAAAAGTTCATGTTAAGGCGATTTATCCCACCCATTCGGATAAATAAATCCTAGTAATTGGCTATGGCTATTACAAATGGGGTCTCAAGTTTAAATTGAGACGTAAAATTTTTATGAGATGTTGAGATATAAAAATTTTTATAGGATAATGAAGGAACATGAGTCGGCAATAATGAAATAAACATGAATCTTCTGGCGGCTGATCAACTCTTGCAGTCTAATATAACCCTGTTGATAGTCGATAATTCAAAAAGCGATCGCGCCACTTATTCTCGTTATCTGCAATCAGACTCAGAAAATACCTATCGCATTATCGAATCAGAAACGTTAGAAGAAGGGCTAGAATTGTGGCGATCTCAGCAGCCTGACATTGTGTTGATCGATCTGAATTTGCCCGATTGCTGTCGGTAGCGGCGATACATGGCAAGGAGAAGCGACAATTTCCCAACGACTTAGAGACATGAATTCGCCGATGATCGTATTTCTAGTAGTAGATACTGGCATTGGCATTGCTCTCAATGATTTACAACGACTCTTTCAGCCCTTTGTACAAGTAGATAGCGCACTCAACCGTCAGTACGAAGGCACTGGCTTAGGACTTGCTCTGGTCAAGCAGATTAGATTGTCGAATTGCATGGCGGTCAAGTTACGGCTGAGAGTGAAATTGGCAAAGGCAGCCGCTTCACAGTTACGCTACCCTACGATCTGTCTCAGTCTAGCGCTTCAGAATCTGAACCAACCGTCACAAATTCACTGCAACTAGCTGTAAATCCTGAAAATGCGATCGCGCCACTTATGTTACTCGCCGAAGATAACGAAGCAAATATTCAAACCTTCACCTCCTATCTGATCGCCGTCAATTACCGTATCATCGTCGCCAAAAATGGAGAAGACGCTGTTGCCATGGCGAAAGCAAATTCCCCAGATATCATCCTCATGGATATTCAAATGCCAGGCATGGATGGTATCGAGGCAACTAAGCAAATTCGCCTCGATCTTAACTTGATTAATACTCCCATCATTGCCCTAACTGCTCTAGCGATGGAAGGCGATCGTGAAAGATGTCTAGCGGCAGGAGCCAATTCATATGTGGCTAAACCTGTCAAGCTTCGACAACTTAACCTGTTAATTCAGCAATTTTTAGGTTCCGTAAATTGAATTATCTCGCTGCAAGCGGATGGGAAACTCCAACCTAATGAGTCGGTAATTATCGATAATGCTACCTTTCATCATGGTGGAAGAATTCGTGAATTAATTGAATCGGCTGGATGTAAATTAGTCTATCTCCCTGCTTATTCCCCTGAACTCAAGCGCATTGAAAAATGTTGGGCTTGGTTAAAGTCTCGAATTCGCAAACTTTTACACATTTCTGATAATTTACGTGATGCGATGGAGTCTGTTCTTTCGGCTTCTGCGTCCTAATACACTTGGCGGCAGCTATAAGCAACGTAACATATTTATTTTATTTTAAAAAATTGATATCTGCCTTTTAGGTGTATGCTCATATTTTAATCACAGATTTATCTATTAAAATTTAGAAAAATCAGCTATACTATATAAATGTTTTTACTCAATATTTGGGGGAAGATATGGAAAAGCAGTTAATTAGCCAGATTTTAGATACATACTGTACCCAAAGTCATCAAGGTCTATTTTTGCTCAGTATGCCTACGGGGTTTGGCAAAACCCATAGTGTTTTAGACTTTATCTATAAGAATTACCGTGATTTTGCTAGACAAGGCAGAAAAATTTTCTTTGTTACTAATCTCAAGAAAAACTTGCCTTGGAGAGATTTGCAAAAGCGTTTTGATGGGGATAATCTTCAAGAAGAGTTTAAAAAGCATGTTTTATTCATCGATAGTAACGTTAACACTATTAAAGCAAATCTATTATCAATAGAGGATGACATCCCAAAGAGGTATACACAAACACCTCAGTATAAAGAGCTAGTTAAATGTTTGAAGCTAGCAAAAAATATGGACAAAGAGGTTGTGGATTATGCAAATCTCAAAATAGAGAGCGAGCTAGAACCAGAATTTCGTAGATTGATTGAACAAGAACTAAGAGATAAAAAAAATTTCAAAGATAAACCATCGCGTTTACGAGCTATCAAAGAAGATCGAGAATATCAGTGGATTGGAAAGCTTTATCCAGCCATATTTACTGATGAAAAAACAGTGATATTTCTTAGCATCAACAAATTTATTGTTAAAAATTCGACTTTAATCGAAGCATCTTATTCATTTAAAGAACATCTCAAAAAAGGATCTTTAATCTTTATTGATGAGTTCGATAGCACTAAAGAAACTATTCTACAAAACATTATCGAATCAGGGATTAAGAATCGTATCGATCTTATTGATTTTTTTGTTGATATTCATAACCACTTAACCCAGATACAAGACCCTAAAAATATCACTAAAAAATCTGATTGGTGGATTAAAGAATCCTCTGGTAAAAAATGGATACCACCTGATGAATTACTTCAAACATTGAGAACAAAATCTCAAAATATTTTTAAAAAATATGACCTGCAACACAAATGTAAATCTGATGGAGAAGAGTTCAACAGAAAAAGGAACTTTTTATTTTATGACTATAAATTTTATAGCATCTTAGATGCAAAGAAGAAAATTGTTGTTGTTACAGATACTCAGGGGAATATAAATTGGATTCGTACTTGTGATAATGACATTACGAATTCTGCTGATAATACCTTCATCGATATACGCTCCTTACTTATTGAGCTTAGTAGCTTTTTAACCTATTTTCAAAAAGGGATTAGCTATTTGTCTCAAAATTATAAACATTTAAAAGATGAGGGCAAACTAGATAAAGAGCTTTTTGCATTCGAGTTTGCCGTTAAATCCTTACTTCATCATTTCAATGTTGATGACAAAGACATAGATTTATTGGCTAATAAAATTGTTACTGGAGAGGTCGTATATAAATCACCTCAAAAAGATCTTAAGAAACTATCTCCATTTTATGAGAGTGGATTTTCTTATTTCAGCATTATTGATAAAGAAGATCATGATACTTTATCAAAGATTCAAATGATCGAATTCGATCAAACTCCTGAATCATTTTTAGTTGATATTTGCAAAAAAGCTATGGTTGTAGGTATTTCGGCAACAGCTAATATAAATTCAAATATTGGCAATTATGATATTGAATATTTAAAAAGCTCGTTGAATGAATTATTTTTTGAATTGCAGAATAATGAGATTGCAAGCCTTCAAAAAGCTTATGAAGAAAGTACGAATGGATATAATCGTCTAACTATTAAAGCTGGTTTTATTGGTGGCAAATCCCTTGAAGAATCTAAAGTAAATTTGGAACGAGTTTTTGATGACCAAGCAATAGTTAATGATATATATGGAAAATTAAAATTTGAGATAGGAAATAAGGAAGATGGAGATAATTCCATTGAGTTTGTCTTTGGTCGTTATGCCAAAATTTTGACGGCATGGAAATATTTTTTAGATAATCATGACTGTCATGGATTTTTGTGCTTATTAAATAAATTACCTAAAAGAAAAGATCCACAACTTGATTTGGATAAAATCATCGAATATGCTGAGGATTTACTGGATGATGATGAATCTACAGATATAGTTGATGATATCTCGAACGTAATTGTTATACTCTCAAGTGAGAATTTTGATAGGGAAAAAGAAAAATTATTAAATGACTTAGCTAATGGTAAGCGTCGATTTATTATTTCTACTTATCAAACAGTGGGGTCGGGGCAGAACTTGCAATTTAAAATCCCGCAAAATATTCAACCAATACATACCAATAATCGAGATAAAGATGAGTATATGGATATTAATGCCATATATTTAGATAAGCCCACTCACCTAATGGTTGCTTTAAATTATGGTAGTGTTTCAGAATCTGATCTCATAAAATATATATTTCAATTAGAATTCTTACGAGAAGCAGGAGACATTTCTCCTAAAGAGTTCAAAAGTGAACTTACAAGAGCTTTTAGAATATTTTTAAAAGAACCATCAAATAATTACTCTAAAAGATATTTGTATAAGACCAATGCCTACTCTAGTTTGCTAAATAAATTTATTATTCAGGCGATTGGTAGAATTTGTCGAACCAATATGAAGGCGGATAAAATTCACATTTTGGCTGATATTACGATTAAAGAACATCTTAATAATGTATCTTTGCCAAAAAACATGATCTTAATACATGAATATAATGCTCTTGTCAGCGCAGCATCTTTAAACAGTGATATTCCCGATTCACATAATAACTGGATAGATTTGGAAAACAAAGCTTCGCATGTAAGTTGTAAAACTGCTAGTTACATAAATCAAAGGCTTTTATATGGTTCTTGGTCTGAAGATAGTAAAGAAGAATGGCTAGAAATACGTCAACAAGTTTTAAGGCAGCCAACAGTTATTGATGATTCTCAATTGATTGATCGTTGGAAACCTCTTTATTTACAACTTCCTATACCAAATAATTTCTATTACTTTAATAGACCGAGTGATAGTAATGTGGAAATCTCTTTCTCTAATACAGATTTTACTCTGCTGGATGAGACTACTGTTCGTCTGTCGGAATTAATGAAAATAGATTCCTTCTATAAATTGTTTATTAAGAATGGATGGGCAACATCATTTTTGCCTTCTAAGTATATGCTTACGCCTCCAATGTTCAATGATATTTATAAAGGAGCATTAGGAGAAGTTTGTGGCAAACATGTCTTTGATGAGTTAAATATACCTTTAATTGAGCTAGATGTTAATGAGTTTGAAGTCTTTGACTTTAAAACCGAAAAAAATGTATATATAGATTTTAAGTTTTGGAGTGGGGCATTTATACGAGATGCTGAAGATGAAATAAGTAAGATTCGCAATAAAATGGAGAAGATTAAAGCGAATAAAATTATGATTATTAATATTCTTGCTCCAAAGGATCAACCATTTAAAGTGAAAATCCAAAAGGATATATCAATCATTGAGATCCCGTATTTGTATAGAGATAATAGCATCGACAAAGAAGCAATTAACTTCATTTTAGGAGAAATAAATTAATGATTACTATTACCAACCGTTTGCAAATTCTATTTAACATTGAAGCTATCGAACGCGATTTTATCTTCATCAGACTCAGTAGAAAAACAAAAGAGAATAAGTGGGTAGGAGCTTCACAACTTGACTCTCTTTTTGGAAAAGAATTCATGGCTGTAGCAACTCTATTTATAGATAACAAATATGCCTATGCAATGTTCAAAAAAATTACAAATAAAAAGCCCGTAGATATTTATACATTAATATCAAAGGCTAGAGACTCCAAACTATTTGATGATGATACTGCTATAACAAAAGTAATACCTGTAGACAATAAAGAGCGCACTGATGGTTATATTCGAGGTGCTTGGTTAGTACAGATTTTATTTAACTATCTTGCATCATCTAAATCTCGATACGAAAAGTATCAATTTTGTAATCTTACAGGTTCACTTTTTGTAGTGTTTCAAAGTCCACATAGAAAAGGACATTTAGATATAGCAAAAATAAAAATAGATGCGAAAGATGAAGATTGGTTTCTAAATGTTAGTATTGTGCGATATCGCTTGTTATCAGATATAAAGATTGAGTTGGCAAAGATAAAAGATCCCAAACGAAAAGATCAATTAGAGAAAGCTCTAAAAAAGCCTTATTATAGATTAGAAGGAACTACTTCTACTTCCACTTTCAGAAGACATCTTCCAAGTGATGGCGAACTTGATATTAATTCGACTTATGTTGAGTGTGGCAAAACTAATGAAAAGGCATCATTGCCATTTCTCGAATTTGGTAGTGTCGAGGCTTTTAATAAAAGTCGAGCGGGTATCTTCCATAATATTTTTAATCTAGCCCAAAAAGATTTGTCCGAATATATTTCTATTGACTTGTTAGGACGAGATGCTGTTGATTACTGTGAGCTTAAAAATTCGCTAATCAAAGATCCTACACAGATGAACCTTATATTAGCTGATCAGAAGATTCACATTGTAGACAAGGTTGGTAGTGAGGAATCTAGGGCTATAATTGATAATTCAAAAGAAATTATCATGAAAGAGTATCGTTTACCATCTGAGATAATTACCATTGGGAATGAAGATAAGCCTAACAAACTGAATATAAGAATAATCCATGAAAAGTCTTACTACACAAAGAATAATATGGAAGAAGAGTATAAATACTCAGATCTAGATCTAAGTATTTATAGGCAGAACATTACTATTGAATCTTTAAAACTTCAAAATAAAAATATTAAGAATATTTTAGAAACAAGTGTTAAAGAACTGTTAATTAAAAAAGATATCAGTGACCTTAAATTTAGTTTGTTTAAATGGTCTAATTTAGGTTTATCTGGTACTTGGACTTTTGCGGCTTGGGATGAAGATGAAGAGAATGTTATCTTTATGGAAATTCTTCACGATGGTCAGTTTAGTTTTTCTAGGCGTTCTCAGGATTGCGATCTCTTCAATATTTCTCAATTTGATGCATATTTAGAGTATATGTCTTACAAGAAATCCGATACAAAAGAATCGGCTACTTATGATGAAGATGATGTGAACCAAAAAAGGAAAAAGAAACCTAACTTAGAAGGTTTGGTTATTTCTAACGAAGGGGATATAAACCAAATCTTTTCAACGCAGGAAATTACTTTGCCTGATTTAAAAAAAATACATACTCTTCTTTCAGAGAAAGAGGTGTTATTCCCAGAAGAAATTTCTACAGGATATGTTCTTTCGGAGATAGTTCAACAATTTTTAAAAACATATTCTGTTTCCTCACAGCAAGGTTTTAATAGCTTACTAGATGAACTTAAAGAATTTGGCAGTAATACAGTAGACAAAAATGAGTTTTATAAATTGATTGGTAAACACCTCAGTAAATCTGGAAAAGCAGCAAAGGGTAAAGATCCTGAAAAACTCAGAGATTATTTCTGGGAAATGTATGGAGTTAGATTTATTTTTCCTAAAGACAATCGAAGTAAAGAAGAAATATTTGACGCTACAGTTGATATTAAGTACTTTGGCGAGACTGATAATGAAGCTTATTACTTTGTTGGCTGTAGTAAAGCAAGCATACAATCTTCTCTAAAAGATTCTTGTCACTTACGTAAAATTGTTTCAGTCAATAAAGACTCGAAACTAGTGTTTCAACAGCTACTTCCCACAATGGATGTTGATTTTGTAAGAACTGGTCAAAGTACAGTTATTCCTTTTCCGTTTAAGTACATTAGAGAATATATGGCAATGAACAAACAAAAGAAATAAGTGTTCAGTTTAGTATTTAGGCAAGGGGCTTAAGCCCCTTGCCTGATTGCCTGAATATTACACTTTTGGTAATTGGTACTGGGCGATGATTCGCTTGGCGAATTCGGGAACGTGAGCTTCTAACTTTTTAGGATAGTTGCGGCGCACATATAGAAAATTACGAACAAAATGGGAATCGATGGAAAATCTGCCATATTCCAAACCTTTGGGACCGACTTTATTAACGACAAAACTAATGATCCATGCTAGCCAAATTGGAATTGTCATCGCATTGTCGTAAGCAGAAATACCTTGCTGCACAGCCGCACGGCGATCGCCACTAGAGATAACAGGCTGAGTCTGCAATTGATCCTTGATTAGTTCCAGCATCTCTTTGCCCGTCTCGTTACGCACTACGATCCATTGCCAGCCAAAGGTTGCGCCCATGTAGCCCACCACGATATCAGCGAGAGCATTAGTGTAGTCAAAGCAGGTCATGCAAGAAGGTGCAAACACATCCTTGAGTTCTTTAGTATTTAACCCAAAGAACGGGACTTGCTCGGTAGATCCATCGGAATGCCTAAAATGCACATTAAAGTCCTGCATGAATTCGTAATGCACGACGGTTTCAGGCGATCGGCTAGTGGTGTCGAGAAATTTCTGTAAGCCCGATCGCGTCACATTATCCGTACAAGGTGTACCCAATACATAGAGCTTCTCTAGACCAAGTTCTTTCTCGACCGTGCGTAACGCTTGAATCTGGCAACCCACCCCGATCGCTAATAATCTCTTGATGCCCGACTGCTCGATTTGCTCCAATACGGAAAGGTTCGGCGAAAGAGTGGGTTTATTGACCCGCGCAGCCAAGATTTCCTCGCGAGTACGAGCAATTATCGGCTGGGGCTTGAAGCGATCGTCTTTACTCGATTGCACACAGACTACACCTTCAACTAAGCCACGCTCTAGCATCTCGATCGCTAGCGTTGACACAATCCCTGTCCATTGTGCACCCTCGATCGGTTCAGTTTTACGGGCGGCGATCATTTCTTGATGTACGCCGAAATATAATTCTTGTTCATTATCAAGATCGCGCGATCGACCGTGGGACTGAGTTTCGAGTTCGTCAATATGCTGCGTGATAAATGCACAAGCCTCTTTGACATAATGAATGTAATAGGTATCACAGAGACCGCATTCACTGCACAGTTCTTTGGCAGGGCGACGCTGGACATCTCCAAGAGCTTTTGCCTTGCGATGGGATGGGACAACCGACATTTTGCTATTTCTGACTAGATGGATCTAGCTAGATCATATCTTTTTTGGGCTATTGGCGAACTTAGGAATGCAATGCACAAAGCCCTAAAAACTGTACCGCCCGCGAAGGGGGCGGTACAGTTTCTGGTTCTGTTTTTTAATTGTGCCGACGCATGTAGAGGCAATTCATGAATTGCCTCTACATGCATCGCTTTATTTTAAAGTGGAATTGAAATACAAAGATTTGTACCAATATTTTCTTGGCTTTGAATGTCTATATTGCCGCCATAAAATTCAACTAAAATCTTCGCTAGAGTTAAGCCTAGTCCCATACCCTGTTGTTCATAAAATTGGCGCTCAAATTGCATAAATGCACCGATATCAACGATTTGGGAATCAGTCATGCCGCGCCCGCTATCCTTGATATTAAATATCCATGCACTGTCAGTAACCTGACTACTGAGAACGACCTTACTACCCTTTTGGGAATATTTGAAGGCATTATCAATTAGCTCTCCAGTAATTTTAGTTAAGTCTTCTGACGAAATTGTGAGATCGAATTCCGCAAGATCTAGCTCTAAGTCATCTAGGCGATCGCATGACTTTGCCTTACGCTTGCTCAGAGTAGTTATCATCATTTTGCTATTGCAAGGATATGTCGAGGTAAATCTGGTCATACCTTGCGATCGCATGACTATTAATCGGCTGTAGAGCAAATAGTTTTGGATCAGTCGATAGAGACGATCGGCAGATTGATGAATACCATCAGCATATTCATGAACTTCAGATGGCAGTAGCTCTTCGCTTTGCATCATCATCAACTCTGACAGTCCCATGATTCCTGAAAGTGGAGTCTGCAACTCGTGGGGCAGAGATAGGGTAATGCTAGTCCGCAACGCTTCCATTTTCTCTTCAAAGCGTTTTTCGATAGCTTTTTGTTTACCGAGACGTACAGCGATCGCTTCTAGTAATTCATCTTTGGTGCAAGGCTTTTCTAGATAATCATCAGCACCTAAAGCCATGCCCCTACGGCTACTGCGCCGATCCATCATCGAGGTCAAAAAGAGAAAAGGGACAGTACTTAAGGTTTTATCTTGACGTAATTGCTCGAGGACTTCATAACCGTTGAGGATGGGCATCATTACATCACAAAGAATCAAATCAGGATGTCTTTGGCTTGCCAGACTTACTCCTCTTTCCCCATTTTCGGCAGTAATTACGTCAAACCCCTCCACAGAAAGCAAATCTTCTAAAGAATCGCGAATTAAGTCTTCATCTTCGATGACTAATATGCATGTCATACTTTTTGTTCGTTTTTATTCAGATATTACCCATTTAACATTATGGGCGATCAGCAAAGTAGATATTATAGCGATTGACACTTTATCCAAAAGAGAGTCGCGGCGCGACTCTCTTTTGGATAAAGTGTCGATGTGGGGCATAGCCCCCACACCACTTTTAAACGGGGAAGGAAGTTTGCTCACGCTCTAGCAAAATTGTAAAAACTGCACCTTTTGGCTGATTACTGGTTACTGAGATAGCACCTTTATGAGCTTCAATCATCATTTTACAGAAAGAAAGCCCTAAGCCAATTTGGGAGACCCCCAGCACAATATTGCCAACTTCATACTTTTCAAATATCACCTGTTTTTGCTCAGGGCTTATGCCCACACCACAATCAATTACTTCAATCTTGATTAAATCTTGGCGATCGGGATTTTTTGGCAAACATTCAACCCTGAGAATAATAGAACTCTGCTGTGGAGAAAACTTGATCGCATTATCAAGTAAATTGTCTAACACACGGCGAATTAAGTGCTTATCCCCAAGGGTATAAGCTGGTTCCGTGGCAAATTCACCTAAAAGTTGGATTTGTTTACTGGTGGTGAGAGTCTCAAAATCTGCGATCGCTGATTTTGCTATTTCAGTTATATCGAACTTAGTGCGATTGAGAATCAGTTTATTGGCTTCGATCCTACCGATGGTCAAAATATCATCAATCAGAAAACGCATTTGCTCGATTGTTTTGCCAATTTGGTCAATCCTCTTTTTGGCGCGATCGGGCAGATCTAATACTTTGAGAGAATCACAGCCCAACAAGATCCCAATCAAAGGATTGCGAAGATCGTGGACGATCGTTTGCATCATTTCCTCGCGCAACATCATCGTCTCTTGAATGCGATCGTATTGCGACTTAATTCGCAACATCGATCGCACACGGGCGCGGAGTTCGTGGCTGTTAATTGGCTTACTGATAAAATCATCGGCTCCAGCATCCAGACAACGGGCCAGATCTTCTTTGTCCGATAGGGCGGTGACGATAATTATTGGGATATGCTGCCATTGACGATCATGCTTAAGTTGCTGACACACCTCAATACCATCCATATCTGGCATCATTACATCTAGCAAAATGAGGTCAGGATTAATGGTGGCAAGAGAGGCAATCGCATCCGCCCCGTTGTCTTTATGATGCAGCTCATACCCCTCTTTAAACAGCAAAATTTCGATGACATCAAAATTAGCTGGCTCATCATCTACGACCAAAACTACTTGTTTATTTCCCATACTTTACATATATAAGCTTGGAGCGCCTCATAATATAGACAAGGTTAACTGAATGTACCTTCTATTCTGACAGGTTTTCATTTACCATGACTTAAGTACTTGTACAAAATAATTTACCTAAATTTGTAAGGTTGTGCCCCGCAGGGGCACAACCTTACAAATTTGGGTTTGCAATTAATTTCGCGGAAACAGCTCATGACTTCAGATGTCAAAACCCTAGCAGCGATCGATGTTGGTACAAATTCCATTCATATGGTAATTGTGCAAATTCAGACTTCGATCCCTAGTTTTAGCGTAATTGAGTCGGAAAAGGCAACAGTGAGGCTAGGAGAGCGTTGTGCTCAAACAGGAAATTTGACTGAAGATGCGATGAAGCGATCGCTAGAAGCTCTAAAGCGATGTCAGGAAATCTGCCGCACTTTTAAAGTTGAAGAAATTGTGGCCGTGGCGACAAGTGCGACCCGTGAGGCTCCTAATGGTCAGGATTTTATCCGCCGCATTTATGAAGAATTAGGCTTGCATGTTGAAGTTATCTCAGGGCAAGAAGAAGCCAGACGCATATATTTAGGTGTCATCTCCGCGATGGAACTCAAAGATGAGCCGCATTTGCTTGTTGATATTGGTGGCGGTTCGACAGAGATGATTTTGGGGGATGGTCGCGATCCGTTACATCTTAGTAGTACAAAAATTGGGGCAGTCCGCCTAAC
Organism: Pseudanabaena sp. lw0831; assembly: GCF_016584665.1. Taxonomy (GTDB): domain Bacteria; phylum Cyanobacteriota; class Cyanobacteriia; order Pseudanabaenales; family Pseudanabaenaceae; genus Pseudanabaena. The sequence goes on from NZ_BBJB01000056.1 coordinate 26,907, forward strand.
TGATTTATTTGTTAAAACTGATCCCATTTCGCAACCAGAATACGATCGCTTATTAGGTTACATTCTTGGCTCGATTGAGCGTCCCACCGATGACTTGAGATCGCTGCTTAAAGATAAACTTGAGGGCAAGACATTAAAGGCGATCGGCACATCAGGTACGATCGAGACTTTGATATCTCTACATGCTAAAGAAAAACTGGGACTAGTTCCTAATCCTCTCCAAGGTTATGAGCTTCCCTTTGCGGATTTAGAAAATATTGTTTGGCGCTTACGCCGTGCAAATTTAGAAGAACGCACAGCCATGGTGCGCCAAAAGCGAGCCGAGATTATCTTAGCGGGAGCAATCGTTCTCTTAGAAACCATGCGTTTATTGGCAGTTCCCAAAATCATGCTTTGTCAGCGAGCCTTGCGCGAAGGCTTGGTGGTTGATTGGATGATCCGTCATGGCTATATCGAAGATGGTTGGCGCTATCAAAGCACAATTCGCGATCGCAGTATTCTCAAGCTTGCCGATAAATATGGCATTGACACTAAATATGCTAAGCAGGTTGCTGAACATGCCCTAAGTCTATTTGATCAAACAAAGGGGATTTCCCATGAATGGGGCGATGATGAAAGACATTTGCTCTGGGCGGCGGCGATGCTGCATAACGCGGGACATCACGTCAGCCACGATTCTCACCACAAGCATTCCTATTATTTAATTCGCAATGGTGAGTTGTTGGGTTATACCGAGTCAGAGATTGAGGTGATCGCCAATCTTGCCCGCTATCACCGCAAGAGTGAGCCGAAGAAAAAACATGATAATTTCCAACGTTTAGATAGTGAGCGTCTGAAAGTATTTGTGCGTCAAGCCAGTACATTTTTGCGGATAGCTACCGCCCTTGATCGTCGCCAAATTGGTGCGATCGCCTCAATTCGGGTGGTTTGTAATCCTCAGACTCGTGCTTGTGGGTTGCAACTAGTACCTAGGCAGCCCAATGATCCTTGCACCTTAGAGCTGTGGAGTCTTGATTATAAGAAACAGCCATTTGAAACTCAGTTTAACTTTACGCTGTCAGTATCCTTAGTGTAGATAGGGTTAGAGCTTATCGCTAGCTCTACCTACTGAGATTTATCGTATGGAAGGCTCTCTCTCTTTACTGATTATTATTGCGATCGTAGCAGGTGTTTTTGCTCGTGCGATCGCGAATTTTTTTCGTGTGCCGAGCATTGTTTTTTTGTTGATTTTTGGCGTAGCTTTGGGGGGGAATGGCTTAAATTTGGTGCAGCCACGTCTATTGGGGGATGGATTAGAGGCGATCGTATCGATTTCTGTTGCCCTGATTTTGTTCGATGGCGGACTGAATCTGCAACTAAAAGAGCTTGGCAAAGTCTCGGCAAGTTTACGCAATTTAATTACGATTGGAACTCTGATCACCTTAATTGGAGGAGGAATTGCCGCCTATTGGTTGAGTGAATTTCCTTGGACGATCGCCTTTTTATATGCGGCTTTAGTGGTGGTGACTGGGCCAACGGTCATTAATCCAATTATCGAAGAGGTCGGACTCGATCGCCGCCTTGCAACAATTCTCGAAGGGGAGGGTGTGTTAATTGATGCGATCGGTTCAGTGCTTGCAGTTGTTGTCCTCGATGTCGCTTTAAATCCGACTTCTGGAGCTTTTGCCGTGGTCAGCGATCTAGGATTGCGGTTAGGTGTTGGTGGTGTGCTGGGTGCGATCGCGGGTTGGCTATTGGGAAAATTTTTACAACGTGCTGCCTTTCTAGCCGAAGACACTAAAAGCGCAGTGGTGGTGGCGGCGGTATTAGGACTATTTGGGACTGCTCAAGAAATTCAAAGCGAATCGGGACTAACGGCGGTTGTCTTAATGGGAATTGTTTTACGTGCTTCCGAAATCCCCAATAGTCGAGCTTTACTCAAATTTAAGAGCCAACTTGTGGCTCTCATGGTTTCAGTTCTGTTTATTTTACTTTCTGCAAATCTTTCCATTCCTAGTATCTTTGCCCTTGGCTGGGGCGGCGTGCAGACAGTGCTTTTTCTGATGTTTATTGTCCGTCCGATCAATGTGATTGTCAGCACATGGAATAGCAGCTTCACATGGCGACAAAAGGCTTTTCTATCATGGTGTGCCCCCAGAGGAATTGTCGCTGCTTCCGTAGCTTCGCTCTTTTCGATTTTATTAACCGAACGAGGAGTCAATGGCGGTGAATCAATTAAGGCTTTGGTCTTCCTCACGATCGCAATGACTGTTTTTTTGCAAGGGTTATCCGCCAAATTTGTGGCAAAACTCCTAGGACTAAATCAACCTGACATTTCGGGATTGGTTGTTGTGGGCAGTAATCCAATCGGGATTTTAGTCGCACGTTTATTTCAAGCAAATGGTCAGCGCGTGGCGCTTATCGATACCAGTGCTGAGCTTTGCAAGCAAGCCGCCGAATACGATATTCCTGCTTTTGTGAGTAATGGCTTAGATGCTAAATCTTTAGCTGAAGCGGGATTGGACTCGGTGGGAACCTTTGTGGCTCTAACTATTAATACCGATGTGAATATCGTAATCGCTCAAATTGCGGCGAAGGAGTTCAATCCGCCGAAAGTATTTGCGGTTTATATTAAAGAGGCTGAAGGCGATCGCAATGGAGCGCCTGAAGTCCAGCAAGCTTTTAGCGCTCGTGTGCCGATTAAAACTTGGAACCAATATATTCTGCAACGGGAAGTGCGAGTTGGTGAATTTCTACTGATTGAAGAAGAACTTGAAGAGCAGTTAAATCGTTTTAATACGATGTTTAATGCAGGGATATTACTGCCATTGCTGTTTGAGCGCAAAGGTCAATTACAAATCGTATCTGCGGATATGTTATGGGAAAAAGGCGATCGCATTTTATATTTGCTATATACCCCCAAAGCCTTGTCGCCTGCTCAAAGCGAAGTTCTGCCTCCTAATACCTTAGACATAACGCCAGTGGTTCTTTCAGATCTCGATATTGCTCAAAAGACTAATGACTCTAATGGGATTGGTTCGCGCAGCAAAAATGATGATATTGCTTCAAGTCCAGATTATTTCTTGAAAATGGCAAAGGATATTCTAAATAGGCGATCGTAATGACTTATCGCAATTTGTCATAAAGCCCAAAAGACGAGTGGCGGCGCTTTGCGCCGTCACTCGTCTTTTGGGCTTTAGTTCCTCAAACTGTCAACTGCAAACGATAAGTAAAAAGCGGCGCAATGCGCCGCTTTTTACTTATCGTTTGTAGAAATTGAAATTACTTAATGAAAAGCATTTCTTGGTATGTAGGCAATGGCCATAGGTCATCGGCAACTTCACCTTCCAAGGCATCGACATAGCCACGGATTCCATCCATTAAAGGACGTACAGTATGCGAGAGATACTGCATATGATCTTCAACAGTAGCAAAATCGTGTTTTGTCAAAGCATCACTGAGCTTGCTAACTCCATCGATCGCAAGCTTAGTTAAAGAAGCAACCTTCTCGATGGTTTCTTTATCAAAGTCAACACCAATCTCTTTCAAGCTGAGAGAAGTATTGCTGAGATCAGCAAGATAGCGGGTTGCCGCAGGATAAATCAAAGTTTTCACCATGCTGATAACAAGCTTAGCTTCAACTTCAATCGACAGAATGTACTGTTCAGCGTAAGTCTCAAAGCGGCTAGCCAACTCAACAGGAGTTAAAACACCCTCTCTACTAAACAACTCTTCGATGTAAGTCTCTTTGAAAACAGGCAATGCGTCAGGGGTAGCACGAAGATTGGCTAATCCGCGTTCGGCTGCGAGCTTATGCCATTCTTCAGAGTAGCCGTTACCATTGAAAACTACTGCGCCGTGTAGTTCCATTACTTCTTTGAGAACTGTAGTAATAGCAGCATTCAAGTCAGCACCCTTAGCCATTGCGCCTTCAAGCTTCTCAGCCATCCAGTCGAGAGACTCAGCAAGGATGGTGTTCATGGCGACAAGTGGACCAGCCACGGATTGATTAGAACCCACAGCGCGGAACTCAAAACGATTGCCAGTGAAAGCAAAGGGAGAAGTACGGTTGCGATCGCCTGGATCTTTTGGCAAGATTGGCAAGGTGTCAACGCCAATATTCATAGAACCTTTGGCGGATGAACTCTTCAGGTCGCCTTTAAGGATTTGCTCGAATACATCCTCAAGTTGCGAACCTAGATACATCGAGATAATCGCAGGAGGAGCTTCGTTTGCACCTAAGCGGTGATCGTTGCCAGCCGTTGCAACTACAGCACGGAGCAGAGATCCATATTTGTGAACCCCACGAATGATCGCACCACAGAAAACTAAGAATTGAGCATTGGAGTGAGGTGTATCACCTGGATCAAGCAAGTTACCTTGGGTAGAGTTGCCGACTGACCAGTTAACGTGCTTACCAGAACCATTAATACCTGCAAATGGCTTTTCATGAAGTAAGCAAACAAACCCATGTTTCTTCGCTGTGAAACGAAGCAGAGTCATGAGCATTTGCTGGTGATCGGTAGCTACGTTAGCAGCTTCAAAAAATGGTGCGATTTCAAATTGACCAGGAGCAACTTCGTTGTGACGAGTTTTGGCAGGAATGCCAAGGCGATACAAGCGCTCTTCCACGTCTTGCATGAAGACTTGCACACGCTCAGGGATTGCACCAAAGTAATGGTCGTCAAACTGTTGTCCCTTAGCCGATGGCTTACCAAATAGGGTGCGACCAGTTAGCAAAATGTCGGGACGAGAGTTAGCAAAATTGGCATCTACCAAGAAATATTCTTGTTCAGCACCACAGCTAGAGTTGAGCGGAGCAACATCCTTCGCACCCATCAGTTTTAAGACTTTGGTGGCTGCTTTATTCATAGCTGCGTTCGATCGCAACAATGGAGTCTTCTTGTCTAGAGCTTCACCAGTCCAAGAAACGAAAACTGTAGGGATACAGAGGGTAGAACCATTGTCTGTTTCCATGATATAAGCAGGGCTAGTGACATCCCATGCTGTATAGCCACGAGCCTCGAAGGTAGAACGGATACCGCCGTTGGGGAATGAAGAACCATCGGGTTCACCTTGTACAAGAACTTTGCCTGCAAATTCGGTAATCACCGAACCATCGCTCTGAACTGAAATAAAGCCATCATGCTTTTCAGCAGTAATGTTAGTCAAAGGATAAAAGACGTGGGCGTAATAAAGTGCACCTTTTGAGATTGCCCAATCTTTCATCGCTAAGGCGATCGCGTCAGCTACTGAGCTATCAAGAGTTTCACCAGTTAGAATCGTTTTCTTGATCGATTTGAAGACTGTCTTAGGAAGACATTCTTGCATCTTGCTCAGAGTAAACACATCGGTCGCCCACATCTCTTCCAAGCGCTTTGGTGCTTTCTTGGGCATTGGCTCGCGATTGGTGATCTGATAAATGGCTTGAATGCGCGACTCGTTTCCGCTCATGATTATTTTAGGGATTAATTATTGTCAGATTTGTCCAATCATACTCAAGATATATTTATCAAATGGCTAAAAAAGATACCGAATCGATTACACATGATTGGTATAGCAACGCACAAAATTTAATGATGTAATGATACTGTTGGCAATATTGCTTGTGATTTACAAAAGATGATGAATGCGATCGCCATTGATTTTGGTAGTAGTAACACTGTGATTGCGCGATGGAATATTGCCACAAATCAGCCTGAAACCATGATTTTTGAGAATCTTAATCGTCCTGCACCTTTGAATGGTCTTGTCCCATCATTGATGTATGTGCAGAATGCCCAAGCAGAAATAGTCGAAATCGGTCAGCGGATCATCGATCAAGGTAAAGATCGCCCCCAACCCAGATTATTTAATCAAATCAAACGGCGGTTAGTGGCAAATGTAAATTATGTTCCTAAACTTGATGGAGTTAAAGTAACACCTGAATGGTTAGGTAATCAGTTTTTGCGCGAACTGTCAAAGGAACTGCGATCGCAACAGATTTTTGCATCGGAAATAATCTTGACGGCTCCTGTCCAATCCTATGAAAAATATTTGCGCTGGCTGGAGGTATCTAGTACTGAAATATTTGCGCCCAATCTGCCGACATTACAAACGCCTCTTATTCGGATTCTTGATGAACCAACGGCTGCGGCTCTCGGCTATGAGGCGATCGCTCCTAGTGCGTTAGTATTAGTAATCGATTTTGGTGGTGGCACATTAGATTTATCACTGGTGCGATTACCAAAGAGTGAAAATATCGCCAAATGGGGAGAACAAATCGGTGTCAATCGCAATGAATGGACAGAGCATAGAGCCGAGGCGATCGCTAAGACTGGATATACAATCGGTGGGGAAGATATCGATCAATGGTTAGTCCAAGATTATTTAGAAAGCCGTGAAGAAATTGCTGGTACAAATGCAGTTACGAATTTAAGTCTTCTTAAGTTCTTGATGGAACGAATTAAAATCACACTTTCAGAAACTGAAACAGCTTCCGAAATCTTTTTTGATCTGACTACGCAATCTGCGATCGAGATTACCTACACTCGTCAACAACTAGAGAAGTTATTAGAACAAAAAGGATTTTATCGGGTTCTGCAATTAGCGATCGATGAATTAATCAATCGCTCATTTAACAAAGGAATTCTCAAAGGGGATATTAAACAGATTCTCTTAGTCGGTGGTTGTACGCTGATTCCATCGGTGTGTTCATTTGTTGAGAACTATTTTAAAACAGGAAAAGTATATAGTCACAGCCCCTTTGAAGCGATCGCCCATGGCGCTTTGATGCTCAGCCAAGGTGTTGGTCTGCAAGATTATCTATTTCATTCCTATGCCATTCGCTATTGGGATCGCAGTGCAGAGCAGTGGAAATATCAGCAGCTATTTCGACGAGGACAAGTCTATCCGACTCGTCGCCCCGTAGAGCTATTACTCAGAGCAACTCAACCAAATCAATCCGAAATTGCGCTCACTATCGGCGAACTAGAAAGTCGCCCCATAGGTGCAGCAGAAATAAGTTTTGATGGCGATCGCATAGTCATGCAATTCGGACAAAAAGCTAAAGAAACTTTTCAACCACTACAAGCTGATGCTAAGGGAGAGGGAATGCCACAGGCGATCGCCCTGCTCGATCCTCTTGGACAACCTGATTGCGATCGGCTCAAAGTTCTATTTAGCATTAGTGACAAGCGAGAATTACTAGTAACAGCGATCGATTTACTGACTCAACGCCAATTGTTAAGCGATTATCCTGTCGCCAAGCTGCACTAAGCGTTCTATCAGAATTGGCGGCGCTCCGCGCCGCCAATTCTGATTTACTAGAGTGCTAGCTCCAATGAAAAGCCCACACGACTGTCATAAATTAAAGGCGATCGCCGCCATTCGATTTTTGTCCCCAATCGGAAATTCTTGGTAATTGCATAACTAGTTGAGAGCGCAGTCGTACTCATCTCCAGATTGCCACTGGGAGAAGTAAAAGTGTGACTCAGCCGCAAATCAGAATTATTGGGTGATAAAACCAAAATCCCCAGCAATCCTACATCTAAGCCTGAAATTTGTGGGCGATCTAGCTGATTAAATTGACGATATCCCACAATCGGCGCAATATTCCAATAGGAACCCAATGGGAGAGCATAGTACCGAATATTCGCCTGAAAATCGCTTTCTCGACCACTAAACTCATTCTGATAGCTACCACTCACCGTCAAAGGTGACTGCCCCACAAATAAATCTTCAACGCCAGCCTCAACCCCAAAAGAATTGTTGCGTGAGGTAAGCCCAACTCTCAGCTTGGTATTAAAACTAGGCGTATGATAAATATCTTCTAAAAGATCGGGTGGTTTCTCTAGCCACCGTTGCAATACAGGACTACTCTCGATCACTTGGCGATCGATTTCTAAATCATTTGCACGTCGTGACATTTTGACATCGCCATAGACTGCGGTGCTAACACTAAAGTAAGAAATTGCAGCTATAGCGATCGCCCAAGTTTTTGTCATAAATTTTGAGTTGACTGTCGTAGTTTAAGTAATGTGGACGCGCACATGAATTAATTATGCACAGATCTTCTCGTATTGAACCTCTAGATTCAACCGCCAAAATACTTTTATAGCGATATCCACCCTTCTTTGCTATATAAAAGCGAGAAAGAGAGGGGCGCTTTGCGCCCCTCTCTTTCTCGCTTTTATTATAGTCGCTGCAAAGCTCAGAAGTTTTTGATTATGCTAGTAAATATGCGGGTGCAAAGTCCTTTAGACAATAAACGGAAATAAAAATGCGTAGGTCAGGTTGGTTTGTCGGTTGGATTTTGTTAGGTATGTCTACTAGCCCTGCAATTTGGGCATTAGACAAATCAGTCGATCTCCAAGGCATAGATGCACGCACTTTACAAAAAGCACCCTATAACCTTTCTGGGAAAGACGTTTTTATCGGACAAGTTGAGCTAAGTCGTCCTAGTCGTTTTGCTGTAGATAAAGTCTCTAATAAACTTTTACAACTCGATCGCATCATTGTTCAACCCTACGAAGTCTTTTTTCGTGACGGTAAAGCTATCCCGAATCGCAATGTCGATGATCATTCCGCGCAAGTTGCCGCCGTGATCATTAGCCAACATAAAGTCCGTCGCGGGGTTGCCCCTGAGGCAAAGCTGCTATCTTCAGCTTATTCGCAACGCCGCCAAGATGGACAACCTGAAGCCTGCATCGCCGCTCAGCATGTCGCCCGACAATACAACGGTACGGTTCGTGCTATTAATTTCAGCTTTGGTGAACTCCTCAGCGAAGACCCGCGCCCCAATCCAAAACTTGATGGCGATGCTTTACTAACACTATGCGTTGATTGGATCGCTGCTACTTATAACACTGTACCGATCGTTGCAGGAAACCAAGGCAAAGGCGGTATTCCCATCCCCACCGATCTGTATAACGGATTTACGGTCGGATTTACCCGTGAGGTCGATGGCATTTACCGTCAACTAGATCGCGGCAATTTGATTGATGAGCCATATCTCGATCGCAACAGTAATGGCAAATACGATCAAGGTGAAGTATTTAGCGATATCAATAAAGATGGGAAATGGACATCAGGAGTCGAAAGCCCCATTGATGGTAGACGCTCAATGGCAATACTAGCTCCCGGAAATAACCTTAAACTTCCGACCTTGCAAGGTAAATTCAAAAGTGCTAACGGTTCCAGCTTTGCTACCCCTCACGTTGTCGGGACGATCGCACTCTTACATGAATATGCCAATCGTCAAATCGCCATTGGCAACTGGGGCATTGATGCGCGTCGCCATGAATTGATTAAAGCGGTGCTGATTAACTCTGCTGATAAGCTCAAAGATCGCGGTGATGGCAAAATCCTCGGTATGTCTAAGACTATTCTGGATGCTTTTGGCAAAACATGGATCGACACCGAAGCCTATCCTAGCCGTGAGATCCCCCTCAGTCGTAGTCTTGGGGCAGGACAACTCAATGCCAATCGGGCTTTTCAGCAATATAGAGCAGGGCAGCAATCTCCCATTAATGGATCAACAAATATCTCAGCGATCGGCTGGGATACAAATATTGTCGAAGTTGATAAATATCAAGAATATGTTTTTAGCGATCCCTTAGTTGCTGATAGTTTTATTTCGGTAACGTTAACTTGGGATCGTCAAGTTAAGCTCAACGACAAAAATGGTAATGGACTATTTGATATTGGCGAAGGGTTTAGCGATGAAGGTTTTAATAAAGTTGAGTTGTATTTGATGCGATCGCAAGATACTGATATTTCTCAAAATATCTGGTCATCAGTCAGTCAAATTGACAACTTACAGCATATTTTCATAAAAATTCCCATAACAGGCAAATACAAACTTAGAGTTGTATTTAAGTCTCCCCAAACAAATATAGTCAGCCAGCGTTATGGCTTAGCTTGGTGGGCAAAAAATTCATAAAAAAGTAAAAGCCTCGCGCAGCGAGGCTTTTACTTTTTTGCTGTAAATTAAGCGAGCTTATACTAATTGCCGAAAGTTTGGCGACACTTTCGGCAATTAAAAAACAAACCTAGTGAGGGTTTTGATAGCTCAAAATGGCGTAGCCATTTTGAGCTTTGGTTTTGATGTTATTTAGGAGCCGCAGCATTAGGACGCACAAACTGTGCGTCCACAAAACCTAGCTCAAACAATTGCTGATAAGCTTGTGAACCCAAATCGCGAGTTGGCGCTTGGCTACGAATCAACTGAATTAACAAAGGTACAGCTAATTCAGGCTGATTTTTGGCACGATAGACTACAGCAAGCTGATAGGTTGCCTCATCACGCAACTGAGCTGTTTGTAAAGCCTTGCGGCGATGACTATCAGAAATGCGATTATCAATTCCTGAAAAGCTTGTCGTTAACTCTTGATAAAAATTTGATAGCTGGTTAAACACTTGGCGCGCATCTTGCAACTTAGTGACAGCTTGATCGTAATTTTGCTGACTAATTGCGGTCATCGACTCCGACATCAATCGCTGTCCACCCGAAATACTAAACACACTACTCTCAAGAGAATTGGGCTTAGTAGGCTCTAAAGGCTGAGCTTGGGGAGAAGCGACGGGCTGTGACTGGGCTAGAAGTTGCTGCGCTGAAGCAGCATTTGGCGCGATCGCCCCTAGAGACAGCCAAGCAGCAGAGACAAGAGAAACAACTGCGGCTGGCAAAGCAGACTGAAACGGAAGAGGATTAGCGAAAGATGTGGACATAGGTTGCAAATTCTGGATGCTCACAGAAAGTAATGAATTTTAGGTGGAAACTTGGTTGAATAATTTAAAAAATAAATTTAAAAGCAAATTTAATTTTTTAAATTAATTTCTTAAACATTCGTCTAAAACTTTTTGCTATGGTAACACCCCAACATAGACTAAATACCTATTATAAAGTATCCGCCAAAAAGTATAGGCAATGGTTTTGTGCCGTCGCATAGTTATTTGTTGAAGTGTTGTAAAGCAAATGTGACATCTTGCGTGATATTCTTAGTAACGTTGTAGGCAGCTACATCCAAGTCTTTGGACACCCAATTTCGTTTGAGTAATATCTCAAATAACAGTTCTTCACTCAAATAATCAGCAATTTTCGCTAAAAGCCAACAGTGAAGATTATTCCCGCAAAAAACAGTACAGCTTCGCAGGCGATTGTAGACAGCTCGTCTCCATCAGAATCTGATGGAATGGATGAATACAACCGTCTTAAATTCAAGCTGCTAATGCTAACCATCATCTCTGGACTAGCTATTGGTCTAGTTGTGTTGTGCGTGTATGGATGGAACATTGCACTCAGCTATTTTGTCGGTGCAGTGGTCGGTGCTATCTATCTTAGGATGCTTTCCAAAGGAGTAGATCGTTTGGGCAAACAGTCCAAGCGGCTCGGTTATGCTCGCTTTGGCGTATTTGTAGTTCTAATAGCGATCGCCGCCAAGTCAGAACAATTGCAGGTTTTGCCAGCATTTTTTGGCTTTATGACCTACAAACTTGCTGTTTTAGCGATTCTTGCTCAAGATTTGACAGGTGTGTCTCATTCTCGCTGATTTGACCTCTTACAGGTTGTAACATATCGAACATGATCGATCCAGTAATTTTTAGCCATCAAAACAGTTTTGCCGCACTAGAAGTGGGTAAACACTTTTATTGGCAGTTCGGTAACCTAGCGGTACATGGTCAAGTATTAATCGTTAGCTGGATTGTAATGGGCGTAGTACTTGTTGCTGCAATCATCGGATCTAGCACTGCCAAAGCTGACCAACATGTTCCCGCAGGTTTTCAAAATTTCATGGAATATGCTCTGGAATACGTTCAGAGCATTGCCAAAGACCAAATTGGCGAGAAGCATTATAGAGAATGGGTACCATTTGTTGGTAGTCTATTCTTGTTTATCTTCGTATCAAATTGGGCTGGAGCACTAGTTCCTTGGAAACTAATTAAACTACCTGAAGGCGAACTTGGTGCACCTACTGGTGACATTAATACCACTGTCGCTTTGGCTTTGTTAGTCTCTCTAGCCTATTTCTATGGGGGATTGAAGAAGCGTGGACTGGAATTTTTTACCAGATACGTTCAAGCTTCACCGTTTCTCCTTCCTTTATGGGTTCTAGAAGACTTTACGAAACCACTCTCCCTGAGCTTCCGTCTTTTCGGAAACATTCTCGCGGATGAGCTAGTAGTTGGTGTTATGGTTCTCCTAGTGCCTTTGTTTGTTCCTTTGCCATTAATGGTTTTGGGACTATTTACCAGCGCAATCCAAGCCCTGATTTTCTCAACACTTGCCGCGTCTTACATTGGTGAAGCAATGGAAGGTCATGGAGATGAAAGTCACGAGCATTAGATGGCATTTGACTTTTCATTTCTATAATTTCACAATTGCATTTTTATATTGTATTTCGCTCTTGTATTCTGTAAATCCTTCTCTCCAGCAAATTAACTAAAAAAGTAAGAAAAAATGATTGATCCATTAGTAGCCTCAGCTTCCGTAATCGCCGCTAGTATCGCTGTTGGTCTTGGTGCAGTTGGGCCTGGTATCGGACAAGGTACTGCTGCTAGCCGCGCCGTTGAAGGTATTGCCCGTCAGCCTGAAGCAGAAGGCAAAATCCGTGGCACACTTCTTTTGAGCTTTGCATTTATGGAAGCTCTAACGATTTATGGACTGGTTATTGCTCTGATCCTATTATTTGCCAATCCTTTTGCTTAAGAGTTAATTAAAAAGAAGCTATGAGTGTTTGCTCTTAGCTTCTTCGTGACTCTAGCAACTGAATTTTTTGGCAAAATAACTATGATACTTTTAAACCTTGTCTCAACTGTTCTGCTTGCTGCGGAAGCTGTCGAGCAGAAGGGTGGATTATTTGATGTTAATGCCACTCTCCCCATTATGGCGGTGCAATTCATTGTTTTTGTGGCACTTCTCAACGTTATTTTCTTCAAGCCTCTAAGTAAAGCGATCGATGATCGTGACGATTATGTTAGAGAGCAGATTATTGGAGCGAAGGAACGTCTAGAGAAAGCTGAGTTAGTTGTAAAGCAATATGAGCAAGAGCTTGCTACTGCTCGTAAAGCCACTCAAAACGTTTTAGCTACCGCTCAAGCGGGCGCAAATAAGATTCGTAACGAACGTATTGATGCAGCTATGGCAGAAGCAAAAGCAAAAGTTGCAACTGCTAAGGCTGAAATCGAAAAACAAAAGCAAGATGCCACAGCATCTTTGGATACAGAAGTGGAGTCACTCAGTCGCCAAGTTCTAGAAAAGCTTTTGGGTAACTTAGTAAGATCCTAGTCTTCATAATCCTAGATAGCTTCTGTCTGGCTTCTGGCTGATATTGAGTAATAGAAATAACGTTTATGATTAGCAATTTCGTTTTACTTGCTAGCGAAGCAGGCGAGTCTTCAGGAATTGGGTTTAATACCGATATTCTTGAAACTAATGTAATTAACTTAGTAATTGTCGTAGCTTTTCTGGTATATGCAGGTCGCGGGTTTCTTGGCAAAATCCTCTCAACTCGCTTGGAGTCGATCCAGTCAGCGATTAGTGATGCAGAGAAACGTCAAAAAGAAGCAACAGATAAGCTAGTAGTGCAGCAAGGAAAATTGGCTCAGGCAAAAACTGAAGCCGAGAACTTGCGTAAACAAGCTGAAAATGACGCCAAGAACGCGGCTGATTTAATTTTGGCAACGGTAGATGCAGATATCGCTCGTTTGCGTGAATCTGCGGATCAAGAGATTGCAACGGAACAGGAACGAGTAATCGTGCAATTGCGTCAGCAAGTTGCCGATAAAGCTCTTGCTAGTGTGCAGTCATACTTTGATCGCGGTTTGAGTGAATCTACTCAAATTGAACTAATCGACCGTAGCATTGCCCTTTTGAGTTCTGACTAGGAGAAAACATGAAATCTAGTTCTGTTAGTCAAGCAGTCGTTGCTCCCTATGCTGAGGCTTTGATGTCCTTAGCCCAAGAGCAAAATCATTTAGATGCGATCGCCAAAGATGTACGTTTAATTAGCGAAACTCTTGCTGATTCAGTTGAATTAACTCAACTTTTCGCAAGTCCTCTAGTTGGTGCAAATGTCAAAAAAGGTGTAATTGAAAGTGCATTTGGTTCTTCGGTTAACGTTTTGACCAAAAGCTTTCTACTTCTATTAGTGGATCGCAAACGCATTGCCTTCTTGAGCGAAATCATCAGCCAGTTTCAAGCTTTATTGCGTGTTATTGATGGCGTAGCTCTTGCAGAAATCACATCTGCTCTGAAATTGAGCAGATCTCAAGAGGATAGCCTTCGCGATCGCGTCAAAGCGATGACTAAATCTAAGAGCGTCCAGCTTGACATAACCATCAATCCTGATTTGATCGGTGGCGTAATCATCAAAGTTGGCTCTCAGGTAGTAGATGCCAGTATTCGCGGGCAGCTACGTCGTCTTAAGACAAGCCTAACCGCAGGCGTTTAGAAGGTAAGAGTAATTACGAATTACGAATTACGATCCAATCATCAAAAAGCTAATAGCTAAATGCTAATAGCCAAATCCCACAAACATTAAAAACAAATCGATCGCTGATAATTGGTAAAACACAACTATGGTTAGCATCAGACCTGACGAAATAAGCAATATTATCAAGCAGCAAATTGCTAATTATAACCAAGAGCTGCAAGTTTCTAACGTTGGTACTGTCCTGCAAGTCGGTGACGGTATCGCTCGTGTCTATGGCTTGGAACAGTGCATGGCTGGCGAGTTGCTAGAATTTGAAGATGGTACTGTCGGCATTGCGCTGAACCTTGAAGAAGACAACGTTGGTGTTGTGTTAATGGGTGAAGGTCGCAAAATCGCTGAAGGTAGCTCGGTTAAAGCAACTGGACGTATTGCTCAAGTTCCCGTAGGCGAAGGATTTATTGGTCGCGTTGTTGATGGTTTGGCTCAACCCATCGATGGTAAAGGCGAAATCAAAGCATCTGAATTTCGCTTGATCGAATCTCCCGCACCCGGAATTATTGCTCGTAAATCCGTATTTGAACCTCTGCAAACTGGCATCACTGCAATTGATGCGATGATTCCTGTTGGTCGTGGTCAGCGCGAATTGATCATTGGCGATCGCCAAACTGGTAAGACCTCAGTTGCAATCGACACAATCATCAACCAAAAAGGTTTGGATTGTATCTGCGTATATGTTGCTATCGGACAAAAAGCTTCGACCGTTGCGAACGTAGTTAACAAACTTCGTGAAAGCGGCGCAATGGAATACACGATCGTCGTTATGGCAAGTGCCAACGATCCTGCCACCTTGCAATACCTCGCTCCTTACACAGGCGCAGCATTGGCTGAGTACTTCATGTACAAAGGTCAAGGTACTTTGATCGTATATGATGACTTGTCCAAACAAGCCCAAGCTTATCGCCAAATGGCTCTCTTGCTTCGTCGTCCACCAGGTCGTGAAGCATATCCTGGAGACGTATTCTACTTACACTCTCGCTTGCTCGAACGTGCAGCGAAGTTGAGTGATGAACTTGGCGGCGGATCAATGACCGCATTGCCGATCATCGAAACCCAAGCGGGTGACGTATCGGCTTACATTCCTACCAACGTAATTTCGATTACTGATGGTCAAATCTTCTTGTCCTCTGACTTGTTCAACGCTGGTATTCGTCCTGCGATCAACCCTGGTATCTCCGTATCCCGTGTTGGTTCCGCCGCGCAAATCAAGGCGATGAAACAGGTTGCAGGTAAGATCAAGCTGGAATTGGCTCAGTACGATGACCTCGTAGCTTTCGCTCAGTTTGCATCTGATTTGGATAAAACCACTCAAGCGCAACTAGCTCGCGGTCAACGTCTCCGTGAGATTCTCAAGCAGCCACAATACTCTCCATTGCCTGTAGGCGATCAAGTTGCGATTATCTATACCGCAATTAATGGCTATCTTGATGAATTGGAAGTCGATCAAGTTGGCGCATTCAACAAGGGTCTGCGTAACTACTTGGCAACTAGCAAGCCTAAGTATGGCGAAATCATTAAAGATGAGAAGAAGCTCTCTCCTGAAGCTGAAACCATCTTGAAGGAAGCTCTTGTTGAATATAAGAAGACCTTCTTGGCTTCTGTGTAATTTCATAAAACTAGCAATAAAAAAGAGGGCATATGCCCTCTTTTTTATTGCTAGTTTTATGAATTAGAAATTTAGGATTGCTATCTATAATATAGGAATTAAGAAGTGAAGCATAAAATTATTGCCATTGTTGTAATCAGTTCTATTATTCTGTTTTTATCTAGTAGTTTAAGACATATATTTTTTCATTCAACTGCCAATGATTTAGGGATTTTCGATCAGTCAGTTTATTTGATCAGTCAAGGGGAAAAGCCTATTTCTTCACTTCTTGGATTCCATATCTTAGCTGATCATGCTGCATTTATTTGGTATCCAATAAGTCTTTTTTATAGGATTTATCCAAGTGTATATTGGCTTTTTGCAATTCAATCTATTGCATTATCTTTAGGAGCATATTTTGTTTATCAACTTTCATTACAACAAGGATTAAAAGAAAAACAGTCTCTAGCAATAGCAATAATTTATTTACTTTACCCAACTATAATTAGTGCTAATCTTTTCGACTTTCACCCCGATACAATAGCTCTACCCAGCTGTTTTTGGTTGGTTCTTATAGCGCGCCAAGCAAATCAAAGTAATTATAAGACTTCATTAATTAAGTTTTTTACGGCAATTTTAATTATTGTTAGTTGTAAAGCTGTTTTAAGTCTGACAGTATTAATGACGGGAATATGGCTTGTATTTTTTGAAAAAAAAAGAATCTATGGCTTAATTGCTATAATACTAGGTTTAAGTTGGTTTATTATTTCAACTCAATTTATAATTCCATATTTCGGGTCAAATGCTGCGTCAATTAGCCGTCATCTAACTCATTACAGTTATATTGGCAACTCATTTATTGAAATTGTAACTAATACTTTCTTTAAGCCACAAATTTTAATTAATCATGTTATTTCTTTCTCAATTTTATTTTACTTACTAAGTTTAATCCTTCCTGTTATTTGGGGATTATCTCTCAAATATTTGAATCCAATAATATGTGGATCACCTCAATTATTAATGTGCATCTTGTCATCTAATAAAAGTTTCTATACAGTTGGATATCAATACACATTGCCTATAGTAACATTTTTATTTTTGGCTGTAATTTCTAATATTAAAACTCAAAGCTATTGCTTAAAAAACAAAAATATAATTTTAATTTTAGTGGTTTTAGGATTTCTCATCTCGTTTAATCCTCATATTGATATAGGTAGTAATATAGGTCGAGACTTTTCATCTTTGACATACAGTTTACAAGCGAGTGATAAGGCAGTCAAAATTATTAATGAATTGGATAACTTACGAAAAGATGGATATAAAGGTAGTGTGTTAACTACTGCAAAGATAATTCCACATTTATCTCATAGATTTATTATTAAGCTGGCAGATGAGAATATATCCAAAGATGAAATTGGAACATTTGATTACGTTTTACTCAATACTCATTATCCAATTTTGACAAGTAGCAGAGAATTTGCAAAAAGCTTATCTGAGGAATTAAAAATTGATATCAGATATCAGATGTTTTTCCATGAGAATGGCATTTTATTATTTGTTAAAGAGATATAGATCTATTATTTGGTGAGGCGATAGCATCGCTCTAATTTTTGATGAATAGGCGATCACTATTTGGAGATTTGAATGATGGGCGATCGTATTTGCTCAAGTTAGCTATTGGTTGCTGATACGACCATAGATATAGAAGTCTTTTTAATAACGCATATTGCTCTCCCTTAGGACAAAATTTCTTGCAGATTCACAACAACCCAATCTTGGTCTTTCTCTGTCAATCCATAATATAAAGGGATACTAATTGCACTTTTATAATACATTTCTGATTTCGGGAAATCACCTTGACGAAAACCTAGATTTTGATAATAGGGATGGGTATGTACGGGAATATAATGCAGATTTACCCCAATTCCTACTTGGCGAAGATGCTCGAATACCTGACGATGAGTTTTGCTGATTTTGTCAAGATTTAAACGAATTACATACAGATGCCAACTAGATTCGGTATCAAAATGCTGGTATGGCAAAGTAAGCGGTAAATCTTGCAATAAATGATTATAACGTTGGGCTAAAAATCGCCGCCTAGTTATAAATTTATCCAATCTTTGGATCTGACTTGCCCCCAATGCTGCTTGAATATCGGTCATGCGGTAATTAAAACCTAGCTCTAATTGCTGGTAATACCAACCACCATGAACTTCACCTTGCATTAAATCTGGATTGCGCGTAATGCCATGCGATCGCAAACGGAGCAATTTTTCATACAAATCTTTGCGATTAGTTAACACCATTCCGCCTTCTCCAGTAGTGATAATCTTGACTGGATGAAAGCTAAACACAGCTAAGTCAGAAAACTCACAACTGCCGATCGCTTTGTTCTGATATTTACCACCGATCGCATGGGAAGCATCTTCTATTACCTTAAAGCCATACTGTTGAGATAGAATCGAAATTTTCTTCATATCGCAGGATTGACCTGCAAAATGTACGGGTACTAAAACTTTGGGTAAACATCCTAACTGAGCCACTTTAGCTAACTTTTGCTCTAATAGATCGATACTCAGGTTATAGGTATCTAGATCAATGTCCACAAAATCAACTTTAGCGCCGCAATACAATCCACAATTTGCCGAAGCGACAAAGGTATTTGGTGAAGTCCAGAGATAATCCTGCTCACCTAAGTCAATTGCTAAACAAGCAATATGCAAGGCAGCCGTAGCACTAGAAACAGCGATCGCATACTTAACATCGCAGTAATCAGCTACAGCTTGCTCAAAGCGATTAACTGCCGAACCTTGAATTAGCCAGTCTGACTGCAAAACTTCAATCACACTTTGAATGTCGGCTGCATTAATGTCTTGTCGTCCGTAGGGAATATAAGCTGTCATACTGAAAAACTCGGATCAACATGAGCCTGAATTAATATCCTCATCTCATCAACAGTCAAAAAATATTTATTTTGACCAGAATTATAACTAAAGCCAGTCTCTACCATTTTCGCTCCCATCTCAAGATATCGCTCTATATAATCACCATGAACTGGCAAGATCGCATAATATTCGCCACAATCAACCGTAGTGAAAGCATCTGAAGTCGTAATCATTTCTTCATGCACTTTATTCCCCTGCCCGAATCCCCACAATGCGCTGTTCGCATTCAGGTGCGATCGCTGTGGCAACATCAGTAATACGATAGGACGGAATCCGAGGCACAAAAATCTCACCTCCGAGAGCATTCTCGATCGACCACATCACCATTTTTACGCCTTCTTCTAAAGTGATATTAAAGCGAGTCATTTGCGGATCGGTAATTGGTAAAACACC
Organism: Pseudanabaena sp. lw0831; assembly: GCF_016584665.1. Lineage (GTDB taxonomy): Bacteria > Cyanobacteriota > Cyanobacteriia > Pseudanabaenales > Pseudanabaenaceae > Pseudanabaena. Next base: position 46,280 of record NZ_BBJB01000056.1, read on the forward strand.
TTCGTGACGCTTCTGCAAGAAAAAAGGAATCACTGACCCTCGTGAACCCATGACATTGCCATAACGCACCACACTAAAACGCAAATCTCGAGATCCTTTGATGTTATTAGCCGCGACAAATAACTTGTCAGCACATAGTTTCGTCGCACCATACAAATTAATGGGAGCCGCCGCCTTATCAGTAGATAGGGCAACAACCCTCTTTACGCCACTATCTAAAGCCGCTTCAATGACATTCTCCGATCCCAAAACATTGGTACGAATGAACTCAATGGGATTGTACTCAGCGGCAGGAACTTGCTTTAAAGCTGCGGCATGAACCACAATATCAATGCCTTCACATGCACGAGTTAGTCGTCGCACATCGCGAATATCACCAATGAAATAGCGTAATCCAGGATATTGGCGATCGGAAAACTGCTACGCCATTTCAAACTGTTTTAATTCATCGCGTGAATAAATTACTAGTCTATGGACATTCGGAAACCTTTGTAGTACTAGTTCAACAAATTTTTTGCCGAAAGAACCAGTACCACCGGTCACTAGGATTGAGCTTTTTTCATTAATTCGCATAGGGATTATTCTTTGTGAAAGCCATTCTTCACCAATAGTTTTGCAAATAGTTATTTATTAAAACTCTAACCCATACGCTCAAGCGTTAAGATATTGATTGGTTCGTAGATGCGGTTTCGGGGTATCCCAAATCAATGGCTGTTAAACTTGCGCTGGATGATAAACAAGAAATACTTCGCCTCTATCGTGAGTCTGATGCGACCACGACTCAGTTGGCGAAGCAGTTTGGCATTAGTACGAGTACAGTCCTGCGACTGCTACAAGAGCTAATTCCTACTGAGGAGTATCGACAATTGGTAGGTCAAAAAAAGGCTGACGGGAAAAGAGGATCGCGGATAAATTACGATATTGGTGGTTTTCAAGTAAATCAGCTTGCGTTAATTCCTGACGATTTGTCACTGGCTCCCGATCCCAGCAACTATATTTATGATCAAGATGATGAAACTGATCAAGATGATGAAACTGATCAAGATGATGAAACGGCGATCTCGATGGATGACATAGATGAAACGCTAAATATGGCAGATGGTGAAATCGACGAAGATGAAGATGACGAAGATGAAGATGATTTGGTTGATGAGGATAATCTTGATCTTGATGAAGATGAGCTAGACGATGAAGATGCTAATGAATCTGGCTTATCGATGTTTGAAGATCTACGAGGTAGTCATAGCAACAGCGATCGCCTTGAAATTTTGCCACTAGACAGAGCTGAATTGCCGCAAATTTGCTATATTGTCGTCGATCGCATTGCGGAGATTATTACTCGACCACTCAAAGACTTTAAAGATCTTGGGGAAATTCCTGCCGAAGAGTCACTGTCAAAAACAATTCCAATTTTTGATAATCATCGTGTTGCAAGGCGTTTCTCTCATCATAATCAGCGTGTGATTAAGTTTCCTAGCGATTTGATTCATATTACTCGTCCCAAACTTGTCCAAAAGGGCATTACCCGTATTTTGTTTAGTGGGCAGGTATATACATTAAATTAAAAAAAAGATGTAATGATGCACCGCGCAAAGCGCGGTGCATCATTACCAATTGAGTAAAAGGCAAAAATAAAAAGGCAAATATTGTGTTAACGCTTTCCCCAGCGCGGCAAAAGTTTTGGCAAATTGCTCATATGCCAGACCATGACATGTCCATTGACCATCTGCTCGAAGGGGCTTTGGCGATCGCATGGGAAGAATATCCGCGCATGGATCTTGGGCATTATCGAGCGATCTTTGATCGCATGGCTGAGGATTTACAGCCAAGGCTAGCCAAGATTCATTACCCACTCAAAGTAGTAAAAGAGATTAATCACTACCTGTTTGTCGAGCAAGGTTTTTGCGGGAATGATCACGATTATTACGACCCACTTAATAGCTTCATCACTGATGTGCTAGAACGGCGATTGGGCATTCCCCTATCGCTATCACTGGTTTATATGGTGATTAGCGATCGCCTTGGGTTTCCGATGGATGGGATTAGTTTCCCAGCGCATTTTATTATTCGTCCTCGCCATCCCGATCTAGAGATTTTCATTGATCCCTATAATAAAGGTGAAATTTTATTTCCCGAAGATTGCGCGGCGAAGTTGACGCAGCTATATGGCTATGACATCCCCCTTCAGCCCGAATATCTCGAACCCGTTAGCATTCGCCGCATCTTAGATCGATTGCTCAATAATCTCAAGCTAATCTATCTGCGTCGCCGTGAGCCTACTAAAGCATTGGCTGCAATCGAGCGATCGCTAATGCTCAATCCCGATGTGCCAACCCAATGGCGCGATCGCGGTTTGATTTGTTATCAACTTGATCGCCATACCGAAGCAAGAATCGATCTAGAGAATTATTTACAACAGGTTCCCTATGCAGAGGATGGTCGCATAATTTTGCAATTAATCGAAGAAATTAAAAGCTAGGAAAATTCCTCGTAAAGAATCTCCCATCGTCTAGACATAAGTCGGGCTTACCCCCTTTAATTCCCCCTTGCAAAGGGGGAAAACGAGAAATCTGGTTCCCTCTCCTTTGCAAGGGGAGGGTTAGGGTGGGGTAAATTTACAGAGAGAAATCACCTAGTATAATTCTTTGAGCATCATCGCTAATTTACCTTTGTCTTGCCAACCCGTATAGGCACTATAAACGCAGCGATCGCAGACACTTACAAACACATGGTTAACTTGCAAGGCATTTGTCCAAACCCAGAGCTTTGTGTCATCTGAACCAGTGTGGATTAATTTAGCTTTTTCAAAATTTTGATGATCGGTTTCAGTAAGATCAAGCGATCGCAATTTTGTAATTAGCAGCGATGCAGAATCATTCTGAATCGGCGCAATTACAGGGTTTCCCCAAAACTCACGCACAGTGACCGCAACTCTAGGATGATTTTTGAGAGGGGCATGGCGGATACCATCTAGGCGAACAAAAGTGGCTTGGGCAAACTGCGAACATCCAACAGGCACAGTGCCATCAGTATTGTTGCCAATATCACCAACGACGGTAAGTACTGGGATTTTTGAGGCGATCGCTTCGGCAATAGAGCGGCGATTTTTGCCTAAGTCACGAGCCATCAAGGGGAACCATCGAAATGGATCGAATAGTCTTCCCAAGTCAGAACCACCAACAGGTGAAGCAACTAAAGCAAAGCTATGAATTTTAGGTAGCCATTCTGGATGACGATCTAAAACTTCTAACCAGATTAAAGCCCCCATTGAATGAGCGACAATTCGCCATGGTAACTCTGGGTGTTTGGCGATCGCCTCGGTTGCAATGTTTTCGACTTTAATTATTAATGGGGCGATCTCTAGCCATGTATTCACCCAGCCTAGATCTGGTGTATAGATGATCGTGTTTGAGTAGGCTAGCGATTTGGCTAATTGAGCAATATCGTGGAAAGTATCCGCCCAGCCATGCTGTGCAAACAATACAAAGGCTTGTTCTTCTTGCGGTATGAACTGATTGGACATTTTTTAGAGCTATAGCGATCTCTACTCAAGTTATAGCAAGAAAAAAGACGGTGCGACGCACCGTCTTTTTTCTTGCAGTAATTGTCATTAAAGAATTAGGCAATAATTTCAGCACTTTGTGCTGAAATTATTGCCTAATTCTTACACCTCTATACATAACGACCTCACCACCGTCAGGTTTTTGACTGGGTTTAGAGTTGTTTTTTGTTTCAGATTTTGAATTTGCTTTAGGTTCACTGAAATCCGATGTAGTTATTAATTCACTTTGTCTAACTTGGCTAGCCCCAGCGCCTGCACCAAAACTTCTAGCTATTTTTTCCAACGGTTGCGAAATTAATGAACAACCAATTAACGCTGTAACTCTGGCAACTTCAGCCATTAAATTTTCGGGTGATAAGCGTGGGAGTACATCAGATGCCCCGCGCCGAATCGCCCAACTATGTTCAATATCTTTGATTTTTTCCTGTCTGGGATTAAACAATACAACTTTTGTGGGAGCCTTTTGCTTGGTTAGCCATTGACAAACCGATGATGACTGCAATGTCTCTGAGCTGGGACTTTTGATCGCCATATCCATGATTAACAGATCTGGTAGCTCGTGCCGATCGCATTTTTCTAGATACTGCACTAAATCCAAGGAAATATTTTCCCAAATCACATCCAATTGCTGAGTTGCCAAAGCTGTCTGCCACAATTCACCTTGTGCTTTGTCTGTGTGCATCATTAAAACAGCTTTTTTTGTTTCAGCCATTGCTTTATCTAGTTCCCCCATCAAGATGAGTCGTCTAACGTTAAGTTTTGATTATGGCAATAGATTAACCGATCTTACTGTTTCATTTTGTACCCTAATTAACTAAATTTCAAACAGATGATACAAACGGCGGAGGCTCTCATTTTAAAAAGTGGTTTTGTGATAAGCATTGCTGCACAAGTTGATAGATCTTTTTATATGGGCACTAAGTCACTAGGCAAAAAATATAACCCAAAATGCAAATCGCTCGCTAGGCGGGAGATTTGCATTTTGGGTTATATTTTGATAGTCGCCATACCTTGTTGCCAATCCGCAGGACAAACTTCATTCTCATGAATCTGGGTATGTTGAATTGCTTTAAGAGTGCGAAGAGTCTCGTCAATGCTTCTACCAAAGGCAAGATTATTAATAGTGGCATGTTGAACAATACCTTCTTTATCAATAATAAATAAACCACGCAAGGCGATACCTAACAAGGGATCAAGAACATTAAAAGCTGTGGCGATCGCTTTAGTCAGATCGGAAACAAGTGGACATTTAATATCGCCACCTAGTCCTCCATCAGCAAGCGATGTTTGAATCCAAGCTAGATGAGCGTACTGACTATCTACAGAAATACCAATGACTTCAGTATTTAATTTGGCAAATTCGGCATAGCGATCGCTGAAAGCAATCACTTCAGTAGGGCAGACAAAAGTAAAGTCGAGCGGATAAAAAAATAGGACAACATATTTATTTTTTTGGTAGCTAGAAAGCTTGATTTTTGTAAATTCCTGATCAACTACAGCATCAGCTTCAAAGTCTGGAGCAGGATTGCCAACCCTTAAAAATTCCGCCATAGCAAGTTCAACCAAATTAAAGTTATTGAGGGCGCTGTGCGCCCTCAATAACTTTACCAAAAAAGCGTGATGCGGCACAAAGTGCCGCATCACGCTTTTTTGGTTTTAGATTTTAAGATGCTATTCTAAGAATCAATCAGCTTTCTAAATTGCAGTTATGTCACCAGTAAAAGAAGCTCCTTCAGCATTAGCTAGCATTGCAAATCTCAGTGGAGAATCATTAAATACTCATGGGCCAACTGTAGAACGGCCTTGGGGATCATTCACTACTCTTGAAGAAGGGCGAGGCTACAAAATCAAGCGCATTGAAGTCAAATCAGGACATCGCCTCAGTCTGCAAATGCACCACCACCGCAGCGAACATTGGATTGTGGTTTCGGGGACTGCCAAGGTGACCTGCGGTGATAAAGAAACAATGATCAGTACCAATCAATCCACTTATGTACCTAAATGTACAGCGCACCGATTAGAAAATCCTGGGATAATCCCGTTGATCTTAATCGAGGTGCAGAACGGCGAGTATTTGGGCGAAGATGACATTATTCGCTTTCAAGACGACTATGCGCGTCACGAAAAGAAATAACATCAAAACACACAAAATGGCGTAGCCATTTTGTGTGTTTAAAACCCTTACTGGGTTTGGTTTTTAATTTCCAAAAGTGTGCAGACACTTTTGGAAATTAATATAATTACAGAGCTGTGATCTCAAACCCGAACCACAAAATTTTTAAAAAGTATTGCAAAGCAACACTTTTTAAAAATTTTGTATGGTTCATTTGCTCGGAAATTACTTTAAAACAAGGGGCGCGATGCGCCCTTCGTTTTTTTTGATAACAAGCAATGGCGATCGCGTTTAAAATAGTTGAGGCAATCTAAAATCGTTTCAACGTGAATAAAATTCCTCCCTTTGATGCATCGCAGCAATATCAACAAATTGGCGATCGCCTCAATAAAGCTGCATTAGACGTACTAGCATCGGGGCAATACATTGGTGGACAGACCGTAAGTCAGTTTGAGACTGAGTTTGCTAATTATATTGGCTCAGCTACTGGATCTAATTATGGTATTGCTTGCAACTCAGGTACTGATGCTTTGTATTTAGCTATGCGAGCTTTGGATATTGGGGAGGGTGATGAAGTCATTACTTCACCATTTACATTTTTTGCTAGTGCGGAAACGATTAGCATGACGGGGGCAAAACCAGTATTTGTCGATATTGAAGCGCATAGCTTCAATATGAATACCCAACTAATCGAAGCTGCCATCACCAGTCGGACTAAGGCGATCATGCCAGTACATTTGTTTGGACGATCCACTGATATGAATGGTTTGATGGCGATCGCACAAAAGCATAATCTCTATGTGATCGAAGACTGCGCTCAGGCGACAGGTGCAATTTTTGATGGGCAGAAGGTGGGAAATATTGGCGATGTGGGCTGTTTTAGCTTTTATCCAACCAAAAATCTGGGCGGCTGTGGCGATGGTGGGATGATGACCACCAAAAATGCTGAAGTTGCTGATAAGTTACGGATTTTGCGTGAACATGGAAGCCCCAAGCGCTATTACCACGAATATATCGGTATGAATTCGCGTCTTGATGCGTTGCAAGCAGCTTTATTACAAGTGAAATTGCCCTACCTCGACAAATGGAATGCTCAACGACGCGAAATTAGCGATCGCTACACGGATCTTCTGAAGGAGGCACATATTCCTCATCTTGTATCACCTCACCATTGTTCTGGTAGTGTCTGGAATCAGTACACAGTATGTATCGGTGATGGCAAACGCGATTATGTGCAAGCTCAATTGCGCGAGCAAAATATTATTACGATGATTTACTATCCTTTGCCCTTGCATTTGCAATCGGTATATAGCAACCTTGACTATAAAAAGGGCGATTTCCCTGTTACTGAGAATATTTGCGATCGCGTTTTATCTTTGCCAATGTTTCCAGAACTCAGCGAAGATCAGCAAGATCGAGTCGTCAATACTTTAAAAAATATTCTCAAATAGTATTTGCGCTTGTTTACCCGCCTTCGGCGGGTAAACAAGCCACTCCAAAGCGGCGCATCGCATCGCTTTTTATTGTCCAAATGCTAAAACTTGCTCAACTGTCAGGGCAAAGCCATCTACTACCGTCGATAAAATTGGCATATCGCCTGTATAGATCTTGTCCTCATACTGCCCATCCACCCATAGACATATGGTTATTTGCCGCATTTCTGGATCAATAATCCAATATTCATTAATTCCTCTGGCTGCATACTCTGTACGTTTATAGCGATAGTCGCGATCGCGATTTTCTTGCCCAGGGGAAACTACCTCAACGACCAAAACAGGTGCTGGCATGATCATTGAAACAAAATTACGGGACGATGCTTGTAAATATGCTGCTGAATCTTCAGTAATTATCATTAGATCAGGAATACGACAAGTTGATCTTTTTCCTGAAACTGCAATTTCAGTGTTGTAAAGAATTAATGCAAAGGGAATATACTTAGCAAACTCGAACAGCAAAAACTTAGCAATACTAATATTCCCGAATGATTTGGTCGGAACTTTGACTAATTCTCCGTTTACAAGCTCATAGCGATCGTCTGTACCATCGTCATAACTGAAATACTCTTCTATTGTCATCAGTTTAGAGGGGCTAGCAATAGCTAAAGTCATAATTCAGATCCTCTATTACGCATAACAGGATTGTATCAAATCCAATTTAGTAAATATTGCGTCCTGCTTTCGGCGGGACACAATATTTACTAAATTGCCCATTTTTAACTGTTGTATGCGGTCGCTAGAAAGTAAAGGCGATGCAAAGCGTCGCCTTTACTTATAATAATCACATCTGCATTCGGGAAAGTCATGGGCATTCTTAACTCAATGTTTGCCAAGCGCTATCTATACCTGTGTTCCTAAGTCCCAAAATTAAACTATGACCAAATTTGACTTTCTATCAGACACTCAAAAAACTTGGCACTACATGGATGTAGATCAAGTATTGGCGGCTTTAGAGTCTTCGATAGAAGGTTTATCCTATGTGAATGCACGTCAAAGATTGCGACATTTTGGAGCTAATAAACTACCGCGATCGCGTCCAATCAGCAAAGTTCTCATACAACCTCTAATTAATCCTTTAACTTATCTACTATTAGGATCAGCAATTTATCTGCAATGGAATGGAGCAGAAGGATGGGCTTTGATTTCTGTGGGCGTATTGCATAGCGGGGTTGGTATTTGTCTTGCATTATGGTCAATTAAAACTAAGGAGAAAGTCAGTCGAGATCGCCCTCAGCGTCGCCAAAATGAACCTTCTAATTCGGTAATGGTATTACGCGATCGCGAAGAAATGGAAGTGCCATCGCGTGACTTGGTACTGGGTGATGTGATGGTACTAAGAGAAGGCGATCGCCCTAATGTCGATCTGCGATTACTGGAGACTTCAGAAGATTTACGGGTAAATCAAACCAACTTGGGCGGCGAGGCAATTTGTTCTAAGCGACCTGATCTTACATTTGAGGAGAAAACACCACCACTTGAATGCAGCAACATGATCTATGCAGGAACAGAAATTTCCGCAGGAAGTGCTAAGGGTATCGTGATTGCCACCAGTCGTTTTACCCAAGAACAGGCGGCTCTAGTGAAAGAAAAGCCATTCTCAGTGATCCATTCTGAATTGCGTCAATTGCGTCAGGTCTGGATCGGGCTGCTGCTATTAGTGACGACTACGGCGATCGGCTTTGCGTGGCAACGCGGAATAACGATCAATGCGATGACCGCTGCCGCCTTGATTGTTAGCACCTATCCTCAAAATTTGTTGCGAATTGCTACTCAGGTACAATTATTTGGGATGCGCGATCTTGCTAAACAGCGAATATGGGCAAGATTTCCTTCTATATTAGATACGATCGCTAGAGTGACAACGATTGTGCCGATTGTCGAGTCGGATGTGGTACTGAGCTTTGATGATTTGAGTCGTGCTGGTATTGAATGGCAAGGATTAATCAGAGCTTCAGAAGATGATTCTGTTGCCTTTAGCGAAGTAATTGGAATTAAAACCCATAGTTACTTTGATGCTCCTCAAGAGAAAATTCGTCAATGGCAAGACAGCCGCCAAAAATCTCGCCAAAAACCTTTAAATGTAGTTGCTGTAATTGGAAATGATATTGAAGATATTCCTCTACTGAGAGCCGCCGATGTGGGCATATGCGATCGAACCTGTCGCAAAGAATTGCAAGATAGTTCAGGCATAATTTTACCAAAAGAAGACTTCCATTATTTACCGACCGCTATTCTCGAAGGAAGAGCCACATTTGATCGGTTGCAACGTACTGCATTGCTCACCGCTACTAGTTCCTTCACTTTAGCAGTGCTAACCCTGATGGATACTGCCGCAGGATTCTCAATGCCGCCATTGCAGATAATCTGGGTCGGGGCGATCGCTACACCAATTGTTGCTTTCCCACTGGTGCTAGAACCTACGCATGAGAGCCTTTTAACTCAACCAGCACACCGTTTTCAAACCATGTTGCGCCCTAGTAATTACCTTCGCATTTTGCTAGCTGTTACTGCGACGATCACTGCTATTTCCGTAGTTTTCTGGCTAAAATATCAAGGGCAAGCCGCGATGTTTTCCCAAGCGCGATCGATGGCATTTGTGACCCTTGGTTTTAGTCAGATTTTCCATGCCTGTGCGATCGCGCGTCGTAGCATAGTCAGTAACTTACCGCTGGTATTCGGCATAACTTTTATCGCTATCTGTCAAATAGCCTTTGTACAAGTCCCTTGGTTTGGGGATCTGATGGCAACAGTTCCTTTAAGCGGGGTTGAATGGGCGATCTCAATTCTCAGTGCCACGGCTGTATTTTGGGTGCAAGAGCTAATCAAAACTAGTTAGCTCTTGCTATATAATACTTTCAGCACAATTACCTAGGTTTTCGACGCGCATGGACAATACCCTCGATACTCAAGCTATGCGGAGGGCTTTGCACAAGTCCCCTAATTATTTTCGTCAAAGCTTTGGACATGGAGAAGAAGCCGAATCAACTATGCGATCGCAATATCATAGTGACTTGATCCAAACGATTCGAGAGCATGACTATGTGTATACGCAAGGTGATGTAACGATTTATTTGGCGAAATCCTTTGGTTTTTGTTGGGGTGTCGAAAGAGCGGTGGCGATGGCTTATGAAACACGCACGCAGTTTCCGAATGAGAAAATTTGGATTACTAACGAAATTATTCATAACCCTTCGGTTAACGCTAAGCTGAAGGAGATGGAAGTTCAATTTGTACCTGTTGCCGAAGATGGAACTAAAGATTTTTCAGAAATTGGAAAGGGCGATGTGGTGATTTTGCCCGCTTTTGGCGCAAGTGTTCAGGAAACTCAGTTGTTTGATCGCCTCGGCAGCAAAATTGTAGATACGACATGTCCATGGGTGTCGAAAGTATGGAATCGGGTTGAGAAGCATAAAAAAGCAGACTTTACTTCCATTGTTCATGGCAAGTACAACCATGAAGAGACGATCGCTACCAGTTCCTATGCCAAGCGATATCTAGTCGTATTGAACATTAAAGAAGCTGAGTATGTGTCTAATTACATGCTCAATGGTGGCGACCGCCTAGAATTTCTCGCAAAATTTAGCAGAGCCATTTCAGAAGGTTTCGATCCAGATTGCGATTTGGTAAGAGTCGGTGTTGCCAATCAAACCACTATGCTTAAGGGAGAAACCGAAGCGATTGGTAAATTGTTTGAAAAGACGATGATGCAAAAATATGGCGTGGAAAATCTCAATGAGCATTTTCTTGCTTTTAATACAATTTGCGATGCGACTCAAGAACGCCAAGATGCGATGTTTGAGATTGTAGAAGAAGATCTCGATTTGATGATCGTCATTGGTGGTTACAATTCATCGAATACAACCCATTTGCAAGAAATTGCAATAGATCGCAATCTTCCTTCCTATCACATTGATGATGTGCATCGGATTCTTTCGGCTGAGGCGATCGATCATAAGCCTTTGGGTAAAGCGATCGAGCAAGCCACAAATTGGCTACCCACAGGCAAGATCAAAGTTGGCGTAACTTCAGGTGCATCAACCCCCGATCGCGTTGTCGAAGATGTCATCAACAGGATTTTTACTTTAAAAGGCTAATCTCAAATCTTGACAGACAAGGCGTTTAGGCGCTTGATTCTCTATTTAAAATTGAACAATATCAGAACATAAAATGGCAACGCCATTTTATGTTCTTAAAACCCTTACTGGGTTTGCTTTTCAATCCACGAAAGTGTCGCCACACTTTCGTGGATTGGTATAATTAGTTTGCTTGACATATAATGAGGTTAAATTTTGTAAAAATTTAACCCTATACATGACCACTACTATTGCGCCCGAAACCGTGACCGTTAAGCACGAGATTAAGGATATTACTCTTGCACCTCTAGGCAAACAACGCATCGAATGGGCTAGCCGCGAAATGCCCGTATTGCGTCAAATCCGCGATCGCTTTGCTGCTGAGAAGCCCCTTGCAGGTATCCGCATCGCCGCTTGCTGCCATGTCACCACTGAAACTGCTAACCTCGCGATCGCCCTCAAAGCCGCTGGTGCAGATGCAGTTTTGATCGCCAGTAACCCTCTCTCGACCCAAGACGATGTTGCCGCATCCTTGGTTTACGATCACGGCATCTCGGTATTTGCCATCAAAGGCGAAGATAATGCTACATACCATCGCCACGTCGAAATGGCTCTTGCTCACCGTCCCCACATCATCGTTGATGACGGTAGCGACGTAACCACCACTTTGGTATTGCATCACGCCGATCAAGTTTCCGAAATCATCGGTACTACCGAAGAAACCACCACAGGACTAGTTCGCCTCAATGCCATGTTCCGCGATGGCAAGCTGACCTTCCCTGCGATCGCCGTTAATGATGCAGAAACCAAGCATTTCTTTGATAATCGCTACGGTACTGGTCAATCCACCCTTGATGGGATCATCCGCGCTACTAATATCTTATTGGCTGGCAAAGTGATCGTCGTTGCAGGCTATGGCTGGTGTGGTAAGGGTGTTGCCCTTCGCGCACGCGGTATGGGCGCAAATGTTGTCGTCACTGAAATCAATCCTGTAGCTGCGATCGAAGCTGCAATGGATGGATTCAGAGTCATGACCATGGACGAAGCAGCTAAAATCGGCGATATCTTTATCACCGTTACTGGCAATAAGCACGTCATCCGTCGCGAACATTTTGAAACCATGAAAGATGGTGCGATCGTCGCTAACTCTGGTCACTTTGATTTGGAAATTGACCTTGTTTCCCTCAACGATCTCAGCGAATCTGCTAGCTTTGTTCGCAACTTCACTCAAGAGTACCAACTCAAAACTGGCAAATCGATCATCGTCATCGGGGAAGGTCGTCTAGTGAACCTTGCCGCTGCTGAAGGTCATCCTGCTAGCGTTATGGATATGAGTTTCGCTAACCAAGCTCTTGCTTGCGAATTCTTAGTTAAGAACAAGGGCAATTTACCTGCGGGTGTTGTGCCAATTCCTAAGGATATCGATCAAGAAATCGCTCGCTTGAAGTTACAAGCAATGGGCATCACCATTGACACTCTAACTCCTGAGCAAGTTCATTATCTCAATTCTTGGACAGAAGGAACATAAGCTTTCTAAAAAAAAGAGGGAGCGCAGCGCGCTCCCTCTTTTTTTTGTAATTAATATCATTTTATAAGTTATGCCCCAAACAAAAATCTATGGAAACGCTGATTTTATTCAGCAAAATCGTGAACCTCTATCAACTACCATTCATTCCTGCGTAGTTGATGCGCTCAACTATCCTCCAGAAAAGAAGTTTCAGAGATTCTTTCCATTGCAATCTGAAGACTTTGAGTATCCTAGCGATCGCACTGAAAAATATATCATCATCGAAATCCTACTGTTTGCAGGACGTACTGTAGAAGCAAAGAAAAATCTCTATCGCTTATTATTTGAACGTCTAAAAGAAAAATTGGATATTGCTCCATTAGATATTGAAATTATTTTAATCGAGACTCCAAGCCATAATTGGGGCATTCGTGGGGTGTCTGGGGATGAGTTGAACTTGAACTATAAGGTAAACGTCTAGTCTATGAGTGAACTTAATCTTGATTTTCGCCTAGCACAATTTATTGATATCGATCCACTGATGGAACTTGTGCAGGAGTTCTATCAATTTGAGAGTATCGCTTTTGATGAAGGTGTAGTCAAAGCATTTATTGCTTTGCTGAGTGATGAACAATTTGGAGTGATTTGGCTAATTTGCGATCGAGATCGACCGATTGGATATGTTGCCCTGACCTTCTTTTTTAGTATGGAATATCACGGACGCTGTGGACTTGTTGATGAGTTATATATCCGTGAAGACTATCGTGGTCGAGGTATTGGCAAAAAAGTATTTAAGCTGATTGAAGGATATCTACAAAGTCAAAAAATGCGATCGCTATCTCTAGTTGTAGACTTCTGGAACGAGCCAGCCGAAGCCCTCTATACCAAACTAGGGTTTTGCCGCGAAAAACGTCACTTGATGGTCAAGCAGATAGACAGCTATTATCCATTGCTATAGAAGTCAGCTTAAATAGTTGTTAGGGACTTGCCATTAATTAAAGTACCTGTGGCTTCGACTTCGTTCAGCCAACTTTGGCTGAACGAAGTCGAAGCCACGGGTACTTAGTGGGACATTTTTTCTCAGTAAGTACCTTAAGACAAAAAATGATAGGGCGGCAAAGCATCACTCCATGAAATCTGCCAATAGGAATGTTGAGCTTCCCAGGATCGCAATGATTTTTGCAAAAAGTCAACCTGCGATCGCGGCAACAAAGCATACACCCGCACATCCTCCGAACCTTGAGTCTCCACATGCTGAAATTCAGGTTTATAGATATCAGGATTTAAGCTGTTAGTAATCATCTGACGATAGTCGAGAACTTCCTCTTGTAACTGCGATCGCCATTGTTCCTGTTGCAGATATTGCGATCGCTTAGCCAAGAGATAATCTTTGCCTTTGAGATTAGCAACAGCTTCAGTTTTAGGTGCGATCGCCGAACCAGTAATCAAAAATTCCGCATATCCATCTAATCTCTCCAAACTTGCTAATAATCTTTCACCTTCTTCTTTCAAATAAGTTTCTAAAGCCCCAGTAGACACAAACGCCGTCCCAAATCGCAAAGGTAAAAGCGTGCGCTGATTAAACAACTCACAAATTAAGCGATCGTGCTGAACGATCGCCTGCATTAAAGACTGCTCAGGCAAAAGCTTCAATGCCTCAATATCCACATCTGGCTCAACTACCGCAATTAAGCGATCGCACTGCAAATACTGAATAGGCTTACCCATAATTCCCATCGGCAAATCGTCTGGAGTGGGCGCAAGTAAAATCGCAAAGGTATAAAGCATTGTTTCTGTTTTCTTGTTCTCCTCTCCCTCTGGGAGCTACCGTGTACACACAAGTCTAACTGTCTACGTTTCGATTTTTCTAAGCCCCCTAAATCCCCCAATTCTGGGGGAGTTTGAAAGAGTTTTATTTTCTTGTCCCCCCAGAATTGGGGGCTAGGGGGCGATTAATTGTTGACTTGACTGGGTTTTATGACTTGTGTGTACACGGTAGCCCTCTGGGAGAGAGGGGCTAGGGGTGAGAGCTATCTTTTCAGCTTAATCTGCTTAGGAACCTTAATCTCATGGGTCTTGTGAAAATCGTCTTGTACCTTTGCTGTTAGGCTTTTAGAGACGCGCTTTACCACAAACCCCAGCACTCCATCACCTGTTTTTTGGAGCATATCCTGAGACAAGAGCTGAATGAATTGGGGAAATTGCAGCGTCACAGTGAGATTTAAATCCCACTCAATACTGGTCATCACCCAATTTTGTCCTAACTTCTGACCTGCTTGTAAATCTAGAGGCTTCTCCTCCAAGCGCATCTCGGCTTGAAAATCCACCTCATAGCCCTGTGGAGCTTGATTTGGAATCGGAATTGTGGTGATGCGATATACCGAGTTTTCATCAGGAGGTAATAAATTTAGCCCTACCCGCGCATCAACTTGGAAACCCATAGCACCGACTTGCCCCACACCCATGGCATAGCCCATTTCCCCAATCGGGTCAGCCTTAAAGGGATGAGCGCAACGCCTGAACCAACCTTGATGAGCATTAAGGTACTTCATCACCGTCAGCTTATCGGCAAACAAATCCATGTAGCCAATGTAGTGATTATGAAATGAACTTTTATCACCCTTTAGAGATTGCTTAAGATCCTGATTTTGCTCAGGGCTTTGCTTATTTTCTGAGACCTGTTCATCAGCATCTGGATCTTGAAGATCGAACTTAGAATCATCATTACCTGTGCCATAGGTAGCCAGCATGGCGGCTTCCTGTGCAGGTGTTAACAAAAAATCAGAGTCGCTTTCTCCCAATATTTCTGGATTTGGCTCTTGATTTGCAGGCGATCGCATTGGTTCTTGCTGCATGACAAATATCCTAAAGCTGCTTATGCGCTAGTTGTTAACTATTTCCATCATAATAGTCTTAGAAGTTCGATTAGGGAAAGCATATGGCTCCGCGTACAGCAGTGATGGAGGCCGTCGAAAAGCTCAACTATCGGGTCACGATAGGTGATGTGGCGGCACAATCTGGACTTAGTTTGAATGTAGCACAGCGTGAAGTTCTGGCGCTTGCCTCGGAGACTGGGGGCAATATCCAAGTTGCCGAGTCGGGCGAAATTGCCTATAAATTTGCGCCAAATTTTCGTCAAGTCCTTGTCAGTCGTTCATTTTGGCTACAGGTCAAGGAATGGCTAAAGGGCGCATGGAAATGGGTGTTTTACGCGATCCGTATTTCCTTTGGTATTTTGCTGATTGTTTCGATTTTGATCGTAGTACTGGGCATTATTGCCGCGACGATCGCGATCCAAAGTCAGGGACGCAGCGACAACGATCGCGATGATCGCCGTAACGAAAATCGTGGCGGTGGTGGTGGCTTTATTTGGCTCGGTGGTTGGGGTAGTCCCTTCGGCAACCCATTCATCATGTTCGATCCTTACTACTACGAACCAGAGCAAGTCCGTAAGCGCGATCCCGATGAAATGGGCTTTTTGGAAAGCGTATTTTCATTTTTGTTTGGCGATGGCAACCCCAACGCCGATCTTGATGAACGTCGTTGGCGTGATATCGCATCAATGATCCGTAGTAATAATGGAGTTGTCATTGCTGAGCAAATAGCGCCCTATCTCGATGAAACTAGCCGTCTAGAGGGTGATGAATATTTTGTGATCCCCGTGCTGTCAAAATTCAATGGTTTTCCTGAAGTCAGCGACGCGGGAACCCTTGCCTATAAATTTCCTGAATTGCAAAAGGTCGCCTCAGAGCGCAAATCCAAAACTAGCAGTTCCTATTTGCAAGAAAAACTTTGGAAATTCAGCCAAGCCTCTCAAGGCAAAATAGCTTTAGCGATCGGCTTAGGTGTTTTTTATCTAGTTGCCTCGCTATATCTGGGCAGTTTGTTAGGCGATCCGCGCCTCGCTAAGTCCCTTGTCGGATTTTTAGGCTTTATCAAAGCGGCTTATGGCTTCCTGTTAGGCTATGCAGTGCTATTCCTGTCAACACCTGCGGTGCGATATTTTGTCCTGCAATTTTTGAATAAGGGTATAGAAGATCGCAACCAAAAGCGGGCGACCAATGCTGAAAAGTTACAAAAGCCATCGACAGCTTTGCGTGAAAAGCTAGATTTTGCGAAGACTTTTGCGATGAAACAAGAGGCGATCGATCAAGATAATCTTGCCTACACCACCGAGCAAGATTTGGCGGATCAAGAATATGCCAAAATGCTCAAAGAGCAAAACCCATAGTTTTGGGGCAGCTAAGCTGCCCCAAAATATTTATTCGCGATTTTTTTAAAGATAAACAATGAGTCAAAAAGAAGTAATCCTAACCGACAAAGCGCCTGCTCCTGTTGGCCCCTATAATCAAGCGATCGCAGTTCCTGCCACCAGCAAGTTAGTTTTCATGGCGGGACAAATTGCGATCGATCCTGCTGTTGGCAAAGTCGTTGCTACCACAATCGAAGAACAAACCGAGCAGGTTCTCAAAAACATTCAAGCTGTTCTCGCTGAAGCAGGTGCAGATTTTGCCAATGTCGTTAAAACCACCGTCTTCCTAGTAGATATGGCAGACTTCGCCGCCATGAATGCAATCTATGGCAAATATTTCACTGCTCCCTATCCTGCTCGTTCTTCAATTCAAGTCGCCAAATTGCCCCTTGATGTTCGAGTAGAAATCGAGTGTATCGTCGCGATTTAACGTAGGGTGGGCAATGCCCACCTCAATCAATTTTAAATAGGTGGGCATTCCACCCTACATTCAGAATTTGAGGTAATAGTGAAAAGTTTGTGGAGCGATCGCGAGGCTGCAAAATATCAAAGTGATTTGGGATTAAGAGTATATACATCACAGCTACTGGGACGAGATCCATCGTTGGTGCTGCATGGTGGTGGTAATACTTCCGTCAAAATCCGTGAGCAGAATCTGGTTGGGGAAGAAGAAGAGATTCTCTATGTTAAAGGAAGCGGCTGGGATTTAGAAACGATCGCAGAGGCAGGTTTTGCCCCTGTCCGCATGGCGCATTTATTGAAATTAGCCAAGTTGCAAGTTCTCTCCGATTCACAAATGGTGAATGAACTGAAAACGCAGATGACTAGAGCCAGTGCTCCTGCACCTTCCGTAGAGACGATTTTACATGCTAGTTTGCCATACAAATTTGTCGATCATACCCATGCTGATGCGGTAATTTCGGTGACGAATACTGCGAATGGATGGGAGAGAATTCAGGAAATATATGGCGATGATGTGGTGATTATTCCCTACGTGATGCCAGGGTTTGATCTTGCGCGAGTCTGCGCCGAGAAGTTTGCCGCAGAAAAGAGCGATCGCACCATCGGCATGGTGTTAATGAATCATGGTATTTTCTCCTTCGGCGCAACGGCTCATGAATCCTATGAACGGATGATTGATTTAGTTGATCGTGCTGAAGTTTATCTTCAAAAACATCATGCTTGGGAAATTTCACCGCCAGCTTCTCTAATTATGGAAAGCGAGGCAAGATTAGAGATTTCCAAACTCCGCTCTGAAGTTTCTCAAGTTGCCAAGTTTCCCGTAGTTTTAAGTTCTCACGCCGACGAAAAAAGTTTAGCCTTTGCGCAAAGGAAAGATGTAAACATCATTTCGCAACAGGGCTGTGCGACTCCCGATCACGTCATTCGTACTAAGCGCTTGCCCTTAGTGGGGAGAGATACAAAGGCTTATGCTGAATCCTATCGCACCTATTTTGCGGAAGAATCTGCTAAGTCAACCCAGTCTGTGACAATCCTTGATACAGCCCCCCGTGTAATTATCGATCGCAAATTAGGGCTAGTCACAGTTGGCAAATCCGCTAAAGATGCCGCGATTGTGGCTGATATCTACGAACATACGATGGAAATCATCCAGAGATCGCAACTTTTGGGGGGCTATCAAGCATTACCTACCAGCGATATCTTTGCTGTGGAATATTGGGAATTAGAACAAGCTAAGCTCAAAAAAGGTGGTTCTTCTCCTGCTTTTACTGGGGAAATTGCATTAGTTACGGGTGCGGCTTCAGGTATTGGGAAAGCTTGCGTAGATTCATTACTAAAACGCGGCGCGGCAGTAGTGGGGTTAGATATCAATCCCGAAATTGAGAAGTTATATGATCGCCCCGATTTTGTCGGTGTTACCTGTGATGTCAGTGATGAAACTGCGATCGCTAATGCTCTCGATCAAGCCGTAAAAGCTTTTGGAGGTCTAGATATTCTCATTCTCAATGCAGGAATTTTCCCATCTGGCTGTCGCATTGAGAATCTTGATACTGCCACATGGCAAAAGGTGATGCATATCAATCTTGATGCAAATTTAATTATGATGCGTGAATGTTATCCATTGCTGAAATTTGCGCCCAACGGTGGTCGAGTTGTCGCGATCGGGTCTAAGAATGTCCCTGCCCCTGGTCCTGCGGCGGCGGCATATTCTGCCTCGAAGGCGGCGTTAACTCAACTGATGCGCGTGGCGGCTTTGGAATGGAGTAGCGATCGCATTCGCATCAACACCTTACATCCCAATGCGGTCTTTGATACGGGCATTTGGACAGAGGATGTGTTGACATCGCGCGCTCAGCATTATGGATTAACGGTTGAGGAATATAAAACCAATAATCTACTCAAAGTGGAAGTCACCAGCCGCCATGTTGCCGAACTTGCAGCAGAGATGTGCGGTGCGCTGTTTGCCTGTACGACTGCGGCTCAAGTTCCCATTGATGGCGGTAACGATCGCGTGATTTAACCAAGCAAGGCTCGCATTGCGAGTCTTGCTTTTATGACAGTCCTTTTCTTTCATCAATCAGACCAATCAAGTTTCCATTCATGCTAAGCGATGGTAGAGTTCAGCATTCTTTGAGCAGCAAAAGTTTTTGGTTTTTGTATTACGTTAGGGTACTTGCAACCCAGAAGGTTAGCAGCGCACAAAGATCTGTCAAGCAAACAAGAAAATCTACTAATAGTGTGATCAATAATTTTTGTTTAGTCTTTGACACTAAATGTGAGTTAAGGTATTATCTGACCCAACGTTAAAACAAAAGCATTTTTATGGTGCAAGAATTCACCCGCCTCTCCAAAGAGGTTAGATTCCCCGACAGCGCTCCTGCCGCTTATCCCGTATTTTTTAGGACATACAGCCGCAAATATAATAACAAGCGCGAAAGCTGGGCTGAAGTATGCGATCGCACACTTACAGGTTTAAAAACGCTAGGCAAGCTGACCAAAGAACAAGCTGACCTGATCGACAAAATGCAGAAACAGCTCAAGTCCCTCACCTCTGGACGTTGGCTGTGGGTTGGTGGTACGGAATGGGTCGATCGCCCCGAAAATTTCTCAGGCTCCTATAACTGCACCAGTACCAATGTAATCGATTGGCGCTCTTTTGGCTTGATGATGGATCTCGCGATGCAGGGATCTGGCACTGGCGGCGTATTAGAGCCGCAGTACATTAGCCAATTGCCTGTAATCCGTAACCAGTTGCAGGTAAATGTGATCGGTGCGATCGGGGCAACACCTGTTAGCGATCGCCGCCACAATACCGAAGTAGAATTTGACTATGCCAACAATGCCGTTAAGTTCTTCGTTGGTGATAGTCGCCAAGGTTGGGTCAAGTCCTACCAATCGCTACTTGAGCTATGCAGCGATGAGCAGTTTGACGCAGCTAAGCCTGTCCAAGTCACCGTTGACATCAGCGATGTTCGCCCCAGTGGTGAAGCCCTCAAAGGTTTTGGCGGTATGGCAAATCCTGTCAAGTTGCCTACGCTTTACGATCGCTGCGCCAATGTTTTAAATAAAGCGATCGGTCGTCAACTCACCTCGGTTGAGTGCTGCATCCTCATCGATGAAGCCGCAGTCTGTATCGTGGCTGGGAACATCCGCAGAAGTGCGGGCATGAGACAGTTTTCTTCAGAGGATACACTCGGTTCTGTCGCGAAGGATAATCTCTGGCAACAGGATGAAGCTGGTAACTGGCGTATCGATCCCGAACGCGATGCTTTGAGAATGGCAAATCATACCCGTGTATTCCATCGCAAGCCGACTGAACAAGAATGTGTTGATGCAGTTCGCAAACAATACTATTCAGGTGAAGGTGCAATTCAATGGGCGGGTGAAGCGATCGCGCGTTCTAATGCTGATTTGATTACGACTCCCGAACTTAAGCGTGATTTTCTGTCCACCTATGTCAAAGGTGCAGGAAAAGAATGGTTGCGATCGCAGCAGCCTGAAGTCTCTGAACATGAGCTAGAGCATAGATTACAGCGTTATGCTCTAAATCCCTGTGGTGAAATTTTGGGAGCAGATTTCCATTGCAATCTCTCGGAGGTGCATCTTAATCTGATTAATCCTAAGGATGAAAAAGAACAGGAAGCAGCCTTTAAAGCTGGTGCTTTATCAGTTGCATCACTTCTTAATCATCAATTCATCGAGAAGCGCTATCAATTTAGCCGTGATGTTGATCCGATTGTCGGTGTATCTTTCACAGGACTATTTGACTTCTTCGTTCATGCCTTTGGTGTGGATTGGTTGCGCTGGTTTGAGGCGGGTCGTCCTGATACTGTGCAGGGGCTAGACTTCAAAGAGAAAGAAGCAAATTATCTCAATCGCTGGCGTGAGATTGTGCATCAGACGGTTTGGGAATATTGCGACGCGCATGGCTTACGCCGTCCGAATCGCTGCACAACGACACAGCCAGCAGGCACAAAATCCTTGCTGACAGGGGCTTCCCCAGGTTGGCATCCTCCCAAGGCACAGCGCTTTATCCGTCGGATTACTTTCCGTAAGGATGATCCTGTGGCACGGGCTTGCATGGACTACGGCTATAGCATTATTCCTTCGCAATCAGATAAGGATGAGAACGGACAATTGTTGAATGATCCCTTCGATCCGAGATGTACAGAATGGCTGGTGGAGATTCCTGTGAGCGTTTCTTGGGCTGACCTTGATGGTGCGGACAAGGTTGACATCAGCAAGTTCGATGTGATGGCGCAGTTTGATTTCTATATGCAGGTGCAGAAGCATTACACTCGTCATAATACTTCTGCAACTTTGGAGTTGCGTGAGGCGGAAATCGAGCCTTTAGGGAAGAAGATTTACGAAGCGATTCGTGATGATGAGGGTTATATCTCGGCGGCGCTGTTGGCGCGTTTTGACGACCTGCAAACTTTCCCTCGGTTGCCTTTTGAGCCAATCGATAAGGCTGCCTATGAGAAGCTCAGTGCTGAGGTGCTAGTACGTCGCAAGTCTGATGATTTTTACGCGAGTTTGTTGCGTTATGATTCGGGTGAGTTGATGGATGCGGGCCCTGCGGGTTGCGATTCTGATAAGTGTATGTTTCCTGAACAGAAGCCATAGGAAACGTTTTAACATAATGATTTAGGTGATTAGGTAGAAATTTTCTTGCAAATCACCTAAATTAGTAAGAGTGTGAATTCGGCTATAATCTAAAAATATGCTTTAAGAATGTATGCAAACGCAGGAAATATAAAGCTATGCAAGCAATTCGGTTACATCAAACTATAGAAAAAGATGGTGAAATTCATCTAAGCAATCTTCCTGTTTTTCAAGGGCAACAGGTTGAAGTAGTAGTTTCACTTTCTCCTTTGCCTGAGTCTAAAAAGACTTTTACTGCGCGTCAATTACTGAATTCTGGGTTAATTGGTGTGTGGGAGAATCGTACTGATATTAAGGATAGTTTGACCTATGCTCGTCAGTTGCGCGATCAAT
The DNA here is from genome assembly GCF_016584665.1 of Pseudanabaena sp. lw0831. Lineage (GTDB taxonomy): Bacteria > Cyanobacteriota > Cyanobacteriia > Pseudanabaenales > Pseudanabaenaceae > Pseudanabaena. The sequence continues at coordinate 68,743 of NZ_BBJB01000056.1, forward strand.
CTCAAGCAAAACGTTATGATCTTTTTGGATAGTGACATTATCATAGACTTCCTGCGAAGATATCCGCCAGCAATTAGTTGGTTAGAATCTCTAGAGGATGAGAAGATTGCTTTATCTGGTCATGTGGCAATGGAATTAATGCAAGGCTGTAATAACAAAGTTGAGTTGCGGCAAATCCGAAGATTAATTGCTAATTTTGAGGTTGTCTGGGCGACAGCCGAAACTTGTAATCAAGCTTTAGAAGTGTTTGCAGATTATAATCTCAGTCATGGACTTGGTTTGATTGATACTTTGATTGGTCAAACAGCTATTTCTTTAGGTGTTCCGTTACATACGTTTAATGTCAAGCACTATGCAGTTATTCCAAATCTCACAACTGTGCAACCATACAAAAGACTGTAGCTCAGTTGATTTCAAGTTACGATTGTTCGCGAATGAAACGGAGATAGACCAAGACTATGTTTACTAAAGAAAAATCAAGCGATCTTAAAGTAATTGCTATGTCTATAGATGCTCTTAATCTAACTGAGCAGTTATGGCTTTTGGAGCGTATAGCGCATCAAATTCGGATTAAGAATGAATTAGCAGCAATGGTACAAGATCCGCAAATTCAATCTGAGCTTTCTCAGATTCAGCAAGAATTTGTTGCTTCAGACTTTAAATCTAGGTAGGACGACAATGAAAAAAATTGACTCTAGCAAGGAATTGAACAACTTTGTTGAAGCTAATGTTTACTACTCAGACAACCCATATTTAAATGCGAATGAAAAGCTAGAGGTGGCAATGTGGTTTGCCTTACCTAGTGTTCTAACGTCCTACAGTTTTTTGGCAACTTCTATCTACTCTGTAAACTATTCTTTTAATTGGTTTTGCCTATTTGGAATTCCAATAACTGTAAATCTAATTTCTGGGTTAATTAACTGGTTTTTCTATTCAAAAAAACTTAATATTTTCTTTGGCACGACTATTTTCAATGGTTGGCTATTATTTGTTCTTCAAATTGCTGTCACAATTTTTTTAGTTGTAAAAAGTGCTTATATCTTGGCTGTTTTGCTTGTAATTTTCTCGTATAATCCTTTTTTTAATCCTCTAGAACCACACGCCTATTTGTATTCTTATTTTTCAAATAAAAAGTATAAAATCCATCCTTATTATGCATTTTTCAAACGTTTCTATAAATATAGATTTCCTTTTGAAAATGGTTAAAATAATATGACTGATCTAGAAGAATATCTGAAACAAACAGAAAGTGCTGTTGTCAAACTATTTGAGGGCATTAATTTATATCTCAAAATCCCAAAAGTAATTATCTACATGGGAGATGCGGAAGACAAAGATGCTTGGCAATACTGGCTGAATAAAAATAGCGTTCCAATCCAATCATCACTTAAATTGCAGAGAGAATTCTTTGCAGAAAGTTTTGCATTTGCCACTATGTGTGGTTCTTTACTGCAAATTGCAGCAATGGGAATTCAATTATTTTCTGAAAACAAAAATATCCCTGAACAACTCCCCGAAAATGTACGAAAGCTATTGATGAAGTCTGGAGGTAAACCTGTCAAATTTTGTATAGGACGCTGGGTAAGTAAATTGCCTATTGGTTTGATAATTTATGCTGGTCGTAATCAGTACAACCATATGGACGATGATAAACTTCGTGGACTAAACAAAGCAATATTCAATCATCTTGCAGAAAATCATGACGATGACACGAAAGAGTTTTTTAAAGATCCAGCATTTGATTTAGAAAATAAATTGTTAATAAACTTTTCTAGCAATATTACAGCACTTCTTGGATGGAAAAATTATGAGTCTTATTATTCTGACATGAAGTCATTGATAGTAAGAGATGTATTAAATCAAGAAATAACTGCCAGTCAAGAGCAAAAACTAGACTCTGCGGTAGAATGCTTTCAGCGAGGCTGGGATGATGCGATGAATGGTAGAACTCACCCAATCTCTGAACTTTGGGATGGAATCGATGTCGATTGATCCATTAGTTGAAATTAAATTCTCCGATGAGTTTAAAAATGACCTGCGTAATCTAGCAAAAAAGTACCGAAGCATCAGGAAGGATTTACAACCAATTCTTGACGACTTGCAATCGGGAAATTTTAAAGGAGATCAAATTGCCCATGTTGGTTATACAGTCTTCAAGCTACGGCTTAAAAATAGTGATAATAAAAAGGGTAAAAGTGCTGGCTATCGAGTTATCTACTATGTCAAAACATCTACATCCGTTATTTTGATTGCCATTTACTCTAAATCCGAACAATCAGACATTTCAGCCGCAGAAGTTCGACGCATTATTGAAAGAACTTAGCGATCGCTAATCACATTAACAATTTATGGGGCGATCGCATTGCAAATCAGAGACTAGGCGATCGCAAAGCTATAATCTTAGTCAGTTACAACATTTAAGAGGTTTTTGATGGCTTCTATTACTATTAATCTTCCAGATGAACAACTTCAGAAAATACAAAAGTTAGCTCAAGAGAGTCAAGTATCTCCTGAAGATTTATTACAAGCAAGTATAGAAGATTGGTTGTCTAGCCCCAAAAAAGAGTTTAGCGAAGCTATAAGTTATGTACTGCAAAAGAATGCCGAACTCTACCGTCGTTTAGCATGATTCGTTATCTCACAATAGTAGAAATTCTCGATATCCATCATCAAGTAACCCGACAGTCAGGTGGAGCTGAAGGTATTCGTGATTTTGGGAGATTAGAATCGGCGATCGCTCAACCGCTCATGACATTTGACGGAGAAGATTTATACCCAACAATTGTTGATAAAGCTGCGGCTCTGGGATTTTCAATCGTGATGAATCATCCATTCGTAGATGGAAATAAGCGCACAGGTCACGCAGCAATTGCTTAGTTTGATTACTACATTTTATAGCCTAATCCAAGATTTAGGCAGCCTTTAAACAGGTTGATATGGATTGGTTGAGATATTTTGATTTATCGGGCGATCGCTCAAATAAAACTTACAAATCATTGCTTAGGGAAGTTACATCACTTACCTGCAAATACAACTATTGCTGTAGTCCCTTTGCCTATTCTTTGACTGGGAAGGGGGTAAGACACAGCTAAAACTCTAAGCCATCTGGAAATATCACTTTAGCTACTTTGTACAGCTATTTGACTAAAGATTGAAGAAACTCCGAATAGAGTTTAGATATAGTGGCTCATTGGTAGAGGCGGTATTATTGTGTCCAGCATTGGGAATAAGAACGATTTGTTTTTTTGTCGATGTTGCCTCATACAAACGCTGAGACATCGCCGAAGGGATTAGATCGTCAGCAGTGCCATGAATATAAAGCACAGGTAAAGATAGCGATCGCACTTTGGAGATCGAATCAAAACGTTGATGAATTAACAAATCAATCGGAAAAATACGATATTTAGGATCGAGTTGAGCCATGTCGCTCATCGAAGTGAATGAAGCATCGACAATCATTCCTAATGCATCGGGATGCTTCGCAGCAAGATCGATCGCGATCGCGCCACCTAACGAATGCCCATAAATCATAATCTGACTTGGTTTATAACCTTTTTGGACGAGATAATCCCAAGCCGTCTGTGCGTCTGTGTAAACCGATGATTCTGTAGGGAATGCGCCTTCACTTCTGCCATAGCCACGATAATCAATTACTAGAACTGAGAACCCCATCCGCATTAAGCGATTAGCATGTTTTGCATTGGCACTAATATTTTTACCCTTGCCATGCAAATACAAAATCACTTTGCGATCGACTAAATCACTTTTTGCTTCTTGCTTGGCATTGGGCAACCACCAACCATGAATATTTTCAGTCTTGCCATCGGCACTCTGGACAGGAATTAAGACATCCTCATACTTAGCATTAAACTCGGCGGGTGTAGTCGTAATTTCCTTAACTGGTGAAAAGACCAGCCTCGTTTGCCCAAACCACAATACAGCGCAGACAGAACTGTAAAAACTGGCGATCACAATCCCAGCGATCGCGACAGGGCGAAGCCAACGTTTAGGCGATCGTTTTTGGATCTGCTCATGTTGCAATGATTCTAGGGATGATTCAGACATTGAGGTTTGAGGTTTTGGGTTTAGTTGCTTATAGCAATTTACGAACAAAATAACATATTGGATTTTTTAAAGAATGCTGCAAGCAGCATTCTTTAAACCCCAAAAATCTGTACCGCCCGCGCAGCGGGCGGTACAGATTTTTGGGGTTTATATTGCATATTTGCACTATTGCTGTAATATAGTTAAGCACTAAAAAAGCAATTGCGGTCATGGTGGAATGGTAGACACGCCATCTTGAGGTGGTGGTGGCGAAAGCTGTGAGAGTTCGAGTCTCTCTGACCGCATATTAAAAATAAAAAAGCAGCGCGTAGCGCTGCTTTTTTATTTATCGATAATATTGTAGTAGCCTTGAATTTTAATTTACAAACTGCTTCTAAACTCATGTCTCGTCAAGTCAATTGTCAAGAAGAATGCACCAATGGATGTATCCTCGGTGATCAATGTCCCAACTTAGAATATCTCGCTAAAGCTCGCAAATTTTTAGCTGAAACATCAATCGATAAGCTGATCGAAATTTCTGATTCCCGTTTTCTACGTCCAGATGCACCCGCTGACAAATAAAAAAAGCCTCGCTAAGCGAGGCTTTTTTTATTTGAGTTTCTCTTTGGCAAGTTTCCAGAGATTGTCTAACTCCTCGGCAGTGAAGCTATCGATGGGGCGATCGCTTAATGTCTCAATCACCTCAAGACGCTGAATAAATTTTTGATTTGTTGATTGCAGAGCCACCGATGGATCGAGATCGTACCAACGCGCCACATTAATTAGGGTGAATAGTAAATCTCCTAGCTCCGCCTGTTGATTTTCCTTGGATTCATGCTCTAGAGCATGGCGCAACTCATCCAACTCTTCATGAAATTTCGCCCAGACACCATCGGCATTTTCCCACTCAAAACCATTCGCTGCTGCTTTTTGAGATATTTTCATGCCAGCAGTTAAGGGCGGCAGCGATCGCGCATAGCGCTTGAGTTTGTAGCTCAGTTTTTGAGTTGTTGCTAAGTCTTCACCCTTTTCCTCAGCCTTAATCCTCTCCCAGTTCTGATGGATTTCATCCATACTTTCAGTCTTAACATCACCAAATACGTGGGGATGGCGGCGGATCAGTTTTTGAGCGATCCCTTCTGCAACTTCCGCGATCGCAAATTGATTAGTTTCGCTAGCAATCTGTGACTGCAAAACAACTTGCATTAGCAGATCTCCTAACTCTTCAGCGATCGCCTTACTATCACCACTCTGGATTGCATCCACCACCTCATAAGCTTCCTCGATCACATAGGGGATCAAGCTTTCTGGTGTTTGCTTTAAATCCCAAGGACACCCACCATCAGGCGATCGTAACTTTGCCACCACATCGATTAAATTTTGCATTGCGATCAAGTTCGCCGAAGAATTAACAGTTGGATCAAAAGTCATAATATTTGTTTAATGTTAAGAAAAGTAACGAAATGCTATAATACTGTGTATAAAAAAATATTACTTTTAACACACTATATACAGCATCAAATTTGCCGATGGAGATCCGCCCCATGAGTAATACTGCTAGTCCCGATCCTGAAATGCTCAGACAACTTCTTGAGCCATTACTAGAAGATTTCACGTATTGGTTTAATAGGTCTCAGAAATTACTCTCCAATGAACGCCTAAATTTCTTGCAAGAATCAGATCAGCAAAATTTGCTAGAACGAGTCGAAAATGCTCTCAAAGAAGTTGCTGCGGCGAGAGCTTTGTTTCGCGTTACTGGACATCAAGTTGGCGTAGACATGATGACGATGAGACCTTGGCATGAACTACTTATGGAGTGTCAAGCCGTAGGGATGCGCTACTATCGTAATCAAGCAATTTAAAACTTTAATTTTGATTTTGATTTTAATTTTAGCCCCTGATTTTTCCCTTTAAACCTTAGTTCACTTAATTTACATATTTTTTCAGGAAAGTAGACATGGTACAGATCCTTTATATACTCGCTTTTACGATCCTCTCCATCTTCGCGATCAGCAATCTTATTCGCAGTATGATTGCACTTTCCCAAAATGATTCACGAGGCTATCAAGACAATCGTAGTCGTCGCGTAGCTCCTCAATATGCCCATCCTGAATTGTGGGATAAAGATGGTAAATATATTGATGAACCATTAATGGTAATTAAATCAATTAACGTTGATGATGCTCGTTCAAGACTTGATGCTTTATACAACTCATCACCTAGCGGCGATAAATAATCAAACATAAAACCCATTCATAGAGTTGCGCCGCTTTGCGGCGCAACTCTATGAATGGGTTTTATATAGCTATAACTGTTTTTATTGAGATACGAATGACCCACAGTTTATTAGTTTGTACTACCTGTGCCAGTACTTGGCAAAATGGCAAAAAGGTAGGTGTTAGTGGTGGTGAAACATTACTAAAAGAGCTTTCTCAATTACATCAAAGCTGGGAATCGCGATCGCAGTTTGAGATTCGCGCTGTTTCCTGCATGAGTGCTTGCAGCCATGCCTGTGTTGTCACCTTTGCTTCTGAAGGTAAATATTCCTACTTGTTTGGGGACTTGCCCAGTGATGCTGAAAATATGCCGACAACAGCATCAGCTATATTGTCTTGCGCAGAAATATATCGCGATCGCGCCGATGGAATGCTGTCATGGAAAGAACGTCCCGAACCGCTAAAAAGTGGCGTAATTGCTCGCATACCACCTTTATAGAAAAAAGAGTGCTTAGCGCTCTCTTTTTGTGATTTTTATAGTGAGAATTGCTGCTAAAAAGCCTTAAGATCAAGGTATAGCTGTCGCAGAAAAAATCAAAAAAAAAGAGAGTTGCGGCGTTTGGCGCCGCAACTCTCTTTTCGCTTTTTGATGGCAACAGCTATAACAAAAGAAATTCTGGTAATGTGGACAAATCTTTCTACATATTAAAGACAAAACTCAAATTTGTAACACCTCATGCAAGGCACGCTCAGAGAAATTGACGTACATACAATTATCCACCTAATCGAGTTTGGGCAACGAACTGGAGAGTTGTTGATTGAATCGAGCACAGGAAAATTCTGGTTTTTATTTTTTGATAACGGAGAACTAATCTACGCCACCGATACTGATAGTAACTTGACCCGTCTGCGCGATTATTTGCATGGATTAGGTTTAGACCATGCGCTGGATCATTTATCTAGCTCGAAATTGGGGATTAATGTTTTAGAGTATGGTCAGATTTGGGCGCTCCTAGAAGCCAAAATTCTCACACCTGATCAGGCTAAGTCGATTCTCGAAAGCACAATCCGAGAGGTGCTTTTTGACATTATTGGTCTCTATCAAGGTACTTTTGTTTTTGAAATTAGTGCCGCACTCACACCAAAGCTAACAAAATTCAAGTTTTCACAGATTAGTGCTGAATATTCGCTACAGCTTCAGCAGTGGAAGAGATTTTATCCAATTTTACAGTCAATCGATCAATGTCCTGTATTGCTTACTCAGGAGTCTTTACCGCTCTTAAATACTTGGATTGATGGTAAGACGACAATCCGTCAGTTATCACGATATGCGGGGCAAGATATTAGTCATATTGGTCAGATGATCTACGATGCGATTTCTTTTGGACAAGTTGCGATTACTCCATTAGCTATGAGTGCACCGCAGCAAGTAAAAGTAAAATCGCCCAGAATTTTATGCATTGATGACAGTGTGACAATTTGTCGAGCTGTTGAATATATTCTGCATAATCACGGCTTCCAAGTTATGGCGGTATCTAGTCCTATTAAAGCTTTAAGCTTAATTTTTCAACATAATCCTGATCTGATTTTGTGTGATATCACTATGCCAGAGATCGATGGATATGAATTATGTGGAATGCTTCGTAAGTCCAGTGCGTTTGCGAAGGTTCCGATTATTATGCTCACTGGAAAGGATGGCTTTATTGATCGCGTCAAAGCGCGGATGGTTGGTGCTACTGAATATCTAACCAAACCGTTTGGGGAAAAGGAGTTACTGACGACGGTAGAGAAATATTGCAACCGATAAAGGCGCTGAGATTTACGATAGAAAAAATTTATTGGCTTTTGCAACCCGTTCATTTACAAACCGCCACATCCATAAAACCTTGAGCAGCTATCAGATTAGTTGCAGCAGTTGCATCAACTGCTGGAGAAAACAGAAAACCCTGCCCATAGTCACAGGAAAGAGATCTCAAAACATTAGTATGTGCTTCTTTGTCTATGCCTTCGGCAACTACTTTTAGCTTCAACTGATTAGATAGGTTAATAATCATTGAAGTAATTTCTAGACTATTTGAATTAGTATCAATGTCTTTAATAAAAGAGCGATCAATCTTTAAGGCTGTAATTGGTAGAGATTGGAGATAAGAGAGAGAAGAATAACCTGTACCAAAATCATCAATTGAAATTCCGATAGAGCGATCCCGCAATTGAGCTAGAACATCGATGGCAGTTTCGATGTTTCCCATTAAGACACTCTCAGTAATCTCTAAATTTAAGCTTTCTCCATTCAAGCATGCGGAGCTTAGACTGCGATCGATATCTTCCAATAGCTCTGAATTAATTAATTGCAAACTCGATAGATTAACACTAATGCTGTCAGGACAAATGTCAGGAAATTGGATTTTCCATCGACCCATCTGCGCACAAGCTTCAAATAAGAGCCAACGCCCTAATGGAATAATTAGTCCCGTTTCTTCTGCTAATGGAATGAACTCTAGGGGTGATATCCATCTTTGATTTGGGGTCAGCCACCGTGCCAAAGCTTCAAAGCCTTTAATCTTCCCTGTACTCAGTGAAAAAATCGGCTGATAATATACTAAGATTTGCTTGGATTCTATCGCTTCTTGCAAATTAACTTCAAGGTTTACTCGATGGATAGCCTTCTTTTGCATACTATCATCATAGAAAATCGTACGTTCCCTATCATGTCTTGCGTAGTCAAAGGCAGTGTCAGCCGCCCTCAAAAAGTCTTCTGGTTGGCTATCTTCTAAGTCGCTAGTGACAGCCCCTATATGCGTCTTTGATGATACGGTAATCTCCGCAAGTTGAACGGGAAGATTGAAAAGTTGATGAAGCTGTTCAATATGATTTTCAATAGTGGATAAATTTTCAACATCCTGTAGCAATATCGCAAATTCATTGCTTTCCAATCGGGCCACGACCTTAGATGGAATATCCCAGTTTCCCAATCGATGGGCAATTTCAACTAAGAGGCGATCTCCAAGTGTATGGCCAAACCCAGACTTAATGATGGGATAGCGTTCTACATCTAGCTTTAATACGGCGAAAGAAATACCTTTTGTTCGCTTTAATTCAATGCTTTTAGCGATTTTCTGGATCAGTCCATAGCGATTGCTTAAGCCAGTCAGTTGGTCATAGAATACTAAGCTATGGAGTCGATCTAGAGTTGACTGAAGCTTTTGCTTTTGTGCTCTCAAATCATGAACAAATGCCAGCGTTTTGTTAATTGTAATTTCTAAGTCTTCAAAATCGATAGGCTTAATCAAAAAGTCGAAAGCCCCACGATTCATCGCTGTGCGAATGTTCTTCATGTCCCCAAATGCGGAAATAACTACGGCTTTTAGCGGACATTCAAGCTCTGCTAGGTTTGTCAACAAGGTTAATCCATCCATCTTTGGCATCTGGATATCGGTTAAGATCATGTCAATCGAATTCGATTCCCGTAGAATCTCTAGTGCTTCCACCCCATTTTGAGCAAACAGAAAACTTATCTCTCCATTCCGAATTCTTTTTCTAAATATTTGCTTAAACAGTCTTTGAATTTCAAACTCATCATCAACGACTAGTACTAAATTTATCCCTTCTTTCATAGTTGAGTTTTGGTGTAGGTATCCTTAATACCAATGTATGAATTATTCTAATTTGGAATTAGGATCTTGATTTTTTAAGTATATCTGTTGGGTATCGTAACAATTATTTCAGTAAATTGGCTAGTATCAGGATTAATCGTTAAAGTGCCTTTATGTTGCTTGACAATTATATCGTGAGTGAGAGAAAGACCTTACCCAGTAGCATCTCCAGGCGGTTTAGTTGTAAAGAAAGGGTCTAAGATCTTGGTTTGAATCTCTGGAGCAATGCCACAACCATTGTCACGAATCCTAATCTCGACGCGATCGCCAAGACCGCGTATCGAAAGGCTGAGCGTGGGATGATAGTTTTCTGCGTCTTTCGAGAAATCCAGAAGATTGTTTTGATAGCGCATGGCATCACAATCATTATCAATTAGATTAATGAAAGCCCGACTCATGGCTCCCGTGACTAGATCAACTAAATCTAGATCGGTTGTATAGTCAGTCAGAATTGTGATGTTGAAGTTGCTATCTTGCATTTTTTTACTGTGATACGCCAACTTTAAGGATTGGTCGAGTAAATTATTGATTTGATTCGGCTGCGGGATTGCCTTTGCATCATCAGTACGGGCATGTTGCATCATGTTGGAGATGATATTTTCAGCTCTTTGGCTATGAGCGCGAATTGTCGTGGCATTTTCTTGGAGATCGGCGATCAAGGATGTGACAAAATCTGAGGTGTCGATATCTAAAGAAGGAAGCAAAGGCTGAATTGTGTCCAGCAATTCTTGACTCAGTTCGATTGCGCCTTTCGCGTAGTTGGTCCCAAAGTTGAGATGGTTGCGAAGTTCGTGGGCGATTCCAGACGTAAGCGTGCCAAGGGAGGCAAGTTTTTCTTGGGCAATAATTCGCTCTTGGGCGTTTACAAGTGCGGCAGTTCGTTCTTCAACTCGGAGTTCGAGACTTTTATTTAGTTGAGATAATTCTTGGAGAAGCCGATCGCGTTCTAGTTCTGCGGATTTGCGATCGCTAATATCTTCAGAAATACAGATTAAATAATCAGGGTTGCCATGCTCATCGAATATAGGTACTTTAATGGTATGCAGAATTCTGCGACCCAAAGTCAAACTGTCAATTGGTTCTTCAGGAATATCTTCAATTTTACCGAGCGCAAATGATGAACGATCTTTCTGATTAAAGAAATCAGATTGCTCTTTTGGGAAAAAATTATAGACTGATTTGCCAAGTGCTTGCTCTTTACTACAACCGAACATGAGTTCGCAGGTATTATTCCACAACAAAAATTCGCCAAATCTTTCTTCTTTGCCATTTTTGACAAATAGAGCTACTGGTATATTCTCAATAATTGCTTCTAAAAAGTTACGAGTTTTTAACATTTCCTGTGTTCTTTCCTGTACACGCTGCTCTAGCTCTGCATTCAATATTTGCAAATCCTCAAACACCTGCATTCTCTCTAGTTCGGCAGATGCCCTCGCCCCAAAGATACGTAGTAGTAGTTCCGCCCGTTTTGGATTATCTAAAGGTTCATGATTTAACACACAAATTACCCCGATCTTCTCGCCTGCTGAATTTTGTAAGGCAATTCCCATATAACTCTCAACATTCGATCCCACCAACTCGCGGAGAAGAGGAAATTTCTGTTGCACGCCAAAACAGTTATAGATCCCCTCTCGAAAGGCTAATTCGCATGGAGTATTGGTACTGTTATAAACTACATTTGCTTGAACTTGATTGTCTGCATACCATGCTAAAGTCGCTAGGTTTCCCCCAACAGTTTGGGTGATGAAGACATGGGAAACATCAAGGGCGATCGCAATATGCTTAACTAATTCTGGAAAAAAAATCTTGACCAGTAACAGAAGTAGTACCTTCCAACAAACTTTGGAGCGCTAATTCTGATTGCTTGCGATCGCTAACATCTCTAACTAAAAGCACAACTTTATCTTCTGTATAGGGGACAATTCTCACCTCTTCGGTTTGAATTTTGCCATCCACCGATATCTCTTGCTCGTAAAGTTGAATATCCCCCAGTTTCAAGAGCCTCATGGATCATTTTCATTCTTTGTTCAACTACATTAGGAGGCAAATCCGGTAATGTTGCAGACTTGTTGAAAGAGGTTAAAATAGAGGGGAAGAAATGATGGTAACAGAAGCAGTTCATTGTCCAACTTGCGGAGGCATAGATATTTATCGGCACGGATATAGTGCCACAGGTAAAAAGAGGTACATGTGCCGAAACACAGAATGTACACAGAAGACTTTCATAATTGATTACACGAATAAAGAATATTTACCAAGCGTAAAGCAACAAATTGTGGACATGGCAATGAATGGTAGTGGAATACGAGATACAGGGAGAGTATTGGGTATCAGCCCTACAACCGTAATTAAAGAGTTAGGACTTACGCAAAGGGAAAAAATGATGTAAAAAGGAAGAATGATTTGAGGAAAAGCAATGACAAAAAAGTTTAGCACGCTAGATTATTGTCAGTAACTGCTAAGTAGTCAGATAAACTACACAATCACCAACTTAGCAGACCATATAGAAGGATATAGTCATGACCAGATCAACCGATACCTAAAAGCGGAGAAACTAACGCCGAAATTGCTATGGCAAAACGTGAAACCAACGATTGTGTCAGATGAAGCCAAGTATATGTACGTGCTGTTTGACGACACAGTGTTAGACAAACGCCATGCCAAAGAGATTGAGATGGCACAGAGACAATACAGTGGCAACGAGCATGGAGTTGTGCAGGGTATAGGATTGGTCAACTGTATCTATGTCAATTTCAAACGGCACGAATTTTGGGTGGTAGACTATCGGATTTATGACCCTAATGGTGATGGCAAGAGTAAATTAGACCATGTGTCCGATATGCTCAAGGGATTAGTCCATAGCAAGCAATTAGCATTTCAGACAGTGTTGATGGATAGTTGGTATGCCACGCAACGACTAATGGCAGAAATTGACAACTTCGGCAAAATTTATTATTGTCCACTCAAGTCCAATCGTCTAGTCGATGATAGTGGTGGAGTGGAAAAATATAAGCGGATTGACCAACTCGATTGGTCTGAGAAAGAATTATTGCAGGGAAAATTGATCAAAATCAATAAATTCCCCAAAGATAAAAAGGTGAAGCTATTCTGGGTCACTGTTTCTCCTAGCAGGACAGAATATGTCGTGACTAACGACTTAACTCAAGATTACACCCCTGAAGTACAAGCTATTTGTTCTATCAGGTGGATTATTGAGGAATTTCATCGGGAAATCAAGCAATTGACGGGGATTGAGGCTTGTCAATGCCGTAAATCCAGAATTCAGCGTAATCACATCGCCTGTGCCATGTTGGTTTGGCATCATCTGAAGCGTTTGGCTTTTCAAGCTGGTAACACCATTTACCAACTTAAATCTGGGCTTTTGTCTGATTATTTGCGTTATCAGCTTAAGCATCCTTCTATTTCTATGGCTCTTGCGTAAGTCCTAAGAGTTAAAAAAAACAAGAAGAGGTAGAGCCCGTCAATTACCCCTTGCTAGAAAAGCTTGATACCGATGAACTGGACATAGATATTCATCGGGTTGAAGATGCCGAGATGGACGAAATGTGGAGCTTTGTGGGCAATAAGAAACAACAAAGATGGTTATGCGCCCGCCATTGACCATGCTACGGGAGCAGTTTTGGCATATGTCCTAGCCCCACATCAAGATAATGCTTTAGGTTCCCTGATGAATCTCTTAATACCTTTTGGGATTACCCGATTTTTTACTGATGCTTGGGGAGGATATGAACGTATTCTAGACCCTGAAACCCATGTAATCGGAAAGGAAAATACCCAGAAAATTGAACGCAAACATTTAACGCTGAGAACTCGAATTAAACGATTAGCCAGAAAGACTATTTGTTTTTCCAAGTCGATTTTGATGCACGATATTGTAATTGGTTTGTTTATTAATCGCTATGAATTTCCATCTCTTTCCTGAATAGCTATTCAAAAACTTTGAAGCATTACCCCCTATTTCTCCTTTTTTAAGATAAATATAGAAAATAACTGCGATTTTCTATATTTGTATTAAAACTGCTGCTGAAAAATTGTTGGGGCGTTGACCCGAAAAGGCTCTGCACCTAGAGATTTTGGGTCAATGCGCCAACGCTCCTCTATAGTGCTGTACTCAGCAATCTTCTGATCGCGGCGATTGTGCAATAACACGTTAAAGTTTTGCTTTTGGGCTTCAGTGCCTAGCTTAAATAGAAAACTAAAACGCTGTAAATAATCAGAAGCTGTCCATCTGGTTGTATTAATCGTGACAATTGCCTGTCTTGATTCTGCATCGATCTCAATATTTTCCACCCAACCTTCTTGTAACCGTTGAGTTTTCCACCAGAGACTTGGCTCAACAGGTGCTTGAGGGATACTGATTTTCTCCTCGGCAGCAGCCTGCTTAGCGATCGCGAAAGGAGCGATCGCACCAATACTTAGCACCAATAAAACATGATTAACAATTCGCCTGTCAGCCATCCTAAACCTCATGATGTATTTTTCAGGACTTTAGCCATTATATAACCATATCAAAACCGAAAGAGGGATGGTGGCGCTAAGCACCGCCATCCCTCTTTCGGTTAAACTGAAATGGCGACAGCTATAATCGCTTTAAGTACCTCGGCGTAATTAAAATCCAGATTCAAAACCTATACCCCCCACTGCGCGGGCGGCATAGGTTTTGGGGTTTTGTGTTTAATTGCGTCTACTTACTTAGAAGGAGTAACGGGGCTTAAAGTTCCCCATCGCAAGACTATTAAACAGGAGTAACATCATGCCAGTTGTGGCAGTGATCGACTACGACATGGGCAACCTGCACTCAGCCTGCAAAGGTTTAGAGATGGCAGGCGCAACCCCAATCGTCACCAATGATCCGCAAGAGTTGGCTGATGCCGATGGTATTGTTTTACCAGGGGTAGGAGCATTTGATCCTGCGATGCAGAAATTGCGGGCAACCAAACTAGAACAACCTATACATGATGCGATCTCTTCGGGCAAGCCATTTTTAGGAATTTGCTTAGGAATGCAAATCCTATTTGAAAGCAGCGAAGAGGGGCAAGAATCTGGCTTAGGAATCATCAAAGGGCAAGTCAAGCGATTTAGGCACGAGCCAAATCTGACGATCCCGCATATGGGCTGGAACCAGCTAGAGCTAAGGCAAGCCAATTGCCCGCTTTGGCAAGACTTGGGGGCTAGTCCTTGGATGTATTTTGTGCATTCCTATTACACTGCACCCGTTGATAGCTCCGTGACGGCAGCAACAACAACCCATGGCAGCCAAACAGTTACAGTCGCGATCGCCAAAGATAATGTGATGGCTGTGCAATTTCATCCCGAAAAATCATCCAATGACGGGATACATTTGCTATCAAATTTCGTCAGAATGATCAGTGCGTAGCATAATAGTATGTGTCTTGTGAGATTTATGAAGATCCAAATGATCAAAAAACTGGGTATTGTTTCTTGTCTAGCTGTAGCTTGTGCTGTGGTTTCGCCATCAGTAGTTCGCGCCCAAAATAATGCAGGATTTATTCTGTTTGGCGGAATAAAAGATAGCGCACTTGACTATTGTCTTGACAATGGCGGTAGTGGTCGTAATGATCGTTATTATTTAGAAGTAAAGCCACAGAAGTTTAAAGTTTCCGAAGTAATCATTACCTATCCTGAGCATTTCAATGGTAGCTTTGATACTAGTGAAATGAAACTGCGTGTAACTGATCAATGCCGTGGGGGCAAAGATTTGGAGATTGAATCGGCTACTTGGGATAAAGAAACTCGCCGCATTACGATCATCCCTAAAGAGGAAATCCCCTCCAAAACAGCAATTCGAGCCGTGCTATCCAACGTCCGAAATCCCGACTATAGCGGTTTCTATCAGCTTGATGGTAGAGTCATGCGTGCTGACATCCCCGTACCTCAATATATTGGCTCATGGGTAATCACCCTCGACTAAAACTATAAAGGCTCGCAACGCGAGCCTTTATAGTTAGGTGGTTCTTACAGCGCTTTGCGCTGAAACCAGAACCAAGAGTTTTGTTAAAAGTGCTGCAAAACAGTACTTTTAACAAAACTCTTGTGGTTATTTTGATTACAAATTGCTGTAAATTTCATACTTGAAAATGAATATTCTTATTAGTAATGATGATGGCATTTATGCAGCGGGGGTAAGAGCGCTAGCCGAGGCACTTAGTGATACTGAGCATCGGATTACGGTTGTCTGTCCAGATCGTGAGCGATCGGCAACAGGACATGCGCTAACTTTGCAAGAGCCTTTACGAGTTGATCAAATTTCTGGTGTTTATCCTGCGGGAATTGAAGCTTGGGCTTGTTCGGGTACGCCTTCGGATACGGTGAAATTAGCACTTGATGCATTACTAGGCGATCGCCCAGATCTAGTTTTATCAGGAATTAATCGCGGCGCAAATTTGGGAACGGATGTTTTGTACTCTGGTACTGTATCGGCGGCGATGGAGGGAGTACTAGAAGGCTTACCTAGTATTGCCTTTAGTTTGGCTAGTTTCACACATCCAGACTTTAGTGCTGCTGCCAATTTTGCCAAAAAAATAGTCAAGATGATCGCAACTTATCCTCTCAAAGAAGCAATTCTACTTAATGTAAATATCCCTGCAATTCCCGAAGCAGATATTTGCGGAGCTGTAGTCACTCGTTTAGGGATTCGTCGCTATAAGGATCTATTTGAGAAGCGCATCGATCCGCGTGGCAAAACATACTACTGGCTATCTGGTGTAGTCGTTGAAGAAGAAGCGGAAGCAGATACAGATATTCAAGCGATTCGAGATAATTACGTGACGATTACGCCGCTTAAGTATGATTTAACTCTCTCTTCGGCGATGCCATTTTTGCAAACATGGACAGAAAAATTAACTACTTTGTCATCTTTCTAAAACAAAGTGAGTGTTTGCGCGAAGCGCAAACACTCACTTTTTGATTGATCGTGAGAAGGATAACGTTCCATTATCGGCATCAATTTCAGCGATACAACCAACAGGTAAGGGAGCATTTTCGCCATCATGTCCGAATGGCAAATGCATCACAATCGGAATCCCTAAATTAGTCAGCCGATCGCGCCATACTTCTTCCATTGTAAAACTGAGAGTAGAAACTTCCGATTGACTAAAACGCCCGATCGCAATCCCTTTTAATTTTTGTAAATGTCCCGACCAACGCCAATGGGTTAACATGCGATCTACCCGATAAGGAGCTTCGGATACATCCTCGATCGCTAAAATTACATTTTCCAAATCAGGACAAAGATCTGTGCCGATGATATGCGTTGCGAGAGTTAAGTTTGCAGGTAAGAGAACACCTGTTGCTTGACCATTATTCCAGCCTTCCCCTGATAATGCGATCACATTAACTTTTCCTTCGAGCCAATCAAATAATTGCTGTTGAGATCGCGCTGGTTCATTGCCTAATGTGGTGATGACTGGTGCATGTAAGCCACCAATTCCCTTGTGTTTCGCTAAACCCCAGAGTAAAGCCGTAATATCAGAAAAACCAATTAACCATTTAGGGCGATCGCTAAGCTCTTGCCAATCAAGTTTTTCGAGTAGCCGCATTGAGCCATAGCCTCCCCGCGCACAGGCGATCGCGACACAGTCAGGATCGTTCCATGCCTCGATAAATTGCTGACAGCGATGCTCGTCGGTTCCAGCCAGATAGCCCCAAGGCTGACTAAGATCATCAGGTATGGTCAATTCATAACCGCGATCGCGCCAGATTTTTAGTCCTTGCTCAAAGCGTTCCCTTTCGCGTAATGCACCACTAGGAGCAATGACGCGCACTTTTTGAGAAGGTGTAATAATCGATGGGAATTTGGTTGGCTGCATAGTTGATTTCGATTAAGAGAAACACAAAATATTTGTTAAATATGCTGCAATGCAGCATATTTAACAAATATTTTGTTTGCCAAAAAGCCTCGCTAAGCGAGGCTTTTTGGGGTTAAGACTGACGAATTTGGAAGTGTTGTTGAGGAACAGGGAATCCAGATTCACTAAAGCTTTCGCGAATAACTCGATTGGTGTCAAAATAGACTTGCCAATAGTGAGCATTGTTGCAGAAAGGACGTACTGCAAGCACTGGTCCCATTGGTGTGAAGTCGATAATTTCAATTACAGGTGCAGGATTGCTAACCACATTGGGAATGTTACTAATCCGTTCTTGGAGAACTCGCACTGCTTCATTGGAGTTAACAGAATGGTCTAGTTGCGCTTGAAGGTCAACGCGACGATATGGATTTGTAGAAAAGTTTTGAATATTGTCAGAGAAAAGTTTGTTGTTACCGACAAATGTACGAACGTTATCAGGTGTATCGATGGTCGTTACAAACAAGCCAATTTCTACAACTGTGCCTGTAGTACCCCCAGCAGAGATAAAATCGCCAACTTGAAATGGACGTAAAACAATCAGGAAGACACCTGCGGCGAAGTTAGCTAATAACCCACTCCATGCTGCCCCAATCGCGATACCAGCCGCCGCTAAAAGCGCAGCAAAGGAGGTTGTTTCAACACCAAAGTAACCGAGAATGGCTACGACTAGAATGATATTGAGTAACACTGAAAGACTAGAAGTTAGATAGCTAATCAGTGTTGCATCAATACGTTGTCTTTTTAGCGTACTGGAGGTAATGGAGATCGAAAAATCGATCAGTTTGCGCCCAATAAACCAGAGGATTATCGCGGCAATAACTTTAAATGCTGCTCCAGCAAGCAAATTTAAGTTAGTTGCAATAAAAGTTTGAATAGTTGCTGAATCCATCGGAGTAAAAATTTTCTCCCTTTTGAAGTAGGTGAAGTAAGCAGAATTTACGTCAATAATAATTGGTGAGCGCACAAATAGCGAACAAAGCGCTAACATCGTCACAGAAGCAAAGGTAAAGTTATGAGCCGTTATTCTAAGCGCGATCGCCAAATCGAGAAGCCAGAACAAATATCTCGCGATTCGACCAAAGAACGAATTGAAATGTTTTTTTGTTTAATGCCAGTATTTGGGCTGATCCCATCGGCGATCGCCTTGGTGCGACAGCGAAGCAGTCGTAAAGTCCGCGATGTTAGTCAAGTGGCGATCGCCTTGATGTTGACTTGGGCGATCGCCTATGGGGCAATGGGTGGAGTACCAACGGATGGTGAAACTTTACAAGTTACCGCAGAACTATTGAAAGCAACCTTAAGTTCGGGCTATTTTGCGCTCTGTATGTATTTGATGTATCGCTTGTATCGTCATCAGGCGATCTCTTTACCATCGTTAAAGATTTTGGCTGAACTTAACGAATCGAGATCGGTAAAACGGGATCAAAAGCCTGATAATTAAAATCTGTTTATTTATAACAATTTACGATCAAAATACTCATAATCAATTTTTTAAAAGTTGTGCTTTGCAACACTTTTAAAAAATTGATTTGTTCTGGTTTGAGCGTAAAGCGTTATAAGTAATGGGCGGCGAGCAACGCCACTCATTAAAACCATGCGTAGTTTGAGGAGATGTATTTTATGGCTTTACAAAATGGTAGACGTGCTGCTGGAGGTTTTATGAAAGACTTTCAGGACTTTATCATGAAGGGTAATGTGATTGATTTGGCAGTTGCTGTAGTCATTGGTGGCGCTTTTGGCAAAATTGTCACTTCTTTGATCGAGGACATCATCACCCCTTTGCTCCTGAATCCAGCGCTCCAAGCCGCCAATGTTAAGGATCTTGCTCTGTTGCAAATCAATGGGATTAAATATGGTGTGTTTCTTGCCTCAGTGATTAACTTTCTCGTCATCGCTTTTGTAATTTTCTTGATCATTCGTTCTTTTGAGGCGATGAAGCGTAAAGAAGTTAGGGTGGAAGCTGCGGCTGAAGTCAAGCCTGATCCTCAAGAACGTTTGACATTAGCTGTCGAACGCTTAGCAGAAGTGATGGAATCCAAATAAAATAAATTCCCAAATCTGTAAGGTTTCGCCTCTGCGGGGCGAAACCTTACAGATTTGGGCTTGCAATTAATTACGTCTATTTACATAAAATATAAGTGTGTGCAAAGCATACACTTATATTTTTGAGACAGATACCTCTAGACTGCTCGCATATCATGCCATTTAGACAATTCAGAAATAAAATTCGCTACTCAATATCTGCATCTCTTGTAATTTTAGGAATTGCTATTGGTCTCAATGCTTGCGTTAGTCCCAATAACGACAAAAAACCTGAAGTGGATAAACCACCTGTCCCTATTTTCCTGTTCATCCAATCTTCTCCCGATGGCAAGACGATCGAAGGCATTGTCCCATCCGATTTGGTAGAACAGTTCGGCAGTTTAGATCGGGTAATTCAATCGATCCCTGTGGGCAGTAAATTTGCATTGATGCAGTTTGGTAAACCCCTTGGTATGTTTCAAGTGATTGCAGTGCGTGGTTCAGATGCTTTTGGTGCGATCGCTAGCTTTAAAGTACAAGCACCAACCGAAAGCGATAAAAATCAACAGACAAAAAGCCTCGATCCTGCAATTTTGCGTCAGCCCAATTTAACAATTGTGGCTAGCGATCGCATTAATACGGCAAGCGATCGCACCTACTTTTTTAACTGCCCCAGTAAAATTCAACCCCGTATACTGGAAAAATCGCGTAATTTATTTCTGAAACTTGGTGCAAATCAAGCGGCAACCTCACAAGTAGCGATCGCCTCATTAGTATGTGCAGATATCGACGGCGACAACCAGCCTGAAATCATTGCAGGTTTACGCCTCGACAATCCAATTCGTCCAGCAGGATTTGATCCCCAAGTGTGGAAAGATTTTCTATCTCGATCCGCTCTTGAGCGCCAAGAGTACAGCATGTTAGTAATGTTACGGAAATCGGCGAACGGAGATTGGTCACCAGAGCCAATTTTGACCCATACTAGAGCGCTTTCCTACATTAACGATAGCGTAAGTAGTTATGCCCTCTATGGTATCCAAGAACTCAATGGCGATCGCTACCCCGAAATTATCGTCCAAGAAATTGGTTTAAATTCGCTTGATGTGCGCGTGTTTACACCCAATGTCGATGCACAAGGCAAATGGCAATGGCGCAGTTATTACCAAAATCAGCGATCGCTAAATATTGTTCAATAAAAAAAGTGATGAGGCGCAAAGCGCCTCATCACTTTTTTGGGTTGTGACGCACATCGCACTATACAGTAAAAAGAAAATCCTTTTGCCATGCACTTAGACAATTCCATCGACTATCCAGTTCTCTACAAGCAAGTACGCATTCTTCACACTGATTCATCCTCAGAGATTGCGGAAACTTTTGCCGATGTTTTTGTTGATAGCGATCGCCAAATCCACACTAACTTTGATCAATCCCAAATTCCTCAGGCAATAAATATTGATGAGCGTTCAGGTATTTTCCTAGGAACTGGGCTGATTGACCTTTACAGCACTAGTAGCGAGCCAGGGCATGAATCTAGAGAAACGATATCTGAGCTAGTGCAAGCAGCTAAAAATGGCGGGTTTGCCAAGATTGGCATTTTGCCCAATACCCAGCCCGCGATCGATGATATTGCTGCCCTAGAATTTTGGCGCAATGTGCAGCAAAAACATGGAGATATTCTGCAACCTTGGGGCGCTATTACCAAAGGATTAGAGGGCAAACAACTCACCGATATTGCCGAGCTAGCCGAATCCGTAATTGGCTTTACCGATAGCAAACCGATCGCCAATTTACTGCTGGTTCGCCGCGCTATGGAATATATCAAACCACTTGGTAAAACAATTGCTCTATTTCCTCAAAACCCTGACCTCGCAGGTAGTGGCGTAATTCGTGAAGGTCGATGGTCGCTACAGTATGGAATGACTGGCTATCCCGCCGCCGCCGAAACCACTGCCCTCGCCGCCTTAATCGAGTTAGTCCGCCTCACCAAAACCCCGACCCATTTCATGCGAATCTCTACCGCTCAGAGTGTGGAATTAATTTCTCAAGCTAAAAATGATGGATTACCTGTAACCGCTAGTTCAACTTGGTTACATCTCTGTCACTGCGATCGCGATTTAGAAACCTATGATTCCAATCTCCGCCTCAGCCCTCCCCTCGGCAGCGAAAGCGATCGCCTAGCTCTAATTGCAGGTGTCAAATCAGGCGCAATTGATAGCATTGCGATCGACCATACTCCCTGCGCTTATGAAGAAAAAGTCGTGCCTTTTGAGGTTGCGCCCGTAGGTGCGATCGGCTTAGAGTTTGCCCTCCCCGTCCTCTGGCAAAACTTAGTTGCAACAGGATTGTTAACTGCTAGTGAGCTTTGGCAAGCTCTTAGCGTTAACCCAGCTAAAATCTTAGGACTCCCTCAACCCAAACTCTCAACTCTTTTCGAGCCAAGTTTAGAATGGCTAGTTGCGAGTGGTGAGATCTCATCTCAATCGAGAAATAGTAATTATATGGGGCGATCGCTCATCGGCAAAGTTTTATGAAAATCATTGCTTTGATGAAAATTTTCCGACCACGTAACCAGAAGCTCCAGCTGCAAACTCACAGGTTTTCATAAATAACATCCCAATTCCTAAAAATGGGTTCTTGAAAAGCTTGACAGGGTTTGCAAAGAAAACTCCGTATCTACGAATAATTGAAGTTTGTTTATGTAGCCGATCTTTGTTCGTATCCTTATGAATATATAGATCTAAGGTTTTTGCGTAGTAAAACTTTTTGCGACAGGATGTAAACAAATTCAGGTTCCGCTCGTTATGATAGATTAACGTTTTAACACGACCAATACTCCCAGCCCCATGCTTTGACTCGATACGATTCGGTAGATCGTAGTCTTCCCATCCCGTCATAGCCTCGTCATAGCCGCCAGCTTCAAGATACGCATTCTTATCAAAAAACCTCGAAGCTTCTTGCCAATCAACACCACTATAAAAGGATCTTTCTAGCTTCTTACATTTAGCCCAAACACCTTCACCAAAGGATTCTTCAGGAATAATTAATGCTTTAAGTTGTAAATCTTTCTGGATAACTTCAACACAAGCTCGCACAACCCCCTTCGTCAATACCATATCGCTGTCAATCATCAAAACATACTCACCACTGGATTGATGGACACCAAAATTTCTCTGAGCGCTTCTTTCGTCACCTTTGTTGTAGACATGCTCTGTGTATCGCTTTGCAATCATTTGAGTATTGTCATCCGAGCTATTATCGACAACAATTAGTTCAGTTTTTTCATAGCACTGTTCTAGGATAGATTTCAGACATGGCTCCAAAAAATCAGCAGAGTTATAAGTTGGAACGATAACAGATACCAATGGAAATTCCATATAATGCTCTCTCAATTCACAGATTTCAATTTTTTCACTATTCAAAATATCTTAGATCAATACAGATTATGTTAAATCATTATAGTCTTGTGATTTATTGCGATCGTCATCCCTACTGGGGCAGACAAAGGACTTAAGGCTCTTATTCCTCAAGTTATTTAATGACCAAAGTAGGTAGGCACAATCAAATGTAAAGCCTTAAAAACTTTACTGCCAGATGGGTGGGCGGTGTAGATTTTGACTCTAGGTTTTAATTATTCTGAGTTACTTAATACCCCCACGACAAATACAGTTTTATGGTTTCTTTAAACTTCGTTTAAAGAAACCATAAAACTGTATTCAGAAAGGAATCACTTTTTTGAATAAAAAGTAAATACTCGATCTAAAGCATTTTTGATGCTTTGGTCTTGTGTTAGCTGATGATAATAACTTAGCCCCTTCACCAATGCCAAGTAATCTACTGTTTTCTCTTTATCAAAATAAGTTTCCCCTCCCACAGCAACTCTAGTATTGCCTTTTGTATTGACTTCACCACTAGGCAGAATGGATTTTAGTTCGAGCGCAACAGCTCGCTTAATAGCATCCCACACAATCGGTCTTTGATTAGCTTGAGAACTCAGATTTGTGTAAAATAGCACCGCTTGCTGAATAGAAACGCCTTGGTAGCTACTGTCAAAACCATATAGCTCTAAAAATGCACCTTCAGTATTCTGTTGTTGCAATGACATTATGGCAAATTTTTCACCTAGTCTTACTGCATCTTTTCGATCTAAAGCTCTACCTGTCAGATAATAGGCATTAGCATCTTTCCACAGACGATTTGTAGCTCTTCCATTTCCGTCTCCTTTGATTAGTTCAGATTCTTGTGACATCAACCAAGTTAGAGAATTGGAAATGGATGGATTCATTTTGATGATTTTTGTTCGCAAATAACTAGTTTCATTGCTTTCTTGAAACCATCTGGAATTCTTACATAGCAATAGGCTTTCACCTAAATCATTTAAGTAAAATGCCACACTACTTGCAGAACTCTTCCCCTTACTCTCAGGAGCATAATCCTCAAAGCTTCCTTCTGTCTTCTGAAAAGATAGAGGATATTCTATGATTTTGATTCCAATATCAACCAACTGCACATTTTTAGTCAAAATTCCATAGGTAATAAATCGACTGGAGTAGCGTTGAAACCCAACAGACATAAATCCTTCCCGATTTCGACCGATCGCACCAGTTTGGCTATCTACAACAACAGCTTTTACTAAGAAAGCCAGCAAATTGGGATCGACTTTGGTTAGAACACTCCACTGCGAACCTGAAGGCGTTTGAGCCTCAGCAACTGATGCTCTATTTCCTGTAGTAGACCATAAAAAATTTTCTGGAGAGAAGACAAAAGAAGTCAATACTGTGGTCAGTGCTAATAAATATTTGAGAATCATCTTTTTCTTGAGCCTATTATTTTGTGGTTTTTAAGCCTTTGGAATCTAGCAACAAAATTATGGCTCCAGGGAGCGCGAGAATCCAACCAAGTATTGTAAAAGTAAGAGATAAAAGGACTGCCTGTTCAGCTGTTAAGCCAATTCTAGTAAATAAATATGCCCACAATCCTTCTTGAATACCTAACCCGCCCAAGGAAATCGGCATCAAGGTCACAACTATAGAAATGGGTGTAAATACCAAAAGTTCCAAATATGAGATGGGAATTTGTAATTGTTGAGCAAGGAGATATTGATAAAAAATTATTGATAACTGAATAACAAAAGAAATTGCGATCGCCAGACCAAGGGATTGGCGATGTTTAAGGTATTGAATAACGATAATCTGAACTTTGTCAAGGCGATCGCAAACACTTCCAAGCCTTATTTTCGATAACCATGGCCTACTCCAACTAAGTAGCAAAGGACTAGCGATTAAAAGAAAACCTCCCCAAATAATGCCAGCACATACAAGGAAGAGCAAAACAATATCCCAACTGCCAATAATTTTCAGTGCGGGTGGTATACCCACAAGAGCAAGAGCAAAAACGGCTGCTAACCCTGTAAATCTCTCCAAAAAAACCGAAGCAAAAGCTACTTCTGGAGCGTCAATTACTTTAGTAATTCGATAAACACGATAAACATCTCCCCCAACAGAGCTAGGCAAAAAAATGCTGACAAACATCCCTGCAAAATAACTGCTAAGTAAATAGTGAATTGGTATATGGTAACCCGCAGATTTGAGAACGACTTGCCATCTTAGACAACTAAGCCATTGACAGCCAGTATAAAATAGCAAAGCAAAAAGAACAAAAGGTAAAGAAAGAAATTGCAAGCGGCTCAGAACTTGATTGAGATCAATACGTGTAAGAATAAAGACAAGTAGCCCCAAACTAACTGTTGTCTTTAAAAAAATCGGTAACTTATCTTTCATAGATGGCTTCTAACAGCTTTAAAAATTGGGTAAAATTCAATAATTTCCTATGTCTTTGCCTTGATTTGTCTCGCTTGGAAGCATACCATCCGCTTTTTGCCATAGACGCAGGCGAACCCCATAAGGTTCAAACACCGATTTTCCTAGTGCCCGAACGTAGTTATATAGTTTTCTTTGATTTGGTTCTTTGGGTTGTGGATTGTCATCTAGCTGAATCCAGACTCGATTTGACTTACTTAATATTTCAGAAAATTGATCGATGCTGTTAACTACCTTACCACCTGCCCAGCGATCAATCATTTGCCCTTTCTTTAAGTAAAATCCATCAAGGCTTAAAATACCTTGAGATGGCAAAAAGTAATCAAGTTTACCAAGCGAGACAGCGGCAGCAGCTGGTAAGTTGGCTACTACAACATCATCAGGCTGCAAATTTTGTTTGACATAGTCAAATAATTGTGGGTTTTGCCTAGCGAGAGCATCTTGATAAGCCGCTAGTACCCTGTTCGGTTCTAAATTACCAATAAACAGTAGCGCAGCGCAAAAAAGTGCGATCGCTCTCAAAGGTAATAAGTTGCTAATTCCGTTTTCGAGTATTCTCCCAAGACTTCCTGAAATACAAAATGCACTGTAAACAGATAAGGTCACAAAAAGCGGATAAATTGCAAAAGTATAACGAGGAGAAATTTGAACTACTAAAATTGTAATTGACAATAAAAAAAGGCAGACGCTACTAAACAGAAAGATTAGTTTGGCATTTCTTTTGATTAGAAAATAAACAAATCCTAATAAAAAAAATAAACTATAGATTACATTAATTCTGCTATTGCCAACTAGCAAACCTTCTGCAAAACCAGTAATATCCCCTAGCTGTAGTTTAACTTGTACAGATGATCCACTAGATATACCTACAGGTGGAGTCAAGCAACGAATAAGAAAGAAGATACCATTAAAGCCAAATATTACTAACACCATGACACTACTCATAACAATTGACCAATCCTTCTTCAGAGAAAATGGTCTGTAAAAGCAGAGAAATCCAACTAGAAAACAAGGTAAAAGCGTCAAGTATCCTTCTTGGCTAAGCAAAAAAGCCATCGCCGAAACAAAAAACAGATGTTGATAAATTTTCCCCTCTTTGAAAATAAATCCCTTAGCGAAGAACCAGAAGGCAAACATAACATTCATTTGGAGGAACTGATAGAACCTCGTATTGCGCGAAATAGCTAACTCCCATGGATCGATCGCTAAAATTGCTGTAACCAAAAGAGCTAGCCATATTTTCCCAGTAAACTTACGGGTCAGCAAAAAGACTAGAACTAGGGTGATTGTCCCAAAAATAACGGATGTAAATCGGGCATTTTCAGAAGAGAAGCCAAATATCTTGAGCCAGAGAGCAACAGAGTAGTGATAGAGAGGTCCGCGAGTATACCAAATACCCGAGGTGGCAACAGGTGCACCTGTATTGAGAATTCCTCTGATGGCATCAAGGGAAGTATTTTCATCGGAGTCTCTTGCTGTCGCGCCCAAGTCATATGCTCTCAAGCCAAACCCGATCGCAACAATAGTCGTTAGCCAAATCCATTGTCCCCAGCTAGATAATTGCAACTTAGCGAATAACCAGCCCCAATCTTTCAGCAAAGGTGCTGTGTTTTTATCATCTGCCAATGAGACTTTTAATTTATTGCTATCTGGGTATTGTGAATTGTGCCAAATGCAACCTAACAAGGTGATTACTTGAATGGCAACAAACCCAATCAATATGAGGATATTGATAGAAGGATGAGCAAATAATATGCCCATCTCTGACTCAGCATAACGGTGTTTTAGCAATCCCATGCCGATTAGGAATAATGTTCCTGGCATCATTATTCCTGCTCCAGCAATCAACGAATTTAAAGCACCCGAAGTGTAAAATCCCAATTGCCCAATCAGCAAAGTATTAGCAATAGCTAATCCCATACCCAATAATTGCCAGCCGATATTATGGAGTAAAAAGTTAGGATAGTTAAGCAAATAGGCATTGCCTTCAAATTCACGGTTAAATTCTTGAGAAGAAGGAGGTCTTAATAAGATCGCACTCGGACTAGATTCATCAAGGCTTGGTTTTGATGACGTTTTCCAACTTGAATCAGTAGCGATCGTATCAACAATTTCATCATTGATAGTTTCTCTCCAACCATCTAAGTAAAAGCCTAAAGGGCTTTTTTGCGAATCATTTGAATTAATAGTTAGCGATCGGGCTACCCTCGCACTCAGAACATTTTTACCTTTTTGGATTAAATCGGTAACTTCAAATAGGTGTAGACTTTTACTGTCAGCGCTTCCATACTCACTAACCATTTGACCGTTTAACAACAACGAATATTCTCCATCCCCAGAAAATCGAATAAAAGAACGTCCTCGAGATTGTGGAATATTCCAAACTCCATGGAACCAAAGCTCCCCTCTATTACTCTCAGTTCCAGTAACCCAAGAGCCTTCTAGAAAGCGTTCATAAATATTTGGACTCAATCTACTAAAAGTTTTTTCTGTAATTACACCTGCTAACTTTGCTTCTACCCAGCGTTCATCGGGAAAATCTGGTTCAACCCAAGAAGTACTTTGGTTGTTTTCTGCAAGTGAAGATACTTTCCATTCTGATTCGCCAGTTGTAACACTTAGAGGCTTTGCTCCCTTCACAGGATAAATATATCCTTCAACCACAACACGAGCATCCTGTCGCTGCTTTTGAACCTCTAAGGCAATTACATTTTTGCCAGTACTCAAAACTTTAGATAAATCAACATAAAACGTTTGTTTCCAGTGGTGATGATATCCTATGAATCGATTTTCAAGACGAACATCATAAGGTTCACTATCATTTATATTTTGATTGGCTAAGGTATTACGAGCAGCAAAAGATAAAGAACTATTTGTCGTTGCTAATTGCCGTCCAAATTGTTTGCCGTTAACATAAAGAATAAAGCTATTATCAGCACTCAGCCGTAACCATGCTGCCTCTGGCTTATTGGTTAGATTGACTGTATGACGAGCATATAGTCGATAACTTGGCTGCGGTGATTCGATCCACTGTGCCGCAGGAGACCAAGAGACTGAAGTCAATGGCGTTGGGGCTTTATCCCATATTGCAAAGCCCAACATCCCTAGTAAACAGCCTAGAGTCAGAACCAACGCTAAAGCTAATAGAGAATGCCCAAATCTCTTCATTGCTCTTCCTCAACAACAATTTTCCAAGCGCTATCATCCAATGATTGTCGATATCGTAGCCAAGCATTTTTATAATCTTTATCTTTAAAGCCTTTCCAAGCAAGGTGTAAATATGCCTGCCCCAATAAAGCTGAACGTGGACGTTGAGCATATTTTTGCGTCTCTATAATTTTTAAGGCAGTATCCGCAGACTTGTCAAACTCACCATTAACTGCTCTAGCTAACATCAAGTCATACAAAGCTTCAGTATGATTTGGAAAGATTGTTAAAATTCTTTCAAAAGAATCAGCCGCACTTGCAGCGTTACGATTACTCGGACTATTAAAATTTCTAATACCCTGATTTAAGATCGCAGCAGCGAGGTATCCTCTCACTAAAAAGTTTTTCGGTTGCAGGTTAAGTGATTCCTGAAAATGAGTTTCAGCATTATCCCAATCTTTTTGGCGATAGCCTTCTAAACCTTTTACTAGTTCAACTAGAGAAGTGTTAGGTTGCTCATTGTAATAACCAGCTTTTGCCATTCGCTCCCAAAAGAAATTATCACCCTGTAAGGGTGGATATAACGTTGCCAGAGTTTTACTCATACTCTGAACAAAGCCATATTCACCTTTAGCATAGTATATATTTAATTGATAATTAATAATATTAGGTACTAGTACTGATATAGCTAAGAATAACAAGCCTACTAAAAACCATGGCAGCAAGTTCCGCATATCTCTAGCCATTAATTGTAATGCTTTATCGCTTTCACCTAAATATAGTCCAAATAAACTAATCGAAAAGCCAAGAATTGCGATCGCCCAATTTAGACTTATGTATCCAAAAAAACTTACATCGTAGCCAAGGACACTAGCAATAAACTTCTCTAGAGAAGGCACCTGTAAAAAACTACTATTTTTGATTAAAGCGTTTAAACTTGCATATGGGGTATCTGGTTCATCCAAGAGTATATTTTGTTTCCATTGAGATTGAATCTCTGAAAAATTCCTTTCTACATGACGATCAACTCTAGCGTTCTGGCTAGAATAATTATTAGCTAAAAATGTAATTGCAGGTGACCAAGTAACTTGAAAATAGGGAAATAGTAAAACTATAAGTAAGCCACTCCAAAAAAGTAATCGCAGAGCTTGTTTTCTGACTTGCCAAACAGTCAAAAATATCCCAAGCAAGCCAAACAAAACTGGTACTATTCTGTAGTAGTTAGCGATTGTAAGACTGACACCAAAGGATTCTAGAGTGTCAGAGGGTAGTGTATACCATGCTGATCTAGCACTCAAGATTAGGACAAGAGAACCGACAAAAAGAATGATCTTTTGCCTATTCACTTGAGACAATGTCCAATTAAGCGATCGCGATACAATTTTCATTGGTATACAAATTTAACTCATAAAAATCTCTAATACTTGTTTTGATTACGATTTCTAATTTCCTCTTGATTACAAAAAAATTGTTGGCATCAAAATATTCAAGGCTTTTTTCTACCTTATATTAAGATTTTTTTTAATCTGCTCTTTGATCTTTTTAGCTTCTTCGCGATCGCCAGCTGTCGTTAGCCCAAATAATCGGTGCTTAAGCGTACTGATCGGGTTATAAAGTTTGGCAAGCAGAGCTTTCAGTGGAGAGACTTCCTTAGTTGCCCAAACAGTTGGTCTGCGAGGTGGTACTTGGCTTAGTTCAACTTCTCGATAGAAATTTACTAAAATTGATTTCCGCGTTATATCCTCAGGCAAATTTAACCGCCGATAGCCATGAAAAGTTGTCTCGTCAGACTTTATAATCGTGCATCGATTAAATACTGGAGAAACCTCATATACTTTGGGATTGTCATGATGGTGCATCAGCAACTCACCGCCATAATCGTCTTGCCAATCCCTATTGAGATAAATCAAGAGAGTTAGCTCATGTATCCAAGTCTCATTTTTAGGATGCAAATTAAAATCAACATGCATGTCTAAAAATCCGCCATCACGCGCTTGATGAAGTTCACCACAGTAATCAGCATCCATGAATACTTTCTTGCCAGCGACCTGGCTAATGAATTCACTAAATTCATCCGAGAGCAAGTCTTGATGCAATTGAGAGAACAAATCAGATACTTGAGACCAAAATGACAACTCGTACTTTTGTGAGAACAAATAGTGATGAGAAGAATGCATCAATGACAATGCAGGGAATTGTGAAACTAGCGTGTTCGCCAAATCTTCATGCAAGAAATTTTCTATGACAATATGAGCGAATGGAATTGCATTCAAGAATTGATTATTTAGACTTTTAGGATCTTTGCAGACTTCCTCATTAATGACTTTTAGCATTTACTTATCCTTAAACTAAACTGCAAAAAAAATTTGTACTTATCAAAAAATTGAAAAATATAAAGCTAAGTCTCAAGCTTATCACCAGGATTTAAAGGGCTGGGGGAAAGAACTACGCGATCGCCTAAAGCCAATCCATCTAAAACTTCGCGTTGACTAGCAAAGGTTCTTCCCAGTTTAACTTTCCTGACTACGGCTCTACCTGCTTCGGCAAGCATGACCATACCTTCGCCAGCAGATAGATGGATGACAGCACTTTCGGGGATTACCATGCTATTTCTACCTTGATCAAATTGCACATATCCTTGTAATCCAGGAGCCATTTCCAAATCTTGCACTCTAATCCAAACCGAGTAAGTAAATTGTCGGTTGGCTCCAGCATTGCCTTGAGTAGGATTAGTTTCAACAGTGGGATTTAGTCGGATCACTTGCCCCGTATAAGTCTTACCTGGGTAAGCTACAAATCTCACTGTTGCTTGATCGCCGACTTTAACCGTATTTAGGCGGGCTTGATCGATATAAGCCTTAAACACAATATCTTGAGTTAAGGTCATCAACTTTGTATTCAAGTTAGCGACCTCACCACTATGAATATTTATTCGGCTCACTAATCCGTTGTTTGGGGCATAAATTACGGTACGCTCTAAATTTGTGAGTGCATTTTGCAAGGCAAGTTGTTCATTTTTTAGCTTGAATTCAAGGCTTTCTGCCTGACGCGCAAGATCATTTCTAGTACGGTCCAATTCTCTTTCAGCAGTGTAGAGATCGCGTTTGCGAATCAGATATAAGTCCTCAGTATCTGCTAGTTGAAACCTTGAGAGCGCGCCTTCTTTAACTAAAGTTTCTGATTGACTGAGTTTAGTATCAAAAATTGCCACTCGCCCCCTTAGGCTTTGGACGTTTGCTTCCAACGAAGCTATCTGCTCTTGTGCGGTCTGCTCTATGCTTTGAAGCCCGACTTCAGAGATCGCAATATTATTACGAGCTGTGTCAACCATGTTTTCAAAAAGTTCTTTGTTCAGCTCGATTAATTGTTGACCTTTAGTTACGCGATCGCCCTCTTGTACATATACTTTTGCAACAGATCCCGATACTAGTGGCTGAAGTTCAACTTCTTGTAAGGCGACCGACTCACCAGGTGCTGAGACAGAATCATCTATAGGTTGCTGACTCACTACTGCTGTTTCCACCTTAATTGGTTTACCTGCTTTACGCTGTTGGGCGGGATAGCCAATATCGGATGAATAGCTGCGAGATTCAGGATTTCTCAAAGCTGGCAATAAAATAGTAACTGCTAGAACGCCAATAATTCCTAGTGGAACAACGACCAGAAGTACCAGCATAAGACGTGACAAGGGACGAGGGACTGCCATATTTACACTTACATAGATGAATAGAATCTAGTTTTTGCAATTATCTAAATTATGTTTTCGCCAAGGCTTTTGTAAACATATCCTGCCATAACAAAATAAGTCGTGACCATCCAAAACGCACTTGAATATCTTTGAGTCCGCGCTGCCCCAATTCCTCTGCTCGAACAGGATCGGCAATTAGCTCAATAATTGATTGAGAGAGAGCTTCAGGATCTTTTTCATTCACTAGTAACCCTGTAACACCAGATTGAATAACATCAACAATACCGCCAACAGCACTGGCAATTACAGGCTTTTCGTGAGCTAATGCTTCAATCATAACAATCCCTAAGCCTTCGGTATCTCCTTTGCTATCTACAATAGCTGGTAAAACAAAAATATTGCAAGATGCATACTCATTCGCTAATTCTTCTTTACTCACAAACCCCAAGAAATCAATTACTTTCTCAAGTTTTAGTTCTTGGCATTGCTGCTTGATCTCCTGTTCTAAGATCCCTTTACCCACAATGCGTAAACGTACTGGATATTTGCTAAGAACTAACGGTAAAGCCTCTAGTAAATACCGCAGCCCTTTCCGTTCATCCAGCCTTCCTACAAACAAAAGTTTGGTATCTTCTTCAAGATTTCTCACGCAAGGAGCTTTAGGCTCAATTGTTAAGCCATAGGGGATGACACTAACATCTCCACTGTAGAGCTTTTGAATTAGAGCTTGTGTAAATGAAGAATTTGCCGTGACGCTCTTAGCCATTGGTATTTGCCATCGCAAGATAGCCCCAACAAAACTAAATTTTTTAGCTAGCAGAAGCTCAGCTCCATGAAAGCTAAAAAGCATAGGAATGCCAAGTAGTTTATTTACAGGATAAGCCATCAAACCATGAGGAAATGGCCAGTTAACATGGATTAAGTCAGGTTTTTGTTTTTTACATAGCCAAAACAGTTGCCATGCCCCAAGCACAATATATAAAAGGGCAACTAGTATATATAAAGGTTGCTTTTGTAGTTTTGTGGGTGCACCGTCCCGAACTAGATTTTCAAACCGTTTAAAAAAGTATCGAAATCGATAAACTTCAATATCATCTAAGCTATGAGTCTGTGACCCTTCGTAAGCTGGGGCGAAAATTGTAAATCGGATTCCAAGCGATCGCATCTGCAAAACTGTTTCACGGATAAATGCTCCATGATTACCATCAGGTGTGGTGGGATAAACCGATGAGATTACAAGGATATGTTTGTCACGAAGATCAATAGACATAAGTAAAGTGCTCAAAATAATGTTCTAATGATTTATTTATGAAATTTAAACCGAATAAATCCATGCAAAAATTTGCCATCGATTTTTATTTCATAAATTATTTTTTAAATGAACATTCGCCGATGGATGGCTTTCATTATGCGGGATTCGCAGCAAGTCTTTGGGGTTATAAATCCCACACAGCATAGAAAGACTTAACTAAAAGCTTGTCTGATATCTTCTGACAAAATTTGTCTAAGCCAAAATACATAGAATGAAATATTATTTTATAAAGTATTTTATGAAAAATCATGAATAAATAATATAAATTATGATTTACAAAACCAGAACATTACATAGCCTTCTATCTTTATGTCAGGATCTTCAATGCTTACAGCTAATCTACCTCAACAACTGCCTTTAGAAAGTCGGTCTGTAACCATTGTCATTCCTGCATTAAATGAGGAAGGTAACCTTGAAAGACTTTTTCATTTAATTGAAAAAGCATTTTTGCGTCTGGGATTTACTTTGCCTGTAGTCCTGATTGATGATGGAAGTACTGATGAAAGTCCCCGGATTTTAGCTCAGTTACAGCAAAAACATGATTTTTTGACAGTAATTACTCATCCTCAACGACTTGGGGTAACAGGTGTATGGAAAACTGCGATCTCTAATACCAAAAACGATTGGATTCTTTGGGGACAAGCAGATTTGGAATCTAATCCTGAGTTGGATATTCCCTTATTATTAGAAGCTTGTACTAATGAAGTCCACGGAGTAGCAGGGTGGAGACAAAATCGTGGGGATGGTAAAAAACTGGCTTCTAAGGTAGCAAATACAACATGCCGTCTTCTCTTTGGCTTAAAAATTCACGATATGAACTGGATCAAGCTTGTACCTAGAGAATTAGTTGCTGCTCTTCCTATGGATGTTGTTACTCATCGTTATTTGCTGGCTGTTTTATCTGGCTTGGGTTACAACATTACAGAGGTTCCTACCCCTTGGTTCCCTCGATATTCTGGATATACTAAGTTCGGTAAAAAACGCTTGCTGACCTCTAGCTTCGATTTTATTAGAGCATTTAGTTGGTTTATCAGTAAACGATTTTCTAGAACAAGTTCTGATTCTACAAGTCCTGAGAAGGAAAATTTGGCATATCCACCAAATTTTCCTTCTCAGAATTAATAACAATTTTTATGCGCCGCTAAAAAGCTTAAAATCCAAAAAGGCAAAGCGCCCGCTACGCGGGCACTTTGCCTTTTTGGATTTTATACTTATTACTCACAAAACTCGTAGTACTGTCGGAATGCTGTGTAAGGTTGGTAACTCGCGGATAGATGCGATCGCTTGCTGGAAGTTATACTCGCTCACCCTTTGGGTTACTACCACAATTTCAGCAAGTCCATCATGAATCGTATTTTTTTGCAAAATTGCATTCAAGCTAACGCAGTGCTTGCCAA
The DNA here is from genome assembly GCF_016584665.1 of Pseudanabaena sp. lw0831. GTDB lineage: Bacteria > Cyanobacteriota > Cyanobacteriia > Pseudanabaenales > Pseudanabaenaceae > Pseudanabaena. Next base: position 103,927 of record NZ_BBJB01000056.1, read on the forward strand.
AAGCAGTTCCAAGATCGCCAATTACCCCTGGCTTATCATGGGTTAGCAACCGTGCATAAAACTGCGTTACTGTATTTTCAATTGGGGCAATTTTAGCGTAATGCTCGTGGGAACAGCCCATCAATTGATTGACGTGATTGGGCATAGATTTCAGGGCTGCGACAACATTAATAATATCTGCAACCACGGCGCTAGCAGTTGCGCCTGCACCTGCACCAGGACCAGAGAATACGACTTCACCGATGGGATCTCCTTCAATGCGCACAGCATTGGTTACGCCATGAATATTTGCAAGCGGATGTTGAATCGGTATTAGCGTTGGATGTACGCGAATTTCCAGATTGCTGTCATCTTTGCCGTCAGTACGTCGCGCAATGCCTAAGAGCTTAATCGTAAAACCTAACTCTTTGGCATAGCCAATATCAGCACTAGTAATCGAACGAATACCTTCACGATAAATATCTTCAAGTTTGATGCGATCGCCAAAGGCAAGACTCGCCAAAATTGCCATTTTGTCCGCTGCATCATAGCCATCGACATCAGCTGTAGGATCGGCTTCGGCGTATCCCAATTGTTGCGCTTCAGCAAGAGTTGCATCAAAATCTGCGCCTTCAAAATACATCCGACTCAGGATGTAATTGGTCGTGCCATTGACAATCCCTGTTAATTCACTAATCCGATTTCCGCCGAGACTTTGTTTCAGTGCTTGGATTACAGGAATACCGCCACATGCGGCAGCTTCCAACATCACATATACGCCCTTTTGTTTTGCTGCCGTAAAAATTTCATTCCCATGTCTGGCGATTACGGCTTTATTTGCTGTAACAACGTGCTTACCATTGCCGATCGCCTTTAATATCAAACTTTTGGCTGGCTCGATCCCGCCAACAACCTCAACGACGATATCGATCGCAGGATCATTAACGATCGACTCCAAATCATCTGTGACAATATTGCGATCGATCTCCACATCACGCTGCTTAGTTAGCGATCGCACACCCACGCGAGAAATTTCGATATTAGGTAGTAGGGGATGGCGACCCGCAGGGTCTTGGAGAATTTTGGCAACACCCGTGCCAACTGTTCCTAATCCGAGAAGTCCAACTTTATATGTCACAGTCTTAATTTATTTTGATTTTTGTCGATTTCTATTAGCTTTTATTGTAGTTTTTTTGGGACGCGATGAATTTTAAAACCCAGAAAGTAGAAGGGGGCGCTTTGCGCCCCCTTCTACTTTCTGGGTTTTATATGATCAAGATTAAGCAGCTACAGCAAATGCATCTTGAGAATTTCTATGCAATTCTTTAGCAATCGCAATATTTTGTTTCATATTTAAATCTGTAGCGATCGCTAACTGATAGCAGGGAATAGTATCACTCTGAATTGAACCCGAAATTACCCCTTCACACACTTCTAAAAAAGCATCAGCAGATGTAGAGAATTGAATGCATTGATTTGGTAGGACGACTCTCTCAAAAAAAGCAACATTAGTTTGCGATATGCGAATAATTTGCATTATTTCGCTTTCGTTGCGATAAATACAAGTTATTTGATTAAGCTGATTTTCTAAGTTATCGGGGTTGATCTTACGTGATTGAATATTAAACATTTTCTTAAAACCTGTTAGTAGCTACTAACTTTGCCAATCTATGATCCCAGATTATTAGATAGTCCCATGACTAGCAGTGACCTAGCGCACATATTCCAAGTTTCTTAAGCTTTGGGATCGCTTTTTCAACTAAATAAAAAAACTTCGTTTTTTATTTAGTTAGTAATTTTTTGCGATCTCTTGACCATGTACTTAGTCAGATCTACAAAGGTATCGCGACGCAAATAAGGATAATCTCCAACCCATAGATTGTATTGAGGAATATATGCATCAGAGGTGATGCGACTAACCCGTCCAAAACGGCGATCATTAGAAAATAGCAACAAATATACTGTTTGATCAGGTCTAATCCTTTTGAGTTCTCGCTTCATCGGTAATCGCAAAGTGGTCACAAACTCGGTCTCATCTCCAAGCTCAATATTTAAAAAACTTTCCGCGTCATAGCTAACATCCATGCGTCCCCGCGAGTCTACTTTTTCAGCACGAGCCAGCACTTCTTGAGAGACATACACATCCAACACTTCAGCCTGCCAAAATCCACAATAGGCAAAACGCCGCAACTTGGCATTACGAAAGCTCGCTAGGGCAATTGGCTCCAACATCCAATACAATCCACCCAATGCTGCACATACAAACATAATTAAGGCGGCAAAACTACTGGGATTATTCTCGTGAACACGGTTATAGAGAATTGTGAACACAATCACACAAGCGATCGAAATAGCTATACGACGAAATACACTCTGTCCATCGCCCCAGTAATATTGATACTGCTCTGAGGTGGGTACGGCAGGAATAAGCTCATCAAAATTTTTGCGCTTGAGTGGGGTAATCATAGGGATATTTTAGCTAATAACGCAGCACCATAAGCCGCTTCAGTTTGGATCGCTTGTTGCATAGGGATTTGTAAATAGCGATCGCGTATTTTTGCCCAAATCTGATTTTTTGCTCCCCCACCTGCGGTATAAATTTGCTGAATCGGTGAAGACCCTAATTCTTGCAAAAGTTTATAGCCCTGAGCCTCAATTCTTGCCATACTTTCCAGCAATCCATGCAAAAACTCTACAGGATCATCAGGACGTGGTTTTAATCTTGGCGCGAGGTTGGGATCGTTAATCGGAAAGCGATCGCCTTTTTTGGGCAAGGGATAATAGTCTAGCGAACTAGAAATATTCGGATCAATGCGATCGCTCAACTCTTGTAACTGCTGATCTGTAAAAAATTGTCGCAATACTGCCCCACCGACATTTGAAGCCCCACCGACTAACCATAAACAGCCCAACTCACGATGCTCAAACCGATGGCTATAGATACCATAACGCGCATCATTGATCGGGCGATCGCTTAAAACTTTCAGCACCATCGTCGATCCAAGCGAAGTAACCGCTGTACCGATCTCTGGTTTCATCGTCCCAATACTAGCTAAAAAAGCAGCATTACTATCAGTCGTTCCCGCACCGATCTCACAATCAAGTGACAAATTTAATTTTGAGGCGATCTCCTCCTGAATTATTCCTACAGTTTTACTAGGCGCAAATACTTCAGGCAAAATTACCGCAGGGTTTCGTAACGCCCAATCTTTTAGCCAATTAGGATAGTTTAAAAGCATGGGATCGTAACCTAATTTCAGAGCATTGTGATAATCACTCAAGCCCAATTTGCCATGTAGCAGATAACCCAGCCAATCAGCTTGATGCAGCAAATACAAACTTGAGAATAAAGGTTGCAGCCCTTCGTTCTCAAGAAATAAAACTAATTTGGCAAGACTCGAAGTTGCGCTACAGACTGAATGTTGTGGTGGCACAATTTTTTTCATGTGCTCTAAAACTTCTTGACTACATGCATCGCTATAGATCATTGGTGGCGCGATCGCTTTCCCCTCGAGATCGCAAATTAAAACCGTTGCGGAAGTACCATCAATGACTATTTTTTTCGTAGTTTGTCTAATTTCCTTTGGCAAACTAGCAATTACTTCATAAAGTGCCGCTTGCCATGTTTCGTAATCACGAATGTCATATTCAGTGCGAGAGATCGCCACAATTTCGCCATCCATATTAATGGCGATCGCTCTTACTCCTGAAGTCCCAAAGTCAATCCCCACAAAGTAGTTCATAAATTCCTTATAGCGAATAGGAGTGACGCTTCGCGTCACTCCTATTCTTTGGGTTGTACTAAGATTTTTTTAAAGGAATATGTTTTTCCAAACAAGTTCTGAGCATTTGTGGATCAAATAAAACTGGCAAGAAATGAATACTTTTTACTTCTTTAAAATAAAACAAAATCGGAAATCCAAACCAAAACACTTTCCAATCTTGCCATTCTTGATAGGGAAAAGTACGGAATTTTTCTTGCGATCGATAAACATCTAAATCTGTTGCGGTAAATACTAATCGAATCGTAGCTGTTTGATAAACTAAGAACAATCCAAAAATTGCAAATACACCCGCAGCAATCGGTTGAACCCATATAAGTGGCAATCCTGCCAACACAATTACAATAGATATTGCATAGCTTGGACTTAATTCTGTAGCCTGTGATGCAATATTTGGGTCAACAAAAGGGTTTGAAGTAGTCATAATGATTTAAATTATTGATTTCTATCTATAGATATACATTTAATTTTAAATCTATGGCTAACTTATTGGAATGATAGGATGAATATTAATAAGCTAATTGTGTGCTTTAGTTTAGTTCGCTCTTCACTAATCGCTACATTATCTTTCCCCTGTAATCTCTATATAAGCTTAGGAAATGTCTATGAACTTATCCTCAACAGCGAATGACTTGGATCTCCCTTTGCATGAAGCCGCCAAAGATCCTAAAGTCTGGAGTCACCTCAAACAAGCGATCGCAACCAGTTCAGGATTTGACAAATGGCAGCGTTCTCGAAACGGTGACCCCAAAGGCGATCCCAAAGATGTTGCCCCAGTACAAGAAAGCGTTCTTGATGATCTCGTTCGTAGCTACTTACGTGAGACACTAGAAACGTTAGCGTATTAATTGCGAGATTTTCTTGTGAGCGAAACATTAGAAACTCAGTTTGAATCCTTAAGAGAGCAACTAGCAACTGATGATATGGGTGTTCGGATGAAAGCCCTTCATGCTAGTCGCTCTCTTCCCATTTCTGAGAGATTTACTTTACTCTCGATCGCGGCGATCGATCCCTATGCCCGCATCCGATATGATGCAGTTAGCCAAATTGGGACAGTCGGCACTGTTGATTTAGAAAAGTCCTTAGAAATTTTAAGCGATCGCCTATCGATCGATCCTGAAATTGATGTACGTGCAGCAGCGGCAGCTTCACTTGGTTCTCTACAACTTACCCAATCCTTTGATCTGCTTAAAACTGCCTACGAGTCCACCAACGACTGGATGTTTCAATTTAGCATCATTGCTGCGATCGGCGAGCTAGGCAATCCTCGAGGCTTTGAGTTACTTACCGAGGCATTACAAAGTCCTAATGAACTCGTTAAAATCGCTGCGATCGGATCTCTTGGCGATCTTGGTAATCCCGCATCGGTGTCACTCTTGTTACCTCTGATCGAAGATCCCGATTGGCAAATCCGACATCGAGTTGCCCAGTCTCTCGTCCAGCTCGGTGGCTCTGAAGCCAAAGTTGCTTTAGAAAAGCTTGCCAATGATCCAATGCCCCAAGTCGCTGAAGCAACGCGATCGTTTCTAGCATCAAAATGAATAACCCCGCCGCAAGCGGAAGGGGTATCAAATTCTTTTTTACTAGAATTACTCACACCGCAGAGCGGTGGGGTATTTACCCTCTTAGTTTAAATAAAAAAACAAAATCGCGGCGGTGGGCTTTGCCCACCACCGCGATTTTGTTTCTGCAAAGCGAGGCGTTTTACGCGTCGCTTTTTTAGGTTTTAATCAACCAAGTTTTAGAAGGAGAATGTGGTACGAATTACACCAACAGTCGCAGTGCCGTTAGCACTGGCGCTGTTTTGGTTGAATACAAAGAACACACCAGGAGTGATGCTGATATTCTTAGAAACACGGAAGCGATAGAAAGCTTCCAAGTGATAAGGAGTATCTGCACTACCTTGCGCTACGCCACCAACGTTGGTTCTAAGTAGTGGTTGGCCAAACATAATAGCAGCTAGATCGCCTTCGGTGAACAAGTCTTTACCAGACAATGCAGCCATCCAGCTGGTAAAGGTTGTTGATGCAGTAGTTGCGCCAGTTGTATCAGCAAAAGTCCAAGCACCCCAAGTATTGAAGGTAAACTTCTTGGTAATATCCCAAACCAAACTACCTACAACAGTGTTGCTTCTGATACCACTTATCCCAGCAGCATTGGCAGCAGAGGCTCCAATTGAATCAACGTTTAAGCCAGAACCAAGACTGTTACCAACAGTATAGGCATTAGCATAACCAACACCGAGAGTTAATACATCAGCAGGCTTGAACACAAATTGAGCGGCAATCTTGGTGTCACTACCAGTTAAACCACCTTGTCCATTTGCAGAACCAGCATTAGATGCGGTGTATGCAAGTTCGAGATTAACTTTATCGCTAAACTTGAAATTCAAGCCTGCAATTGCTAATCCACTAGTACCACCGCCAGATGCAATACGAATCAAAGGACTGTATTTCCCAAATCGAGAAATTGTACCTTGGCTGTCACTTTCAAGAGGATTAAGAGGGCTAAGAACATCTTCGGGAGAGCCAATTGGCGCGACGTATGCTGTGATGTTTTCGCCAATTGGAAAACGGTAGTACAAGCGATTAACTTCAAAAGTATTATCCGTTCTACCACTTTCAAAGGACAAACGGTTAGCATTCCATGAGTTCGTGCCATTGTTTAGAGATGGACCAATATTTGGAGTATTGCTGGCTTGTAAGCGGGTTCTCAACAAATCCTTACCAGTAAAGCTGGTGTCAAAGTTAAGACGAACGCGATAGCTGAAAATGGTATTAGTTCTGTCAAAAGGAGCACCAACACCATCGGTTGCACCCGCAAGAGCAAAGACCGCCTCGCCGCGTAGCTTGGTGGTGGTGGAGAATTGTTGAGCTTCGAGCTTCGCGGTCTTAGCATCAAGAGCATCGACACGACCACGAAGGGTTGCTAGTTCAGCAGCAAACTCTTCTTGAAGCTTTTGCAAAGTAGCTAGGTCTTCTTTGCTAACCTTGTCAGCCAAACCTGCGGAGATGATTTCGTTGATCTTATCCAAGCAAGCATTCAAACCAGCAGCAAACTCGTAACGGCTAGTTGCTTGCTTACCACGAAAAGTGCTGTCAGGGTATCCAGCGATACAACCGTAACGCTCTACTAAGGATTGCAATGCGGTGAAAGCCCAGTCAGTAGGACGAACATCGCTGAGTTGAGATACTGAAGTTACATTTTGTGCAACAGCACTAGGACGCAGCTGAACTTGTTCAACAAGGGTGTCAGCACCTACGGAGCGAACAACTTCAGATTCTTTAGAAGCTTGAGCATTGGCAGCACCAGCAATAAGAGCAGATGCAGCAACAGCCGCTGAAATTACTAAGCCGCAATTTTTCTTAGAAAACTTAGACATATGAATTACTTTTCCTCACAACATGACATGATTAAATATGTCAAATACAAATGTAGCAACAATTGCAGCCAAAAGTGAAGTGTTGCTGGACACATCTGCTGTGTTTTATAGCTAAAACGATATTTCAACAAGTCATAGATTCCATGGCATACCCCAGTTAAGGTGGTCAACCAACTTGCGTGATCCTAGCAATATAGATCCGCAAAGTTTCATGTCGAAAGTTTAAAAAAATGGATTTTTGAAGGCTGAAACAACCAATCTACGTTCGCTATTTTTGCACCTTAACTGGGGTAATTCCATGGCATTAAACTTAAAAGACTATTGGGGGATCTTTGCGCCACCTACAATTTATTGGTGTAATGCTCTAGTTAATATTTAGCTATAGCAGCGATCGCTAAATTAAAGTCAAATAAAATTAATATACAAAATATTTGCTGGAGCAATTGGGCTAAAATGGGATCGTCAGGGGAAAACTATAGAAGCTAACTTTGCAAATTCGTAAGTTACCTAAGCCCTACAAGCATGGCAAAAAGCTAGAGCTAAACTCCCTACAGAGATAATCGAAGATAATCGAAAATTTCTTGGGGAATGCAATTCGGGATAAATAGAAATATGCGTTTCGATCCATATTTTCATTATCCCTGTATTCAATCTGTAGTCATGTCGCAGAGCTATCAAGATCGTCTTTAAGAAGATAGATTAACTTCCACAGTTTCGTTTTGATAAGTCGAATCTCTTGAAGTTATTTGTCTGCTCTAATCGCCGAAAGCTTGATTGTCGCTGATTTGCGATTTTGATATCCGCTTGTAGTTTGTGTTCGTAGGTTGCTATTTTGTTACCCCTCGTTTGCTCTAATTTGCTCACCTTAAACAATCTCTCGACCTTCGCCTCATGGAATTCTCGATTAATCAACTGTTAGACAATTTCTCTGATGACAAGCTAGTTACGCCCAAGGCGATCGAAAAAAAACTTGGGATCGGTGATGACAATAAAAGTGTTCGTCGTCTTCAAGTCGCTCTTGATGCGCTCGAAAAAATTGGCATTCTCGAAAAAGACAAGGGTCGATATCGCCGCATCCAAGAAGAAGGGTTGGTGGAAGGTCGCTTGCGTTGTTCAAGCAAAGGTTTTTGCTTTGCGATCCAAGATGTCGAGGGTGCTGAAGATATCTATGTGCGCGAAAGTCGTCTGAGCAATGCTTGGAATGGCGATCGCGTGTTAGTGCGGGTAACTAAAGATGGTGTGCGACGGCGATCGCCTGAAGGCGAAGTACGCTTGATCCTTGAGCGATCGAATCCAACTTTGCTATCGACCGTAAAATTAACTGACGATAGTTATCGAGCTGTGCCACTAGATGATCGCTTGCTGTTTGAAGTCGAGCTAGTGCCAGATGAAGAAACGCCTGATTTAGATGTGGCAGTTGGCAAACTTGTACATTTAGAAATGGTGAGATTTTCACTAGGCAATCACTTGCCATTGGGTCGAGTTTTACAGGTTTTGGGCGATGATGCTGAGTCAACGAATGATATCGATCTGGTATGTTGCAAACATAATTTGCCAAGAAGATTTAGCGCCAAGGCGCTGACGGCTGCCGCAAGTTTGCCGAGGGGCGTAAGAAAAGCAGATCTCAAGCATCGTCTCGATTTACGCAAGACCCTGACTGTCAGAATTGGTAATGCCGCCGCGATTTCGATCGCAGAAGTGGAGAGCGGCTGGGAGTTGGGTGTACATATTCCTGATGTGGCAACCTATGTAACAGCGGGTTCACCTTTGGACTTAGAAGCGCAAAAGCGTCTACGTTCATTTTTCTTGGGTGATACGATTTTGCCGATGTTACCTGAGATGAATGTATTTAATCAGCCTGAATATCTCACGATGTCAGTTTTGATTAAATTGGATCGCGAAGGGAAGATGCTCTCGTTTGAGATTCAGCCTTCAGCAATATTGGTTCGTGCTAACTTGAGTTATCAGAGAGCGCAACAGATTCTTGATGGGAAGATGACAGTTGATGAGGATGCACCTAGCCAAGAAATTGATACGGAAGTAGAAGAGTTGGTACATCTAATTGCTAAGGTGGGGACTTTTCTCCAAGAGCATTCTAATGCAATTAGACTGGTATTGCCACAGATTCCTTCGCAAGAAGCGGATGAGGGCGTGCGCGGCTTGACAGTAGTTCCCTTAACTTTGCAGATTTCTGGAAATGTAACGGAAATAATGATCTTGGCAAATAAAGCGATCGCTTCACACCTACAGTCTCTCTCTATTCCAAGCATCTATTTACGGCAAATTCCTCCCGATCAAGGGAAAGTCGATGACTGGACAAAGTTATTAGAGAGCATGGGGATTTCGGCGCAGCTAGAAACGCCCGATCAGATCCAGATTGCTGATTTGCATCGGATTTTGGAACAGGTGAGTCAGCTTGAACAAGGCGCGACTCGCGATATTCTCAAATATCTTTTGATGTCTATGTTTAAGACTAGCGAATATGTGCTTGCACCTTCACTGCACTTTGGATTGGGCTTAATCGATCTACCCTATGTACATGGCGTATTTCCCCAAAACCATTATGCTGATTTGCTGATCCAGCGCATTTTGCATACTGTGTTTGAAGAAGGTCGCGATCGCCGAAGTATCAGAATTAAGGATGGCGTAAATCTGCGCAGTTCTAGTGCCCATGGTCAAGTAAATTGGAGTGTTTTGCCACCTGAGACAGAACGTCAATTGATTGAGGATTTAGAAGTCGTTGTACCAAAGCTAAATCAAGCTGATGCTTTGTATCATCGTTCAATTTCCGATCTTGATGGATTGCGGAAAGCCGAATTTATGAGATCGCACACAGGCGGGAACTTCTACGGCATCATCACCAGCGTCCAGTCCTATGGATTCTTTGTAGAGATCGAATCTCTCCTAGTTGAAGGTTTAGTCCATGTCAGTTCTCTTAAAGATGACTGGTATGAGTTCCCATTGATTAATGGCAAGGGAAGGGCAAGGGCTTCGACACTGCTAGTTGGACGTCGCAGTGGTCGTCAATATTGTTTAGGCGATCGCGTAGAGGTACAGGTCAAGGGGGTAGACTACTATCGCCAGCAAATCGACTTAGTTGCCGTAGTGAATTCTGAGAGCGATCGCGACCTGTCGAACACATCTGAATCTAATTTAGGATTAGAAGATATTTCAGAAGAATTTCCTGAAGAGATCGATGACGAAAATCTTGAAGAATCGCCAACACAACAATATTAAGTAGATGTACATAATTAATTACAAACCCAAACCCGTAAATTTGTGCCCCTGCGGGGCACAAATTTACGGGTTTGGGTAATTTTACTTGAGATCATGAACTGAAGCATTGTTTCAGTCCATGATCTTAAGCACTGAATTTATTTAGCTCCTAATCACTCCTCTCCGCGAGTTCTCCACCATGTCGCTTTCCCGCCTATTGGTGACTGTTCTAAACCGTCTTCAGCCTTCTGCGGAGACGGTTATGCTTGTTTCTGCGATCGCGGTGGGCGTAATCAGTGGTACTGGTGTAACCCTATTTCGTAAGTTGATTTTATTCACCCAAGAATTCTATTGGCACAAAATAGCCGCAGTTCTTAGCAACCAGTGGCACTGGGCGATCGTCTTTATTCCAATGATTGGAGCGCTAGTGGTTAGCCTTTTACGCTTCAAATTAGATAAATTAGATCAAGCAGAAGCTAAAGCTTCAAATCGAGAGCTAGGGTTATCCTACTCGCAGGTTCCACTAAAAACTGTGGCGGCGGCGCTTTCACTGGGCGCGGGAGCTTCGCTTGGACCAGAAGGTCCAAGCGTTGAGCTAGGTAGCAATATTGGATCATTGCTGGGTCAAATGCTGCAATTTTCCAGCGAACGAATTCGGTTACTGATTGGAGCAGGAGGAGCCGCAGGGCTAGCCGCAGGTTTTAATGCACCGATCGCAGGTGTATTTTTTGCATTAGAAGTATTGCTACGCGATTCCTATCGCACCAATAAATCCAGTCCCAACTCTGATGTCAGTGTTGTCGTTATTGCTTCGGTAATTTCGGCGCTGGTTTCCCAGATTAGCCTCGGTGAGAGACCAGCCTTTAGTCTACCCGTCTATGAGGTGCGCAGCTATTGGGAGTTACCGCTATATCTGGGTTTGGGTGTGTTAGCCAGCGTCGTGGCACTGCTGTTTACCCATGCGATTAAGCAAGCTAAGAAATTCTTTGCAGGGGAATGGGCGATCGCCCCATTCATGCGGGATCTATCCATGCCGATCAAGCTACTGATCGGTGGATTATGTGTCGGGATTATTGCCTTAACTTTTCCTGAAGTAATTGGGATTGGTTATGAAACGGTGGAATCAATCTTGCAAGATACCCCTTTCACGATTCCTTTGTTAATTATTTTGTTGGTAGTTAAACTTTTGCTGACGGCGATTAGTTCCGCTAGTGGCTTTGTTGGCGGGATTTTTGCCCCATCGATTTTCTTAGGAGCTGTGCTGGGTAGCGTGTATGGACAGGCGATCGCTTATTTTTTACCAGCCTCGATCCCAATCGCAGCTTCTCCTGCCTACGCCCTTGTCGGCATGGCAGCAGTTTTAGCAGGCACAGTTCGCGCCCCCTTAACATCGGTGTTGCTATTATTTGAAATGACCCGTGACTACCGCATTGTTTTACCACTGATGGCAGCCGTCGGACTCTGTGCATGGGTACTTGACCAAATTGACACATCAAAATCCTCAGATCGGATGATCATGCAATGGTCTGGTCTACCAGCCGATATCGAAGTCCTTGAAAAAATCAAAATCGCCGAAGTCATGACCCTCAATCCTGCCTCGGTCAAATATTCAATGCCATTGCTACAAGCTGCCCAGTTTATTACCAGTGGCTATCATCACAGCGCTCTCGTATTTGATGATATTAACCACTTACAAGGTATTCTCACCACCCAAGATATTAAGAGAATTCTCTCTGCACCTTCAGGCGATCGCCCACTTGAAGAATTGACTGTACAGAATATTTGCACCTGCGAGGTACTTTGCACATTTGCTGATGAATCTCTTGCTGAAGCCCTGAAACGCATGGCAGCTAGGGACTTGCGGCAGATGCCCGTAGTTGATCGCCACCAGCCCAAGCGCGTAATCGGGATGGTCGATCGCCTAGCAATTACAACAGCCTATAATACAGCACTAACAAAACGGGCGATTGCTGCTAGAATTACAGCGACTAAATCGACTGTACCTATTGCTAATCATAGTCATACAGCTATAACTAACGGTTCTAGTAATGGCTCTAGTAATATTTCTAGCAATGGTACTAATGACAAGAGCAACAATAAAGACAATAATTTAAGTAATTTAAATAATTCTCTAAGTAACACTTTAGATAGCACTTTAACCAACAACTTAAACAGAGAGTCAGATATTCAAAGTTCTGAGGCGATTTCCTCTTAAAATTTATGCAGAGATTGTCTTAAATATCTGGTCAATTAGCCCAAACAAGGATGTCATGGATAGCGAAGAAATACTAATTGAATTTGTGGGAAATGGCGATCGCGCTAATGGTGAGTCGATTAAATCGGTTAGCACCGCTAAGATTAAAGACAGCATTCAAAAACTTGCTAGTTTAGTTCAGCAGCTCGCTACAGACAGTGCACCAAGTCAAGCTAATGGGTTAGCACTAGATGAGGTCGAAATTTCGATCAAGCTCACAGATGCTGGTGAAGCAATTTTATTAGGTGATGGCCAAAGCAATGGGTCAATGACTTTACGGTTTCGGCGCTCCAATAAAGTACTGGCGATCGCTAATGATGATACAAATACTCAATCCCAGCTACTCAACTCAAATACAGGCGTTAACTATACCAAGTTAAAAGCTTTGCTATCTAACGGGAAATGGCAAGAAGCAAATCAAGAGACATGGAACGTGATGTGTCAAGCAGCGCGTAAAAACATTGGATCGGTGTTGACCGCCGAGGAGATTAAGCAAATTTCCTGTGATGACTTGCAAACCATTGATAACCTTTGGCGCAAGTATAGTAAGGGGCGGTATGGATTCAGCGCTCAAAATCAGATCTATATGTCATCAATTCTGGGATAAATAAGTAAATGGACATAATTAATTACAAACCAAAATTTGTAAGGTTGCACCCCGCAGGGGCACAACCTTGCAAATTTTGGTGATTTATTTTGGACAAGTACTTAGACAGCTAGCAGTCTCATGTAGAAATTTCACGATCAACTCACAAGGCAAATCATCAGGGGTTAGTGTCATGGATCAGGATAAGCAAAAACAGATTACAGGCTATTTTATTGAGGAGGCTAAGGAACATCTCCAAACAATTGAATCAGGGCTGCTTAATTTGGAAACGCTGATGGGCAACTCTGAAGCAGTCAATGAGATATTCCGAGCTGCCCACTCAATTAAGGGCGGGGCAGCTATGTTGGGATTTAGCAGCATTCAACATGTTGCGCATAACTTTGAAGACTATTTCAAAGTTATGCGTGAAAATACGAATTTTAAAGTCGATCAAGATTTACAGACTCTCTTTTTACAAGCATTTGACAAGTTACAAGAACTTGTCGAGCATTTGCAAAGCCCTTATGGGCTAACCAAAGATGCTGTTGATACTGTTATGGCTGGTTCCGATCAAATCTTTGCGAATCTCAAAAGTCATCTTCAAAATTTAATCGCAGGAAAAGCAACCCAATCAACGGTATTAGAGACAGAGACAAAAATTGAGACAAGGGGAATGTTGTCAGCATTTCAGTCAGAAGTCCCGCTCAAGTTGCGAAGTATGCTGGAGCTATTTAAGCAGCCTGATAGTCCTCGCAGCCGCCAAAATCTAGGCGTAATTTGTACTCAATTACAGCAAATAGGCGATCGCTTTGGTCTAGCACCTTGGTCTGAGCTGATGGAATCGGTAAGCGCTGCAGTATCAAATCCTAACAATCAATTTCGCGCCCTCGCACCAATTCTGATTAAGGAAATCAAACAGTCTCAGGAGCAAGTTTTAGCTCAGAAAGCACATCAAATCAAGACTTCACCACAGTTGTTACAGTTAATCTCTGCTAATAATTTAGCAGGTAGAACTGAAGCTCCCACAGCGCCTCTAAAAGCACCTAAAATTGCTTCTGAGAATACTTCAGCCGATGAAGTAAGTAAGATCTTTGGGGCAGTGATCGAAGAAGATAAGGCAATGAAAGGTTGGCAAACCTTTAGCGATCGGGTTGGATGGCGACAAAATGGAACTTGGATTGCATCCAATACTGCTTCTCCGCAGACTGCTCCTGATGGGCATTTTCCAACACCGCTTTGGTTAGCGTCATGGCATCAGTCCAAGGATACTAAAGCGAAAGAGTTTCAGGCTCAGTATGCAGCACTTTTAGCGAAGATTGCTAGCTGTAATATTAATTAAATTCCATAGCAAGGGGCTGAAGCCCCTTGTCTTTCTTAAGAAGTGGCGGCGCTTCGCGCCGCTACTTCTAATTACAAAATATTTGTCATTTACTTTAAAGAGGTTTTATTAAGTGAGGAGTTTGTTTGCCACAATTTTAGCGATTAGTGCTAGTACATCAGCATTACCCGCGATCGCAAATCCGATATCTAGTCAAATCTCAAAAAGCTCTATACCTGCTGAAAACCAGAGTTCTAGCTCTAACCAATTTAGACAACGCTCTCTTAATTTTGCGAAGCAGATTCCCGCAGATGCAATCGGCATAGTGCTGGTGGATCTAGATGCAAACTCTTGGCAGATCTCAGGAATGCCGCAATCTATAAGTCCAGTTTCGGCATTTGACAAATTATTGACATTTTTGGGTCAATCTCTCCCAATTTCTATTGTAAAAGATATTCAACCTTGGTTGGGCAAAGAAGTTGCGATCGCATTTTCGAGTAATACCAGCGATAAATTAGAGTTCAATTTTACAGTTTTATCGACCGTCACCGATGACAAGAACTTTGAGCTTTTTCTGAAAAAGTTAAAAAGTCTTGATTTGCCAAAACCCACTGAAACTCTATATCAAAATGTCAAAATTTTGGAATGGCAATTGGAGAAAGAATCAGTTGGGGACAAGAAGCCAGTCCTTTCTCGTAAATCGAATTCGCAAAATTCACTGCAATCTTTGCTCTGCTTGAAGCAAGACACTCCTCTAAATGCTAATGATCAAAAGAAGAAGTGTGATGAAGAGGAGCCAGTAAATGGGTTTCCCGACTTCAGCATCAAGCGATTTGCGATCGCCAAATTACCAAGTGGAATTGCGGTAATTTCGACTAATCGTCAAATGATCCAGAAAATGATTGATACATCTGCTGAGATGCCTGAGCAAAGGTTGCCATCTCTAGCTGATAATCCACTATTTTTGCGATCGCTAAACAATCCGCTATGGAATAAATCGCTAATTGCTGGCTATGGAGACTATAAAGAATTAGGGAAGATTTCCGAACTTTTGGCTGCGGATTTACCAGAGACTTCAGAAATTCCAGGATTTAGCCGTGAAGAATATCTTGAAGGCTTGAGATATACCTTGTCGCAGTACAGCAGTTTTGATCT